>DADP01000020.1 GCA_002495025.1 Desulfurococcaceae archaeon UBA285
TGTGGGCGAGGCGGAAGTCCCTAGAGGGTTTCCTCTAGGGACAAACGGTTCCATGAGCCAGAAGAAGAAGGAGGAAAAGAAAGAAGAAAAGAAGAAGTAGTCTTATAGAGAGTTTACTCGTTACTAGTTCTCTGATTAAACTTTTTTAGTTTCTTCAATTCTTTTTAAAGAATCAGCAATCAATTACCGCCTAGTATGAAAAGACTTTTTCAAATTCTTCTTTGACTCTAGGTATAAATTAATGTTAAACAATATAGTTTATTAGACCCGATGACGAGAGAACCCGGGTAAGTACCCCCTGATAGATGCTGAAAAGGCCCGCATAGACGAGGGTTAATTTGTTTTCAAGAATATCTCTACTTCCCAATGATTGAAATAGTGCTTTGATTTCAAGGAGTAGTTTTCAGTAGTGAAAAACAATTTGTTTCTTTGGCTTTACTCTAGAACACGGTGTACCATTAATACTTCTACTTGGCTTACACGGGGTATTTGGCTTATTAGTTCTTCTAGAGGCTCTGTTCCTCCCTCGCTTTCTTCGGGCATTGTTATTATTAATCTCAATGCTTTTAATCCAAATGCTATTGGTTCTTCATCCCATGCTTTAACACTATATCCCTCTGGTAGTCTCTCTTCTATTTCCTTGACTAGGTTTTCAAGGTTTACATCTATGTCTTCTGGAAATACTCTCATTATAACTGCTACTTTAGCCATACAACCACCTCACGGACCTCTAAAACCACAATTGGGGCATTCATACTCGACTGCTAGTTGACGACATCTCTTACATCTCCTAATAACTGCTTTTCCACAATTGGGGCAGACGAATTCGACGCCGTGTTCTCCTGGTGTAAATGGCTTTCTACAACTTGTGCATATAACCATCGTTGCTGTTTCGTGTAGTTTAATTTCCTCTCTCAGTACATAGTTACTCAAAGCACACACCCTGTGTAAATACCTAGTGTGTTAATTCATAACTTAAAAACCTTATAAATTATTTATAGGTGTTTACATTGAAGCAGGTAATAGTTGTTAGAACAGATTTAAATATGAGTAAGGGGAAACTAGCAGTACAAGTAGCACACGCAGCTGTTTCAGCAGCTCTCGAAGCACAAAAACACGCTTCTGAATGGTTTCAAGAATGGTTGAGTAGTGGCCAAAAGAAGATCGTATTAAAGGTTTCTAGTGAGAGAGAACTACTTGAAATATATGAGAAAGCAAGGTATTCAGGCCTCCCCACTGCATTAATAGCCGATGCTGGTTTAACTGAGCTACCACCAGGTACAGTAACAGCTATTGGCATAGGCCCCGCTCCAGACGAGAAAATAGATAAAATAACCGGGCATTTGAAAACACTATAGTGGATTGTAAATGCTGGTCTATCCACACCCCCTCGATTATGCAACTGGAATTAAATACAGTGTAGTAGACAAGTCGCTTGGAGTAGAATACACTGTTTCACCAGACTCGTTTATAGTTGAAGAAATAGTGGATTTTGAAAAAACAGGATTTAACAATGAGAAGGGAGAATACGCTGTACTCCGTGTTTTAAAAGTAAATACTGAGACGTTTAAAGCACTGGAATTGGTTTCGAGTAAACTAGGTATACCAGTGGGAAACATAATATTCTTTGGTATTAAAGACAAAAATGCAACTACTAAATCATATTTCTTTATAAAATCTCAGCTACTGGATCCATCATTACTACCCATTGAAACTAGAGGTGTTAAAATAGAACTAGTTGGATTTACAAAGAAAAAGCCTTCTAGGAGCATATTTCAAGGAAACAAATTCACTGTGATAATAGAGACTGGAAGGGTAGAAGTAGTTAAAACACTGAGAGAAATAATAGATACTATTTCAACTACTGGTATACCATCGTATTATGGATATCAAAGATTCGGTGTTAAAAGATGCAACTCTCACTTACTGGGAAAACTATTATTGTTGAAACGAGAAGACTTGTTTGCAGATGTACTACTTAGAACAATACATCTCCTTGAAGACCCAGATGTATCTCTCCGTAGAGTACTTGGAGTATACAGGGGGCTTATCTACGAAGAACACTATATTTCTTCAAAGCTAGGTATGGGAATGACTAGTCTAGCAAAGAAAACCCACAATATACTGGTAGATGCATATGCAAGCTATCTATTCAACCTATTACTAAATAAAATCATAGAGATTAGTGGTCTAAATGGACTAGCTACTAGTCTCCCAATGCCTGGGTGCTTGAATGCAACAGACTACTATAGTGATATATTCTACCTCGAATCCCTAAAGCCCAGCGTCATTAAACTCCTTCCATGTTTTCATAGACCTGGATTGTTTAAACCAAGAAACAACGTGGTTTACACGCGTGGAGACTCTATTATCTATGAATTCGAACTAGAACCGGGAATGTATGCTTCAATTGTTTTACGAGAGTTATTTAAGGACAAACTTTATTTTGAGGGAAAATAATCTAAGGATTTATTCAAAAACAATTCTTGCTTTTACACCAGTTACTTTTTCAATTGTTGCCTCGTACTGTTCTTTATTTCTCGCTAGAAACCTTCTATCTCTCTTTGAAACTCTTATTGTTACTAGTTCTTCGCCTGTTGGCAACCATATCTTGTTTACTCCTAGTAGTGATGCTGGTGCTATAATCTGCTCTATTAGTTTTTTAGTGTCATTTACATATTCTATTACTTTTACTCTTCTACCCAGTGTACTTGATAGTTCTTTTTCTAACTGGGCCAGTTCCGATTGATCAAATCCGTTTTTAATCAATACTAGTATTTCACTACCAGTATCAACTGATTTAACATACTCGCCTTTTTTCAATTGCTTCAACTTGTCTTCAAGATTAACGAGTTCTCTGAGTACTTGCAAGTCTACTTCTGAAACCACTCCTGTTTCTATTTTCCTCTGGCATGAAGGGCAGTAAACACCGCTCTTTATACATATCCTGTCAAGCGGGTACTTCAATGCTCTATGCACCGCTATTACTCTACTTTCCATAACTACTATGTTAAAAGGTTTTTAATACCTTGTTAACAACCTATACATATTGGATGAGAGGCAGTGGGCCCGTAGCTCAGCCAGGCAGAGCGGCGGGCTCCAGACTACGTCTACGGGTCACTCGACCATTAAGGGATGAGATGAGTCTGGAGGGGCGACCCGTAGGTCGGGGGTTCAAATCCCCCCGGGCCCACTGCGATTTCTCCAATACTTTTATTTTTAAACCCTGTATACAATGTTCTATGTTAGAAGGGCCCGTCGTCTAGCCTGGTAGGACGCCGCCCT
>DADP01000016.1 GCA_002495025.1 Desulfurococcaceae archaeon UBA285
TTGTAAGAGCACCTATTCTAATGTAGTCTCCATCTTCTCTAATGTATTTTAGCTCGCTAATTCTCTTGATGTTTACTATTACACGGGGTTCCACCAGCCTAGTTTTCATTTTAACAATGAGGTCTGTTCCACCAGCTAGTATTCTCGCATCGCTTCTATACTTGTCTAGTATTTCAAGTGCTTCACTGAGTGTTTTTGGCTCGTAGTATTCGAAATTGAATGGTATAATCCTTGTATTTCTACTCGTTATATTGACGGGTGGTATTTCTCCTACCATGGAGTTTCACCTTTCTCTCGGAGTGCTTTAATAATCTTGTCTGGTGTAACTGGGAGCTCGTAGAATCTAACACCTATAGCATTGTATACAGCGTTGAGTATAGCGCCAACAGCTGGATTCATAGCCGCTTCTCCAAGGCCTTTTGCTCCAAACGGTCCTGTTGGCTCATATGTATTGGCAAGTATTACTTTGAAGTCTTCGGGGTTTACCACGTCTCCAGCTGTTGGTATCTTGTAGTCTGTTATTAGTATTCTACCCATTATTTCACCGGTAACAGGGTCGTATTTTGTGTCTTCTGTGAAAGCCATGCCCCAAGCCATTGCAAACCCGCCGTGTAGTTGTCCTTCGACCATGTCTGGATTTATTGGTGTACCCACGTCTGCTCCAGCTACTACTCTTACTGGTCTTACTTTGCCAGTCCACGTGTCTACTTCTACTTCTACATAGTACACAGTGAAACTTGGAGGGGCAGAAGTCGAGCGGTAGGTAACAGATGCTATTAGTGTGCCCCAATTTCTCTGCCAGGCTGTCTTAGCTATTTCTCTTAGTGTGATCTTTATATCTGTTCCTTCAACGTAGACTACTGTCTCACCTAGTTTCTCATCGTAGCCTATTTTTAATGCTTCGGGGTTAACTACTCTACCTAGAATCCTCGTTGCTGTTTCAAAGATTTTCTGTTTTAGTATTTGAGCGGCTCTTCTAGCACACTCTCCACCAACATAGGTTCCACGAGATGCATGAGTACACACGTCGTAGGGAGTGTTTTCTGTGCTCGCTGTTGCCAGGTTTATTAGTTCCGGTGGTACTCCTAGCTCCTCAGCTATTATTTTTACATGTGCATCTAGAGATCCACCACCATGGTCTTGTAGTGCTGTTAAATAGTCTAGTGTTCCATCTTCGTTTAACTTCAATATACAACCCGTGAAGTCTATTACCTCGCCGCTTATGGGGCCTCCAGCACCAGAAGTATGGAATCCACGTGCAACACCTATTCCACGCCTATACCTCCCCTTCTTTTCCGAGGGACTACCCCTCTTATCCCAGTTAATTAACTCCTTCCCCTTTAAGAGGAGTTCTGGAACACCATCAGATTTAATAACTGATTTAACAGTGGGCCCCTGACCCCAGAATATGTCGCCTCGGCCCACATAGTTTTCAAGTCTTAATTCAATGGGGTCTATTCCCAATTTCTCTGCTATTTCATCGATCATTGTTTCAACAGCCCATTGGACTTCTGGAGCCCCATAACCTCTAAGAGCACAACCCGGTACTTTATTCGTGTAAACAGCTATACCTCTATACCTGATATTCCTCCACTTATACATCGATACAAACCATCCAAGACTAGTGCCGAGTAGTGGATATGGTTGTACTTGGTGGGCACCTACATCTAGTATATTTGTAAACTCGGCCGCTGTAAACACACCATCTTTCTTCACGCCAATTTTGAATTTAAAGTGAAAGACGAAGTTTGAGTGGTCTAACATGTCTTCTTCTCTAGTATACGCTATCTTAACGGGCTTCTTTGCCTTGAGGCAGAGGGCTACTGCTATTGGTACAAGGTAGTTTACTTGTATACTTGAACCAAATGATCCACCTATTGGTACTTTAACAACGTTTATTCTACTCTCGGGTATGTTGAATAACTGGCTGACCAGTATTCTCGTATTGTGTATAGTTTGAGTCGTAGTGTATATAGTGAGTTTACCACCGGGTTCTGGAACAACGAGAACAGCTTTTGGCTCTAATTGCATATGGTATCTCTTTCCCGTTTTAAAAGACCTTTCCAATACTAGGTCTGCTTCACTAAATCCTTTCTCTACATCTCCCTCTTCATAGTCTAATCTAGCAGCTACATTGTTTTCTACTTCAATCCATTTATCTCCCTTCATGATTCTCTCGTGTATTTTTGGTGCTCCAGGCTTCATTGCCTCGTATGGATCTAGTATTGGATTGTATATTCTCCCAAATTCTATTTTAACGGCTTCAGCCGCTCTTTGAGCTAGCTCTTCTGATGGTGCTGCCACAGCTACTACTGGTTCACCTAGATATCGTGGTTTATATGTTAATACATATGTATCTTTAAACGTGGCTTCCTCGATACTCACTAATCTAGGATTGTATGGTTTTTGCGGTATATCATCTGGTGTTAAAACAACGGCCCCCATTCTAACTGCTTCACTTACATCTATTTTCTTTATATCGGCGAAGGCATATGGACTCCTAACTATTCTACCAATCAACATACCAGGGTATTCGAGGTCATTAGTGAACTTTATAGAACCAGTGACTTTGGCTTCAGCGTCTTTTCGCGGTGTTTTCTTAGATATGAATTTAAATCCTGTTTGAGTCAACGCCCGGCTCCACCTGTGGCTACTTTGTATACTGCATTAATGATTTTAACGTAGCCAGTGCATCTACAGAGGTTGCCGAGGTATTCCTTTACATCGTCTCTTGATTTAAACCGGCCTTGTTTTATACCGGCCCACGCTGTCAACAATATACCCGGTGTACAGAAGCCGCATTGAATCGCTCCTTCCTCGATAAAGGAGTCTACGAGTTTTTTGAATAACTCGTCGTTTTCTAATCCCTCTACTGTCACTACTTCTCTACCATTGACTTGCATAGTTAGTAGCATACATGATGTTACTGGTTGACCATCTAGTAGAATAGTGCAACTACCACATTCTCCTCGTTCACAACCCCTCTTTACACTTTTAACTCGTAGTTTAAATCTCAGTGTATTTATTAGTGTCTCGTTTGGTTCAACATCTACTACT
>DADP01000005.1 GCA_002495025.1 Desulfurococcaceae archaeon UBA285
CCGAGTAGACAATAGAGAGAGCAACTTCTATTGATAAAACTAGGAGTACAAGTAGATATATGTAGTTCAAAGTAATTTCATGAATTACTGTTGAAAACATCCATAACTTAGCAAAAAATCCAATTGTAGGTGGTAGTCCAAGCATTGCAAGTATTGAGAAAGAGGCAGCTAGTGATTCCAATGGTAGAACTCTATAAACAAATCCTAATTTATCGATTCTTCTCTCGTGAAATACTACTTCAATAACACCTGTATCCATGAAGAGAGTTGTTTTAAATACAGCGTGTGTTGCAGTATATGCTATTATTCCATAGTATGCTAGTGGATCACGTGTTTTAAGGTAAATAGCTGTTAGTATTGCAATAACACCCATATGAGATATACTACTATATGCTAAAAGCCTCTTAGCGTCTTCTTGGAAAATAGCTTGTAGTCCACCATAAACAGCTGTTAAACAACCAGAAGCTATGAGTATACTATGTGCTAATTCAATATCAATAGTGTAATTAGTTAATAGTAGAATACCATATACACCCATTTTAATCATTATACCAGATAGTAGAGAAGAGACTGGTGCAGGCGCCATACTATGCGCATCTGGTAGCCAGAAGTGTAGTGGTATTAAAGCCGCTTTAGACATAAAACCCAGGATAATAAGAGCTGTTAAAACCGGATGTGTAAAATTCAAGTCGAGTCTCCATATATACTGTGTTAAAGCTGGATTTAACCCAGTCAATGCAAGAAGTGTAAAAAGTGCTATATCAGTTGGTATCATAGAGAAAACAAGGTATCTAAGTGAAGCCCTTATAGCCTCTGGATTTACTCCAACAAAGGCGTCATAAGCAATTAATATAAAACCAACGAGTTCTGTTGCAAGCCAGAATAATACTAGTTCAAGTAGATACTTCGATGCAAAAGTCATTATCATCGTTAAAGCAAGAAGGTCTGTGAAAAAGACAAGAGATCTCGATGTATACTTCATATAGGAGTATTCAACTGAAAAGAGAGATGTAATGAGACTTAGAGGTAGTGTAATAAGAATAAACATTATCTGAGTAGTTTCAAAGGGAGGGAGTAAGATGAGAATAGAGATTAAAGAGTATCCAATAAACTTAGTAAGCAACCAGTAGAACTGCTTGGAAAATGGTTTGTAAAATGTGTTTCCAAGATATATTACTAGCATTGAAATTACAAATACACTATATCTCTGTAAATCTATAAACTCCATATTTAACACCATTTGCAACTACTATCTTCATCAATTAAATCAACCCTTCTACTCCAATACTTTTAACAATATACTCTCTATAATTACCTAGTAAATCCTCCCCTACATTTATTATGAAGATTCTAAATGGCTCATATAGAGTGAATAGCAATCCAAGAACAATGAGAGTTGTACTAAGGAGTAAAATAATTGTTTTTGGAATAACCGTGTTTCTTAATTCCTGATCACTTCGTGTAACTGCCTTATACGTATACATTACATGTAGAAGCTTGAAGTAACCTATAGCTGAAATACCCGATACTACTAGGACTATAATGGGTAGAGTAATCGATTTATTAATTCCAGCTAGAACCAATAGTGCTTTACCCCAGAAACCAATTGTTACTGGTAGTACTCCAAACAAATTCAATATAGCTACTACTAGTGAGAAAACCATTGACTTACTATTTTTCAATACCGCTATACAATTTATACTACGTCCACATCCAATAATTGACAATCCAGCTAGATAAAATAATACAGCATCCCCTAGAATATTTGATATCAATAGTAGAATTGCTGATACAACTCCAAATACATTATCTAGTGTAATTCCTAGGAGAGCAAGACTAAATTGTGAAATTGTACTGTAAGTAATGAGTTTTTTAATGTCTTTTTCAACAATCATTAACAATACCGATATAAATGCTGAAATAATAGCTAATACTTGTATAAATGAAAAAAGCGTTATTCTAAAAACAACTAGTTCTTCAATAACACCCCATCCTAGAATAGTAGTAAAAAACCTCATGAATAAGTAAATACCTATACTATCAGCTATTGCTGTAAAACCAGCTGATATTGGTAGAGGTGCTTCAGAGTAGACATGGGGTTGCCATGTAAACCCTATTGGTAGAATACCGGTTTTGAATAGAAAAACCCAGACCATTAGAGAAAACGCTATTTTAGAAGTTAAAACAATATCGCCTAGTACACTCTGGGAAAATGGAGTAATCGCGTTTGGATTACGTAGTTTAAGAGCTATATCAGCCATATTGAGAGTTCCGAAAGCACTATAAATCAATACTACAGCGAAAAAATATATTGATGTCGCAACTATACCAGTCATAGCATACCTCAATGAAGCTACAATAGCAGTTGGTTTACTCCTATAGAAAGCTACTAATCCATAAGCAGATATTGAGAGAAGCTCTATTGAAACAAAGAGGTTGAATATATCTCCTGTGTAAAAACAACTAATAGAACCAGCTGAGAGAAGGAAGAGTAGTGAGTAGTATAAGTACTTCCACTCCGATATAATAAACCACTTACTATAAAGTACTGTTAAAAACAAAGCAGTCATTGATAGAAAGCCGAGGAGTGAGCTTAGTAAATCCACAGTGTAGACTATTCCAAGTGGTGGTTTAAACCCAGCGAAACGATAAGATACAACTCTATTTTCAACAACATTGATTAAAACAAGTAGACTCATAATAACAGCTATTCCACTCGTAGTAAGAGATAGTAATTCAACGAGTCTTTGAGATTTCCAACTCTTGTTTAATATTGGTATAAGTAGTATTATCACTGATACAGCTACGAGGAAGAATGGAAGTAGTCCAATAAGATACTCCATAATTCTCAACCAAAAATCTTCTCTACGAGTTTTTCAAAACCACTTGTAATTATCAATCTTGCTTCATCAGGGTTAAATGTAGATGCATTTATCCAGTGGATATACATGAGTTTTGAATTCGTATCGATATTTAATACTATTGTACCAGGTGTATTAGTCACTGTTAATGCTATTAATGTAACACCATAATCTGATTCTACGTGGTAGGGTACTGCTACAATAGCGGGTTTAATTGGTTTATTAAATAAAATTATCTCTACTAGTTCCAAATGTGCATGTATTTCTGCTTTTACAAAGTAAACTATGTATTTAAACAAGTATAGGAGTTTTAAGACATCATATAATCTAAGTGTCTTTTTTACTATACTTGATTCAAATAAATAAGTTGTAATAGCCGATACAATTACACCTATAACTAATGTATAATACTTAAACGACCCAGTTGAAATAATAAAGAAGACTAGTATTATAGTGAATACAAAGAGTTTATTCAAAAACCTCTTCAACACCACCACTCCTCATTGCTTTAATACTAGTTGTACCATAGTGTTCATAGTAAACTAGAATTAAACCAATTACAAACATGAAAACAGCTAGACTAATAACGATCGCTGTTAATACAAGTGCTTGAGGCAATGGATCAACTGCAATGTATTTAAACTCTTCTAATTCCCCAGGTGAAACAGGTTCTCTTATTAAAACAGGGGGTTTTGGATAAGTATTATTGACAACTCTAAAACCAATAAATAAGGCAAATAAATTAATTGCATCAGTAAACATAATGAGACATATAAACTTCTTTATAAGAGATGGTCTTGTATAAACACCATACATTGCAATAGCAATATTTACTATAAATGCAATAATCGATGTTCTAAATGCTAATTGAATAAAAACTTCACTCATAGACTTCTCTAACCTCAAATGCCTTCTTCAACTCTACATCTCTAAGAGACAATAGCATCAAAGCTGTTGTAAGACCTGTGAAAACAATGAGTAATTCAAATACATTGTAAAAGAAGATTGAACCCGCTAATGGTGCATCGAAGAGAAATGAAGGCATTGATATAAAAGAGTCTTCTTTACTCATATTCTGGAAGATATAGGATTTAGTATTCAATATAAACCCTATTAACAAGGGAGTAATAGCAACTATTATTAATCCAATTAAACACAATCCTCTAATTACAACGAGTCTCTTTGATCTATAACCCATGTAATAGAGGAATTCAAGTGAGTAAACAGCTATAATTAGAGATGATATAACAGCTAGTGTTGCACCACCTTGAAATCCTCCACCAGGAGTGAGTTGTCCATGAGTAGCTATTGCTAATGCATATGCTATTATTAATGGAATAACGATTTTAGTAGCTGTTTTTGTAATTGTAGATAGTCCTTTTGGTTGTAAAAATACTTTCTCCTCAAATCCACGTAGAAGCGTGTAAATAGCTATTATTGAAGCCATAAGCACTGTTGTTTCAAGAAAAGTGTCGAATCCTCTATAATCCCATATTATTGCTGAAACCACGTTGAGAGAAAACGATGTGTAATTAGAATACCAGGGGTTATATGAATAGTAGAGATATGATTCACCTAGACTACTAATTATAGGTGTGGCTATTCTAATATATCCTTCAAGCCATATGATTAGAGATATTGATAGTACAAGTAGTGAAAGTGAAAATGCTACTAAAACATCTCTTTTAATCATATTCTCTCCACTCCGTCTTCTTTATCAATAGAAATAAGAGTAGTGGTGTAATCCCTACTGATACAGGTATATAAGTTATAAAGAGGTCTGGAGCCATTAAGAGATAGTAGAGGAGTGAGTGGAATATACCCTGACCTAGTAGTAGTAAAATAGCAACTACTAAATTCCTCTCTTTTACTATTAAATAAGCTAGAAACGTTGAAGTTAAAGAACATATTATAACGAGGAGGTATGGTAAAACAACTATATTCAATCCTTATTCACCCCGCGACTTAAAGCATCGTATTCAAGTGGTTGTTTAGGTGCAGTATTCGAATTATATGCTGCTCGTGCAAGAGAGTGAGAACCACTTGGAGCAAGTATGAGTATTATAAACACGCTAATAAGACATATAGCTGTTATAAATAGTCTTTGAGAACCCATTTCTTCCAGTCCAATTGCTAAAATAGCAACACCTAGTAGTGGAAGAATGGATCCACCTATACAACTAACTGTTAAAGCATGTAGTCTTAGAAAGAAGCTTGGTAGTTTTAAAACACCTATAGCTCCAACCACCTCGAAGAAAGAACCTATAGCAATCAATCCCAATCCAATACCATAGAAAACAAGATTCAATTCACTCACCCATCTCTCTTGCCTCGAGGTATTTAGATACAAATATATCTATTGCATGAATCCATAAAACAAGAGGTATTACACCAGAGACTAAAATGGGGTTTTCAAGGATTATTGATAAAAGAGCGAGAAATACTGCTAAATCAAAACTAAGTGCGTCTAGAGCTAAAACACGGTCTGGTATTGTAGGGCCTTTAACTAGTCTTATAATATACATTAATGCAGTTACTACGTAGATAGATGTAATTATTAGTAAAACACTACTAAGCATTTCAAAACCCTAAATACCTAATAAACACACCGAGGTTAAAAAACCTAGGCTACAAGATGAGTAGTTAACAGTAAACTAGTAGAAAAACCCGACTTTAAAAGCTCTATATAATCACTGTGAAAAACCACTAGATATATACCCTTATGAATATAGGTTCACGGAGACCTTGTTTAAATCCTCACTATACAGAGTAAAAAACTATCTCTTTTTAATTTTCATATATTGTTCAACTTTTTACTAATTCACTTATTAACGAGTCTTTAAAGTAATACGTTATAAGATGATGTAGTATTGGTCAGTATTCAACGGATTCGTCACTTATCGGCGAGTACAGCCTTCTTCATCCCATTTATTAATTTCCAATAAAGGGTAATTAATCATTTAAACCGGGCCTATTTACTATTTATTATAAATGGATGCAGAGGACTTAGACTCCGGGATCTGAGCGGGTGATGAAGTCCCGCCCCTACTAAGCTCGTTGAGTGTTTTAATAAGTGTTTTAATTGATAAGCTTGAGCGTAGATTTCTCCATTGTTCATTGTAAACAGAGATAATGTATTTACTTAACTCGCTCGATAAGCCGGTTTTTCTCAGTGTTTGTTTTAATCTATAGAGGCCTGTTCTAAAGTGATACCAGAGTTTTATTTTTACAGTGATATACCAGAGTGTAAACTTGAATAATAAGACTATTGCTACTAGTATTAGTGTTACAATTACAATAATCATTTTTACTTTCTTCAATGTAGTTCACTCTCTACACTCTCTCAGTGTATACCTAGGCCTCTTCTCACTACCCTTATTTACAACCACTCCACTGGCTTCTAGAAGCCTTATTTTTCTAGCCACTATTCTACGTGAAGCCTTTCCTCTTAGTTGTTTTACACCTCTATAAACCTCTGAAATACTCTTCTCCCTGCAATCCGAGAGCACATAGATAATTGACTCTGTTATAGGATCAGTCCTTCCAATACGTGTAAGAACCATCCAAGCTCTAAGTAGAGATTGGAAAACAATGAGAGACGGTGCTTTTAAAAAAGACAGGAAATTGAAGAGTAGGTTTTGATCACTATAATATGGAGACTTCATAGATTTAATTAATTGTTCCAGTCTATCTATTCTACGAGCTAGTATTTCAAGTATTTCGAGTAATTCTTCGAGTTGAGATAGTGAATCATTGCTACCCCTGTTTTCATCCATGAAAAACTAACCTTTCTCTAGATTTTACTATTCTTTTTCTTCCTTCTCTACTTTCCTCTGTGTAATTACAGGCAATAATTTCTCAACGATCTCTCCAATATTAGCCATTGATAGTGCTTTGTTTACATAGTCTTTAATTATCTCTTGTATTATCGGGTCTGGCATACCAGCATTCTTTAAACTCGTATATAGTGCAGATATATTCTCGCCCAGTCTCTTTCCATCCATTAACTCCATTAGTTTACCAATAACTGAGCCAATAATGTCGCGTCCCACATCGCCTAGTACTCTAAGCATATTGGTTACTTCTTTCAATTCTAATAGTTCTAGTTCTGGATGGCTTTCAAATCTATCTACAGCGTCTTCAAGTTCCTCGACTATATCACTCAATTTCTCAATGAGTTCTCGTTTATTAGGTATCTCCTGTTTCTCTAGTTCCTCTAGGTTCTTTTCAATCCTGGCAATTAACTCCTCTATTCTCTTGACAACCCACTCTTTTTTCTCACTGCTTTCCTGGCTCCCTCTCTCTGAACTCATATATCACCACCAAGAATGTACTTTTTTGTTCACGAATATATCTATACCACGGAGTAAATGACCAGATCTCTACATTTAAGTGGTCAATAACACACTATCAAGTCTAAACACGTAGTTCCTAAGTATTTACTTTCACTCTGATATATACTAAATGTGGGAGNNCACTAGGTACACTGCAATCAATTCCACCAGAAGTAGATACTATTAAAACACTAGTCAAAGTATCTGGCATTCTCGCACTAGTGTTTGGAATAATACTGTTGATTATTGGATTAGCAACATTACTTTTTGGAGTTTTCCTTCTCATACCTGGTATTATAGACATATTGATATACGTAATATACGTAAACTGCAAAGAGATAATTAGACTAGTTGAAATGAGAAATTATCAAAGAGCAAAAGAAAAAACACACGTTTGGATGATAATGGGATTTATTTTTGGAGGCATTGTAATAGGATTATTACTCCTAGCAGCATACCTCAAATACGATGAAGTATTAAGAAGAATAGAGCCTCGTGAAATTATACCTGCATAGTTGAAAAAAGATTTAAATAAAATTTATCTATAAACTACTACACACTTACTTTTAGAGTTGAATTAAACCAGACTCTATTTTCTTTTCTAGTGTACTAGTCTCGACGTATACGAGGATCCATGCTACTAGTTGTGGAATTACTGCTATAAATAATGCCACTAATATTCCAGCTATTAGAAACAACGAAGAATTAAATACGTCTTTCAAACGGAAGAAGAGTATTATTAGACCTATCCAACCAACGAATAGAAATATTAGCCCACCTACTGTGAAAGCAACACCCATTGTTAAAGCGAGTGATGGTATTCCAGTAAACAACAATACCGCAGCGACTACTATACCGATCAATAATATTATTACGCCGTAGAGATATCCAATTAGTAATTTACGTGGAGTAGAGAAATCAATTGGCTTCCAATCTACAAATTTCTTTACAGAACTTAAGAGGTAGAATACACTAATTATTGATAAAGTTATTCCTATTATAGATAGAATCAATTCCGCAACCACCAATCCCAAGCCAATAAACCCGCCAAATATACCACCTGGGTAAGCACCAAACGTAATAAATGTTTTTATCGACTGTATTATAGCCGTTATCCAGCCCACAACAAACACTACAATAGCAATCAACGATAAAATCCACGCAATTATCTGAAATAGAGAGGCTGATTTAAGGTTTCTAAGTCCTTCAAGGACAAGTGTGTTAGACCGAGATGTTTGCTCTATTGACGTATTCCCCACCGTAAATTATTATTTACTCTAGGATTTTAAAATCAAGATCTTATTAACGCAGTGACCCTCAAGAACCAATAGACTTGACTAATTGCTACATCAACTTGTTTATCTAGAATTATCTTTCTCTTACACGATTTATAGAATTAACTAGCTATACATTAGTATTTCTATTGGTGACGGGTGTTGATTTACCTCTATGTACTCTCTCTTTTTAGCTTCAATGTATTTCTCTATTAACTCCCTTGGAAAAACTGGTTTGAGGAATTCATTATCGTTTTCTAGTTCTTCTAGTGCTTCTAGTAGTGATGCTGGTAGTCTTTTTTCACGTGGGACTTTTCTAAGACTATATATGTTTTCATCTACTGGATCGCCTGGGTCTATCTTCTTTTTTATTCCATCTAGTCCAGCCATAATTACAGCTGAAATTGCAAGGTATGGATTACAGGTTGGATCTGGTGTTCTAAACTCTATTCTTGTACTACTGCCATTATTTACGAGTGGTACACGGATACATGTGCTTCTATTCTTGAAACCCCAGAAAACATATACTGGTGCTTCATAGCCTGGTATTAATCTCTTATAGCTATTAACAGATGGAGCGACTAGTGCTGCAAGCGCTCTAGCGTGTGATATTAATCCACCAATAAAATACCTAGCTGTTTGACTCAATCCATACGTATCATTCGAGTCACTAAATACATTTTCAGTATTTCTCCACAAGCTGATATGTATGTGTTGACCAGAACCGTTCTCGCCGGGTAGCGGCTTCGGTGTAAAGCAGGCATAGTAGCCTCTCCGCTCAGCTACCCTACGAGCAATATATTTTACTGTTTGAACACTATCTCCCGTTTTAACTGGGCTATCTGGTGCTAGTGTTATTTCTACCTGGCTTGATGCAACCTCGTGGTGGTGGCATTTTACATCTATATTAAACCATTTAGCTAAGACTTCTACAACCTCGTTTCTATACGAGTCTAGTTCACCATTGAATACGTGGTATCCACTAGATACGCCTTTAATTGATCTATCCAGAGGTTTGACTGTATATAGTGCTGAAAATGGTGGTTTATATTCTACTCTACACTCTTTAAATACAAAGTACTCTAGCTCCACGCCGACAAGGGGGGTTAACCCGTATTCTCTTACTACGTATTCCCCTACATTTTTAGCGATATTTCTCGAATCTAGTGGGTGTATTGTATCACTGTCTCTATATATGTTTCCAATTACTCTTGCAAACCCGTTATTCCAGGGTAGTTTTCTAAGTGTTTCACGGTCTCCTACCACGAAGACATCGCTTTCCTCTATCTCTTCAACTCCAATACTACTTCCATCAACACCAGACATTATTCTACCATCATTGTATTTCACTACAACTACTCTCAATCTACCAAGAAGGTCTGTATAGTGTATTTCAACCCATTTAATATCATCCATTATAACACTCATTCAATCACCGCATTGAGAAATTTGGAGATTTGTTAATGGTGTTTTAATGAAAAATGAACATTTTTTAAATATTGCGATAGGTATATATGTACAATTGTTCAAATCCCACAACTAAGTGTAGAAGAGGTGGTTGAACTGCGTCCACTACAAAGCAGATTAAACCTGGACGACTTAGACCTCGAAATAATTAGAATACTACGTAAAAATTCAAAGATTAGTATTCGAGAAATAGCAAGCCTCCTTAAAAAAGCACCATCACTAATACACTCTAGAATTAAAAAACTAGAGAAAAACAGTGTAATTAAAGAATACACTGTAATAATAGACTACTCTAAACTAGGCTATGACGTCTACGCATTAACACTCCTCCAAGTAGATGGAGCACACATTTTTGAAGTAGAAGAAGCACTAAGTAGAGAACCAAATGTAAAAGCAGTCTACGATATAACTGGAGAATACGATATAGCAGTAATAAGCGTGTTTAAATCCGTCAGTGAACTCGACGCCTTTATAAAGAAAACACTTAGAAATCCATACATAAAGAGATCAGTGACAAGCATAATACTAAGAGTAGTCAAAGACACACCACACATAGAAATATAGCGCCGGGGGCGGGATTCGAACCCGCGCGCCCCGCAAGGGGGCAGTGGGTCTCCCACACCACAACGCTGGAACACGCGCTCGAGCCCACCCCCTTAGGCCGCTCGGGCACCCCGGCACTCATTATACATATGTCTCTGAATCCCTCTTAATAGTTTTACCACTAGTTAAAGCCATATACCCTCTTTATAAGCGTGCAGTATGTAGAATTATTTGAGTGATGAGCTTTCAGCGGTCTGAACAGTGAAGAAAAAGGCCGCGGCTGATTATTCCTCTGTGGCAGTGAATATAAAGGGATTCAATTATTGGATTAACAGGGCCCGATGAAGCTCCGTCGGGAGACTACCCGCGGAGTGGTGAAGAATCCCCTGGCTTCGAGGGTTCCTTCTACAATTTGGTTTCATGGTTTAACAGTAAAGTATAATCTCTTCTTGTTTTTACCCTTGTTTTCAGCTTTCAAGAATACTATCTCGCCAATCTCACTTGTCTTCTTGACGTGGGGACCTCCATCTGCTTGTATATCCACACCCGGTATTTCAACAATTCTTAGCTCTTTTACATCTGGAGGCATTCTCTCAGCTAGTTTAACAACACCCGGTATTTTCAATGCTTCTTCTCTTGGAAGCCAGTATATCTTTACCTCTATATCTCTCTTTACAACCTCGTTTGCTTTTTCTACTACTTTCACGAATAATTCTTTTTCGAATTTCTCAATAGTATAGTCGTCGTAGGCGTATTCAGGGTTGATGTTTCCACCAGAAACTAGTGCTCCATACTCACTATACATTATTGCTGAAATAATATGAGCAGCTGTGTGGAGCCTCATTAACCTATACCGTCTCTCCCAGTCTAAAATCATTTTTACTCTACTACCAGGAGTCAGGTCTACTCGTGGAGAAATCCTGTGTGCTATATCTCCACTCTCTTTGTCTATAAAGACCTCGACTACTTCTACTCTATTACTGTCAAAAAACAAGAGGCCTTTATCGTGGTCTACACCACCACTCCTAGGATGGAATATTGTGGAGTCTAGGAAAACCAAGTCGCCTACAACCCGGGTGGCTACTGCTTCATATTCTCTAATATAGGAGTCGTATTGATAAACCAGCCTGGTGCTAGAATACATAATTACACCTCGTGAAGCACAATACACATTTAAACTAATATCTCTTTCAACGAGAAGCTACATAGAAGGAAGTAGCCGGGCGGGGATTCGAACC
>DADP01000037.1:0-735 GCA_002495025.1 Desulfurococcaceae archaeon UBA285
TGCTAATTGCTCTTCCACGGGCTTTAATGTAGATTTCTTTTACGCCTTGGTGTACTAGAGTTAATACTGCTATTACATAGTTCATTACTGGTTTCTTACCAACTAATACTGTGTTTGCACTTTGTGGTTGGGCCATATTTATCCACCTATCTCTTTTGTTTATGTATAGATTTCATAAAACTAGAATAGTGCCTGGTGCTTAAATACTTTTCTCTCTCGTGGTATTACCGGCCTCCCCTATTTAAAAGCATTTCAAGTAGGGCATTCAACAACGGGGGACTGTGAGCACTATTATACCAGTATACAGAGACAACCACGCTGCTTTAATTCAGGGTTCACTTGGCGCTTATAGTGGTGAATACTCGCCTTTAAAGATATACCTTGACCTCTTAAAAACAAGTGAAGAAGACTTTGAAAAATTCTTTGAGAAAGCAACAGGGTTTAAACCCTGGGGTGCACAGAAACACTGGTTGAAGAGGATTTTACGTGGTGAAAACACTGTTCTCGTAGCACCAACAGGCATTGGAAAAACTACTCTTCTAACAGTATATGCTCTCTACGCCTCTTCAAAGGGTAAGAGAGTACTATATGTAACGCCAACAAAATCCCTTCTAGCTCAAACCTACAAGAGAATGTATCAGCAGGCTGTGAAAACAGGTCTTGATACAAGTAGACTACTATGTTATGACTCCTCCAAGTCGAAGAAGAATAGAGAAGAGGTATTAGAGAAAATCA
>DADP01000037.1:762-6124 GCA_002495025.1 Desulfurococcaceae archaeon UBA285
TTGTCATAGTAGACGATGTAGATAGCTTGATAAAAAGCGAGAAGGGAGTAGTAGGGCTAGTAAAACTACTTGGATTTACTGATAGAGCAGTAGAACTAGTTAAAAAGAGGAGTAGTCTACTCTGGAAGCTCATGGTTAGTAAAGTCTATGGTAGAAACCCAGAAGAATTAATACGAGAATACCTCGAAGTAGATAGAGAACTCGAAGAAGAAATCAGTAGAACAAAGAGTAGTCAATTAATAGTCGCGTCTGCAACAGGCCGTAGTCGTGGACCAGCTAGTAGAATACTCAAAGACCTTCTTAGAATAGACTTGTCTGGTATAAGCATTTATGGTAGAAATATCACCGACAGCTATACTCTAGTAGAAAACCATAATGAAACGGCTTCGATAATAGTTAACCTAGTTGGAAAACTCGGTAGAGGATGTATAGTATACTTATCTCCACACCACCCCATGAAAACAGTGTTTAATGATCTAACCGGGAAAGTAAAGAGCGAGCTTGAAAAACACGGATTTAAAGTAGCCGAGGCTAATGCTAAATCAATATCCCTCCTAGTAGAGGGTAAAATAGATGTTTTAATTGGGTATTCCACGTATTATGGTTCGAGTGTTAGAGGTATTGATGCACCACAACAAATAAAATACGTTGTATTTCTCGGAACACCTGTATTCGCTGTTTCAATCGAGTCTTTCCTGGCAAAAATAAACATGTTGACACGTACACTTGTTGAAATAGCAAGTAGAAGAAACGACCCAGCTCTAAGAAAAACAGCAGTAGAACTAAGAAAGAAGACACTGACGCTCTCCCCCTCAGAGAAGCGTATAATTAAACTGTGTTTAACTGGGAAGATACCCGAAGACTCTATTATAAACATTCAGAAACTAGCTGGTTTATACCAAGAAGTCAAAGAAGTATATAGTGAGACACTAGAGCTCGTTAAATCAATACTAGATGAACAAGGTGTTTTAACACTAGGTACTATTACACTTGTAAAATCAAATAGNNAGGGCGAGTAGGCTAATAGGAAATAGAATGACACATGGATTATCAATTATAATTGAAGAAAAGAGACTTGAAAACCTAGTTAGAGGATTAGAAGAGAAACTAAGGTCTTTTAATAAAGAACTAGTTTTCAAACACCTCGGAGACATTGATTTACAGGGAGAAAAACACCTCATTGAATCCACGAGAAAAACTAGTAGTGGCGATAGTTTAAAGTACAAGTCTATACTACTAGTAGTAGAATCACCAACCAAGGCTAAGACAATAGCGAGGTTTTTCGGTAAGCCGACAGCGAGGAGGATTAGAGATATAAGTGTATACACTATTCCAGCGAAAATAGATCAAGAGGTAATAGAATTCAATATAGTTGCTACAAGGGGACACATATACGATTTAACAATAGACGAGAAAACAGGGCTTTACGGCGTAATACTTGGAGACACACTGGTAAAACCAGTTTACACTACAATTAGAAAGTGTCGTATATGTGGTACTCAGTTTACAGACTACGATAAGTGTCCTCGCTGCAATAGTCCAGCTTACAGTGATTCAAAATACGTTATAGATGTATTGAGGAAGCTAGCTAGTGAAGTAGATGAAGTCTACATTGCAACAGACCCTGACATGGAGGGAGAGAAAATAGCATATGATGTATACACATCGATTAAAGAAGTAAATACCAATATATGGAGGATAGAACTACATGAAATAACACTAAACGAGCTACTCAAAGCTCTTGGAAACAAGAGGTGGATTGATTTAAACCTCGTCGAGGCGGAAATGTATAGGAGGATTTTAGATAGACTTGTAGGCTTCGCTCTAAGCCAGAAACTACAAATTGTATACTCTAGGAGAAATCTCGGAGCCGGCCGTGTACAAACCCCCGTTCTTGGATTAATAATTGAGAGGTATAGAGAACACCTGGCAAACAAGTGTAAACGAGTAGTATTTAAATTCAAAGAACCAGTGGACTTATCTTTTACCATATACATAGATAGAAAACAAGAAGAACTACTCGAGAAGATTAAGTCTGCAACTAGTCTTACACTAGTAAAGAAGGCCGAAGAAGTAGTAGAAGTACAGCCTAAACCACCCTTAACAACTGATGAACTGCTCGTCGAGGCCTCTAAAATCGGCTTGCCAGTAGACGTGGCAATGAAGACTGCACAGGAATTATTCGAAGCAGGTCTTATAACATACCATAGAACGGATAGCACATATATTAGTAGTGTAGGATTATCAATAGCCCGCGAATACCTATCAAAGAAGAATCTATTAGAGTATTCCAGGTTTAGCCACTGGGGTCAGCCTGGTACCCACGAGGCGATACGGCCCGTCTACCCATTAGATGCTGATGAACTACTACAAGCTATAGATGAAGGATTAATTCCTGTTGTAATACCACTTACAGGTTTACACTTAAAACTATACAGTGTGATATTTAAGAGGTTTATTGCTAGTCAAATGAAGCCGTTTAAAGCAGTAAAAGCTAGATTTACTGTTAAACTCGGAGATCTAGAGCTGGGTGAGCTAGAAGTACTACTAGATGTACTCGATGATGGATTTAACAAAATCCAGCAAGTTAGATTATACAGAGACTTGAAAGGCCGTAATGTCATCGAGGTGTCCATAGAGAAAGTAGAAGTATCTGATTCGAGTAGAATAGCACTCTATACTTCTGGTGATGTTGTATTACTCATGAAGAAGCTGGGTATTGGACGTCCAAGTACATATGCAAAAATTATTGCTAGTCTTAGAAGACACGGCTATATAATTGAATCAAAAGAGCGGAAGAAGCTGGTTCCAACTAAGAGAGGGGTTGAAGTATACGAGTACTTGAAGAAGTATTATCCAGAATTCATATCTGTCGAGTTAACAAGGAGAATGGAGGAAGTTATTGATGGTATTAGTAGGGGTGAAATCCAGGGATTGCTAGCAGTGAGAGGTATTGTTGCCTCGCTTGTAACTCGTGGACTAGTAGAAGCCGCTCTAGTACCTCCTCTTTACCTTAATAACTATATAGGGCTTAGACCTCCCCTGGACAACCTCGCTGCCAATTGATGCTCCCTGGTACTCGATACTACCTCCCATTTTACTAACTAGGGCATTATAGAGGTCTACTGCTTTACTAATAAAGCGTCCATACCCCTTTATCACTATTGTCTCAGCACCCTCTTGGAACATTACTGCTATTTCTATCAAGTATTCTCTCAATGGCTTGGTTGAAACCAAGATCACTCTTTCACTACTCTTACTCACATATACCACCTAATATCATTAAGAGACATGGATAATTATATAATCGTTACCATAGAAAACCACCGTATACGACACAATGCAAAAATAAATTTGAGATATATATGAATGGCTCCTATTGATTCCACTATTGGAAACCAAAGGTTCTACCCCTCGACCCCGACTGGACCTGGAGTGGGATGAATTATGTGGGGCAATTTTCCCACCTTGAAACCAAAGGTTCCGCCCCTCGGCTTCCACTCCAGAAAAACCACAGGTACCCACCCCTCATCTTCCAATGCAAAACCCCGTACACTATTAAATCAATAACACAATCAACTCATTCTACAAGAAATCAATACAATCTAAATTGCAAGACTAGCTACAAAGACATAGTAATTCGAGTAAACAAGTGTATTATTAATATACTATTTTTCTATTATTAGTTTGTATAATGATAATAAGATCAATAATAATACAACAAGATTCTACTAGTATATTCAAGCATTAAGTCTATACACTAACTACTCTATCACTTCTCTTATAGTAGAAGAGAAGATTAGTTGTTTAGATATAGAGGGTTTAGTTTTCCAGTTGAAGGGCAGGGGTGGGGGTTTAGCGGAGTGATCCTGGTCCATAAACCGGGGGGTTCGTCCCCTCCATTGCGGGTGGACATGGCCCCCTAGCGTTGACCAGGCTTTTTATCAGTCTTGACCATTTAAATTATTATTGTTCTCGCTAACTAGACTACAATGTGGAAATTGATACCTAATAGACATGTTTCTGTCCAGCGGGAATTTACTAAAACTGGGTTCCAGGCGAGACACGTGTTTTCTATGTATCCAGTGGTAGCCGAACCTCTTCAAGTGGATCAATTTTTATGCCTTCAACGTGGATGGAAAAATAACCCTTTATCAAGTATTATATCTTGGAGGCGGCCGAGGCCCCGCCCACGCCTGGATTACTAGTGAAGGGTGAGGAAACTCCGTGCACCCCGCGGCAGCGCGGCCCCGTAAGGGGCGCGGGTAGTCCCCGCGGCAACGGTACAGAAACGATACGGCCGCCACGACATGGCTATGAGGCCGTCCACCCCTCGGCGACGAGGGGTTTAAACGGTTGAGGACCGTGGCGGAGGCGTTGAAACGACCGCCCCGCGCGGTGCAAGGCCCGGGTCCGGGGTGAGGTGCCGCGCGACCGGTATGGGCCGCTTAGACGAATGCGGGTGTACAGAACACGGGTTATGCCTCGGCCGCCTCTCCAGCCTCCTGTATTATACATGGGTTTTCTACTTCCCAGTATGATACAATTACTTCTCTTAGTTCTTCGAGTGTTGATACACGTGCATACTCGTCTAGTAGTTCTTTGTTTAATGCGTCAAACGTATTCATCCATTTAAATACTCCTAAAATCTTCTTGTAGAGGTCTTGAAACCCAGTTATGTAGAGTGTTGTTGCAACGGCCTCTATACTAGACAACATACATGGTTTTCCATAGTTGATAGGGTTTCCTGGTAGTAGAGGGGGGAGTTTAACGTGTTCTCCCCGTAGACCCTTAAACTTGTTTTTAGAGAGTTTTTTCCAGCTGGCGTCAAGGACTAGTACACCGTGTTGTAACACCTGGTTTCTATACCATGGTCCAAGATACGTATTTGAGTAGGGATTGAGAACCAGGGGGTATCCTCTAACGCTGTGTTTTGAAACCAGTACTGCAAACCCCATTCTAACTAGTTTTAACGCTGTATTCTTGCTTGGATCGTCTTCTCTATAGAGTAAAACCATTATTCTAGGTGTTTCCATTATTGCACCATTACCTCAGTGGAAAATAAGTTTATTATATCCCCTATAATAACTAAATAATTGGGGTAGGAAATGCCCGAGACTAAGAAGTCAGCTATAATCCTAATACAGACGGAGATTGGATCAGAGAGTAAAGTCGTAGAAGAGTTAATGAAAATCCCCGAGGTAAAAGAAGCCTATGTCGTCTATGGAACCTACGACCTCGTAGTCAAAGTTGAAACTGATGCTCTCGAGAAGATAAGAGAGATTGTAACCAATAAAATCAGAAAGCTACCAGATATTAGAACTACTGTTACAATGATTGTTGTCGAGGAGAGAATTAAGTA
>DADP01000037.1:6148-6714 GCA_002495025.1 Desulfurococcaceae archaeon UBA285
GTGTGTTCGAATTGAGATACAATAGCGTTTCTTCGTTCAACGAGTACAGGGTATTCAACTAGTAGACGAGAGCGTTTTAATTCATCTAGAGCTTTGTAAAACGTGGTCTCACTTCCTGGTTTGACATACCATCTCGCCGCGAAGGGCAGGGTTTTTCTCTCATTGTATATTGCCTCGTATACTTGTCTCGCAGCGTCTGGTATTCGCTTTGTAGATGGTTTTAATGCATAGATTGCTGTAATTGGGCCTTCATCTACTATTCCATCTCCATTACTTGCAAATGGCTCTATTGCATACACGCCTTCTCCGAGTTTAAACAAGTTTAATCTATCATGGTAGTTTGGAATTATTACTCCACTATGTATAATAAACCTCTCGAGGCCGTGTCCAGAGAGGTTTTTAATTGGTTTGTAGCCATGGCTTCTAATGGTATCTTCTATTACCCTGCCTATTTCAGATGCACGTATACCTGGTTTAACAACTTCAATGGCTTTTTCAAGTGCTTTTCTAGCTGCTTCTACGAGGCCCTCGTAGACTGGGTTAAAACATAGTGTAATAGCAGTGTC
>DADP01000037.1:6749-8638 GCA_002495025.1 Desulfurococcaceae archaeon UBA285
AATGTTTACTGGAAAAGCTGGCTGCCCTCCTTGTTCAACAATGTATTTTTCGAGCGTGCTGGCTACTTCAATCAATTTAACTCCTGGTTTAACAATAGATTCTGCTAGTTTTACAGCGCGCTTTGCAATACCACCGGCTTTCAACAACTTCTCTACTTCTTCGTCTGTAACCATGTAGTACACACTCAAAGGTTTTCTCTAGCGAAAACAATAATAATTCCGGGAATTAATAACTGATAAATAGAGGGGTGTGTTATGGGAGTTATCAGGTATTATGGACATAGTTTCTTTGAAGTAGTATTAACGGGCCTCGATGGAAAAGAAAAAACAATTCTCATTGATCCATGGGCTGGAAACCCATTAAGCCCTGTTAAACCACGAGACTTTAAAGACAGGAAAGTAGACTACATCATAGTAACTCACGATCATGGAGACCACTTGGGAGACGCTATTGAAATAGCTAGGTTAACAAGTGGAGTAATAGTTGGAGTCTATGAAATAGCTCTCTATGCAGAAGAGCATGGAGTAAAAGCAATAGGTGGAAATATTGGTGGAGCACTGAAAATCCCAGACTTGGAAATAATACTCACTCCTGCAACACACTCTAGTAGTCGTGGCGTCCCGGTAGGAGTAGTTGTTAGAGGTAGAGATCTAAGTATCTATCATGCTGGTGATACTGGTTTATTCAGTGAAATGGAGCTCATTGGAGAACTATACAGTCCAGATGTCGCGCTACTACCAATAGGCGGCCACTTCACAATGGGTATAAGAGAAGCCGTTAAAGCAGTTGAGCTACTCGGACCCAAACTAGTTATTCCAATGCACTACAATACATTCCCCGTTATACAAGCAGATCCATTTGAATTCAAGAAACTAGTCGAGGAAAAATATGGAGTTAGAGTAGTGGTATTAAACCCCGGTGAATCTATAAGCTACCCCTAGTATAGTGAGAGGACTCTGCAATGAACCACGAGGAAAAACTGAAAATAGCAGTACGCAACACGGTTGAAGTAGTAACACTCGAAGAACTAAGTAAGCTACTAGTTGAAAACCCGAAGCCAAAAGGCTATATTGGATTCGAGCCGAGTGGACTAATACATATTGGATGGCTAGTCTGGATGTATAAAGTAAAAGACCTGGTCGACATAGGTGTAGACTTCTATATTTTAGAAGCTACCTGGCACGCATATATTAACGACAAGCTAGGAGGAGACCTTGAGTTAATTAGAAAGGCAGCTAGATACACGAGAAAGGCCTTGGAGGCCATTGGAGTCGACATTGGTAAAATACACTTTGTAGACGCCGAGGAGTTAGTAAGCGACAAGGAGTACTGGAGTATTCTATTGAAGTCGGCAAAGAAAACTTCACTTGCACGTGTGAAGAGGGCATTGACTATTATGGGTAGAACAGCTGACGAGGCAGAAACAGACTTCTCTAAGTTAATCTATCCATTAATGCAGGTTTCAGACATATTCTACCTAGATCTAGACATTGCACTTGGAGGACTAGACCAGCGTAAAGCACACATGCTTGCAAGAGATATCGCCGAGAAAATCGGCCGGAAGAAAGTAGTAGCCATACACACACCAATAGTATCTGGTCTTCTAGGCCCCGCTAAAAAGAAACCCGTTGAAACAAGCGAGTTAGACGAGGTGTTATCAGAGGTTAAAATGAGTAAGAGTAAACCTGAAACAGCGATATTCCTACACGACTCTCCAGATGAAATTAGAGAGAAGATTATGAAGGCCTATTGCCCGCCAAGAACAGTAGAGTTTAACCCGATCATTGAGATCAATAAATACCTGTTGTTCCAGCAACCAGGATTTATACTCCACGTAGAACGACCAGAACAATATGGCGGCCCAATCGACATATATAGCATAGAGGAA
>DADP01000037.1:8740-9725 GCA_002495025.1 Desulfurococcaceae archaeon UBA285
ATTTAAAACCCCGTTAACTATAGTGTTTTTAATGGTGGGCCGGTAGCTCAGCCTGGAAGAGCGCCGCCCTTGCATGGCCTCAGGGGGCGCAGCCGAGGTCGGAGAAAGGCGGAGGTCCCGGGTTCAAATCCCGGCCGGTCCACTCACATTCTTTTTAATAACCTTCTGTATATGCTTAATACATAGTTGACTACATGATGGGTGTTTGGGGGTAGGATGTAATGGATGCTTCAACAATTATACAATTGATTTGGATAATACTGTTTATTCTATTGATTACTGGTTTAAACCAGCGCATACAGTTGAAGATATGGGTTCTCGATATAAGGACGAAATTAAATACTATTAAGAGTCTACTTGAAGAAGACAAGGCTAAAACCAGGAATATGCTTAGAAATCTCGGTGTTGAAGTTCCAGATGCACTTATAGAGAGAGTTATTGACTTCTTCACTATTGAACCAGTTGAAATCGAGCCTACTGATATTATTAAACGAATGGATCACTTGTTGAGAACAACTGAAAACAGCGTTAGGAAAATAGTATCTGGATTTCTACCAAATCTCGGTAAACACGAGTTATCACTAGTAGAGACATCGCTTTCAATAGTTGCAGCTTTAAACATTGTCTACAAGGTAATAAGACACTACCTTCTCATCGGCGAGAGAGAAAACAATTTTATATTGATTATGCAGTTGGAGTACCTCATGCCCCAGGTAATGCGGATTGTATATACATATCACGAGGCGCTAGAGTCATTTATGCAGGGTAGGCCAATAGGGGATGGAGCAGGACCGTTTATAGTCTATAATCTACTAGAGAAAAGCGAGGTTAAATCGAGAAGAGTAATAGATGATACGAGTGTAATAGAAGCCTACTATAAGGGGCGGAGGTTAATACTTGTAAAAGCAGAGGGCCCGGGGAGCAATGTAGGTCATCCTGGAGCAGTTATAAATAGAGTAGTAGAAGAACTCAAAGGAAATGTAGA
>DADP01000037.1:9742-41544 GCA_002495025.1 Desulfurococcaceae archaeon UBA285
GACCCAGGCCCCGAGAAAATAGCAATTGAGAGAGCGGCATCTAAATACAATATTCCACTGAGAGCACTAGTAGTGAAAATGGATATGAAAGAAGCTATTACAACAATGAAGAAAGAAATAGTAGAAGCATGTGAACGCGCATTAAACCACATTGAGAGAATAATAGAAGAAAACACTCCACAAAATGCAACGGTAATAATAGCGGGTATTGGAAATACAATGGGAATACCTGGGTAGGTGGATAACATGATAAAACTACAACTCCCACCCGATATAATCTGGTTAATAGTAATCCTAATACTAATAATCTACCTAGTCTACGATACATATACCAGGAAACCAAAGAAAACAGAGAAAATAATTAGAGAACGACTAGTCTGTACTAAATGTGGATACATAGTAGAAAGAGAATTCGAACCAGGAGACTTCATAGGACTAGTAAAGGGAAAATGCCCCTCTTGCGGAGGAGACTTAAAGATAAAAGCAATCTACGCTATTGAAAAAGAAAAACTTTAAAAACCCCTTCAACAAATAGAGTGAAAACGGCACCCGACCCGGCCATAGTGGCCGGGCAACACCCGGTCTCGTCAGATCCCGGAAGTTAAGCCGGCCACGTCGGGGTGGCCGTGAGGTCCGCGAGGCCTCGCAGCCGCCCCGAGCTGGGATCGGGTGCCGTTACACTTCTAAACTTCACTATTACTTCTAGACAACACCTTAATTGATGAAAACTTCTTGGTTGGAAAAGGTGTTGTCTAGAAGTATACGTGTATGTAAATAAACTGTGATAAAGAATACGTGTTTTCTATTGGTGTTTAGAGGTATATAATTTAATAACCCTAATTTAACCATTATACTAGATACAATGTGTTTGGTGATTAAATGGTTAAGTTTTGCCCCAAGTGTGGCTCTATAATGGTGCCTACTAGAAAGAATGGGAAAATCTATATGAAGTGTACTAGGTGTGGTTATGAAGTAGAAGTAAAAGAAGAGAAGGGTAGAAAAGACAGTATTACATATCAAATTGAAGCTAATAAGAGAGTTGCAACAGCAGTTGCAAGCGAGGCAAAGGAGAGGAAGTTGACCGAGGAAGAACGCGAAATGCTTAGTGAGTTCTACGAGATATTCCTTGAGGAGTTTGAAAAAGAAGAAGAATCATCAGAAGAATAGTCAGCTCTGTTTTTATCGTCATAAATCAGAGCCGTCACCACTCTTCATCCCGTATTAAATAGTGTTTATACTTGCTTTTATCCCATAATTGATTTTAAAGTATAGTGAGGTGCTTACAGCTTGGTTAGAGTAGCAGTTGTAGATAGAGACTACTGCAAGCCGAGTAAGTGTAATTTAGAGTGTATAAGGTTTTGCCCTGTAAATAGAAGTAGAAAGAAGAAGGCAATTGACTTAGCAGAGGATAGGTCGAGAGCTATTATTTATGAAGACACTTGTGTTGGTTGTGGTATATGTATTAAAAAGTGTCCATTCAATGCCATCTCGATCGTTAACCTACCAGATGAATACGAGAAAATGCTTATTCATAGATATGGAGAAAACATGTTTAAACTATATGGTCTGCCAGCTCCTAGAACCGGTCAAATACTGGGTATTATTGGTCAAAACGGTGCTGGTAAATCAACAAGTATAAAAATACTCTCCGGTCAGATAAAACCCAATCTAGGTAGACTAGTCAATCCACCCGAATGGGACGAGGTAATAAAGGCTTTTAGAGGTACAGAGATACAAGCATACCTTTCAAAACTAGCTTCCGGCGAGATCAAGGCAGTTGTTAAACCACAATACATTGAACACGCTAGAAGAGTACTCAAAGGTACAGTGAGAGAACTCCTTACTAGAGCCGATGAAACAGGAAACTTCAAAGAGGTAGTATCTGCACTCGCACTAGAAAAACTCCTAGATAAAAACATAGGGGAATTGAGTGGTGGAGAACTACAAAAACTCCTTGTTGGAGCAGTATTATTGAAAAACGCTAATGCATACTTCTTTGACGAGCCTTGTAGCTACCTCGATGTAAGAGAGAGGGTTAGAGTTGCAAAAGCTATTAGAGAGTTTAGTAAACCAGAGAAAAACTACGTGGTTGTAATAGAACACGACTTAATGATCCTCGACTACTTAACAGACAATATAACAGTTATATATGGTGAGCCCGGAGTATACGGTATAACCTCTAAACCATACAGTACCCGTGTTGGAATAAACAACTACTTAAAGGGCTATCTACCAGCGGAAAACATGAGAATAAGAGACTACGAGATAAAGTTTAGAATAACAGTTAAAGGAGAAGTAAGAGAGGAAAACCCATACCCGGTACTCGCATGGAGCGACATGGAGTTCCAGTATCAACCAGGTGGATTTAAACTCTCGGTAGAAGGCGGCGAGCTACACGTAGGCGAAGTAGTTGGCATTGTAGGCCCTAATGGAATAGGTAAAACAACATTTATAAAACTATTGAGTGGCGAGTTAAAACCCTCTAGTGGAGAAGTATTAATTACTGCTTCAAATGTCAGTATAAAACCACAAGAAGTTTCGCCAAAAATATTCACGGAGGAAACAGTTCTAGGTAATTTAAAAGCAGCCTCTCCACAAGCAGTCGACCCTACATCGTGGTTATACCTCGAACTCGTAAAGAGATTGAAATTAAATAGACTACTCGAGAGAAGAGTAGACGAGCTCAGTGGAGGAGAACTACAAAAACTAGCAGTAGCAGTTTCATTGGCAAGAGACGCTGATCTATACTTCCTAGACGAGCCATCAGCATACTTAGATGTAGAAGAGAGAATTAGTGTTGCTAAAGTAATCCGTAGAATAATAGAAGAAAAGCATAAAGCAGCCATCGTTGTAGAACACGACTTACTCTTCCAAACATACGTGAGTGATAAGGTAATGGTGTTTTGGGGCTCGCCTAGTATAGAGGGAAAGTCTACTAAACCACTAGATCTACGTGATGGCTTAAACAACCTACTAAGAAACCTCGATATAACTGTCCGTAGAGATCAAGAGACTGGAAGGCCAAGAATTAATAAACCAGACTCTGTATTGGATAGAGAACAGAAGCAGCGTGGTATATACTTCGCTGTTGATTAATTTTTACATGGATGTATCAATATCCAAGACCATCCTTCCCCATAAAGATTTATAAGCATTGATATGATATTTTAAAAGCGTATAGGTGTTATAATGACCGAGAAAATAACTCTTTCTGTAATAAAAGCAGATGTTGGAAGTATAGCTGGACACCACTCTCCTCACCCCGACCAACTAGCAGCCGCAACAAAAATACTTGCAGAAGCCAAACAGAAAGGTATTATTATAGACTTCTACGTAACAAATGTTGGAGACGACATCCAGTTAATTATGACTCATACTAAGGGCCCAGACCACCCAGACATCCATGGACTAGCATGGGACGCGTTTAAAGCAGCTGCAAAAGTTGCCCGTGAATTAAAACTCTACGCGGCTGGACAAGACCTCTTATCAGAGGCGTTTTCCGGTAATGTTAGAGGTATGGGTCCTGGTGTAGCAGAGCTTGAAATGGAGGAGAGAGTAGCTGAACCCGTTATTACGTTCCACGCTGATAAAACCGAGCCTGGTGCATTCAACCTACCGATCTTTAGAATATTTGCTGATCCATTCAATACAGCTGGATTAGTCATAGACCCCAAGATGCATGATGGATTTGTATTTGAAGTATACGATGTAATGGAGGGTAGAAGTGTATTAATGAAGTCTCCAGAGGAAATGTATGATATTCTAGCATTAATTGGTACAACCGGTAGATTTGTAATTAGAAGAGTTTATAGAAAAAGCGATAATCTACTAGCGGCAGTTGTAAGTGTTGAGAGATTGAATTTAATGGCTGGTCGATATGTTGGTAAAGACGACCCAGTAGCAATTGTTAGAGCACAACACGGTCTACCAGCAGTTGGTGAAATCCTAGAAGCATTTGCATTTCCACACTTAGTAGCCGGGTGGATGAGGGGTAGCCACTTCGGCCCATTAATGCCAGTACCACTAAGATACGCCAAGGTTACAAGGTTTGACGGCCCACCACGTGTTATAGCTCTTGGCTGGAATATAAGTAGAGGCAGGTTGATTGGGCCCGTAGACCTATTCGACGATGTAGCATACGATGAAACAAGGAGAATAGCTCAGTTAATAGCAGAATACATGAGGAGACATGGTCCATTCATGCCACACAGACTTGGACCAGAGGAAATGGAGTATACAACACTACCAGATGTACTCCAGAAGTTAAAAGATAGATTTGTAAAAGCCGAAGACGCGTATAAAGTAGTTAAGAAAGAACACTCACTATAGTCTTTTTTCCACAATAAATACTTTGTCTCGAGGCGTGGTATATGCGCCCTATTCTAGCAGTAAATTACAAGGCGTATTATCCACATAGTTTTGGAAAACATGCGCTTGAACTAGCTAGAGCGGCGAAGAAAATTATTGAGGAATACGATGTAGAAGTAATTCTAGCACCACCATTCACCGAGTTGAAGAGTGTGCTTGAAGAAGTTAAAGGAACGGGGATAAAGGTATATGCTCAACACGCAGATCCGCTGGAGCCAGGTGCTATAACAGGCTATATTCCACTAGAAGGCCTTAAAGAACTGGGAATACATGGAGTTATCATTAACCACAGTGAGCATAGATTAAAACTAGCTGATATCAACTACTTGGTAAAGAAGGCTCATACACTGGGCTTAGAAGTACTTGCATGTGCAGATGTGCCCGAGACAGGTGCAGCTATAGCTGTACTCGGTCCAGACATGGTTGCTGTTGAACCACCCGAGTTGATTGGTACTGGTATTAGTGTGAGTAAAGCTAAACCAGAAGTTATAACCAATAGTGTTGAGTTAATTAGAAGAGTTAATCCAAATGTAAAGATATTAACTGGTGCAGGTATTTCAACAGGTGAAGACGTCTATATAGCAATAAAACTAGGCACGATCGGTGTATTAGTAGCATCTGCTATTGTCAAGGCAAAAGACCCATATAGCGTCATGAAAGACATGGCTGAAAAAGCCGTTCTAGCCTTCAAAGAAATATCCAAGTAAAAAACAAAAACCCCTTACTCTAATTCTTTTTGTATAGATGCCGCCGTAGCTCAGCCTGGTAGAGCGCCGGCCTCGTAAGGTTTACTAGAGACCGGAGTCGAGAGAGCCGGTGGACGCGGGTTCAAATCCCGCCGGCGGCTTTACACTACAATTTCAACTCTTATTTCATGTATGTTTATACCGCGTTTTGAATAGGATTTGACTACTATATCTCCAATTTTCAAGTAGCCTATTGTTTTCAATTTACTGTATACTTCTTCAACTCCTTTCTCGTAGTCATCTGATTCAACGAGTTTGCCTGATAAGTCTACGGGGTTGACTCCATAGTATATAGTTGACTTCTCGAGTAGTTTTCTATTCCAACTTCCCACGTAGACTGGAATTAGAGGTCTATACCTAGACAACAATGGAATTATATTTCCCGTCTTTGTATATGCAATAATTGTTCCATGTAGGCTTTCAGCTAGGTGTATAAGTCCCTGAGCGTATTTCTCCATGAGTGACTCAGCTGTTAATTCTCTTCTGAATTCTTCGAGTGTGGAATGGGGGAGGTTGTTTAATGCAGCTGATATTATTGTTTTAGCCCATTTAATTGTTTCAACAGGGTATTTACCAATTGCTGTTTCACTAGTTAATAATATGGCGTCTGCAAGACTGTGTACTATATTGTATAATCCAACAACGTCGCTTCTACTAGGTCTATTGTTTTCAATCATGGATTCCAGGATATCGGTGGCTACTATTACTGGTTTTCCATGTTTAACAGTTGTTTTAATTATCTTGTCTTGTAGGACTGGAATTAATTCTATTGGGAAGTGTACTCCTAGATCTCCCCTTGCTACTAGTATTGCATCAGATGCTTCTACGATTTTTTCGAGGTTGGAGAATCCACTGTGTGTCTCTATTTTTGAAATGACTCCTGTACTGCAATTTAACTGTGCTAATAGGTCTCTTACAAGTAAAACATCTTTTTCACTTCTAACATAGCTTAAAGCAATATAGGTGAATTCATCGCTACAAGCATATTTTATTAATTCAATATCACTACTCGTTAGAAAACCAGTTGGTAGGTCTTTTCTAGGAACAACAATTTTTCTACCAGGTTTTAAAACACCTGTAGTGACAACTAGGCATTTAGCGTAGTCTCTACTAGATTCTACAACTCTCATTTCTACTTCTCCGTCTCCATAGAGAATAGTATCTCCAGGTGTGAGAATATCAAATAATTCGTGTTTACTAACAACTAGTATTTTTTCGCCTTGAAATTCTTGCTTCTTGGATTCCAGGGTTATTGTTATGAAATCGCCTTTTTTCACTGTAATGGCTTCAGTGTTCTCTGTTCTTGTCTGGGGGCCTGGTATATCTCCCATTATAGATACTATCGTGTCTAGTTCGCGAGAGGCTTTTCTAATATTTTCAACTATGTTATGCCATTCACTTGGGTTTCCAAAGGCAAAGTTTATTCTGAACCCAGATACTCCGTGTTTAATTAAATCATAGATTACTTCGTAGTTATTTGAAGAGGGACCTATTGTAGCAATTACTTTAATACTCAAAAGCAAACACCATTTAAAGTTGATTTACACCCATATTGAAACGTGTTGAATTTCCTAGTAATAAACATTTATAAGTCGTGTCTTATAACGTGGATTTGGGGATGAAGTGTGAAGTGGTGGCTAGAAGAGGAATGGGAAGAGGAGTGGGAAGAGGAAGAGTGGGAAGAAGAAGAATGGGAAGAAGAGTGGTAGAGCTATAGAAGCGTTAAAAGAAATCTAATGTTTTTTACCAATGGCTTTACAAATCCTGTCCCTACACTTCTATAGTCTAGTGGAGTGCATTCACTAGTATTTTGTGGAATACAATCTACTCCAAGAATATAGTATTGTTTTCTCTCTTCTACTTCATCACCTAGAATTTTAACAACTTCGCTTATTTGACTAGTTCCCGTAGCTAGCATTGCTAGTAAGAGGCCTTTATTACGTATTCTTTCTAATTCACTAGAGTAGATTTTATATGCTAGTGCAGCTTGGATCAATTGGAGTGGAGTTTCAATAATGTTTTCTGGTATGATGGAGACTGGGTCTTCTGGTTTAATTCCACGGTATTCTATTTCTTTTTTGAGGTCTCCAGTAATGTTTTTACAGGAGTAGAGGTATATACGTAGAGATGTATTTCTCCAGCCTAGTAAAACCTCGATGTATTCATTTCCAATAGTGTATTTAAGCACCAGCCTCACTCACTTCTCCAGCAACTTCAACTCTCTTTTCGCGTTTTGCCTCGATTGCTAGTAGGTGTGTTATATACCCGGCTATCTGGTTTCTCAACTTCTTTGATGGTATAACAGCTAGTTTTGAAACTACTTTTTTATTGTGTTCAAAATCTCTCTTGAATAAATCCGGGTATTTGGTTAGTAGCTCTCTAGCTACTCTCTTAACGAGTTTTGGTCTTACCTTACCCATAATAAACACCTTTCTAAATCGTCTGCTTTAATATGCTCATTTATAAACGGGTTTATAAAACTCAACGAGTTTTCTTGTTAGTGGTGATGAAAACCACCGACTGGGATTTATGACCGAGACCCACGGGTCTGAGACGGCTTACACTGTCTTAGTAGCTCTATTAGTAAGTGTACTCTTCTCGCTGTTCCAGGGTCGACTCCTAGAATACTCGCTATTTCACTTGGTGTGTATGTTCCACCAGTGATGTTTTCGTAGTATTTAATTTTCTCGTAGTAGTCTACTGGTAGAGACCAGTATTCTATCTTACCCTCTCTAACTAGGTAGACTAGGTATACTTTGTCTAGTAATAGTACTGTGTAGTCTCCTATACTACAAGTGTTGTATATCATTGACTCCATGATGTCTGAGTATTCGCGTGTAATAAACAATTTACCGTTCTTTTCCTCTATAATACCGTATTTCTTGAGCCACCATACTCCTCGTTTAACCACGTCTATTTTCAATTTAGATGCTTCTTTTAGTTCTTCAATTGTTAAACCCGGGTAGCTCTTGATAAACCGGGCTATTATGTAGAGCCATGGTTTATCTGCTATGAGGTTTTTAAACAATACACTTCTAGGTAACTCGTTTCCTTCTGACATAGTGTTTTATCCACCATTGAACTACTATTTTTAAATCAACTAATTTGTTTTATGTTGTTTCCACGGGTTTTATTGAACTATATTAGATTCTAGTAGACTAGTTTTTCATGGTGGGTTTAATGGAGTTTAAAGTGAGAGATATATCGCTAGCTAGTAGCGGCGAGTTGAAGATTGCATGGGCAGAGAAAAACATGCCTGTTTTAATGCTCCTTAGAAAAAAGTATTCCGAGTCAAAGCCTTTGAAAGGAGTGAAAATAGGTGCTGTGCTACACGTTACAAAGGAGACAGCTGTATTGGTATTAACACTTAGAGAAGCCGGTGCAGAAGTCTATCTTGCAGGGAGTAATCCACTATCTACTCAAGACGATGTTGCAGCTGCGCTAGCTACTCGTGGAATACACGTCTATGCTTGGAGAGGGCAAAATAGTGATGAATACTATTGGTGTATAACTAAAATAGCTGAGAGCAAACCAGATATTGTTATAGATGACGGTGCAGACCTACACGCAGTACTCCACGAGAAATACCCTGACATAGCGAGTAATGTAATTGGTGGAACAGAGGAGACAACAACTGGTGTTAATAGACTTCGAGCTCTTGAAAACGAGGGGTTACTCAAATACCCTGTTATAGCTGTAAACGACTCTTACACCAAACACATGTTTGATAATAGATATGGTACTGGACAAAGCACGTTCGACGGTATATTGAGAGCTACAAACATACTAGTTGCTGGAAAAATAGTAGTTGTAGCAGGATATGGATGGGTTGGAAAGGGAATAGCGGCAAGAGCGAGGGGTCTTGGAGCACGCAGAGTTATTGTTACAGAAGTAGACCCGATTAGAGCGCTCGAAGCAGTATACGATGGATTCGAAGTAATGCCCATGAAGGAAGCTGCTAGTATAGGAGACGTGTTCATAACAGCAACAGGCAACATAGCAGTTATAAGAAGAGAACACTTTGAAAAAATGAAAGATGGAGCAATACTCGCCAATGCTGGACACTTCAACGTTGAGATTTGGATACCAGACCTAGAAGAACTATCAGTCGAGAAGAGGCAAATACTACCATATGTAACAGAGTATACATTGAAAGATGGACGGAAACTCTACCTACTCGCTGAGGGTAGACTAGTAAACCTTGTAGCAGCAGAGGGCCATCCAAGCGAGGTAATGGATATGAGTTTTGCTAATCAATTCCTAGCTGTAAAATACCTATTAGAAAACAAGAGTAGACTTGGAAACCGAGTTCTGAGACTTCCAAGAGAACTAGATGAAATGGTTGCAAGGTTAAAACTAGAATCTATGGGTATAGAAATAGACGAGTTAACACCAAGACAACGCGAATATCTCTCTTCCTGGAAGTATGGAACGTGAGAACGAATACTTTGTTCTTTATAGAAAAACCATTTTTCACTCTGGATGTCTACGAGTACATCCTCTGTGGCTATGTATAATAGAGGAGTTATTTGTGGGCCCGCGGGGATTTGAACCCCGGTCCACCCGGTTATGAGCCGGGCGCTCTACCTGGCTGAGCTACGGGCCCCTTATCTATTTTAAAGTTTCAAAAGGGTTTAAATTTTATTCTTTTACTCAATATCGTGTCTTCAATGGGAGGGAGGTTTAACTAGTTTTCTTGAGTGTTGCAATATATTTTGCTACTGCATCTGCTGCTATTGCTCCTTCCGCCACTGCTGTTACTATTTGTTCAAATTTGTATTTGTAGGGTCCACCTGCAGCATCTCCTGCAGCGTAGACTCCTGGGAGATTGGTGCTCATGTCTATGTTGACTTTTGCTTTGCCTTCTTCATCTACTTCAATACCTACTTTCTTAAAGAACTCTGTTGGTGGGTTTGTACCGATTTCAATGAATACAGCGTCTACTATGAGGATTTTTTCCTCGTTTGTCTGTGTGTTTACTAGTTTTAATCCTTCTACTTTCTCTTCTCCTAGTATTTCTTTTACAATAGTGTTTGTTAGTATCTCTATTTTTGGGTTTTTACGGGCGGCTTCAATGTATGTTTCAAACGCTCTAAACGATTCTCTCCTGTGGATTAGGTATACCTTGGAGGCCAGGTTGCTTAGATATAATGCGCTGATAAAAGCCGAGTTTCCTCCACCTACTACTGCTACTACTTTGTCTTTGAAGAATGCTCCATCGCATACTGCACAATACGATACTCCTCTACCTAGTAGTCTATCTTCTCCTGGAACACCTAGTTTCCGCTTCTCGCTACCCATGGCGAGTATAACTGCGTAGCCGCAAATAGGTTTAGATCTACTCTTTGTTTTTACACACCATAATTGCTGGTTTTCCGGGTCTTTGAATAAATCTACTACTTCATCGATTATTATTGGTACATTGTATTTCTCTACGTGTTTAACGAATTTATCAACTAGGTCTTGGCCAGGTATTTCGGGTATTCCAAGATAGTCGTCGACTAGTGGTGCTATAGCTGCGTTTCCACCGATTGTCTTGGTTATTACTATGGGTTTTAATCCATATCTAGCTGTATATAGTGCTGCTGAGAGGCCGGCTGGGCCGCCGCCTACTATTACCACGTCGTATTTATCTCTTGTTTCTTCAATTCTAGTTCTTGGTAGTGTTGCTCTTAGTTTAAACATGTAATCACCTATTACTATAACATTGTTATAGGATTATAAAGGGTTGTAGAGAGGAAGCAGTCTAAATTCTAGTTAATTCGTATACGAGTATACCTGTTAAAGCAGTAGATGGTATTCCACGTGGTATTTCTCTCGGCCAGACAATAGTAAATCCTTCTATTTCTTTTCTACTTGGTTCTTGTTCTCCAGATCCCACTACAATAGCTGTTTTTCTCTGTTTTGCTTCGCCTAGTAGTTCATGTAGGTTTTTATTAACTCCCTCTTCGCTTACATAGTATACTGTTTCACAATTGAGGATTGAGTGTAAGTCTTTTAGTTCTGGTAGTATTATGAGTGGTTTACCTAGTTTATACGATATTCTATGTGCTTCTGGTACTCCTACTTGTGCAGCTGCACCAAAGGGTTTTACTACTACTGGTACTGCATTCTCAACAGTGTAGACTGTTTTTAGAAAATCAATTAGTTTTTGAACACTACTTGGTGCATATAATACAATATATAGTTCTCTCATTACACTACACCTTCATCAAGTGCTTTTAAAACCTCGAGTGCTACTGCTCTAGCTAGGGGGACTGGGACGGCTTCGCCAACCATATTATATTGAGAATCACGGCCCCCGATAAATACAAATGTGTCTGGAAAACCCATGAGCCTCGCTTGTTCGCGCACAGTGAGTAGTCTTGGCTGGAATGGATGGATAAACCTTGATGAGCCAAGCACTGTAGGAGCTATGTCGTCTGGGTCTAGTTTAACAAGGTTTGGAAGCAGTCTCTCTGCTCCATAATAGTGTACTAGTGCCTCGCCTGGTTTCAACCGGGCTGCTTTTTTGAGTTTTTTCCATGGGAGTTCAGGTGGTGGCTCATGGTTTGCTACTAGTGGAGAGCCTGGTTCTGACAGTCCACTCAGTGCTTTTCTAACTACTACTCGATCTCTCTGTTTTGCAGGGTTTATTGGTATATTTGATATAAATACTCTTACTCTGTGACTCGGGTTTCCATAGTCTTCTGCTTTTAATACATTGAAGTATATTCGTGGATAACCAATTCTCTTGAATTCCTCTATTAATGCTTGTTTTAAACCGTTTTCTGTTATTGCCGGGACATTCTCCATGACGAAAACTCTGGGTTTGAGTAAACCAACTATTCTAATATAGTGGAGTGTTAACTGTCCCATTGGGTCTACATATAATCTGTCCAGTGGGTTTTTCTGTCTTGTGGGATTGGCGCCTGTGTAAGGCTCGCATGGAGGACTGCCAATAACTACATCTATTTCTCCGGGTTTTACAAAACTATATAGTTTTGTAGCATCTAGTTCTTTGATGTCTTCAATGAGCACGGTGCAATCTGGTATGTTTGCTTTATATGTTAGTGCTGCGTATTTGAAGTTGTCTACTGCTAGTAGACACTTAAATCTACTTGTTGAGTGAAACCCGAGTGAGAAGCCTCCAGCCCCGGAGAACAAGTCTATGTATTTGTATATAGTACTCGGCAATTCTACATCCGCTCAATCATAGATATCAATACATCTATTTTCTTAATGGATTCCTCAATTAGTTTTACTACTGCTGGGTTGTTTGCTTCTACTAGTAAGTCGCCGTCGTTGGGGCATTGAAAGCCGTAGGCGTATGCTTCATCTAATAGATATCTCCTATTACAGGTTTTACAAATATATAGTGTACCTTCTCTCTCATGTCTTGCTAGGACTTCAAGTTTCTCTCTGGTTTTCTTCAGTCTATTTAGAATAAATGTTTTCAATGCTGGTTTATTGAGCCGCCATGAGTGCAGTACTTCTCCTGTTTCTTCGTCTTTTACTCTATCGGGAATTACTACTGCTTCATCAGAGAGTTTCTGGAGTATTTTTCTTGCTTCATTAGATCTAACATCTAAAGTCGTTGCTATTCTCTCTTCTGCAATATACCCGTTTTTCAGTAGATACTCAAATATCTTTCTACCGGGCTCACCAAACATGTTTTCTATGATCATGGCGGACATGTCTATTAGATCGTTGTCTTGTAACTCCATTGACTGTTTCGACTTGGAACTCAATTGTAATCACCATGTATTCATAGTACAACACTTATCTTCAAAGTTAATTTGTTCAAAGGGTTTAATGTATTTAATGCATTGTGGCCTCGTTGAGCCTCTGTCTAGATCTTTATGGTGGTTGATTAAAAAAAGCTTATATAGAAGCCTTTGATATTTCTAGCTTATGGTTGGGTTAGGGGTGGTATATAGTGGCTGTAGAGCCAACTGGTATTCCAGTATTAATACTTAAAGAAGGTACTCAGAGAACAGCTGGAAGAGACGCTCTAAGAGTAAACATGATGGCTGCTAGAGCAGTAGCAGAAATGATAAAAACCACATATGGTCCTAAAGGAATGGATAAAATGCTTGTTGATACACTTGGAGATGTAACTATTACAAACGACGGTGCTACAATACTAGACAAAGCTGAAATCCAACACCCAGCAGCCAAAATGCTTGTACACGTAGCTAAAAGCCAGGATGCAGAAGTTGGTGATGGAACAAAGAGAGCAGTTATATTTGCAGGCGAACTACTCAAACAAGCGGAGGAATTACTAAACAAAAACATTCATCCAACAGTAATTATTTCTGGTTATAGAAAAGCAATGGAGGAAGCACTAAAAATCCTATATCAAATCGCTATTCCAATAGACATTAATGACGAAGAGATATTAAAGAAGGTCGCGAGGACATCTCTAACAAGCAAAGCTGTTCACGATGCTAGAGAGTACTTTGCAGAAATAGCTGTTAAAGCAGTCAAACAGATAGCTGAACAGAGAGGAGACAAGATCTACGTAGACATAGACAACATACAGTTAATTAAGAAGTATGGAGGCTCACTAATGGATACACAACTAGTATACGGTATTGTACTCGACAAGGAAGTAGTACATCCAGGTATGCCTAGAAGAGTTGAAAAAGCAAGAATAGCCCTACTAGACGCTCCACTTGAAATTGAAAAACCAGAAATCGACGCTGAAATAAGAATAAGCGATCCAACACAAATGAAGGCCTTCCTACAACAAGAAGAAGAAATACTAATGAAATACGTTGAAAAACTAGTAGAAGTTGGAGCAAACGTTGTAATAACCCAGAAGGGTATTGACGAGGTTGCTCAGCACTTCCTTGCTAAGAAGGGTATTCTTGCTGTTAGAAGAGTTAAGAGAAGCGACCTAGAGAAACTAGAAAGAGCAACAGGTGGAAGAATAGTAAGCAATATTGAAGACCTCAAACCAGAAGACCTTGGATACGCAGAACTAGTAGAAGAGAGAAAGATTGGAGAAGACAAAATGGTATTTATTGAGGGATGTAAGAACCCGAGATCAGTAAGTATTGTAATAAGAGGTGGACTAGAGAGACTAGTTGACGAAGCAGAGAGGAGTTTAAGAGATGCATTATCAGCTGTTGCCGATGCTCTAAGAGACGGTAAAGTCATAGCTGGTGGTGGAGCAGTAGAAATAGAAATCGCCAAGCACTTGAGGAGATACGCTGTTAAAGTAGGAGGCAAGGAGCAACTGGCAATAGAAGCCTTCGCAAAAGCACTAGAGGGACTAACAATTACAATGATTGAAAACGCTGGATTAGACACAATAGACATGATAATGAAGCTAAGAGCTGCACACGAGAAAGAAGATGGCAAGTGGATTAGTGTCGACTTAAACACTGGTGAACTAGTAGACATGTTCAAACTAGGAATAATCGAGCCAGTAAGCATACTTGCAACAGCAATTAAGAGTGGAACAGAAGCAGCAACAATTATTCTAAGAATAGACGACATTATATCTGCAAGCAAACTCGAAAAGAAGGAGGAAGCCGGTAAGAAACCAGAAGAAGAAAAGAAAGAAGAAGAATAACCTGTTTTTATGTAAACTCTATTCAATTCTAATTAAAACTGGTTTTTTAAGACTAGGTGTTGAATACACTGCTTCTCCGGGCTCCATGTATGGAATAACACTCACCAAGTCCTGGTCTAAATACAGTGATTTCTCGATGACTTCAAGGTCTTGTTTTGATTTAACAGCGTGTATTATTTTTGTATTAGTATTCATTGAAACGTCATCTACTAGTTGACTAATTGACTGTGAAACAATTATTAATCCAACACCAAACTTTCTTATTTCTCTCAGCATTTCACAAATAGGTTTTACTGGTTGGATCTTTGAGAGGTAGTTGTAGGCTTCTTCTAAGACCACGAGTAGATTTTTCTCTCTACCGGGATTTGAAGGAGCGATTCGTTTTAATAAGAAAGAAGCATATAGTCGTCTAATACTGACATCTCTTATTCTAGCTAGATCTACAATAACTGGTTTACTCGTTAAACCAAGAGATTTTAAATCACTCTTTCCCCTTGCTTCAAAGAGCGTGGAATTGTTTTCTCTTACTAGTAAACTCAATCGTCTATGAAGTGAGAGTTTTGTTTCTCTCATCCAATTGGACTCCTCGGGGTAGGATTCAATGTAGTCTAGTAAGAAGTTTATTGATTTAACTACATTGGTGTTTCTACGTAGTATTTTCTCTAATAGATATTCTTGTGGTGGAGTTAAATCGAGAATACTTGATAAAACACTTATATCGTCTGGGTCTCCTGTAAACAATGCTACTGGGTTATCGTATGGATCTATGTATTCATAGTCTTGTAGTAGACTAGTGTATTCACCATGCCAGTCGAGAACTACTACTTTTAATCCTAGTTTTTCAGAAGCTCTTTTTGTAATTAGTGCCGCTGTATGTGATTTTCCAGAGCCCGTTGTACCAGTTATTAATACATGTCTATACAAGTCGTTTTTATAGAGTTTTGCTGTGTGTAATGGTATAGTATTCAGTATTTTTCCAATAACTACATACTCTTCTTTTGAATCGACTTCTAGTGGAATTATTTGACTTGGATATTTGACTCTATATTCAAGAATGACTGGTGTTGTAAATCCATAGGGTTTTCGTCTTAGAAAAAATTCTTGAGTCCTATGGTGATATTTCTAATTAAGCTGTCACTTGCTTCTTCAACATCTAGTGTTTTGAAATTGGATTTTACAAGTGTTGTAATTAAATGAGCTTCGCTAGAAGCCCTCTCTAAACTACTACTCTTTATAATAATTAATCCTTTTACATCACCGCTACTTATCTTCGACGTTGTAATGTATTCTACATCGCTTACTAATTGAGACCTTGTTTTAAGGAATTCGCCGAGTTTTTTCAATTCTTCTTCTACATCTCTTTCACTACTTGTTGTTCTATAAATTCTGAGGACTACTATTGAGTTATTCATGATTACACCTATAGTTAGAGTAGGGTAGATATAAGTGGGAGCTGAGTGATAGTTTTCTAGTGTTGATGTTGGTTAAATAAAAGAAATCTAGTATGTTGCCCCTACATATACATGGTCTAGTTCTTTGAGTTCTAGTTTATTCTTGCTTTTAATTACTACGAGGAATCCATGTAGTGAAATAACTACTCTGTATATATCTCCTAGTTGTGTATTTGAGACAACATAGCCGTGTGCGCAGAAGTAGTGTTTCATACACTCGTCTTTAGAGTTTGTGATTTCTAGTGTTATTTTACTCTCTTTTCTAGGTATATTGACTACTTCTGCGTGTAGTTCTATTTCTACTTCGTAGTCACTACACGTTGTTTTTACTCTGTAAACTCTTGGTATTCTAAGTGGTGTTACATCAACTACACTACATTCAAACAGCACTTTCTACACCTTTACAACTCATTAATTAAACCTTGTAAAAATATAGCTTAAGTGTATTAAAAACATCGGGGTGAGTAATGTGTCAGTATCTGAAGCTTCAAGGAGGCTGGTTCAAGAACTATCAGCGGTCTTAGATAGAAAAGTCAAGATTACCTTGGAGAATGGAAAGACATACGAGGGAGTACTAGTAGGTTTTGATCATCCTTCACTAAACATACTACTAAGAGACGCTGTTGACAACACGGGAGCAAGGTATTCTAAAATACTCGTTAAAGGAGAGAAAATAGTTGAAATACTAATGCTTGAAGAACCATTATTTGACCCAGAAGAATTCAAAGAATTGCTTTTGAGAGAAATGAAAATACAAGAACACGCTGTTAGAATACTCCCAGAGATCAGAGCTGTTGAAGTACTGGGAAGATATAGAGTCAGCGAAGAAGGAGTAATGGGCTCTGGACCAATGGCTGAAACACTCTACAGTCTATTCAAGAAGTACATGGAGCAAAAGAAAAAGAAGATGTAGGGTTTAATAGAATTGTTTGAAACTAAAACAAGAGATTTAGGGGGTAGAATAGGGAAACTCGCAACTAGACATGGATACCTTGAAACTCCTTTTTTATTTCCAGTAGTTGATCCTACTAGGCAAACACCAAGTCTCGAAGTACTTAAACAACTAGGTTTTAACGGCTTTATAACAAATGCATACTTGTTCTACAAGAGAAATAAAGGAGTCGCTAAAAAGATTCATAGAGAATTCCAGTGGAATAATGTAATAATGACTGATTCGGGTGGATATCAAGTACTAGTATATGGAGGCGTCGAAGTAGATAATAAAACAATTGTTTCATACGAGAAGGAAATAGAAACAGATATAGCAGTAATACTCGACATACCAACTGGTACTAGAATGACTTATAGTGAAGCACTAGATGCAGTAGAAGAGACTTATCGAAGAGGTATTGAAGCCCTTCCATGGATAATAGACTCGGATCAATTGTGGGTATATCCTGTTCAAGGAGCTCCATACCGTGAACTACTAGTTAAAGCTGCAATACAGGCACGTAGACTCCCATATGATATATACGCTGTTGGCTCACCCACAGTTATGTTGGAGAAATACAAGTATTCTAAACTCGTAGAACTAGTAGTTACAGCGCGTATGATTCTACCTCCAAGCAAGCCTATACACGTGTTTGGAGTAGGGCACCCCATGATAATACCGTTTCTCGTCGCGGCTGGAGGAGACCTCTTTGACTCAGCTAGCTACATACTCTATGCTCGTGATGGAAGATACATGCTTGAAACAGGTACAAAGCATATTAGAGACCTCGAGTACTTCCCCTGTAACTGCCCGGTTTGTTCAAGGTATACTCCACGAGAACTACTAGAAATGCCCGAGAATAAGAGAGTAGAACTACTAGCACTCCACAACCTATACGTCTTGGCGAGAGAAATTAAAACAGTTAAACAAGCAATTAAAGAAGGAAGGCTCTGGGAGCTCTTAGAGTATAGGTCGAGAGCACATCCATCACTATACGAGGCCTTTAATGTATTGAAGAAGTATGCACACTATCTTGAAAAATACTCTCCACGAGTAAATCCTGGTGGTAAAGCACTTCTCGTTAATACATTTGAGTCGCTTGTAAACCCCAAGGCTAGTGTAAATATAGATAGGAGTATTGAAATAGCGAAGAGTAGAGTGAGAGGTAGACACGTAGTTTTAATTCCAGCTTATAAGAAGCCATATAATCAACAAGTAGAATTCGAGAAAATTAGAGATTTAATTGGAGAAAGAGGAGATGTAGTAGTCTTATTTATACATCCATATTTTGGATTGATGACGCCTGGTGTGGCTTCAACATATCCATTTTACCAACATGAAGCTAGATTAACAAAGAAGTCTATTAAACCACGTAGAATAGCAGAGTTGATTGAGAAAATACTTGATAGTGGAGCATCTAGCATTATCATAGTTGAAACTAGTTGGTTTAGTAAAAAGCTATTTGAATCGACTAAAACACTGCTTGGCTATTCCGATAGCGAGAAGGTCACTATATGTAGCTTAGACGAGATTTCTTCTCGGCTTCCTCCATAGCTTTTTCAATTCTCTCTTTTTCAGCCTCTATGGCCTCTATTATAGTTGCTTCTTCAATTAATCTCTGTATGTTTATTTCTACTCCTAGAATCTTCGAGATTACTTCTACGGCGACGGCGCTAGCTCTAGGGTCTGGTCTATAGGGTTCGGTGAATGGGAGTATTACTATGCCGTTTAATCCCTCTGCTTGTAGAAACATCATTGCTAGTGCTAGTGCACCAATAACATTTCTCTCTTCTAGGATCTTGGCGTCTAGTTTAATACTTGGATTGTTTATTGGTATCCACCTATACTGTTCGTTTGGTTCTTCTCGCAGGTCTTGGTTTAATCCACCAATTAAAATAGCTTCTCTTACTCTCCATTCTTTAACTAGTGAAACAAGGTGTTCTACGTAGGCTGTTTTCTCCCTGTCAACCGGCATTTCATTGTGTAAAACAATCAATACTTTTTTATCTCCTACTACTCCATGGTATACTTCAAATGGATAGCGAATACCTACATCTCTACTATACATTGTTACTTCTGGCATATACTTGGTTTTAATAAAGCCTATTCTCTTTAAATTCAATTCTCTAACTAAGTGTAGTGTAGTGAGGTAGCCAACTAGTCCAAATCCGTGAAAACCAGTGATTAATAGCGAGTCAGCTAGTTCTTCTCTTGAAATACTTGTTAGTGGAATAAACTTGATACTACTCATTGTTTAATAACACCCTCTCTAACTTTAACTGCTTCACCCCTATTATAATGAGTTATTTCCCAGCCGGATAGTTTAGCGCGTCCAACAGCTATTAGCGAACCTTTAAAGTCAACTACTAAGACTTCGTCTCCAGGTCTTATGTCGGGATCAGCCATTAATACGTGTTTAGAGAAGAGTGATCCTCCCCTGGCAACGAATTCAACATATGGTTCTTTGACATATACGCGTAGACGGGGATGTGGTAGTAGTTTATTGAGTGCATGAGCGGATGCAATATGTAGATTAAACCTGTAGTCACGAGATCTAAGTGATAAGTATTTCTCATTATCTAATAGTATAAAGCGAATTCTATTAGTGTTTACACTTACTACGACGTCTACATTATTGGGTATTAAGAGCTCTCCACGAATACCAAATTGAAACTCAGCTATTTCACGTAGTTCGTTGAGTTCCCATACTGTCGGTTTTCTCTTAATCAACTATGAATTCACCAGTATGTAATCAAGTAGTAGAGTGTTTTATTCGTGAATTAGAATTAGAGATAATTAGATTGAAAATAGCGGTCTAGGAGAAAAGAAGAGTGTGTAATACTATATTACTAATTGTGGAGATCTAGGTGTTTGATATAGTTGTTGCCATGAATCTCTCAAGTTCTTCTTGTTCTTTACTTTCTCAACGCCTTTCAACAAGTCGTTCATTGTTACATAGAGTCTATTTTCTCTTAGAGCAATATATCCAGCTTCTATAACTGCTAGTTTGATTTCAGCGCCGGTAAAGCCTTCTGTTATATCTGCTAGTAGCTCGTAGTCTACTTCTCCTTGTAGTTTGAGTTTTCTTGTGTGGATTTTGAATATCTCTATTCTCCCGTTTCTATTTGGTGGTGGTATTTCTATTATTCTATCAAATCTTCCAGGTCTAAGAATTGCTGGGTCTAGTACATCTATTCTATTTGTAGCGGCAATGATTTTTACACGGTCTAGTGGTTTAAATCCATCAATCTCTGCTAGTAGTTGCATTAGTGTTCTCTGTACTTCTCTTTCTCCACTAGTACCTATTTCTATTCTCTTAGCTGCTATAGCGTCTATTTCATCTATAAAGACTATAGCTGGTGCTTTCTTTCTAGCCAACTCGAATAATTCACGTACTATTCTCGCGCCTTCACCAATGAATTTCTGTACTAGTTCGCTTGCAACAAGAGATATAAAGGTTGCACCGCTCTCTCTTGCCACGGCTTTTGCTAGTAGTGTTTTACCGCATCCTGGTGGCCCGTAGAGTAGTACTCCTTTGGGTGGTTCAATACCTAGTTCTCTAAATAAATCTGGGTTTTTCAATGGTAGTTCAACTACTTCTCTTATTTCTCTAATTTGTTCTTCTAGTCCACCTATATCACTGTATCTTACATCGGGTTTTTCAACGACTTCCATTAATTGTACATAGGGGTCTGGGTATTCGGGGAGTACTTCAACTATTACAGAGCCTCTTTGACTAAGAGCTACACGTGTTCCTGGTTTAATCCTGGATTTATCAATGTGTTCTGCAATGTAGACTACTAGGTTTGGTCCATTATTGCTTTTTACAACTACTCTATTATCTGGTAGAACGTATTCTACAACTGCTTCTATGAGGGGAGGTGAAAGGAATTTATCCAACTCGGACTTGTAGTAGTTTAACTTCAATTGTAGTTTGCGTTTTTCTTCTTCTAATTCTTTAATTTTCATTTCAAGATATCTCAAGTAGTCTTCATCATTTTCCAATAAGGCATCAAGTATGTCCTTGTTTAAACTACTAGTTTTCTCTGGTTTATCATCCATGTTTGAAACCCATACATATAATAGCCTTTAAGAAATGTTTTAAGAGGCATGGGTGTTTGTAAATTGTCGTATTACTGTGAAATGTGTGGTAGAGAAATAGATGCTAGAGAGGCGAAGAAGGCTATAGTGGAAGGCTCGCTTCTAATTCTCTGTCCACAATGCTATACGAGGCTTTCAAAACAAGGTGTGGTTAAAGAACCACCTGTTCAAACACAGAGTAAACAAGTAAAACAAACACCTCCACCTAAACCACCGTCGAGGCCAGCTAGGAGACCCGAAGAATACGAAGTAGTTGAAGACTATGCAACTAGAATAAAAAATGCACGAGAGAAGCTTGGATGGAGTCAGGAGGTACTAGCTGTAAAAGTAGGTGAGAGTGTTAATACCATTAAGAGAATAGAAGCTGGAAAACTAAAACCAAGTATTGAATTAGCGAGAAAACTAGAGAGAATACTCGGTATTAAACTACTTGAACCAGTAGTCGAAGAAGGTGAATCTACTAGTAGAGCTAGTTCAAAAGACTATCTAACTATTGGAGACTTAATACGTTTAAACGAGGAAGAATAGGTAGGGATGGTATTTAATTGAAAGTAGTTGTTGTTTTACCACGTAAATACATGGATTACCTTGATGAAGAGCTAGCTCTCGTTAAAACAGTATATAGTGAAATAGTAGACTACATTGTAGTAAAAAACACTAATCCAAAAACCTATCTCTCCAGCGACAAACTAGAAAAACTGAGAGAACTAGATTTTGAAAAACTAGTCGTACTAGATAAACTAAAACCCTCGCAGTTCGTAAACATAGCTAGAGAAATACGTAGAGACGTAGTAGATAGAATACTATTAATACTCGAAATCTTTGCAAACCATGCTGGTTCTAGAGAAGCCCTTCTCCAAATAGAACTAGCTAGATTAAAACACATGCTACCACTAGTCAAAGAAGCAATTAGATATGCTAAACTAGGTGAAATGCATGGTTTCCTGGGTGCAGGTAGATATGGATACGAGAAATACTATACTATGTTGAAGAAGAGAGAAGCTAGAATACGCCGAGAAATAGAGAGACTAAGAGAAACTAGGAGCATTAGGAGAAAGTCGCGGATTGAAGCTGGACTACCACACGTAGCAATTGTTGGATATACATGCGCGGGTAAAACCAGTTTATTCAATTTACTCACAGGGCTCTCGAAACCCGTTGGACCAGAGCCATTTACAACTATTACTCCTAAATCATATAGAGTTGTATATAGAGATCTAAGCTTTATATTAACAGACACTGTTGGATTTATAAGAGATATTCCACCAGAGATAATAGAGTCATTTTATGCAACACTCGAAGAAGTATCAGATGCTGATTTAATTATAAACATCGTTGATGCTTCTAAGAGAATAAACGACATAGTACTTGAAATAGAAACCGGTAGGGAAATCATGAGGAAAATAGGTGTACACAACAAGCCAATTATCTATGTCCTCAATAAAATAGACCTTGTACCCTCAATAGATAAAGTAGTTGAAGCCGTAGTTGAAAAAACACAAATAGATAGAGAAGCAGTGATTACGATTTCATGTAGTAAAAAGATAAACATTGAGAAATTACTAGACCGGATATATAATAGTTTAAAGGGTGTCGCAAGTGGAGCAGTCTCAACGGAGAGTATTCGTACTTAGATATGGTCACAGACCTGGTAGAGACAAGAGAATAACAACACATACACTACTAGTAGCCAGAGCTTTTGGAGCACACGGCTTTATACTTGGAGATGTAGTTGACGAAGCTATACAAAAAGCATATTTAAAAGTCATAGAGACATGGGGAGGAAGCATGTTTTTTGAAATGGGTATTAACTCTGAAAAGTATTGTTTAGAGTGGAAGAAAAACAATGGAGCGATAATACACTTAACAATGTATGGACTACACATAGACGACGTAATAGAAGAAATAAAGAAAGAACCCCGCGACCTACTAGTAGTTATAGGGGCAAAGAAAGTACCTGGGTTTTTCTATGAAATAGCAGATTACAACGTAGCAATTGGAAACCAACCACACTCTGAAGTAGCAGCACTAGCAGTCTTCTTAGATAGACTATACGAGGGAAGAGAACTACACATGAAATTCCCCGGTGCAAAAATAGAAGTTATTCCATCTCTACGGGGTAAACGAGTTAAAAGATTGACTTAATTCCCTAATCCATAAACCAGTATATACTTCAATTATCTCTTCTAAATCCTCTAGTTGAACTCGCATATAGGTATTTATAGCGTATATTGCTACGTGTCAATTATAGTCTCTTATTCTATAATGTAATGTTTTCTTGATTGACTATTCTTGACACGTGTAAAATATTTAAAGGGGATTTAGAATAGTAGTAATACGGTGAGACACATGTCAAAAAATGATTTAGAAGTTAAAAAAGAAGCATTGAAGAACCTATTAAAAGCAATTCATGGAGGCATTCATCCAAACGAGTTAAAAGCGGAATTTAGAGAAATACTAGCCAAGACTTCACCAATAGATATAGTAATGATCGAGCAAGAACTCGTTAAAGAAGGCGTTCCAATAAGCGATATATTAAAACTGTGTGATTTACACGTTGAGTTGTTTAGAGAATTCCTAGCTAGTAGAGAGCTCTTAAACGTGCCGAGAGGCCACCCAATAGACTTGTTAATGAAGGAAAACGAGTGGATACTTAAACAAGCAGAAGCACTGGGTATTTACGCTCAGGCAATACAGAGTTCTAGAGACCCAGCTGAAGCTAGACAATACATCAATACAGTTAGACTGGTTTTGATAGAGCTCAAAAAGATAAGAATACACTATAGAAAAATCCAGATGTTGATATTTCCATATCTTGAAAGAAGAGGTATTATAGCGGTACCTAGAGTTCTATGGGGCCGCGAAGACAATGCAATAACGAAAATTAGAAGTGTTTTACAAGAACTTGAAAAACCAATAGAAACAAGTAGCCGAGAGTGGTTGTCGAGGTTATCGTCTCAACTACTAGAGTTATCTAGAGAGATCTCAGAGCTTGTATTTAGAGAAAATAAAATACTGTATCCAGCAGTCTATGCATTATTCTCGGAGGGTGAATGGGCTGCAATAGCAGAAATAGCTGATGAAATGGGCTACATCGTCGATGTTGGTGTAAGAGAGTGGAGGCCTAGTGCTAAGCCAGTTTATCCATACGAGCTTCAGGTTTCTATAACACAAGAGCAACTCGAGAAACTACCTGGAGAGTTTAGAACTATAGTTGAAAAAAGCGGATTGCAACCAGATACCTATAGTGTTAGACGTGAGGGAGATATAGAGCTTGAAACAGGCTTTCTAACACCAGAAGAAATAGATGGGATATTTAGGTCTCTACCAATTGAAGTAACATATGCTGATGTAAACGATCGTGTGAGATTCTTCTCTGAGAGCGAGGTCTCAGGTGGATTTGTAAGAACTAAAACTATTCTTGGTAGAAAAATACCCTTCTGCCATCCACCTAGACTAGAAAACTATGTAATGCGAAATGTAGAAGCAGTTAAAAAAGGAGAATTTAAATACCGCGAGTTCTGGACGAGACTAGGTGATAGAATTATTAGAGTATTGATTGTCCCTGTAAAGAGTAGAGATGGAAGATTACTGGGAACACTCGAAATAGTTGAAGACCTAACAGAGATTATAAACAACCCTGACGAAGTAAAAAAGAAGATAGTGGTGTTGTAGAATTGAAGAGTATTTTTGAATTCGCAGCGAAGCACATAGAGCCCTCATTGAAGAAAACACTTGTTCTCAAACTGCTCGAAAGAAACATTGATAAAACATATATCTCAAAATGCCTTGATATCTCTCCATCTCTAGTAACGAGATATGTAAAAGGTGAGAGGGGACTACACGATCTATCAGTTATAAGCGAGGTCAATGAAGCACTCGAAGAACTAGCTATAAAAATAGCGGAGAGAAAGCCCTGTGGCCTCGATGTATACAAGGAGATAGCTAGGTTAACGATCTATGTTTTATACAAGAAGTATGCTTGTGGAATCCACTATCTAGCCACACGAGACGTCAACCCTGCAACATGCAATATTTGTCAAACTCTATTCCGAGACATTTTTCTCAAGTAGTTTTTACACACAATTATTGATAAGAATATTACTTAGATTATTTGGAGAGAAGAGTGATTCGACACGCCTTCTGGTCTAAAACCTATTTGCATATTGAAAGCGTGTTTCTTAATACTATACCTAACCTATTATGTAATACGAGTACGAGGCGTGGAGTTACATGGCCTCCTGAAGACTCTAGTGGTTTCTAGGACTATTAAGAAGTAGTGTTAAAGAAGTGCGGCGGCCGGGATTTGAACCCGGGATCTCCGGCTTGGAGGGCCGGCGTCCTAGTCCAGGCTAGACGACCGCCGCCTCCTCTCTATATCTAGTTTAGTCATGGTTTATAAGTCTCTACTATTAGTGTCTAGTATGGTGATGAAAAGAGGGTCTTGTGAGTATTTCTGCGATGAAGACCGCTGGAAATACTGATTAATACTTGTTTTCTTCGAGATATTTACTTGCTTCTTCAAGGTCTTTAAAGGTGTCTATTGCCTTCCAGAATACGCTAGTGTATCTCACTGCTCCTAGTACTCCATCCCGCGCCATTGCCGGGAAGGCTGTTTTCTCCAAGTCTCCTTTCTCTGGGAAGTACTTTAGAGCATTTGGTTTCATAGCGTATACTCCAGCATTAATCCAGTAGTCTTTAATCAATGGTTTTTCAATAAAGCCTTTAACCATGTCTCCATCGAGTTCTAGAATGCCGTAGGGGCTTGGTAGAGGTATAGTAGCTATTGCAGCGAGGAGATTGCTTTTCTCGACTTTTTCTACTAGGAGTAGTGGATTGAGATTAGTCAATATATCTCCATTTAACACGAGGAAGACGTCTTCCTTGCTCAAAATATGTTCTGCGTTTTTAATTGCACCACCTGTGCCAAGGGGTTCATCTTCGACGACATAAGTTATTCTAACTCCATATCGAGACCCGCTTCCAAAATGCTCAATTATCTTTTCTTTCTTGTAGCCAACGAGTAAAACTATTTCGTTAAAACCGTGTTTTTTAAGCCATTCAATCTGGTATTCGAGGAGTGGTTTTCCCGCCACTGGAATCATTGGTTTAGGATACTCCTCGGTGAAAGGCCTCAATCTCTTTCCAAATCCACCGGCGAGTATTGCGGCGAGCAATATGACCACCATGTATAAATAGTGTATTAAAGTATATATGTGTAAAAGAAGAGTGTTTTTGCCAAGCCTACTTTGAAATATTCTCTGGCTAGCTGGGGGAAAGGATATTAAACCCCTCATAAAACTATATAATTTCAGAGGCCGCCGTAGCTCAGCTGGGAGAGCGCCCGGCTGAAGACCGGGATGTCCGGGGTTCAAGTCCCCGCGGCGGCATCTCTCCTTGAAAACAATCTATATGTTTATTAAATCCACTGGATTTATGTCTCATTGTAAGGATTAATGGTGTGCTTTATGGCTATTAAACGAGTAGTATTAGTACCTATGACCACGCTTGGAGTAACAGAGTACATTGAGACGCTTAGAGACGAGGTTTCAAAAACTCTCAGTGAAATAGGGCTTGGAGAACTAGACGTTCTAGTATGGCCCGATGTAGTTAAACCACCTATGAAGTGTTTTGACTGGGATAGAGTACAATATAATGCTGGCTGTATAGCAAAATACCTACGTGATTTATTCCAGGTTATTGGAGTGGTAGAATCTAGTTTAATTATTGGAATTGGATATTTAGACGGCTATGAATACGGCTACAACTTTGTTTTCGGCGAGGCCGTTAGAGAATACAATGTAGCAGTTGTCTTTACGAAGAGGCTGAAGCCAGAGTTTTACGGTGAACAAGCGAGTTATGATTTATACTATGAAAGACTTGTTAAAGAAATACTACACGAGCTAGGACACTTATTGAATCTAGGACATTGTAGCAATCATTGTGTTATGAGGTTTAGTAATAGTGTTAGAGAAGTAGATGAAAAACCCAAAACCTATTGTGACGAGTGTGGTGTTAAAGCAAGGAGTTATATATCTAGTACGAAGTAGGCAAACCACTCACTCTCTGTTTTAAGTATTCTCATTAAACTATAAGTTGGAGATTTAACTTCTACACGTGCATCGTGTTTCTCAGGGTTGAATTCTTCACAACGCGCTGTCGCTGTTATTGTATAGTTTAATTCGTCACCTGTTTTTCTAATAGTGAATTCCTCGATACTTATTTTTCCACATACAAGGTTTTCACTATAGTAGAGAATTAATAGTTCTTCAAGCCACTTGTAGAGAAGGCTTTCAAGGTCAAATCCCTCAGCAACCACTCTCTTTGTAATTACTCCCTCTATTCTCCTCGTATCGGTCATTGTATCAAACAAAGCGATTCCACTATTCTCAAATAACTCGACGATATTCTTTCCACGTGCTCTAATATATACGTCTCCCGTGTGTTCTAGTGAATCGTATACTCCAGGTAGAGAGTAGATTACTTTCTCCTCGCTGGTCATTGTAAAGCACCCTCCAATAAAACACTAAGTAGCATGTGTTTAATTATTTTCTGGGTGTGACAAACATAGATTCAAAAATACCTACTTCTAGTAGTAATGTTTTTAATACCCTATCAAAGTATTTACTACCAAGATGGGGTGTCTATAATTGGTTAAAAAATACGAGTTTGAATCATACTATGAATATCTATCTCCAGGATATACTCCTGACCCTGAAAACGATGTAATAGGAGTATTTAGAGTTACACCAGCACAAGGGTTTACTATTGAAGAAGTTGCTAGTGGTATTGCAGCTGAAAGCAGTACTGGTACATGGACTACTCTCTACCCATGGTATGACGTTGAAAGAGTTAAGAGATTGAGTGGTAGAGTATACGAAATACACGATTTAGGCGACGGCTCATACCTCGTTAAAATAGCTTATCCAGTAGAATTATTTGAAGAAGGCAATATGCCAGCTTTTCTAGCAAGCATTGCTGGTAATATCTTTGGAATGAAGAGAGCGGCTGGTTTAAGACTAGAAGATATATATCTACCCAGGAAATTCCTAGAGTACTTTAAGGGACCAAGCAAGGGGTTGAAGGGCGTTAAAGAAATATTCAAGGTATATGATAGACCAATAGTTGGAACAGTGCCAAAACCCAAAGAGGGCTATACACCAGATGAAGTAGAAAAACTAGCTTATGAACTACTCTCTGGTGGATTAGACTATATAAAAGACGATGAAAACCTCGCCAGTCCTAGTTTCTGTCGCTTCGAAGCTAGAGCAAAGGCTATTATGAAGGTAATAGACAAAGTAGAGAAGGAAACAGGTGAGAGAAAAGCCTGGTTTGCAAATATTACTGCTGATGTAAGAGAAATGGAGAAGAGGCTTAAATTAGTAGCAGATTATGGAAACCCGTATGTCATGGTAGATGTTGTAATAACTGGTTGGTCTGCACTAACCTATATTAGAGACAAGGCCGAGGAGTATGGTTTAGCAATACATGCACATAGAGCAATGCACGCCGCATTCACGAGGAACAAGTATCACGGTATATCAATGTATGTCTTGGCAAAACTATATAGAATTATCGGTGTAGACCAACTACACGTTGGAACAGCTGGAGTTGGTAAACTAGAGGGAGAGAAACTAGATGTTATTAGATATGCGAGAATACTGAGAGAAGAACACTTTAAACCAGACCCAGACGACCTATTCCACCTAGAACAACCAATGTACCATATTAAACCAGCAGTACCGGCATCCTCTGGAGGACTACACCCAGGTATACTACCACCAGTAATAGAAGCACTAGGAAAAGACATTGTAATACAAGTAGGAGGAGGTGTAATAGGTCATCCAGACGGTCCAAGAGCCGGTGCGGCAGCTGTTAGACAAGCACTAGAAGCAATAAACAAGGGTATACCACTCGAAGAATACGCTAAATCACATAGAGAACTAGCTAGAGCACTTGAAAAATGGGGGTTTACAAAGCCAATATAGTTTTATCCTCTTATCTTGGAATGTACTCATCTATTTTTGGATTTAACAATCTCGCTATTTCATAGACTACTGGCAGCTTCCACCAAGTCTTCTCGAGAGACCTCAATATACCAAGTATCCAAACTACTAGTATGCCAATCCAAATAATAGTTTCTACGAGTTTTCCAATAAATGGAATAATCAAGAAAATACTCGATACTATAGATGCTCCAATTATGCATAGAAAGAATGAAATAGAGAGATATGCCCAGTAAGATGAATACTTAGAACTTGGTTTGAGAACGAGTGCGAGTATTCCACCAATTAATGGTATCAACCAGGCAATAAACGCCCATATCTTTTCATCTTCACTTATATCGTGTGTACTCATCACTCTACACCAGTTGTGATTTAGAAGCGCCGGGGGCGGGATTCGAACCCGCGCGCCCCGTTAGGGGGCAGTGGGTCTCTTGGAAACCCACGCTTACGCTGGAATGGGCCTCAAGCCCACCCCCTTAGGCCGCTCGGGCACCCCGGCACTCATTATTATGGTTTTAGATATAGGAGAATATAACCTTTTTTACTTGTTGTTTCTACGTAGCTGTATATCTTCATTGCTTCTCTGGCAAGGTATTCGCCGCCTTTTGCTAGTACGAATTGGGCGAAGCCTTCTTTGACGAGGTGTTCTCTAGCCCCTAAAACAATGTCTTCAACTACTCTCATACCCGCTGAGAGTGGTGGATTAGAGTATATTGCATTGAATAAAATGTTTTTGACTGGTTCGTATCTATCTCCTTCTAAAACAACTATTCTTTCTTCAACATTGTTTATTTTCGCGTTTTGTTTTGTTGTTTTAACTGCTAGTGGATTTATATCTGTCATGTAGACTTTGAGTTTTGGATTTAGTTTTGCTACTACTATTCCTATTACACCGTATCCACAGCCTATGTCTAGTACTACTCCCTCGCTTGGTATTTTTATGTTTTCTAGTAGGAGTAGTGTTCCTTCATCCACTGATGAACCAGAAAACAGACTAGAATATGATATGAATTGAAATGTACGTCCATGTATGTAGAGTGGTATAATGGTTTTTCTACCGGGTGTTTTCTTGTAGTAGTGCATTTCTCGTAGCCGCTACTGGCTTTTTGATTTCCAAGACTTGGGGTATATACCTCTCGGCATAATTACTCTTGTTGTTTTCACTACAATACCCTTATCCATTCTAGCAATTTCGTCAGCGTTTTTCAATGCTTTTCCAAGAGCTACTAGTTCACCCTTCAATGTGTAAATAGCAACTGTTTTACCAGCTTCTACATTGCGTGTTAACATAGACACTCCTGGTGCAGCGAGGTTTGCGCCGTGTGCAATAGCGTCTACAGCGGTGTCTAAAACAAGTATTTTGGGGAGGTGTGCTGTTGAAACCTCGACTGGTAACACGACTTTCTTTAAATATCTTTCATCGCCTTTGGTTCTCCATAGATAGAGGGCCTCGCTTACTTCTTGTAGAGATACTAGTGTTTCATCTTCGCGGAAGGGCCCTGTACGCGTCCTTCTCAGTTCCCTCATGTGTGCTCCAACGCCGAGTATGAGGCCAATATCGTGTGCTAGCTTCCTCATATATGTACCGGGGTCGCATAGTACTCTGAGTAGTAGGAATTTGTCTTGGACGTCTAGGATTTCTATTTCATATATTGTCTTGACTCTAATACTTCTCTTCACGCTTGATCTAAGTGGTGGCCTCTGATATATTTGTCCTTTAAAGTACTCGACTACTTCTTCGACTTTCTTTCTCTCTACTAAATCGTGTAGTTGAACAACCATTACGTATTCTTTAATACTGTGAATAACGTTTCCAATAACCTTTGTACTACTAGCTAGCCCTACTGGGAGCACGCCGGTTACTTTGGGGTTTCCCCGCCCCGGTCTCAAATGACACGGGGCTCTAGGGTTCCTCCATGACCCGCTTTTTCCACGTTGAACATTCTTTTAATCCAGGCTACAACTTCATGACTTGTAGGTCCTGGTGGTTTATCTAGGTTAATTACTCCAAACTCTACATGATCAGTTGGTTTTCTTTCATATGGTAAAACACCATAGTCTGGACTAGTGTCAGATTCNNAACTCCTTTTTCTCTTAGTCCCATTTGTAACACCTAGAATTATAATGTATTCTCGGAGGAAATAACGTTATTCTCGTAGAAAAATATTGTTGTCTACGAGGATGTCTATATTGGTGAGAGTTTTGGCTTAACCACTTCTTTCATGTAGTCTACTAGTCCAGCTTCTTGGATAGCTTTTAATACTTCTTCATCGCTTGCTCCACGGTGGATTTTAATAGCCTTGTCTGTTGGTTCGAGGTGTTTAATGTTTGCTTTTCTCCTTTTAACACCACTTAGTTGTTTTGGGCCTGTTACTAATACAAAGTTTTCGTCTATGATGTCTACTATTACACATTTTCTACCTGCTTCTCTACCAGCTACTTTAACACATATTCTTCCTATTTCTATCGCGGGCATAATCAACACCCCCTCTTTCTTGTTTCACTCTATAGTTTATCTTCAAGTGCTTTTTTAATAATTTCAAATGCCTCTTTAATACCAATTTGTTTGGTGTTTATAACTATGTCGAATATGGAGAGGTCGTTTATGTCTATTCCATAGAATTCAATAAAGCGTTT
>DADP01000032.1 GCA_002495025.1 Desulfurococcaceae archaeon UBA285
GGTAAGAAGGGAAAAATAGAGTATGCAAGAACAAGCAAGATACTATTTTACCCCGGCGCGCTCAGCAAGGATTTTTCTTAGTTTCTCTCTATCTCTCTTATATGTCTTTAGTGCCGGTAGCCATAGTAGAGCACATGGTATCCATAATAGGGTTACAGCTATTAGTCCCTGATACATTCCACCAAGAGCCATTATAAGTGTACCCGCTAGTAGAGGCCCTATTGCAGAACCTATATTATCGGTTATATTGAAGATTCCAAATATTGTACCTCTGTGTTCTGGAAGAGTAATCTCGCTTAGTACAGCCGGTACGTTTGGAGCTGCAAATGTTACAAAGACCATTCCGAGTAGAGATAGTAGAATAACTGGTAGCAATACATTTAAATCTGTAACGCCGTGTGGATATGGATAACTCAGTAGCACAACAGTGGTAGCCGTTCCAATCAATATACCGGTGAATGGAATTAGTAGTCTAGCATTGACATAGCCCTTCTTTAATAAGTGATCTGTTAGTAAACCAGAAATAAAGTATCCAAACATCATGCCGAGACCTGCAGCAAAGACTATTAGTGTTGCAGTAGCTGGGTCAAGGCCCCATTGTTGCTGGAAGTATGTTGGTGCCCAGTATGGTATTGCACCCCATGGGAAAGTTCCCGGTACTCCCTGTAGATATATGAATATTAGTGTTGGAGTTGTAAGTAGTGCTATTTTGAATTCTCGTAGACTAATCCTGTATTTATATTCTAAACCACTCTCGTATAGTTTTCTAATTTCAGGCTCTGCATAACCTAGTTTTACTTCTTTTACGAGTAGTAGGAATAGTGGTATCAATATAAAGTTTGGTGCTGCAGCTAGCATAAACGGTATTCTCCATGATAATCCAATAGATACTACTATACCAGCCATTAGCATACCTAGAAGAGTACCAGCACCAGTGCTAAAGTTGTATATAGCATAGCCTTTACCCCTCTTCTCTGGTGGATATATATCTGCTACTAGTGCCCGTCCAACAGGGGCAGCACCATTGATACCTACACCAGTTAAAGCTCTCAATACGAGTAATTCATAGTAGTTTCTAGCGAAACCAGTGAGGAAGCAGGGTATTTCTCCCACTAAAACAGCTAGAGCGAATAGAGTGCGCCTACTAAACTTGTCTGCTAGATAACCCCATATAAACGTAGTTATAATACCAGATAGTGTAGGTATTGTACCAAGAAGGCCGGCATAAAAGTAGTATTCGCTTGTAGCACATAATTCAATTATCTTGCTTGGTTCATTGACATTACAGTCTGGCCGTATACCTGGAATCATTTTTTCAACAGTCATAGTTGTTAGTAGTGGTGCAACCAATTGCTGATCTGCATACAACCACATAAGAGACAATACTAGAAAGACTAGTAGGAGTACTGGTCGATGCGTGGGGTCTCCTGGCTGAGAACTCATTTTTCCACCATGCTAGAGAACCCACGTTTATATATAGAGGGGTAGACTATAAAAAACCTGGGTTGATCAATACTCTTAGTCAAATAATAGCTCTTCGGGTATCTCCCAACGACTAGCTATCTCTCTATATACGAGCGCGCTGGGACGGAGATATCTCTTTTTACTCTTTAAGTCTATTTTGACTAGTCCAAACTTCATGTTGTAGCCCATAGCCCATTCATAGTTGTCTACTAGTGCCCAGTGGAGGTAGCCTCTTACATCTACTCCTTTTTCAAGTGCTTTTAAAACGGCTTCAATGTGGCGTATAATATATCTTGGTCTCAATGTATCCATTGAATCAGCTACTCCATTTTCTGTTACAATTAGTGGTAGATGATACCTCTCGTATACAGCTATAAGGGTTTTCTCGAGGCCCTCTGGATAGAACTCCCATCCAAACTCACTACAGGGTCTTCCCGCTTTACTAGTACCACTGGGGGTACAGAGACTTCCATATCCTGGCACTGGTTTCCAATTCATTCCTGGCTTGCTTGTTGAAGTTACAACCATTCTAGTATAGTAGTTTACTCCAATCCAGTCCAATCGATTCTTTAGAGAGTCTGATACTACGAGTAGTGAGTGACCAGTGGTTACTGCATCTATAAATACATAGTTGTATATGTAGGATGCTTGTTCAACAGCTTGTCTATCGCTCTCGCTTTCACTATTTAATGGCTCAAACCACGTGTAGTTAATGATTACTCCAACGGGCTTACTAGTAGTTGATTTGAGTACATCATAGGCTCTTGCATGAGCTATAATCTGGTTTCTAAGTGCGAGCATTGCAAGGTCTATACTGGGTATTCCAGGTGGAAAACCAGACTTTGAAATTAAATAACCAGCTATAGCTACAACGTTTGGCTCGTTCATTGTACTCCACGCGTCAACAAGGTCTCCAAACAACGATGCAACCACGTATGCATACTTAGTAAACTCGATTATTGTGTCTTCTTGTAGCCAACCCGAGGGAGCATTGAATACTCCCTTAATTCTCACATTTATTGGGTCGTGAATCCATATTGGGAGAGTAAAGTGGTTTAAATTCAATATTAGTTTCCTGCCGCGGTCAACCCAGTCTTTAAATACTC
>DADP01000015.1:0-162 GCA_002495025.1 Desulfurococcaceae archaeon UBA285
TTAACGGGTATAATAGTAGAACTAGCTAGAAGATTGTGGAGGAACAGCTCTAGAGTAAAGTTATACCTACTAAGTAAAATGCTATTGCTTGGCTCACTACTACTAGTAGTTGAGCATGCATGGCATGGAGAGGTAACAGTATACCCGCCGTTTTTGACAGCT
>DADP01000015.1:180-5165 GCA_002495025.1 Desulfurococcaceae archaeon UBA285
GCTACATGGGGAGTTATAGTCTCTCTGTTCAGGAGAATAGAGGCCAGTGTTAAAACACCAGTGAGAATAACATCGACGCTACGAGGGGCCTAGGCATTGTGGTCTATAACACTATTAGCAATATCAATAATCTCTCTAATAGCATGGTATAAAACACGAGGCAACAATAAGTATAGATTCGACATACTAGCATTAATAACTGGTAGTGCAGGATTAATGTTTCTAGTAGACAAAGTATACACGTATCTCGAAGAAGGAGTATTCATAGAGACAGACGCTAATGCAGTATTGTTAACAATAATACTAGTAGTTGCCTCACTATTAATATGGCTAGCAGTACTAGTCTACAGCGCAAAGCTCAAACATTAAATCCTTTTTGAATCACTATTAGAGATACGTATTATTGAATAATTGATACGACTTGAAGAACCACTGAAAATTTATTAACAACTCCGTATTGATAATATACAAATGAAGGTGTTGTTAATGAAAGCAAAAGAAGCTGTGGGACTATTAATAACCATCCTCGCTGTACTACTACTACTCTATGAAGTATTCTACGTCAATTTAACACGTGGTAGTATAGGAGTTAAAGGCGAGATCACCACTGACGCCATACTGGTATCAACTGGATTTCTACTAATTCTAATTGGTCCATGGCTCTGGTTGGGAGATGTACCAGTAGCTATAAAGAAACTCGTTGAGGCTAAAACAGGTAGAAAGGCGTGAGGTGGTAGTAGGTGTATCCAATACTATTGCTCTTAATAGTACTCTTAATCTATGGAATAGCATATGTATTCCACGGCAAGAAGATACTAGAGCAGAAAATCGTTAAAGCCGATGGAAGTAAGCCGACACCAGCATGGGAGAAATTTGATGGTGTTGACTACGTTCCAGCAAACAAATATGTCCTCTATGGACACCACTTTGCATCAATAGCTGGTGCTGGCCCTATTATTGGGCCGGCTACAGCTCTAGCTTGGGGTTGGCTACTACCATTAATATGGATTCTCTTCGGAAACATCTTTATTGGAGCAGTACACGACTATACAGCGATAATGGCTAGTGTCAGGCATGGTGGAGTATCAGTAATGACTATATCAGAAAACGTCATGGGCCGTAAAGCTAGATATATATTCCTGGCCTACGTGTGGTTTGCACTAGTACTTCTACTAGCAGCATTTCTAAGTGTAGCGGCTTCGACTTATGTAGATGTACCTACAGCTGCTACTGTAGCAATTCTCTATATGCCTATATCTCTCTTATTCGGTATGTTAGTGTATAAAGTCGGCCTCAATGTAAGAACTGCTACATTGATATCTCTACTATTAGTAGTTGGTGCAGTACTATATAGTTTCAATGCCCCGACATATTTGACTTATGAGGGCTGGATAGTAGTACTAGCACTGTATTCGTTTTTAGCTGCTGCTCTACCAGTATGGTATCTACTACAGCCCAGAGACTATTTAAACGCATATCTACTATGGGCTTTCGTAGTACTAGCTGTAATAGCACCACTACTACTGCCATTCTTGAAGTTCACGGGTCCAGCATACATATCATTTGCAGCTAAAGGCAGCGCCATTGGCGCGCCACCTGGCTCACTACCTGCTACATGGGATATAGCGTGGTTCTGGCCAACTGTACCACTAGTTATAGCTTGTGGCGCACTCTCCGGATTCCACTCGGTAGTAGGCTCTGGAACCACGTCTAAACAATTGTCAAATGAACTAGATGCTCTACTCGTAGGTTATGGTGGAATGTTAACAGAGGGTGCTGCATCATCACTAGCAGTTATACTACCAGCAGCTCTTGTATGGGACTTTGCCTCTATAGCTCAGAGCGCTGGTATACCTCTCGAACTAGTAGCTAAGGCCGGTATAAACATTACAGCAACCCCCAATATATTGAAATTCACTGGAGCAGAGAGATTCTATACAGCGTATGGTTTTGCACAAGCTATGGCGTGGAGTAGAGTAGTGGGTATTGAAGCATTTCCAATATTATTCACTGGTTTCAAAACATTTGCCGCCTGGACTCTTACAGCGTTTGTACTTACAACTCTAGACACAGCGAATAGATTAGCTAGATTTGCCTGGAGTGAATTCTTCGACTGGGTTAAACCGAGATCGCCTGGTCTACATAAAGTATTGACTAATAGATGGATTGCTTCAATAATATCTGTGCTAATAGGTGCAGTAATGGCCTATCCAAAACTCCCAGATCCACTCAACCCCGGTAAATTCATATATGCATACAGTATTGTCTGGCCAGCATTCGCTGGTACCAACCAATTACTCGCAGCACTAGCATTATTAACAACGACTCTATGGGTCTACGTTATTCTAAAAGTAAGAGGTGGACTAAGCCTCCTCATGTTGATACCAGCATTATTCCTATGGGTTACTGTTACAGCAGCTTTAATCGTATGGTTGATATTCATAGTGCCATATCTACCAGCAATATATATTGTTGGTACTGGAACAATAGTAGCTATCTCAGTAGGCCTAGACTTCCTATTAATAATACTGTTTATTAGAGGATTGAGAATGGCTAGTAAACAATAGTTTTTTCTATCCAATATTCTTTTCATACTTATTCATGCTTCTATGGGGCGATCCTGTATGCTGGAAAAACTTAAAGGAATTATTAGAGAGCTATTGTGGTTTATCAAAGGAGTTGACCAAGCACTACTAGAGGAAAGTGTTAGCGCGTTGGAGGGAGAGTATTTAGAGCTTGAAACTGTTTTTCTCACAATAGTTCTAGGTCCACTCGTCGGTATTAGAACATTAACACCACTACTTAGTCTTGAACTATTAGATACACTGAGAGATGAATTGAGAATTCTCGCCTCGAGAGCTTTTAAAGGAGAAGATGTACTAGGCGATTTAATGTCTGCACTTGGTGGTGAGTGGTGATTAATCCAGTAGACTTACTGCAGCCTATTTCGTGTTATCCCCACGTTGTCTTAGTTCTGGGTAAGGGTGGTGTAGGTAAAACAACGGTTTCTATACTCCTAGCTAGATCTCTAAGCCAGTTTGGTAGTACTCTACTATTAAGTCTAGACCCAGCAAAACACCTGGTTAAATACCTTGGTTTAACTAGTGAAGAACACGTCGAGATCACTAGAAACCTACATATTCAACAAATCACCATAGATAGAGAAGTAGAAGCTATTACATCTAAGTATGCAGAGCTACTCAGAGAACTCACACCATCTCTAACAGTATATAATATAGAAAACGTTGTCGACGTAGTTAAATATACACCTGGAGTAGAAGAAGAAGTATTTCTTAGAGCTCTACTAAGAGTTTATAAAAGCAACTACAATTACATTGTGGTTGACACACCTCCTACAGGAGTGGCATTGAGAACTCTAATACTCCCTAGTCTCTACCTGACCTGGCTAAATAAACTAATAGAGGTTAGAGAGAGAATAGTGTCTCTTAGATACGTTACAGCTAGAACACTGGGGAGAAAAGTAGAGTTAAAAGATAGAGCGCTGGAAAAACTCTATGAAATGAAGAGTGAATATGGGTATCTACGAGAACAACTAGCTCTACCTGAAAAAACCTCTTATGTAATAGTAGCTACACCAGAACCACTACCCATGTATGAACTCAGAGAAACATTTAACTTCTTGGTTCAGAAAACCCGGAATAAACCCAAACTACTTGTTTTAAATAGAGTATTACCTGAGAGTATAGCTAGTGAGCTCGGAGTACTAGAACTCCAGAGGAGATACATAGAGGAAATAGCGTCTTATGGTGTAAAATGGATTATTATTGAACACCTGGGTAGGCCAACTGAAAATATAAGAGATATAGAGGAATTAGAAGGTAGGATTAGGGTGTTAGAGAAGTGATTTCTCTAGATTATCTAGGTGTAGTAATACTATCAGTTCTCGCAGTGGCAATGGTGATCTGGTATTTTAAAATGAGAAAAGTTATGATTCTATTAATGAAAAAGGTTACAGATGACCTAGAAAAGTTCTTCAAGCCCCGAGATAAATCCTATATACTACTAGGATATCTTGTTGGCTATAAAGCAATATACGACCTGGAAAACGGTGATAAAGTCTACATTGTATATACAACTGTACCAAAATACTCACTACTATACTACCCTATAGCCAGGATCATGGGTAGAACCGATAAATTACACATAGCTATAAAACCCAATAAACGCTACGTAGTTAGAGAACTACACGTTGTTAACCAAGCTGATAGTAGACTACACGCAATACTATTAAAAGACCTTGGAGACTACGCCAACACACTCTCTAAACGCGAATTAGAAACACCTATGGGTAAATACATAGTCTACTATAAAGACATAGACGACTACGAATTCACCGAGAAAATACTTGCAAATACACCTATAACGATCTACAAGCTCTCAGCATACTCTAGAGAAAACCTAGTTGAAATAATAGCTGATGTAAGCTCTGGAAACGCTATACAAATAGCAGAAGTATTAAAAGAATTCAATAGGAAAATTACACGTGGTATTACTCAGTAACCACTCGTAATTAAAACAATTTAGAGAGTAAAATTAATTCCATTATTTTTATAGTAAAAGTACTTGATTTATTATTTAGAGGTGTATAATTTAATGCCTCCTACAGAGAAGAGAATAGAGGTTATTGATGGTATAGAAGTAGAAGTATTGGAATTCAGTGACACTGTTGAAACAGTAGATAAAGCATCAATGCTCAGCGGTTACCCGCCAGAGGTTATTGCTAAAACCATTCTATTGAAAGTAGACAATAATTATTTAATTGCTATTGTCAGAGGTGATAGAAGAATAGATTATAAGAAAGCATCTAGCTTACTGGGTGGAAGAGTTAAACTAGCAGATCCAAACGTAGTAAAACAAGTACTCGGAGTAGAAGTAGGAGCTGTAACTCCACTCAGCCCACGAGTAAGACAACTACCTGTAATAGTAGATCCCTTGATAACACAGCATGAATACGTGGTTTGTGG
>DADP01000002.1 GCA_002495025.1 Desulfurococcaceae archaeon UBA285
TGGAAAGACAGCCCATGGCATGGTACACCTGGAGGTTAAATCTTAAAATCAAGAATGATTTTTATTGACATAGTATTCTCCTTAGCTAGAAAACCCTATATAATTGCATTACCTGTTTTTTTATCAAATATGTGTAGATACTTTATCATTGGTTTTATATATATCGTCTGCCCTATTGGATATTCAACAATTCCTTTAGTAGCGACTTTGAATATTCTATTTCCAATTTTAACGTCTATAATTGTTTCTGCGCCGAGTGGTTCAACGACATATACTTCTGCTTTAATAGTGTTTTCATCGGGTTTGTCTACAATGTCGAAGTGTTCGGGTCTAATACCTATAATAACTTCACTTATACTAGTATTACTGGTTATTAATTCTCCCATCTCTCTTGGTATACTTAATATGAAATCACCAGCGTCTAGTATGAATTGATTGTTTTTCACTATGAGACTTGCATCAAAGAAATTCATTGGTGGTGAACCTATAAAACCAGCGACAAACGTGTTTGCTGGTTTTAAATATAGCTCCTTGGGATTACCAATCTGCATTATTTTACCCTTATTCATAACAGCTATTTTGTCAGCCATTGTCATTGCTTCTGCTTGGTCGTGTGTAACATATATTGTGGTTATACCTAGTTCTTTCTGTAGTCTCTTGAGTTCAGCTCTCATATATACACGTAGTTTTGCATCTAGATTTGATAATGGTTCGTCCATTAAGAAAACTTTTGGTCTTCTAACAAGAGCTCTTCCAAGAGCGACTCTTTGTTGTTCACCACCAGATAACTGACCAGGTTTTCTATCGAGTAGGTGATCTATATAGAGCATCTTAGCTACTTCTCTTACTCTTCTATCAATTTCTTGTTTACTTAAACCCATGTTTTCTAGTGGGTAGGCTAGGTTTTTATATACAGTCATATGTGGATATAATGCATAGTTTTGGAATACCATTGCAATATCTCTTTTATGAGGTGGAATATCGTTTACTACTACGTCGTCTATTAATACTTCACCTTCATCAGGGTCTTCTAAACCAGCTATTATTCTAAGAGTAGTTGTTTTTCCACAACCAGATGGGCCTAAAAGTACGAAGAACTCTCCATCATCTACTTTAAATGAAACATGATCCACAGCTATAGTCAAACCATACCTCTTAACTATATTACGTAATTCAACCCTAGCCATATACTCACACCTCAAACACCTTTAAGCGCACCAGCGAGCAATCCTCTTATAAAGTATTTTCCAAGAGCTATAACTATTAACATAGGTGGTAGTATAGCGATCAGAGAACCAGCCATTAATGTATTCCACGATACAGTCGTAGTGCCACGCAGATTGGCAATTTCTGGTTGAACCGTTCTAACATATGGATTAGTACTAAGCGTTACAGCAACAAGAAATTCATTCCAGATATTCATAAAGATAATTATAGTAGTTGATATTATTCCAGGTAGAGCCACTGGTACAATAACCCTGAAGAACGTCTTTAGAGGAGAAGCTCCATCAATATAAGACGCTTCCTCCAACTCTCTAGGTATCGTCATAAAGAACGCTGATGAGATTAAGGCAGCCCATGGACTATACAATATAACATACGATATTATTAATCCTAGATAAGTACCCATAAGCCTAAGCATGGAATTAATTCTCACCAGTGGAATTAAAACTATTTGATATGGTATAAACGAAGCAATAGCTATTGAAAAGAATAATAATTGTGCACCGCGAAATCTAAACCTTGATAGGTAGTAGCCAGCCATTACTCCAATCAATATTGAAATAAACGTCGCTGGTATAGATACTATAATACTATTGAAAAATCCTCTTGAAATATTATTCCAGGCGTCTATCCACGCATCTAGTGTAGGATTACTAGGAGGTTGAAGCGGATCAGTGGTGTAGATTTCATAGTTGGTTTTCAAACTAGCTATAATAGTGACATACAATGGAAGTAGCCAAATAAATGAAATAATAATTAAAACACTATATATCAAAGCCATTTTTAAATAAATTCCCAGGGTTTTGCGAGGCATTACTTAAACCACCTCTTTGAAGCCGTGTAAGCGTAGGGTATAACTATTGCAAGAGAGAGTAGAAATATCATGACAGCTATTACTGCACCGTCTGCCATAAAACGCGCCCAGAAAGCAACTTCCCACATATACATACCTAGAACGTCTGTTGCATATCCAGGACCCCCTCGTGTCGCAACAAAAACTAAGTCGAATATTTTTAATGCAGCTAGAGATAGTAATGGTACTGTAATGAGAAATCCTGATTTTGAGAGAGGTAGTATAATCCTCCAGAAGATCTTGAATTCAGATGAGCCATCAACCTTGGCTGCTTCAATTATAGATTTATCTATTCCCTTAATTGTTGCTTCAAATACTATTGTTGCAAAACCAAGGTAAAGCCATACAGTAATAAAGATTAGCGAGTATAAGGCTATGTTTGGATCAGAGATCCAAGCTCTTTTTAAACTCTTTAATCCAATAATATCGAGTA
>DADP01000014.1 GCA_002495025.1 Desulfurococcaceae archaeon UBA285
AATTACATTCCAAGTAGTAAAATGCCCCTTTATAACATACCCCTACCCCACAACACTATTAAACCTAGGACTAACAGCCACGACGGGAACAATACTAGCCCTGGGTCTACTTAGAACAACTACGCCAGGAATAGATATCGAGTTATACTCGCGTGCAAACGTATTCTACAACGACACGTTTAAAACAGATCCCTTCACCACAGGGAGATTAAACCCCGCAAACTGCGCAACACTATGGATGTATGATACAACAAGGCAGAGAATATATATTTCTCTTACCGAGGGAAGTAGACCCGGGCCTGGAGACCATGGAGGTGAATGCATAGTCTTAATCAATCAAACCCTACCTCAAAGCGGCACTATATACATAGCTGTAGTAGCGAGTACAAACAGAGGTGAGGGAAGAGCTAAATATGTAGATGTCGTATACTATGGAAATCGCACCGCATTTTATACTCTAGGAGTATACGAAGCCCTTGTTGGAGGCAAAGCTGTAGATACGAGGATTCAAATCAGTAGATATTTAAATGAATGGCGAACTCTGAATTCTAGTAGTTTCAGTCAACCAAGTCCATATGGTATTGTAGGATCATATAGATTTACAACTGGAGATCTCGGTTTATGGGTTAATCAAACAACTTATACGTCAGCAAGGGATACACTTATAACTCCTATACAAGTTGGCTTGGGTGTAAACCATAGTAAAGCTAGAGTCGACGTATACTTTGACAATCTACTTGTAACGATTAATGCTCCTCCATGGTTTGTTAATGTAACTAATGTTCCAAGAGGTTGGAGGGTGGTACTGAGGGATCAAAGTGGTGTTGTTATAAGTGAGGGTGTGTCGATCAATGGAAATATATCACTGGGTGTATGGGGATACTTCATAGTGGAAAACACTGTTTTTGAATTGTATGATGATCGGGGAAGCCTTGTTGCCTCGCGGAGGTTTGAGTATGTTATGGGTGGCGAGGTGTATAGAGTAGTAATGCGTGAAACCCTGGTAGTAGAAGAGTTTACTGTGCTCGCTACGGGTATTGGTGGTTCTAGTAAGATACTCTTGTACAATGTAACTAGTTTAGAAAACATTTCTTTTATTAGAGAAGTAGATGCATACTCCGTGTTTGATGGTGCTACTAGTATAGCTATTGGTAGTGGAGCATTATACTTGTTGAATACTAGTGGTGTATACATGTATGATTTTGCCTCGGGGGCGTGGAGTTTAGCGACTAGTATGTGTCGTTCTAGTGGTCTCGGTGCTGGTTTAACTGTAATTGGGGAGACTATTGTTGTTGTACCAGGAATTGGCAATAATGCTCTCTGTGTGTATAATACTACTAGTGGCTCAGTACTCTTATATAGTATTACCGAGGGGGTCGTTACAGAGTATACTTGTCTAGCGAGCAGTGGTAGTATAGTCTATGCATCACTATTGAGTAATACGGGCCCAGTTATAGTAGCATATAATGTAACCAGTGGAGGAGTCTCCGTGGTGAGTATTTACCGTATTCGTGATTATAGATTGTATGGTTTAACGCACGATGGAACTGGATACTTGTATTATATACAACCATATAGTGACGAGTACGGTGTAGTCTATAGACTAGACACACTAACTGGGGAAGTAGAGATTCTATCAATACTCTTATATCCAACACCATATACTCTTGGAAATAGACTTGTATACTACTCAAACCACCTTATATATGCACGTAGTGATAACACGAATGAATTATATATTACTCCACTAGAATACGCGTTTTGGTAAAAATAAGGGTGTATTAGAGGCCGAGGATCTCTTTTATCAATGCCATGCGTATATACAATCCGTTTCTAGCCTGCTCGAAGTATATTGCTTGTGGTAGCCCGTCGACGTCTGGTGTTAGCTCCCATACTCGTGGTAGTGGATGCATTATTAGTGGTATGTGTGTAAACTTCTTGAGGTATTCGTAGTTGATTATATAGCTACCCTTTAACCTCTCATAGTCCTCTGGCTTCATCCGCTCTTTTTGTAGTCTTGTTACGTATAATACATCTAGTTTTTCTATTACCTCGTCTGGCTTCTCGTGTAGCTCGTATCTCACTCGTCTCTTGTCTAGTACTCTGAGTACTTCTTCGCGTGGTTGTAGTTCTCTCGGCGATACAAAGTGTATTTCCACGTCTCTAAAGTTTGATAGTGCATAGGAGAGGCTTGATATTGTTCTACCATATTTTAAATCGCCCATTAACCCTATTCTAACACCATCTATTCTACCAAGTGCTCTCCAAATAGTGTAGACGTCTAGTAGTGCTTGTGTGGGATGCTCATTGTATCCATCACCAGCATTTATAACTGGTGTTTTACAGATTTCTGCTGCTCTAGCTGCAAATCCGGGTTCACGGTGTCTTACAACTATTACATCTGGATTATAACTATCAACTGTTCTCAATGTGTCTTCGGGGGATTCGCCCTTGGCCATACTTGATACTTCTTCGGGGCCTAGGTCTACAACCATACCTCCCAGTTTAGTCATTGCGAATTGAAAACTGAGTCTTGTTCTCGTACTTGGCTCGAAGAAGGCTGTAAATAAAATCCTCCCTTTTGCTATTTCCAATTTCTCTCCAAACTCTACTCTCCGCCTTAATTCCTCTGCTACTCTAATCAAGTGTTCTATGTCGCTACGAGAAAACTGGAGTGCAGATATTACATCCATTCCACGATACATAGAGTACACCATATATAGTATACCCTGAGAGAATATTTAAACAAGGTGTGTAAATGTACAAGTTACCCAGATTACTAGATATTAACGCTAAATCCACATTGTTCAGAGATTCAAAGAAACTCCTAGTAGCTAGTAGGTGTCTTGAAACCGAGAAGCCATGGCTCATAGAGGAATTTAAAAAGAAAGGGTATATAGTTGTAACAGCTTGTCCAGAAGCAGAACACGTAAACATGCTTGGATTTAAACTATGTGGTATACTAGCAAGATGTAGCTTTGAAGAAATAGCGGTGTTAAGTGTAGATGGAAGTATGCATTGTACTCAACTACACTGGATGCTAGAAGAAGTATTCAAAATTGTAAAACCAGGTGCTCAGCGCAGACACTTCGTTGTATACGAGGGAGACGTGGTGGAGGTATCGGAGAAGACAGTGAAGTACTCTAGGTACTTGGCTAAAGTAGAAAGATTAACCAGTGAGAAAAGAGAAAAATAGTAGTCTCAGCCAACTGGTTTAATCCACCTACCTACTTTTACACTCGTTAACTCTCCATCCCGTACTACTATGTGTCCTCTTAATACAACGTGTTTTATTCTACCCTTAACCCTCCAATCTATGAATGGAGATAGCTTGTACTTGTATTCAAGCCATTCTGGTTTAATAGTGAACTCTGTATTGGGGTCTACGATTACAAGGTCTCCACTAGCACCTGGCAGTATAGATCCCTTGTATGGCCATAGCTTGAACAATCTAGCCGGGTTTTCTGATAGTAGTAGTGGGATTTTTTCTAGTGGGATTAGTCCACGTAGTGCTAGGTCTAGCATCAGGGGGAATAGTGTTTGAACACCGGGGAATCCAGCAGCGGCCTCCCATATATTCTTGGATTTCTCTTCTGGTGTGTGTGGTGCATGGTCTGAGCCTATTGCTTCAAATAATCCTTTTTTAACTGCTTCTAGGAGTTTGACTCGGTGTATTCCTCCACGTATTGGCGGGTTGACTTTTACTAGTGATCCGTGTTTGATATAGTCTTCTTCGTCTAGTACAATGTATTGTGGACAGGTTTCAGCTGTTATATCAACACCTATTTCTCTAGCTTTCACTATGGCTTCAAGTGCATCTATTGATGAAACGTGAACTATGTGTGGTTTTCCACCAGTGTACCTTGCAATACTAGCTATTTTTACAATACTGTATACTTCGGCGAGTGGTGGCCTGGCTTCTCTATGCAATAATGGATTATCTCCCTGTCTCTTGGTTTTCTCTGTGAAGTATACTATTAACGCATGGTCTTCAGCGTGAAACATTATTCTCGTATTATACTTATTCGACTTAGATAGTATTTCATAGAGTGAGGGATCGCTTGGTGGAGGTATATTACCTGTTGTAGGCCCCATAAACACTTTGAATCCAACTACTCCTTCACCAAGCATGTCTTCAAATAAGTGGGTGTTTCCATCGTGTAGTACACCAGTTAATGCAAAATCCACGTATGCTTTTGACTCGAGTATTCTTGCTTTTTCTATTACTCTACTTGGAGAGTCTACTGGTGGTAGTGTATTAGGGTGGTCTATAACAGTAGTTACTCCGCCTTTAACTGCCGCCTTGGAGCCGTGTGCAAAATCATCTTTATACTCTAATCCCGGCTCTCGCATGTGTACGTGTTCATCTACTACTCCTGGGAATACATAGTGTCCACGCGCATCTATTACTTCTTCTACTCCACTACTCGACAAGTCTCTACCGAGCTCGCTTATTACACCGTTTTCTATTTTGACATCTAGTTTGAAAACTCCTTTAGGAGTTACTACAAGGCCGTTTTTTACAAGTAGGCTGTTCACAAACTACACCACTATATAGTTATTAGGGTAGTGTATTAAAGTATGTATTTTTAACCATCTCCATTATCAATTTAATTAGGGTTTATGGATTGGTGTAGATATTGGAGGATCCATACAAGCTCCTAGAGAAATGGATGTCCTCGGAGAGCTTTCTAGTAGTTGGTAGAGGGGTTTATAGAGTAGACTCATTGGATAAAGCCCTCGGGAAAGCACTGTTCACCGAGGACTACTACATAGACTACTTCCTGGAAAACGCCTTGTTTATAAAACAAGTATTGAGCCCTCTGCCCCACGCTAGAATAAAGAGTATTGATGCCTCTAGAGCACTATCAATTAGTGGAGTATACGGGGTCTATACAGCCCGCGATATACCAGGTGAAAACCAGGTTGGATACGCCATACCAGACCAGCCTCTCCTAGCACAGGGAAAGGTGAGATATCCCGGTGAAGTAGTAGCACTAGTAGCAGCTAGAGACTATGAAAAAGCAATCAAGGCAGCCGAAGAAGTAGTCGTTGAATACGAAGAGCTACCTGCACTACTAGACCCATTAGAAGCACTAGAAAGAAGAGATGTATTAATCCATGAAGAGAGAGGTTCCAACATAGCCTTCCAGACGAGAGTGAGAAAGGGAAATGTAGAAGAAGGCTTCTCCAAAGCACAAGTAGTAGTAGAAAACGAGTATAGACTCCACCACCAAGAACACGCTTATTTAGAGACAGAAGCCGCACTAGCGATACCCGAGAGCGAGGGTAGAATAACCGTTATAGGTGGACTACAATACCCCCATCTAGGCCAGAAAATTATTTCAAGAGTCCTCGGTATACCAATGAGCAAGGTTAAAGTAGTAGCACCATACATTGGTGGAGGATTTGGAGGTAAAGACGACGAGGGGCCATTAACATGTGCTAAAGCAGCACTAGTAGCATATTTGACTGGTAAACCAGCCTTTATACTCTACAGTAGAGAAGAATCAATTAAAATACATCCGAAGCGTGAAGCCGCAGTAATTAGATATAAGAGTGGAGTAGATGAAAACGGTAAGTTAACAGCAATCGATGTTACAATAATACATGATACCGGTGCATATGCGAATAGAGGTCCATTTATCCTCTGGAGGGCGACAATGCATGCTTCAGGCCCCTACGAGGTACCAAACGCGAAAGTAGATGGATACGCGGTATATACAAACAAGGTCTACCAGGGCTCTTTCAGAGGATTTGGTAATTTATCTATTCAATTCGCTGTTGAGAGACAAATGGACCTTTTAGCAGAGAAGCTGGGATTAGACCCCGTGGAGTTCAGGCTTAGAAATATCTTGAGAGAGGGTTCTACAACGCTTACAAGCCAGGTTTTAGACCACTCGGTGGGTGTTGGCGAAGCACTAGAGAAAACAGCTTTGAAGGCTGATTGGTGGAGGAAGAGGAGGGAGATAGAAGAGTATAATAAGACTAGCGAGAGGTTTAAACGTGGTATTGGAGTAGCTGTTGCATGGCATGGAATAAGCACATCGAGGGCTGTTCCAGACTGGTCTAATGCCTACGTAAAGGTAGAACTAGACGGCTCTGTAACCGTGTATACTGGAATAGTTGAAATGGGCCAGGGCTCACCTACGAGCTCACATGTACAAATAGTCTCCGAAATACTCGGTGTACCAGTAGACAGAGTCAAAGTAGTATTCGCCTCGACAGATGCACCAGACACGGGTGCTACACATGCCTCTAGAGGTACAAGTATTGGTGGAGTGGGGATACTAGTCGCTACAGCCAAGATCAGAGAGAGAATGGCTAGTCTCGCCGCGAAACTACTTGGTGTAAACCCAGAAGACATAGAGTTTAGAGATGGAAGAGTATACTCTAAGAGCGATCCATCAAAGAACATATCTTGGAGAGACCTAGTAAGAGAAGCATATGCAAGAGGAGTAGAAGTAAGCGCTACAGGCTACTACTACCTACCAAAAGGTAGATTCGATGAAACCGTTGGACAGGGATTCGCGTATCCAGCATACAGCTACATAGTGTTAATCACCGAGGTAGAAGTAGATACATGGACAGGCGAGGTCAAAGTACTCAGAGTATACCCAGGCCTCGCCGCAGGTAAAATAATTAATCCACAGCAAGTAGAGGGTCAGATCGAGGGCGCTATAGCCCAGGCAGTAGGCTATACTCTAATGGAGTACTTGTACTTCAATGAAAAAGGATGGGTTGTAAACACTAATTTCACGGATTACGTAGTGCCAACAGCTAAAGACATGCCTGAAATAGAGAAGCCGGTATACGTAGAAGACAGGTTTAAACACGGTGCATTCGGTGCAAAGGGAGTTGGAGAAATGGCCTTGATTCCCGGCCCGGCTTCAATAGCAAACGCTATAGCCCACGCACTCGGAGTAAACATTACTTCTACACCTCTCACGCCATGGAGAATACTTGAATACACTAGAACAAGTGGGAGGGGTTGATCCATGTATAGACTCCCAGGTTTCGAATACTATAGACCACTAAGCCTCGAGGAAGCACTAGTACTACTAGATAAACTCGAAGACGCCATGGTATTAGCTGGTGGAACAGACCTAGTCCTAGATTTGAAGACAGGGAGGTATAAACCAAAGAGTATAGTAGATACTAGTGGATTGAAAGAACTGAAATATATTGTAGACACTGGTGAAGCTCTTCGAATAGGAGCATTAACCACGATCCAGGAACTCGTAGATTCCCCTATAATTGCTTCTAAAACACCATTGCTATGGGAGGCCGCGAGGGAGTTTGCATACTGGCAGATTAGAAATATGGCTACTATTGGAGGAAACCTCTGTAATGCGTCGCCAGCAGCAGATACAGCACCACCACTACTTGTTTACGAAGCCGTTGTTAAAGCTGTGAGTACTAGTGGCGAGAGATATATACCGGTGACAGAGTTCTTCCTTGGACCCAGGCGTACAGCACTAGATAAAAAGGAGTTATTGGTCGAAGTAGTTGTTCCATATAGAAACCTCGAGAGACATGGATATGCATATAGGAAAATCGGTAGGAGGCGTGGACACGATATCTCTATTGTCTCGGTTGCTGTTGCATTGAGAGTAGATGATGGATTAATAACGGATACTAGAATAGCATTGAACTCTGTAGCTCCAGTCCCCATTAGAGCAAGGAGCATCGAGGAATTCCTTCTTGGTAAAGAGCCGAGTATAGATTTATTTAGAGAGGCTTCTAAACTCGTAGATAGAGATATATCGCCAATTAGTGATGTGAGAGCTCCAGCCGAGTATAGACTCCACGTCTCGCGTATTCTAGTCGAAGAACTACTATTGAAATCCTATAAACGCGCTTTCAAGGGTGGTTTTGAGTGAAAGTAGAATTTGTACTCAATGGCAAAAAAGTAGTAGTAGATGTTGAACCAAACGAGTTGTTAATTAATACACTGAGAGATAAACTAGGAGTTAAAAGTGTGAAGTATGCCTGTGGAATAGGAGAGTGTGGTAATTGCACTGTGTTAATTGATGGCGAACCAGTACTATCTTGTTTAACACTTACAGTCGATGTAAATGGTAGAGAAGTAGTAACTGATGAAGGATTATCTAGAGAGGGCTTGACAAAACTACAAAAAGCCTTTATCGAAGAAGGAGCTTTCCAGTGTGGATATTGTACACCAGCATTTATATTGATGGGAGAATACTTACTGAGAGAAAAGCAAAATCCAAGTATTGAAGATGTAAAAGAATACTTGAAAGGAGTACTCTGTAGGTGTACTGGCTACATCAATATATTCAAAGCAGTATTGAAAACGAGTAGTAGAAGGGAAGACTCTGGAAATGCCTAGAGTGAAAATAGTCTACTCGGGGATAATCGGCGAGATAATAGGTAAGTCAATAGAGTATATAGATACAGCGAGAGAAGTAAAAGTAGAAGAGCTAATAGAAATACTAGTTGAAAAATACAGCGTGCTAAGAGAATGGCTTAGTAAAATACCAATTATACTAGTTCAAGTCAATGGAGTAGATTCCACAAACTCCACCATTATACATGATGGAGATGAAGTTGCAATATACACTCCACTCTACGAAGGAGGATAAATAACACTGGCTGACTATATTGAAATACCACAATGTATTTGAAGACAGTAATACTAGGAAAACAGGGTTTTTATGTAGATTAATCAACTTCCTCGAAGACATACTTGAAGACGCTGAGTGTAGAGATATACTAGTAGAATACAACAATAGAGAAGTAGTAGTCCAAGGCGTTGACTGCAAGTATAATCTAAGAGAAAGCATTGAACTATTCCAAGATAAATACAGTGTTAATGCCCGAGTCGAATCAATTAGAGGAAATTCAATGTTTTATTTGTATCATAGAGTCCTAGAAGACTACTTAGAAAACTACCATAGGAGAATAATAGAGCACGCTTGGAAAACACGTGAAACAAACACTGAATATTATTTTGGAGTTACAATGAATGGCGTTGGCTTCCTCCTCGAGGGAGAAGAAGATAGAGTAGTAATTCCACATATACCACTCTGTATTTCTGCCCACACTCATCCACACGATAATCCACTACCAAGCAGAAAAGACTGGAGTGCAATCAAGACACTATTCACAGAGGGAGGAGTACTACACGCTATTGTTACAACACAGAGATCTCTCGTTATACACCGTACAAACCCCCTTACAATGAGAGACTACGAGCTACTACTAGAAGCAGAGAAACCCTCCAACCCGCTAGAAGTACTCACACGTCTAGTCAGCTATTCAATAAAGTATATAGTTATCTAAATTTAAAACTACTTTTTAATCCTCTGGTAACCCCTATTGAATTTCAAATACATTATGTACTTCTTCCATATTTCCCTCTAACTATGTCAAGATATTCTAGGTATTATTCTAGGGATGGATAAGATCCTAGTACTTACTAGTGGCTTTTCAATGTTTGAAAAGAGTTTATTCCACCATTTCTAGCATACCATGCTTTGATACAGAGTTAGGAAACCATATTTTTAAACCAATCCCCTTTTTATATTTATGGGTGTATATATGCCATATATACCCCCCGAAAAAAGCCTCCCAGAACTAGCTCTAAAATATGTAATCCTTGGCGCCATTCTCTCTGTAATAATGGGAGCAGCGAACGCATATCTAGGACTATATGCTGGTATGACTATCTCTGCGAGTATTCCAGCCGCTATAGTATCAGTAGCCGTATTTAGAATGCTAGGAGAGAAGAACATCCTTGGAAACAACATGGTTCAAACAATAGCATCGGCTGGCGAGGCCCTTGCTGCCGGTGTAATATTCACTATGCCTGCACTGATAATTCTCGAGTTATACACTGAGCTACCATACTGGCTTACAACAATAATGGCTGCTCTAGGCGGCTCTCTAGGAGCAATATTCACTATAATTCTTAGAAGAGCATATATAGTTGAAGAGCAACTACCATTCCCAGAGGGAAGGGCTTGCGCCGAAGTACTCATAGCTGGAGATAAAGGAGGAGCTCACGCGAGGCCAATAGCATATGGCGGAATAGTTGGTGCAATATACAAATTCCTCAATGGAATCGGCTTGTGGCCTGGAAGCATTGAAACAGCTGGAGCTATAGGTAGTACCCCCATCTATATTGGAATGGATTTGTCACCAGCACTACTAGCAGTAGGATTCATTGTAGGATTAAACATTGCTATTTTAGTACTACTTGGCGGTGCACTAGCATGGTTTGTCTTTATTCCATATCTAGCATCGACGACTCCATGGACTGGAGACCCAATGTCTGTTGCATTTACAATATGGAAGAAACAAGTTAGATTTATTGGAGTAGGAGCAATGTTAATGGGTGGATTATGGAGTCTTATTAGACTGAGATCTGCTATTGCTAGAGGTATTAAATCAGGACTTGAAGCGGCTAGAAAGAGAAAAGAAGGTGGAGCAATAATTAGAACTGAACATGATCTACCAATGAACTATGTATTACTACTACTAGTACTATTTATTATTCCACTAGGTATACTCTACTACTTTGTATTAAACGATGTAGTACTAGCACTACTACTCAGTGTTTTAATGTTAATACTAGGCTTTATTGGAACATCAATAGCTGGCTATCTAGCTGGAGTAGTTGGCTCATCAAACCTACCAATATCTGGTATTACAATAATGAACCTCTTAATTACAGCTCTAATTCTAAAAGCTCTCGGCTTCCCTGTTACTGAGGGAGCTACTGCTACAATACTACTTGCTGGAGTAATATGTATGTCTGCTGGAATAGCGGGAGACATTATGCAAGACCTATACACTGGCTACGTTGTTGGTGCAACACCGTGGAAACAGCAAATAGCCGAGATTATTGGAGTAATTGTTGCAGCATTTGTAATGGCTCCCGTAATAAACCTATTAATTCAAGCATATGGTATAGCTGGTACACCAACAGCCAAAGAACACCCACTACCAGCTCCACAAGCAACTCTAATGGCTAGTTTAACAAAAGGAGTATTTGAAGGAAATGTTCCATGGGACATGGTTGGACTAGGAGTAATACTAGCAATAATATTGATAATAATAGACGAGATATTGAGAGCAAAAGGCTCAAAGTTTAGAACACCTGTAATGCCTGTTGCAGTAGGTATATATCTACCATTAAGCCTCGGTGTAACAATATTTATTGGTGGTATAGTAAGAGGACTTGTTGAAAGAAAAGTAAAGACTACTGAAGGTACAGATGCCGGCCTAATAGCTGCAGCTGGACTAATAGCTGGTGAAGCACTGGTTGGAATAGCCTTCGCCGGATTAATAGTTAGCGGATTTACATATACACTACCATTCTCAAGCGACATACTTGGATTAATAGTACTAGTAGCGATAATGGCCTGGTTGTTCAAACTAGGCCTCAAGAGGATAACAGAATAAACCAATTAAAATTATTTTTATTTTTTCCACAACTATATTTTTCTACATGGCGGTTTCAAATGAATATGAATATCTATTCGAAAATAGATTCCCTCAGAGAATACGCTGTAAACCTCCTCATAGAGCTGATTAAAAGACCAGCCGTAAACCCTAGTTTTGGTGGTGAGGGCGAATACGAGAAAGCAATGTTCCTACTGAGAGAAATAGAGCAGTGGGGTTTTGACGATATAAAAGTAGTCAATGCCCCAGATCCACGTGCGAAGGGTGGAGTAAGACCAAATATACTAGCATACATCAAGGGCAGTGGCAAAGAGAAACTCTGGATTCTAACACACCTCGATGTTGTTCCACCCGGAGATCTCAACGCATGGACTATTGCAAAACCATTTGAACCAGTTTATGTAAATGGAAGAGTATATGGTAGGGGAGCTGAGGATAACGGGCAATCCATGGTTGCATCATTAATAGCCGCTAAAGCACTCCTCGAAGAGGGAGTTAAACCAAAGAGAACAATTGTATTGGCATTTGTAAGCGATGAAGAAGCAGGCTCAGAGTATGGACTTGGATACCTAGTTGAAAACCATCGAGAATTATTCAGTCCAGGAGATGTAGCACTAGTACCCGATGCTGGTGCAAGCGATGGTAGTTTCATCGAAGTAGCCGAGAAATCAATATTGTGGACTAGATTGAGAGTTAAGGGAATACAAGTACATGCTAGTATACCACACAAGGGGTTGAATCCACATAGAATTTCAGCAGAATTCATACTTCTACTAGATAAACTAATACGTGAGAAATATGGTAGAATAGACGAGTTATTCGACCCACCATACACTACTTGCGAGCCGACAATGGCTAGAAATCCAAGTGGTTCACCAAATATTATACCAGGCGAACACGAAGTAGTAGTAGACTGTAGAGTACTACCCGGATACAACTTAGATGAATTATTAAACGATGTTAAAATAGTGTTTGAACAAGTTAAAAACAAATATGTAAAAACCGTTAATGGAGTAGAATACCCACAACTCACAATAGAAGTATTAAATAGAGCTGATGCAGCACCACCAACACCAATAGACTCTCCAATAGTCAAAACACTTGTAAAGGCCCTCGAAGAACTAAGAGGATTAAAACCCAAAATAGGGGGTATTGGAGGAGGAACAGTGGCGGCTTTCTTCAGGAGAATTGGAATACCAGCAGCTGTATGGTCTACAATAGACGAAACAGCACACATGCCAAACGAATATAGTAAAATAGACAATCTAATAGCAGACGCCAAGGTAATGGCTTACCTAATGATGAATACACCTTGACAACTAGTGCTATCCAGGCTACTATAGATATATAAACAATTACTTTTTTACACCTCGATCATAGTCTATAACTATATAAACACACCTAGTAATTAGTTAAAAGGAAGCATTAACACTGTAAATCATGGATAACAGAGGCCAAAATAGAATGACATGGATTTCACTCGTCGCAAAGGCTGTTTCGCTGGGTCTCTTGGTTTCGGCATTGATACTTCTACTACAAACTACCCGGGTAGAAGAACCACAGTTAATAGTATATGTAGCATATGATTCATGTGGTTATGAGGTAGCTCGTAATCTAAACAAGTATTATCCTTCAATAAGTGGAATTATAGTCTCTCCTGGGCAACACATAGAAAACACTTGTTTAGAAGTGCATTTAGCAACAAATATCTCTCTTCTAACCAGTCATGGAGCGACTGTCGCTCACTACAAATCCACAAGTAAAAACACCATATATACAGATGTACTCTCCGATAATGGATTATTGAAAAACCATGATTTATGGAGTTATTGTCTAACCAACGACAATAAAACACTAGAGAAAATAGCCAGAGAAATACAAAAAACACTAGAAAATACTGAAAACAAGTTTAACCCACAACTTCCAATCGCTACTTTACTAGCAGTTATTGGTACAGCTGGTTTAACAATTTCATTTCTAGATGAAATAAAAGAGTTTATGAGGAAACACAAAATTCCACTACTAGCAATACCAGTACTACTTAGAACTAAGATTAAATACGAAGACGCGCTCGAACACCCACTCAGAAGACAAATATATGAATTAATAAGTAGAAATGGTGCTATACCATTCTCGAAAATCCTAGAGTTAGGGAGTAAAGCAGTTATAGAATGGCATACATTTATCCTTATTCGTAGTGGATTAATCAAGGAAATAAAGATTGGAAGGGGAAGTAGAAAAAAGAGATATCTTGTCAAACCAGATCCAGAAGTAGTCTATAAAGTACTATCCCAACTAGATGAAAGAGTAGAATGTATAATTAAACACAGAAAACTATCCATTGAGAAAATAACCGAGATATGCAGCGTAGACAGGGACTCTGCAACTACGATTTTGAAAATTATCTCGGAGAAATACCTAGTCAACGACTCTTCTCAATAGTATTCAATAATTATTGATTAATCAAATCTACTCTTCCTCGTAGAAATCCCATGGAGTAAAGTCAAAGTATATTTTATTTATTGATTAGCTTAATAAACTAACTTTTATTTTAGTTAATTTATCCAATAATTCACTAACATTCAAATAAAAGGTTTATTAACTAGTAATAGCATATATAGCTTCAAGGTGAATAAGTTTGAAATTCAAATCTAAGAGTTCATATCTTTTAATAGTTCTATTAGGACTTTTATCCTTAACATTTATAATTCCAACTATTCAAGCAATACCAAGCAATCTCTATACTACTCGATTAATAGCTGGTCAATACATGGAAATCGGGTATGTAAATACTTGGAGCCAGGTTGTTGATAGCTCAATTATTCTCCACGTAGAATATGTAATTACAGATCCATCATGGTATATAATAGATGCGCATTTAGCAGTAGCTACATATCTAAGTGATATACCAAAGACAAAGACGGGTAATCCAATACCGGGATTATTCCCATATCAAGCTAGTGGAATATGGTCTCAATACTATGAGTTTACAGTGAATTTAACAGAGTTGTTTGAACTATACTGCCCAGTAGAAACCACTCTCTACATAGCGGCACACGCTGTTGTAGCCAGAGTAGACGACTATGGAGTAGTGGTTCGAACAGAAACTGCTTGGGGCCAGGGATCAAGGTTTACTAACAGAGGAAACTGGGGAATGTACTATACATATACAGTTAACTGTGAAACAAGCTGTGAAGAAGTCTGCACTCTTGACGGTAATTCAAGTACAGCATGGGCTCGGGGATACGATTTAGGCGGAAACAGCTGGGCTACATACAATGTCTATACTGGTGGAAACCAAACCACGGATCTAATGTGGAGACAGTACACTTATGTTGGAGATATATATATTTGGAAGAGTGGAGAAGTGAGATAATAGTGAGATTTAACATGGCTCCTGAATACTCGCTGACAAAAATACACATCCATGTCGCAACAAGTAAAAATGGAATACCACATACAAGTAATTGGAATCCGAGAATCGGTAATTTCGAATACCAAGAAACCTTTACAGATATAACAAGGAGTTTCGATGCACACATACCACTAGATTCCAGTGAACAAGCATCTAGCGAACTCTATCTTTCAATTCACACAGAAGTAGATACGTATACTTGTATTGTAAGGTAGTGAGTCCAATTATTTTTTCCTCTTATTTTCATTTCTTTTCTCTTTTTATTTACATTGAGGATGCGGGCCCGCCGGGATTTGAACCCGGGTCCTCCGGCTCCGCAGGCCGGCGCCCTATCCTGGCTAGGCTACGGGCCCTCCTTATATTTCTACTTGTAGTACTTGTTTTTAATTGTTTTGGAGTATGTGTCTGCTATTTGTATTGGTATTGGTAGCTTTATGCCTTTTACTAGGAGTGATTTTACTATTGTAACAGCGTCTTCTAGTGTGATTTTATATCCAATACTCACGTATAGGTCTTGGCCTTCGTGTTTGACTACTTCGCCCACTATTCTACCATGTGCTAGTATTAGTCTACGAGCACCCCTCTCAATTATCTCTCCGTATAGTTTCTTCTTGGCTACTCCTATACTTGGTTTGTCTAATACTAGGCCGAGGTGTGTTGTAATACCAAATGCTCTGGGGTGTGCTAGTCCATGACCATCGACGAGTAGAATATCTGGTTTTACACCTAGTTTCTGGTATACACGGATATATCCTGGTATTTCTCTAAATGCCAAGAGGCCTGGTATGTAGGGTACTTTGACGTCTACAAATACGTGTTTTTCTTCGACTATTCTCTTTGCCTGTAGGTCGTAAACCACTACTACTGCACATTGTTTTCCACTAGTATAAGACGAGTCGAATCCAGCAATGTATCTAACCATATCAGGGTTTATTCTAGGTGTTTTATCCAAGCTTTCTAAAACCCGTTTTGACAAGTACTCCTGGGCTTTCATGGCTCGATGAATATCAAATTCAATCTGCATATATAACCATCAATAATAATTACTTTGAAACGTGTTTAAAACTCAATGGGGTTGACTATATTGAGTTACAGTATTAAAAACATAGCATTTGTAATAAAGAAGCTACAAGAGAAAAACATTGACGCCGTAATAATTGGCGATACAAGTATTCAACTAGCACTTGGACACAGTGTTTTCGAGGGAGACCTCGACTTATTTGTTATAAGTCACAGTCCAATCGCCGACAAAGAAGTATTTGAAAAACTAGCAGAAGAAGCCGGCTGGGAGATTTCAACAACAGAGCTCGGTACACCATCACTAGTAGTACCAGTTGAAAGAGGAAATCTCATAGTTGAATTATATGAAAACTACATGGATGTAGAAATCCCAATAGAAATACTAGAAGACACCATAGAATACAGAATTGAAGGAGTAAAAGTAAAAGCAATACGCCCAGAATACTACATTGTATTAAAAGCAAGACAAGGCATAGACCTCGACAAGCTCGGCAGATATATAAGAGAACTGAAAACAAAGGGATTAAACACTAAACTAGTAGAATACGCTATATCACTATACCTAGAAGACGAGCAGGAATTAATAAAGAGTAGACTAGAACAAGCAGGCCTAGAAATCACCTAGATAAACTATATTTAAAAGGCTTGTCAGCCATTTTCATATTAGAGTGTAGTCAAGTGCTTTTAAAAGAGTAGGGGGTGTATAGATTTGCCAATAAACGACCCCGAACTACTCAAAATAGTTGAAGCAAGAGTATTAAATAAATGGGTTTGTAGAAAATGCGGTGCACTAAACCCACCAGGAGCAACAAAGTGTAGAAGATGCAAGTCTAAGGGAACTCTTAGACCAAAGAAGGCAATGAAGGCTGGTCCAAAGACCAAGGGCGGCGGCGGTGGCGGCGGAGGTAAGAAGTAATAGCTCTTTTTAGAAATCATTTGCCTACACGAAGTATTTTAGGGTGTTTCCCACTCACTTAATACTCCACGGATATATCCACACGTATTTAAAAGAGGGATGGGGCTGTGGGTTTTTAGCTATACAGAGGAACAATTGGAAAAACTAAAAGTAGATAAGCAAATGCTACGTGAAATAATAAAAGAATTGAAAAAGTGGAGTGCACATGCTACTATACTTTTGAGTCTCTATATACCACCAGGACGTCCAATAAGCGATGTACTAGCACTACTGAGACAGGAAATATCAGTAGCTGAAAACATAAAGCTAAAGAAAACAAGAAACGCTGTTGAGTGGGCTTTAAATGTAGCTTATGATAGATTGAATAAAATACCCAAAGTTCCAGACAATGGACTAGTATTATTTGCCGGTATGAACCCCGATACCGGCGAAACAATAGTACTCATGCTAGTACCACCCGAGAAAGTACCTGTATTCTTCTATAGAACAGACAAGTACTTCCACACGGAATACCTAGAAGAAATGGCAACAGAGAGCAGTGTTGCAGGTCTACTCATAGTAGAAAGAGATGCCGCTACAATTGGATTATTAAAAGGTAATAGATTAGAAGTAGTAGAGGAACTAGAAGCCTATATACCAGGTAAACACCACAAAGGAGGACAGAGCCAGAGGAGATTTGATAGAATTATCGAGCAAATGGTTGATGAATTCTACAAGAAAGTTGGAGAACACGCAAACAACGTGTTTCTACCACTACTAGAACAAGGAAAACTCAAAGTAATCATTGTGGGAGGACCAGGCTATGCTAAACACGACTTTCTAGCTGGAAACTACCTAGACTACAGGCTCAAACAACTCGTGGCACCGGAATTAATAGATGTTTCCTACCAGGGCGAGGTAGGACTACGCGAATTGATTAGTAAAGCTGGTGATATACTCAAAGACTATGAATACGCTGATTCAATGAAGCAATTAGAAGAATTCAAATACCACTTAGCCAAAGACGATGGACTAGTAGTATATGGAGAAGAAGAAGTAAAACTAGCTCTTGAACAAGGAGTATTAAAAACACTATTGATAAGTGAAAACCGCGAAGACATTACACAGTGGCTGGAATTAGCTCATCAATATAATGTCAAACCAGTAGTAATAAGCAAAGACCTACCAGAAGCCGAGTGGTTTAACAAGACTTTCAATGGAATAGCAGGAATACTAAAATACAAAATTACATACTAGTCTCCTAGTTTTTACTGCAACAATAATGTGCTTACATAGCTGAACTAATACTTTCACTAATCTCTCGTAAATAACAAGTTGATTCATAATAAAGGGGCTTTATGAAGGGAGTAGAATCCATAATTGGAGCTTATTTAGCTCTAGTTATAATAGTTGGCGTACTAACAACTCTATACCTATATGTCGACTATGCAAGACAGGGTATTAGTAGTCAATTCACGGAATACATAGATAGACAGTTACTATTAGTCTATCCACCCATACTATCACTAAGCTACGTTAATGACACTTGGTTTAAACTCTCTGTAACCCCATATATACCGGTAAACCTAGATGAAATAGTTGTAAGAAACTTAGATGGTGAGTTAATATATAGTATTTCTGTAAAAGAAGTTGTTTCAAATACTAGAGAATACTTATTGTCTATTAATGAAACTCCATTAATAATTCAATTACTAACTAGTAGTGGAGAAATCATCTATTACCTACCAAGAAACGATCCCAAATTACTAAACGCTCCAGAAAACATTAAGTTAAAACCATACATTGATCAAGAATTACTGGAGTATTTAAAAACAAGTAGTAGAACCACAATAAGAGATGATCCATATAGTGAAACCAGTTTTATTACACTACTCAACCAATTGGGCTATAAAGTCTTTGTAGCTAAGACTACTACATTAAACGATTCTAGTATTGTAGAAAATTTGCTATTAAACGGTCCTTTACTGTGTCCATATAAAAATAATGTTGCAAATCCATATAACACATTGTGTAATATACAATTATGGCCATCTCACTATACCTATCCAGGTTTTATTTCAATTACATCATTTCTTACATATAGGTATAATACTAGTTATTGGTGGTTTGATGACTATGACTATTTTTACTTGAAAACCAATTTGTCGAGTTATATTCCCACTGTAAATTTAAGTTATAATCAAATTCTTAGAGTAATCAAAGCTAAACCAGGATTATATCAATTAAACTATTCTATAGATGGCTATATACATGTTAGAAACCATCTCACGACCTATGCTACTGGGCTAGTAGTAGTAGTCTATATTCTACCTGGAAATATTGATTTACAAAAACCAATACTTCTCGCTCCATCAGAAATAAATAGTGTTTACTGGCTTGATAGAATAGTACTGTATTATATCCCACCCCACACTTCTCTCTACGGTCCGGGCTGGAATAATATCTACTACTTTACTATTAATGACACAGTAATAATAGATACTCGTAGTTATGGATACAACGACTATATAATTGCTCTTGGTTTAGAAATAACCACTATTGAAACAAACACGATTATTAAATCAAAAATAATTGTTAACGTATCTACTATACTCTGACTATATAAGAGAACTCATTATAGCAGCTACGATTACTGGTATTACTCCATACTTGAATATAGTGTGTAATGCTTGTTCTATTCTATAACGCCCCATAATATTCTTTATTGTTACTACAATGAATAATAGCAAGAGGTATTTGACTACTACTAGTATAATGCCCTCTATAGAGAGATGTCTAAATGGTGCTGGACCACCTAGTAGTATATAAGTACCAGCTATTAATGCAACAACTAAGTCTAGGTCGTGTAGGAGTTTTGCTAGTGCTAGTAGTGGACCAGTAAACTCTGTTTCAAAACCAGCAATTATTTCTTGTTCTGCTTCTGGTATATTGAATGGTGGATACATTGCTTTAACCTGTATACTGATAATAAAGGCAATAAATACTAGTATCATTACAACAATGGTTTCTGGTTTTACCCATAATTCTACTACTGTAGCATAAGCACTACTCATACTCATAAATACTCCTTTTCCTCTTGTAGCGAGGTATACTGGTATAACGAGGCATGCAAAGTATACTGGCTCGGCGAGTGTAACTAGTGATAGAAGTCTTGAAACACCAATATTTGTATATGGACTAGGCATTGATAGAGATGCTAGAATCAACATAAACAATGGCATTACACTACTCAAATAGAAGAATATTAAGACATCAAATACACTTGCTACATTGAATAAACTTAGTGGCAGAAAGATTACTGATGATACAATAGAGCCAATACCAATAACTAGAAATAACTCAGCAACTCTCGGCATTGCATATCTAGATACAACTATTTCTTTAACTCTAAGTAGTTTGAGAAAATCGTATAGTGGCTGGAGAATTCCAGCAGGGCCTACATATGAAGGCCCCATTCTCTTCTGATACCTAGCACTGAACTTTCTTACTAGGTACTGTGTGAAAAAGCCTAGTGCTACTAGAAATACTAGTCCGGGAAATACTATTATACTAAATATTCCATTTAAAACCTCTATGAACATATCCTATCTCACCCCATGAGCACGAATACTATGAATATAATTATAGCTAGTATGATCAATATAGCAAGCCAAGACGATATAAATCGAGCCCAGTCATGTAGACTACCAGTGTGGACTTCCTCGACTAGTATTCTATAGAGTGATTTAGCAAATCTCTTCATAAACCCCCAGTACATTGATGCAATACTCGGTGTAGGCGTTGAAACAACGTTTTCTGGTTCTCCAGATAAATATAGAGTACTTGTTCTAACTCGTCTAGACTTTAATGCATAGTATAAGATAAAAACTACCAGTATAGATAATGCCATTGCAAAAGTTGTTATTGTTAATGCTCCAGCCGGATCTAATATGAGAGTAGTCTTCATGGTTTTACACCCGTAAGCATTCTCTCTATTTCACTGGAAATGAATATACGGTATTCAAGGGGTATTTTATCTACTGCTCTGTCTATGTATTCAAGATATCCACTAACTAGTTCCTTCGACGCTGATTCATAGAATGGCCACATGTATTGAAATACCACGCCTAGTACTATTAGAGCAATAGCCATGGCGAACAATAAGTATTCAATCCACCTCTCTTTTACTGTGTTTACTGGTTTTTCTCTAGTTGAAAACACAATGGCAGCTATTGCTTTTAGATAGCCTGGTAGACTAAGCGCTGATATTGCTATTATGAGTATTGGTGCTATTGGGAATTCTGCATCTAGATATCCACGTGCAATATACCACTTAGAGTAGAATCCAATAAATGGTATAAAGCCGGCTAGACTGAGGAAGCCAAGTATTAGTGAAGCCGATGTTAATGGGTAGTATCTTCCAACACCACGCATTTCATCTAGGTTTCTCGAGCCTGCAGCGTCTATTAGTACACCACTAGACATGAAGAGCAGTGCTTTAGCGATTCCATGAGCTACAATGTGTATTACACCACCAGCTATAGCATACGCTATTGCCTCTTTCGAGCCGTTTAGAAAGCCAGCTGTTATACCCATATAGGCGATACCAACATGTGAAATTGTACTGTATGCTAGAAGTCTCTTGATATCCTGTTGTGTCATCATCATTAAAGCACCAATCAAGCCACCAAGAGCACCTAGTGTGAATAGAGCGGCTAGAACTACTATTCTATATTCGCCGAGAGCACTGTATTCTCCGAAAATAGTGTATAGGAATCTAGCTGTTGCATAAATACCAACATTTACAACTAGTCCTGATAAAGCAGCCGAGACAGGTGTTGGAGCTTCTGGGTGTGCATCTGGTAGCCAGAAGTGGTTGGGGAACAGCGCTGATTTATATGTAAATACCCATAGAGCTAGCGCGATAGAGAATAGTGTTAGGTACTTTATAGATGGCGGTATTTCATAGAACAACCATAGAAGTTGCGATCTCGAAGCTAGTGCTAGTACACCCATGTTGACAGATCCATAGCCAGCATATAGTAGTACGACTGCTGTGAAGTAAAACGTTGTTGCAACAGCACCTATCAACGCGTATTTAGCAGCTGCTTCAACAGCTTCTGCTTTATCTCTATGATATGCTACTAGGCCATACGCTGAAATACCCAGTACTTCCAGCATTACAAACAAGTTGAATGCATCACCAGTATATAGACAGCCAAGTATGCCTGTTTCTAATCCAACTAGTAGTATGAAATACCATACTGGGTCGTCTAAGTGGTGTCTATACCAGTATGAATACAATACTACTGCTAACATAACCCAGCTCGTTAAAAAGCCCACGAGTGCGTTTAATGCGTCGACTTCGTATACAATACCGAAGTGTGGAGGCCAACCACCATACATGTAGATCATTGGACCATTATGGTACACTTCATAGAGTACAAAACTCGACGATATAGCGGCGAACAGTGATGCTGTAAATGCCAGTATGTATGGTAGCTTCTCGGATTTAACTATTTTAGCTAGTGGTATTGAAAATGCGTGTAGTATTAGAATTGGAGTTGTTAATCCAAGTAGAGTATATGCGAGCTCCATGCTCCCACCTAGTCAAAGATCTTCTTTGAATACTTTTCGAAAACAAGTGAAATCTCTTCTCTAGCTTTTTCGGGTTCAAGTGTTTTAGCGTCAATCCAGTGTACATAGAATACTTTTTCATTCTCGTCTATTTCAACGACAACAGTACCTGGTGTGTTAGTAATACTACAAGCAATAGCTGTTTTAGCATAATCTGATTCTACATAGAATGGTACTTTGACAATAGCAGGGTTAACTGGTGCTTTGGGGTGAAGTATCCTCTTTATTACATCTAAGTGTGCTTTAGTCTCGTCGATAATGAAGTATCTAAGAGCATATCTCAATACGTAATACCATCTCACAGGATTTAAGACTTTATTGGGGTTTTGTAGAGTTATATTTGAAAACATTAACCCAACTATTACCGCTACTATTAAACCCGTAGTTAAATCATAAAAGCTTACACTACCAGAGAATACTATGTAGACCAAGAACGCGAGAACTGCTACTATTATAGTGTTTAAAACTCTCGCCATGTAGATCACCCCTTCAACTTCTTAATTTCTCTCATATCAAGGGTTTTATAGTGAGTGTAGAGAATGTATCCTTGAAACACTAGAAATAGTGTTACAGCTAAACCTATAACTACAGCTGTTAATACTAGTGCTTGTGGTAGTGGGTCAACGGCTTGCCTTATAAAGCTATCTAGAGCTTCATCTGTTGGAGGCGTTGTTAGTACTGGTGGTCTTGGATTAACGTTGTCAATCCATCTACGATAACCAAGATATATAGCAAAAGTATTCATAGTGTCTGATAGTATTGTTAGAGCTATTACTTTCTTGATATAGTGTGGTCTGTAAAATATACCGTAAATCGCTATTATAGAGTTAACTAGTAGTGATGTCAGTGTAATAATTAGTAAATATGAATTCACGAATTCCAAGTTCATACACTCACCCCTCTCTCCGGGCAAGTAGTAGTACTGTAAATGCAATTGTAAAACCAGCAGCTACTGCAAGCATTTCAAAGAAGTTGAAAAACCATAGTGTACCACTAATTAATACGTTTCCAATATACGCTGGCAGGCCAATCTCCGCGCCTGGTTTGGGTAGGTTTTGAAAGACATATGCGTATTTATTGACTGCCAGTCCAATGAGGAATCCGGCAATACCTGTAAATCCAATACCAAGCAAGCCTATACTTCTAAGTAATAGCATTCTACTAGATGATACACCCTTACTGAGTAGAAACATTGTTGAATACACGACAATAAATATCATTGGTGCAACAGCTATAGTTGCCCCTCCCTGGAAACCACCTCCAGGTGTTAAATGACCATGTAGGCCGATTGATGCTCCTACAACAATAATCATTGGAGCAGTTATTCTTGTTACTGTTTTTACAATTGTTGATAATCCACCACTAACTACTTCTCCACTATAGGTTTCTGTGTATAGTTTTCTCGCTAGTGCTAAACCAGCAATTAATGCGAGATAGAAGACAGATGTCTCAAATAGTGTGTCAAGACCTCTATAATCCCATACTATAGCAGTAACGACTTCTGGTGATGAAACAGTATAATATTCTATTCGTGGATTGAAAGCTGTGAATAAGTAGAATAATGCTAGTAGTCTAATGTCCTTGCTTGGAACCAGTAGTTCACTAGCAAATGTCAATAGAAGTGATACTCCAAGTATTAATGAAATAATAACTAATAGTTCAATAGCTCTCTTCATTCCTTCTCCACCCTCTCAGTCTTACTTATTAAGATGAGTAGAACACCTGGAATGAGGCCAACAGCCACTGGTAGATAGACGAGGACTATGTCTGGAGCCATTAAAAAGTAGTAGAGAATTGTATAGAGACCGCTTTGAATAGCACTATACAATACTGCTCTAACGAGATCTCTCTCCATTATAGCTAGGTATACTGCTACAACTGATAAAATACTTGATACAGCCATTATTAAGTAAACAATGGTTTCAGGGTACATGTATATCACCCACACAACTCGCTATCTAGTAAATCTGCTAAACAAGGTTGAACTCTAGCTGTTTTAGATTTGTGTACACCGCGCGCTATAGCGTGTGAACCGGCTGGTGCTAGGAACAGCACTATTAGTGCTGTTATAAAACTAGCACCAGCTATAAACCACCTGTAGACTCCTAGCTCGCTCAGTGTAATTGTTAATAGTGTAACGCCAATTAACGGGTATACACAACCCCAGATAGTTGTAATTGTTAGTGGGTGGAGTCTTAGATAGAAGTTTTTGAATCTATGGAATCCAATAGCTCCAATTAGAGATGCTATTCCACCTAGAACTATTAATGCAAGACCTAGCACTCTAGATATGAGTACTAGTGTGTCAAGCACCCAGATCACCCTTTTCAAGGTATTTAGCCATATATATATCTAGCGCGTAAACCCAGAGAGCGAGAGGTATAACTACCACTGTGAGTATTGGTTCTTTAAAGTAAATAGAGAATAAAACCATGAGCACTATAGTTGCATATGTTATAGCGTCTATTGCTAAAACCTGGTCTCCAAGAGTAGGGCCTTTAAACGCTATTATAGTAAACAATACTATAGAAGCCAGATATAAAAGTGCAATTATAAGTATCAACTCCCAGATCATGCTCCCACCTTTTTAAGAGTTGAAAGCGAAAACTGCTCAGAGGTGAGTCTAGTAAAACCAGCCAAGTCGAATTTATTGGAGACTATATAGGCATTCGTTGGACAAACCTTTACACACCTATAGCAGTAGACGCATTTACCATAATTAATGAGTGGATACAGCCTTCTCGGATTTGTTTTCGGTGCTTCATATTCCTGTGGAATAGAAGTCATTTTTATTGCATCAGCTGGACACTCAATAGAGCAGAGACTACAACCAGTACACTTTGTTAAATCAGCGTATTGAAGCCCCCTGAAATCAGGTTCAACCTCGGTTTTCTCTCTAGGGAATTGAACAGTGGCTGGTTTTGAAACAAGACTTTTCAATACTTGTTCTAGCAACTTGGGTCTCTTCACACTCTACCACCAGCTAGGTCTTTTAAGTGCACTTTATAACTAGTCTTCTTTTCAAGGTCTACTACTGTAACTCTCTCCATACAGGATATACAGGGGTCTAATGACGCCAATATAACCGGTACATCGGCAAGGCTGTGTTCTAGATACATAAATCCACTGTTAATTATATTATTAACGCTTGGAGTTCTAATTTTCACTCTATACGGGTTTTGACCTTTACCATCACTCATAACGTAATATGTTAACTCACCCCGTGGGGCTTCAACTCTCGTGTATGCTTCTCCAGGTGGGAATTTTCTAGGAAGCCTCTTTTCATCTGGAACAGGGTTTCCATCAGATGGTAGGTGTTCAAGTATGTATAATCCCATTTCAATTGATTCTAGTACTTCATCCCATCTAACCATCATTCGCGCCCATGAATCGCCCTCGTTTCTCGTCACTACATTGAATGGTATTTCACCATATGCATCGTATTTATCGCTTGCTCTAGAATCTATTTTTACACCACTTGCTCTCGCTACTGGGCCCACAAGGCCGTGACTTGTAACATCACGATATGATATTCTACTAACATCTATTAGTCTCTTTGTAATTGTCTCGTCTTCTTCAAATATCTTCTTGTAGTATTCAACTCGTGGTTTTAGTTTTAAGAGTATATCTCTCAATCTACTTCTCTTTTCTTCATCTATATCTCTCCGTACTCCTCCAACCATCATGTAGTCTGCCATTACACGGCCTCCAGTCAATATTTCTTTTGCTTTCATTACCTTTTCTCTATCTAGCATTATATGCATGAATAGTGTTTCAAAACCAATGATCTCTGCCATTACAGCGTTGATTAACATGTGGCTATGTATTCTCTCTAATTCCATTGCGAGTACTCTAAGATACTGTGCTCTCTTATTGGGGTATAAATCAAGTATTTGTTCTAGTGCTCTAACATATACATTTGCATGTACTGCATTACATATTCCACACACTCTTCCAACAATGAATATATCTCTATAGAAACTATTTTTCTCACATAGTTTTTCTATTCCTCTATGGTTGTATCCAGTGTTGATTTCGACTCTAACTACTCTTTCTCCCTCAGCATATACTTTCAACATTATTGGTTCGTGTAGTGCAGGGTGTTGTGGACCTATTGGAACCTCCGTGGTTACAATGGGGATTTCTACAACTTTACTCATACTCATTCCTATACACCACTGTCTTTTCTCAACGGGTATACTCCTTTCTCGACTAGATCGCTTGGTACAAAAGCACCTCGTTTAAGGAATGGATTACCATTGAATACAACGCCGAGTAAATCGTGTGTTTCTAGTTCGCCTGCAAGTGCACCTGGGAGTATGTCTATGATACTATCTATTACGGGGTTTTCACGTGGAAGATGAGTTCTCAATACTATTGTTTCTTCTTCGGGTAGGAGTATAACGTAGTAGTCTAATCTGATTTTCCCCTCGTCTTTTAAATCTGTTCCAATTAGTGTTGATAAATAGAAGCTCTCGTAGCCATATTTCTCGATAAGTGCATGAAATATTTTCTTTATACTTCCCGGTTCAACAATATAGACTTTTCTATTCGGTTTAACAACACCTTTACCTATCGAGAAGCTTTCAAGAAGACTGTGTTTGTCCATCTCCACAGCCATGCTTCTCCACCTCTCCTTTTTTAATTGCTTCTAAAAGCTTAACCAATCCGTCGAGTATAGCCTCTGGTCTCGGTGGACAACCGGGTATGTAGACGGCAACAGGGACTACTTTGTCAGCACCCCCCACTACACTATAAGATTTATAGAAAACACCGCCATCAACCGCACATGCACCAACAGCTACTACGAATTTAGGGCAGGGCATTTGCTCATAGAGAATTTTAAGTCTCTCGGCAGCCTTCTTAGTCACAGCGCCTGTTACAACGAGTATATCTCCGTGCCTTATACTAGGAGCGAGTTTAACACCAAATCTTTCAGGGTCATAGAGAGGAGTAAGAGAAGCTAGAACCTCTATATCACATCCATTACAAGCACCAGTGTTAAAGTGAACTAGCCACGGACTATACCTTACAATCTTGTATTCTGGCTTCTTCTCTTCTACTTGTACCTGTGTCATATGAAAACACACTCATGTAAACCTATATAGGAAGTGCTTAAAAATGCTATGTGGAATATAAATCCCACTGCAATATAGTGATTGATTAATTTAATTAAAAAACACTAATTAACTATTTACACTAGTATATAGAGAGGCTGCTACTACTTGACCAAATGCTAGTCCACCATCATTTGGAGGTATTCTCCTCGGTATTAACACATTTAAGCCATGTTCAGCTAGTTTATTTCTCAATCCTCTATATATGTATTCATTTACTATTGCTCCCCCCGATGCTACTACATAGTCCACGCGAAGGCCCTTTATTGATTCCAATACTAGTTCTCCAAGTGCAACTCCATAATTATATAGAAAGCTACGTGCTATTGTTTCTACTTCAAGTCTTTCTTTGTTATTTAATATCCATTCAACTACTTCTCTATAGTCTAATAGTAGAAGATTGTTTTCACTTGTAATTTTGAAATCGTCGATTTCTCTTATCTCGCCGTGATATGCTCTTGCTTCAAGCCATATTGCTGGTTCTCCTTCATAACTCCTCGTTATAGATGGATTTAGTATTGCTGCAACCATGTCTATTAATCTACCAGTACTTGATGCTGGAGTATATCTTCCTAGTTTAACTAGTTTATAAACGGCCTCTAATTCTACTAAGACTTCTCTCTCCAGGTTTAATCCAAGGAGTTTAAATACTTCTTGTAATTCAAAACCTTGTTTTACAAAGTATGATACTGCTAATCTAATAGGTTGATATGTGTCTCTATCACTTGTTAGTGGGAGTGGCTTTATTGAACCGAGCCTCTTAAACCCATATTCCTCGGTGTTGAATAATAGTATTTCAGCGCCCCATATAGTGTTATCCAGCCCCCAGCCAACACCATCTAGTGCTACCCCGGCTACTAGTCCACTGAGATTATTGTCTACTGCTGCACCTAGTACGTGGGCGTAGTGGTGTTGTATTTCAACGACATTTAATCCATTGCTCTCCGCGTACTTTAATCCTATTTTCCTCGAGTAGAGTCTTGGATGCATGTCTACAACTACTACTGGCTTGTATTTTTCTCCTATGTGGTAGTTTTCCACGAGGAATTCTATAGAGGACAACAGGTCTCTCTGAGCACTGAGTGAGTCTAGGTCGCCGATATACTGTGTTAAAACCACTTTGTCCTCGAAGCCAACCGCTCCCGCTGAAGTTAAATCCCCGCCGAAAGCAATATATTCGCCGTTTAAATCCCTATTTATAGTGATCCATGCTGGCGCATACCCTCTGCTCCTCCTTAGAAACACGTAGCTACCTCCTGTCTTTCTCAATACACTATCGTCCACTCTATTCACTATTTCCCTGTCGTGTACTAGGAAGTAGTCGGCTATTTCTCCCAGCTTCGCCCTGGCACACTCTTCACTCGTACACATTGGTTCGCCGTGAACGTTTCCACTGGTCATTACGAGGAATTTGTCCCGGGTATTCATTAACAACAAGTAGTGGAGTGGTGTATAGGCAATAAATACTCCCTCATGAGACAAGTCGGGAGAGACATATCTAGACACAGGGGAATCTGGCTTCTTGGGTAGAAGCAGTATTGGTGCCTGGGGAGACCTTAACAACTCCTCGTCACTGGAATCCATGTATACTAGTTTCTTGAGGACATCAACGTCAAGCCCCATTACAGCAAACGGCTTTCTCGGTCTCTTCTTTCTCTTTCTAAGCTCTAATACAACATCATCGTTTGTTGCTAGTGATGCTATGTGGTATCCACCAATGCCTTTTACCGCTACAATATAGCCTTCATCTATTAATTTAGCTGCTTCTACTATTGGATCATCAACAACTATTTCTCTAAAATCTCTGTCAAGTAGTTTCAATCTCGGTCCATCGCGGGGGCAACTAATGCCCTGGGCGTGATATCTTCTAGTATTCTCTGGGTCTCTATACTCTCTAAGACAGTCTTCACAGAGAATGTATTTCCCCATAGCAGTGTTTTCACGGTCATATGGTGATTTATACATCATAGAGAATCGTGGTCCGCACCATGCACACGAGTTAAATGGGTACTTATATCTCCTGTTGCTTGGATCTAGTATTTCTCTGAGGCAATCACTACATACTGCAAAGTCTGGTGGTATATTAGACCTTGTGTATACACCGCTCTCGCTTTTCTCAATTGTGAATAACTCGTATCCTCTCGGTTCTTCAAAAGATGCATAGATATAGTCTATTATTGCAACAGGTGGTTTTTCATAGAATATAGATGCTAGGAAATTATCGATTGACTCTGAGTCTCCTTCAATCCATACTTCGACTTCGCTACCACCAATGTTTTTAACGTATCCTTTCAATCCGTGTTTTAGTGCTATACGAGTTATAAATGGCCTGAATCCAACTCCCTGTACTAGTCCTACAAATACTAGGTGTAAAGCTAGAGGTTTATACATTTCGATACACACGCCACTTAATTATCTATCAACTATTTTTCTGTCTTGGTATTCTCACACCATCTCCTATAATCCAGTATTCTCCATCACTCCTCTTTTCTAGTTTGAATACTGGTACTTCTTTCTTTACTCTCTCGAGTATAATCTGCATTGCTTTTATTGCATTACTCCTATTTTCTCCGAGTGTTGCAATTAGTAGAGTTGTCTCGCCTGGTTTTCGCTCGCCGAGCCAGTGCCATATAACAACTGCTTTTAAACCATGTTTTACTCCTTCTTCAACAGCTATTTTTCTCATTTGATTAATTGCTGCTTCTTCAACTGCTTCGTATTCTAATACTTCTACTTTGTTTTCACCAATCAATCCCTTTACAAAACCTATAAATATTGATAGTGCTCCGGAGGCAGGGTCTATTCTACTAAGATCTTCGAGTATTTTGTTTAAATCTGGTTTCTCATCGCGTATTAGTCTTACATCTATGTGTAGTCCTCCACCTGCAAATGGTGGTGTTAAATATACTGTTACATTGTCTTCGCTAATTAAATACTCCATAGATACTACTTCGCCGTTTACAATAGCTATTACTTCTATGTCTCTGGGTAGACTGTATTTACTCCGCAGTATTTCTACAATATCGACTACTCTAACAGGGCCGTCTACAACTAGTTCTATTGTTTCACCAAGTATATCTCTCAGTAGAGATAGTGTTTTAATTTTGATTTTCACGTTGTTCAACCTTGACTTTACTGATTACTCTTATATCTGTGATAACTGTGTAGGGGTATTGACCCGACTCGTCTTTCTCGTATTTTTTAACCATATCCCAGATATTCAATAGTGCTATTGCTACACCAGTTAATGCCTCCATTTCCACGCCTGTTTGAGCAGTAGATTTTACAGTGACGTATACTCTAATCCCTTCGTCTTCTACATTGTATTTTACATCGACGTTTGTTATTGGTATGTTATGACATAGTGGTAGTAGTAGTGGAGTGTTTTTAACAGCGTTTATTGCAGCTATTGTTGAAGCTGTTAATACATCTCCTTTTTCAACTAGTTTGTTTTTTATACGGTGAATAGTTTCAGGTTTTAGTTTTATAAAACCTGTAGCTGTTGCCTCTCTATATGAAACCGGCTTGCTTGTAATATCAATCATTTTAATAGACATACTACTACCCCGGAGGCTTGAAAAACGGTTTTCTAAGCAGTACTATCTCTCTAAATGCCTTTATGAGCTCCTCTCTATTTCTCGTTTTTACTTGTTCTACAATACTAATTCTCGGTTGTTCAACGTATAGACACGGCTTTAAATAGCCGTCTGGTGTAAGCCTTATTCTCGAACACTTTGAACAAAACAAGTAGTTTCCATATCCAACAACAACTTCTACTTTTACACCGGAGTCGAGTATGTACACCGGTCTATTGTGCAGTTCTCTAAAGTATTTCTTAACGGCTTTCTCCTCGAGGTATTTAATGATCTCTCCTACTCCAACGTGTTCTTTTTCATAAACGCCTGGTGGTACGCCGAGAGGTATTAATTCTATTACATTAATACTTAATCCTCTAGATTCAGCATAGGATATTATTTTTGTAAACTCGCCAATATTGGATTTCATGACGAGATAGTTTAATTTTACTTTTATACCATAGTCTAGTGCTCTATCAATACCTTCAAGCACTCTCTTTAGTAGAATAGAGCCTCCTGTAATGTATCTATAGACTTCTGGGTTTAACGAGTGGAGACTCACATTTACTCTATCTAATCCTGCTTCGGCTAAAACACCTGCTTTTAATGATAGTAGAGATCCATTTGTTACAAGTGAAACCTCACTAGAATATGGTTTTATACTAGCTACTATTTCATGTATGTCTCTTCTAACTAGTGGTTCTCCACCAGTCAACTTATAGTATTTTACTCCTAATTTACTTGCTACATCAGCTATAAAACCATAGTCATCTGCACTAAATACATCTCTTGTATTCCAGAAAATCCCCTCTCTATGACAAAATATGCAATTATAATTACAACTAGAAGTAACAAGTATTCTCAAACTATCTATTCTCCTACCGTAAGGGTCTATTAATCTCTCGATTTTAATCCTCCTCTTCTACTATGTTAAATTATAACAGGGGTATTTTAATATCAAAAACAGAGAATTCATGTATAAACTAGGTGTTTCTATAGGTTGACGAGTAATGAAGCCTGGTCCAGAGTGTTTAAGGTGTTTAATAACAACTAGATTGAAAGAAGTAGAAAAATCGAGTTTAAGTGATACCGAGAAGTTTATTGTTTCTAAAATGATAGCTGGAAAAATACTTGAACTGTTCAATCCAGATGTAGAGTTGACTAAGCTAGCTACAAGTATATTTAAATACAGTGTTTCACTAGCACCAAGTATTATAGAATACTATAGACTAGTAAAGAAGGCGTCAAATAAGAAAGCACTAGAATCCCTCTCCCTACACCGTGAATACGCTGGAAAACTCGATGGCTACGAAAGATTTGAATACCTAGTTAAACTATCAGCTATTGCAAACCTCATTGATTATGGTGTTGCAGACCACAATCCCGTAGAAAACACTTTAACACCAAAAACAATTATTGAATACCCTGTAGTAGTCAACGATATTTCAAAACTATATAGTGTACTCAGCCGGGGAGGTAAGACTATAGCATGGTTATTTGACAACTCAGGAGAAGTAGTATATGATACACTACTAGTGAGTGAAATAAAATCGCTTGGTAATAAAGTATATGGATTAGTAAAGGAAGAACCAGGTTTTCAAAACGATGTAACAATAAGTGATGCATTAGAACTACAATTAGATAAACTACTCGATAAACTAGTTGTATATGGTTCAACATCATCAATACATATTGAAGCATTAAACAACAGGGTAAAAGAAGTACTTGGAGAAGTAGATTTAATTATAGCAAAGGGTATGAGTCACTACGAGTATTTATCAGAAGTAGACCTTGGAAAACCAGTATGCTTTATTCTAATCCCTAAATGCGATGTTGTAGCGAGAGCAATAAAAGAGGGTTCAAAAGGTAAAATAGTTGTATTGTGTCGTGGTGTATAATAGTGCTTTTAATATCTAAATCTAGAAATAGACTCGTTATTCAAAAAGCATCTAGAAACGATCTATGTGAAGCAGTATACATCCTTATTAGTCTTATACCACCCGGATACGTTACAAGCTATGGAAGTATAGCTAGAACACTTGGAGTAAGCCCTAGACTTGTAGCATGGTGTTTAAAAAACAATAAGCAACCAATTGTTATTCCATGTCATAGAGTAGTCCACAGCAATCTAGAACTTGGAGGATATACAGGAGCTTCAAGAGAATTCAAAAAGAAACTCCTAGAAGTAGAAGGCGTAGTAGTAGATAGTAAGGAGAGGATTTCAAGAAACCACTTTATAGACATCAAAGAACTCTTAGAAAGCCAGTAGACTAGAGTTCCTTGACAACTCTTAGAATAGAGTTATATACATCTCTATTATTCGTTATCTTCTTACATATTTCACACGGGTCAAACGACTTGCCACTAGCTATCTCTGCTACATAGTTGTCAAGTAGGTTTTTGAGCTCTGGGAGTTTCTCGACAACAGCCATACAATGTATTCTCCTCCTCCCAGTGATCAAGTAGTTGACAGCTGGTTGTTTCATACCGAGGATTTTTGATGTTTTCAACTGCGAGAACCCGTATTCTTTAACTAGCATACAAGCTATATACGCTTTAATCGCTGGAAGTATTTTTCTAACGTATACTTCACAATAAGACGTTGGCGTTTTTACTCACCAATAACCTTGTTATTCCAATAAAATAGATTAAAATATACATGCTTATATATCAATAATCGTGTTATAAATGGTGTATACCGTGAACTGTAATACACACTTATTTAAAGTAGTAGTAGTAAGCGACACCATCCTCGCTGGAGGCGGTGTAGATATTAGTGGTGAAAAAGCAGTAGAAATACTCCGAGAGAAAGGTTTTTGTGTTAGTGGAAAAGAAGTAGTTGGAAACTCGTATAGAGATATACTACGGGTTTTAAGAAGCTCCCAAGAACGAGTTATAGTATTTCTAGGTGGAACAGGGCCTAGCCCGAGAGACCTCACAGTAGATGTTGTTGAATCAACTGCGTGGAGGTGTCTACCGGGTTTCGGCGAGTTATTCAGGTATTTAACATATCAAAAAATAGGTGTGAGAGCGGTTTTAACCAGGACAACACTTTGTATAATGCATGATGGTAAAATAGTAGTTGTTCTCCCTGGTTCACCAGACGCGACTAGTCTAGGACTAGATATTCTAATACAAGTAATAGACCACATTATAGAAGAGGTTGATAGATTTGAAGGGCCCCATAGAAAATAGTTCAAAGTGTGTTATAGGATTTGATGTATGGGGTACTCTCTTTGACCTCAATAAAATATTCGACGCTATATCAATAGAGGCCTCGAAAAGACTAAGAGTAGAAACGAGAAAAGTACAAGAAGGGATTTTAAAAGCATATGAAGACGCCAAGAAGTTAAGAAGGTTAAATCCAAATATCACGCCTCAGGAACTACTTGTGAAATCAAGAGTGTTAATGGCGAGAGCACTGGGCGTTGAAGTAGAAGTTGTCGATGACGTATTGAAATCTGCTTTTAGAAGTGTAGGCGACGAGGTATTATTTAATGATGTAAAACCAGCTCTTTCAATTCTATCTAGTCAAAGAATTAGAATGGGAATTATTGGAAACGTATTATTCTGGCCTAGTGAATATACAAAACTACTACTTGAATCTACTGGTATAATAGAGTACTTTGAAACACTAGTATTTTCAGATATCACTGGCTCAACGAAACCAGACCGTGGTATTTTCCTAGTATTTGCTGAGAAAATGGGGGTTGAACCATCGAGAATAATATATGTTGGAGACAATGTAATTGAAGACGTGGGAGGAGCGCTCTCAGCTGGCGCTATAGGCGTACTAATATCGAGGGGGGTAGGCGAATACAAGATTATACCAGAGTTGAATGTAGCTGTAATAAGAGATTTGAAAGAGTTAATACACGTCTACAGGTTTTTCTGTAGTTGAGAGGGATTACAAGTGGAGTTTGTAATACGTGATGGTGTTTTATACGAAGCAGTGCTTTCAACGCTCCTCGACGACTCCATATATCTAGCTCCAATAGGGTTTACTAAGAGTGGAAATCGAATTTATACAAAGATATATAAAGGCGGACTACTAGAAAAAGCCGTACTTAAAGCTCATAGAATCGCCTTGAACATTACATACTCCCCCACAATCTATACATATACATCTCTAAAAGCAGAGTTTAATGGATTGAATAAACTAAGAGAACTAGTAATATATGATGAAAAACACGGACTACCCCTACTAAGCAATAGTATTGGATACATAGTTTTAGAGAGAAGTCAAATAGTTGATCAGGGAGAGTATTATTCTATTGAATACGAAATTATAGATAAATGGCTGAATAAAGAAGTTGTTTTAGAGCCATACACTAGGTGTTATACGGCAATAATAGAAATACTAGTCTACGCCACTAAGATAAAAGCATTGAAAGATAGAGCAGACGAGAAAACACTAAATAAATATCGTAATATAATCGAGTACAATATAGAAGTAACACGTAAAACATGTAGTTTACATGAATTATTACTCGTCGAGCAAATACAATCGTGGGTTGAGAAATGGCTGGAAGAAAAATAATAGTGGAAACCCCTGCAAGAATACACTTTGGAATAATCAACCCGTTTAAACTAGATACTAGGAGATTTATTTCTACTGGTGTTGGAGTATATACTCCACGAAACCGTATAGTAGTATATCCAGAAATGAAACACGATATATCTGGTTGTAGAAGTAGCGAGGTCTCCGAGAAACTAAAACCCATTATAGAAGAATACGGTTTGGAAAATGGATATGTAGTGATTGAAGAGTGTATTCCAAAACACACGGGTTTAGGCTCTACTACCCAGCTACTACTCGGAGTAGCATTGGGACTACTAGTTGCCAATGGTAAAAGAGAAGACCTTATAACAATAGCGAGAAAACTAGGACTAGGTAGGGTATCAGGCGTGGGAACATATGTATTCATTCACGGCGGCTTCATAGTAGATACAGGTGTAAAAAACAATAGTTATCCAAACCTCCTCTTCCACGCCGACTTCCCAGAGGAATGGAGATTTATAGTTATTGTACCCAGTGGTAGAGGATTAAGCGACAAAGAAGAAGAAAGAGTATTTTCAACACCCATAGAAGTAGATGCTTCACTCTCATGGAAGGCATCACACACCCTCTTTACAAAAATGATTCCATCACTACTAGAAAGAGACTTCGAAGAGTTTTCACATGCACTAAGAGAACTACAAGAATACGTGGGCGGAATGTTTAGTAGTGTTCAAGGTGGAGTATTCGCTGAGTCATCATGCAGGTATATTGAATTATTAAAACAACTCGGAGTAGTAGGAGTAGGGCAGAGTTCGTGGGGGCCAACAGTATATGGACTCGTTGAAAACGAGTTAAAAGCACAGATACTACTCGAGAGAATTAAGAGTTTAATAGATAATTCAGTGAGAGTTTTCATAGCTAGACCACAGAATAGAGGAGCGAGACTATACATTGAAAACTAGTATAGGGTCAGCTAGGCCCGTCAATTCATCCCCTCCCAGGTCATCCCTTCCAAGCCTCATCCTCGTTTAAAAACTACTTTAGACAAAGACTAATAACTTTATTCAATATGATTTCTGCTATTACCACCGGGTTTTTCACTCCAATCTTGTAGAGTATACGTGGGTCGATTTCACCTACAAAGCCGAGTTCTCCCCCACAAGCTTTTATACTAGCTGTTCTCTCTGGTAGAAATCCCTTTACTTCTTTCTTTTCAAATACCGCTTCTACTCCTAGTTCACGTAGAATTGTTTTAATGTAGGCTATACCATCTGTCAATGTTGTTTTTTCATGTGTTATAGCTAGTCCTAGACGCCTCTCTATTCTCACACTGGTCTCCATGTTTGGATCTGGAATTACAACATCTCCTATTTCAAATATTGCTAATCTAGGTGTTTTCTCAATGTTTTCTCTAACTACTTCTAGTAATTGTGGTGTAAGCCATATTCTCAGTGCTTCAAATCTATCAGATTTCGGGTTTTCAACTACTATTAATTCTTCATCTATTCCTAGGAGTTTGAGTTGTATTTCACGATTACTCATAATGTAGTTTGCTACTTCCTGGAAGCCAAATCCTACTAGGATATCTCTTAGCCTCGAAGAGAGATATTCAACTGGGTGTTTTCTACCGGGTGTTGTAGATGGTGGTAGACTTAGTGCTTCTTCTCCGAGTACTTCATATCCATATGCAATAGCAACGTCTTCTACTATATCAACCCATGTTTTAACGTCTAATCTGTAAATTGGTGGTTTAGCAACGAGTTTTTCATTATTTACTGGTTTGACCTCGTAGTAGAAGTATGAAAGTAGTTTCACAACGTCTTGTATACCTAGTTGTGTACCAAGCAGTCTATTAATAGATTCGAGTTCTACTTCTATTTCTAGTTGACTCCTACGTGGTGCTTCAACTACTAATCCGTCTTCATAGTATACTCTTACTACTTCTATAACCCCGCTTCTAGACCTTTCGGCCAGACTGGTAGCCATTATTGTTACAGCGTTAACTACTTCTTCAAGGCTTGTTCCAGTTGCATCAATAAGGACGTTTCTAGTTTCAGGGGTTACTTTGAAGTCGTCGCTGTTTATTATTGGTACAAGACTTAGTATTCTGCCCTCAGAATCTCTTAAAACAGGGTATTTCTCCATGTCTTTAATGATAAATCCATAGAGTACTCCTTTCTCTGTTTTATCTAGTATTTCACGTAGACTCATGGTAACTGGCTCGTTTAATGGTTTAATACGTGTTTCATCTGGGTCTGCAAGATCATAGTATATTGGGGGCTTTATGTAGTCTAAGTCGTATAAGCCAATACTTACCTTTTTCCTGTTTCTACCATATGTCTGCGCTATTTTTTCTTGTAGTTGCATTATTTGCGATATTGCTTCGTTTGATAATTCAAGGTCTCTAACGATCGCTAGTGCTACATATGGTCTCTCCTTGATGTTCTTAGCGTAGCCGTTTACATTGGAGTCCACTATTTTAAACGGCCTCCACTGTATTCCAAGCCATGGTTTTAAAGCACGAGAAAGCCCTTCAACACTGAATAAATCTGGTCTATCACTATTTGCCTCGTATGTTAAAACATCGTCTTCTAATTCTTCAACTTCACATTTTAGTTTTGCTAGTAGATATAGTAATTCCTCTCTACTCAGAGAGCGCCCCACTAGTGTTTCTAAATCGCTTTTTCTCACTGTTATTACCGGCGTATATGTCACCTTTTTAAATCAATTCATCTATTAAACTCCAAGCCTTTAAGACTAATTGTTTTTCTTCACTGCTCCACGACAGTATATTTTCCAACTGGAATAATTCGACCGGGTTTTCAACACCTAGAGATTTAGCTAGTGGTGCATAGACAGAGATGTAGGTGTGTGCTCCTTTAATACTACGTAGTTTATCGTATAATTCAAAGCCGAGTTTCTTATAGTATAGTCTCGATGAAATAGGAGTTAATGAAGGCTCGTATACTGCTTTTACCTGGTTGTCTATTACTCTACTGAGTGGCGAGATATCAACACCTTGTTTTAATGCTTCAATAGAATACCATGACTTCAAGTAGTTCTTGTATACTGTAACTACTTCTTCTTTCTTATACTCGTTTTGGAATAGTATTCCAGCTAGTGAAGCTATAATAGCAGTATTAACTAGTTGACTCGGTGAAATAGAGTCTATGTCGTCCATGTCTGTATGATAATATTTACTCGGCCATTCATTGAGCATTACACTGTCTAAACCCCAAGACAATGTAACATCGTGGTCGCTACCAGCCGTATATGGTGATAGAGAGTATCTCGAAGCTGGTAGTTTAAATCCTCCAAAAGACGCTGCTTCATCTAGTACTAGTTTTGTCGCTAAATAAGTGTATGGCGTGATCTCTGAATCCATAAATAGTGGTGGTATAACAATATTGAGTGTTGAATTCGTTATCCATTGCTTTGAGCCAACCATGTCGAGGTTTACTACTCCTCTAGGAGTCCACGGTAGGTGTTTATCAGCATATATTGTTCCAGAGTACTCTGGAATAAATAAGTGTGCGTGAGGCACTTCTCTACTAGCTTTATCAATTAACAACCCAGTTAACAAGTTTGCAACAACACCACTTGCATTATCGTGTGCACCTGGTTTTGGATGGCAAATATGACTGATGTAGAGAACTCCGGGTTCGCTTCCTTTATATGCTATTAAACCGCGTTGTGGCCTACTTGAAAAACTGGTTTTTACACTCCAGCAAACCTCTACTTTCATTCCTTTATTTAGATAAGCGAGTATTCTAGCTACTAGAGTATATGGAATGTTTACTACACTTGTATTCTTTACTTCGTTTTCACCTATAAACAACCCAGTATATGGTACTGCATCAGGGTGTCTCTTACTATCATACAGTATGATTAAACGAGCATTTAGCTCCTTGTATGCAATATATCCTGGTGCTTCAACGAGTACAACATCTCCTTCGCAATTCGAGAGATCTCTACAATATGTTACTTCTCCACAGCCCTCGCCTGGTGGAGAATGAGCTGAAACAAGTGTAGGGTGTTCCATGTAGTCAAGTATATGAGTGAAACCCTTACTAGATTTAAATTCCACTCTCCCCTCGTACACATCCCATGATACTGGTGTCTCCATAAATCCGCGCTGTGAGCTACTTGGTACATCAAATAATTTTACTTCGTATCCATTACTCGATAGAAACTCTGAAACTATTGATAAAGCGTTTTCTAATCCACTACTACCCTGTATTCTGTGGTAGAGAGTTATTTTACGAATAAAATCTCTTGCTAAACCGGTAATTGGAGTCTTCTTCAACTCGTCGAGTAATAGATTCGGTGATATCAATTTCAAACCCCATTTTACGTGTATGATTCAAGAATAAATAAATTATTTATTGAGGCGTTTAAATCACAATTAAATATTTACCAGTTCAAATATATAGAGTTGGTGATTAACTACATGGTAATAATTAGCATTACACCAGAAATTGCATTGGATAAATCAATAAACTACGCCGGCGGATTAGGAGTCCTCGAAGGAGACAAGTTCTACGCCGCCGGCGACATGGGACTAGACTACCTTGTACTAAGCCTCTACTACCGTGGTGGATATACAAAGATAAAGTTTCACGGTTCAACCGTAGTAATGGACCGAGAGAGCGCAAACGAGGAATTCTATAGAAGTCTTAAACCAGGCGAGGAGTTTACAATAACACTAAATAATAATATAGTGTATATTCAACCATGGATTTACGAGTATAAAACAGCAAAAGCTGTTTTATTCGAAGCCAAGTGCCCCGAGTGGGCGCGTAAACTAACAGATAGAGTCTACATTGAAGACAGCGACTTCGAGAAAAACATGAAGTATGTACTACTAGCAAAAGCTAGCTGGGAGTATATGAATAAGTATGTTGGATTAGAAAACATATCACTTGTCGACCTTGAAGAATCCTATACAGGCCTCATACTATACCTCATGAACAACACGTTGAAAGCAAGAATTATAATTCACACTCCTGGGCCATGGGGGCATCCATTATTCCCAGGCGATATTATTGAACGAGAATTCGGAGTAAAATCAGAGAGTATCGTCAACATGACACGGGAGTCTATTAAGAAACTAAGTGAAGTAATAGTTGTATCGAAAAAACAGAGTGATATAATACCAAGGATTTTCCCCGAGGTAGCTGGAAAACTAAAGGCAATAACAAATGGAATATACTTAGAGAGATGGATGGATAGTAAACTCTATAATGCATGGCTTAAAAGAGAATTCAACCTCGAGACGCTAAAAGAAACGCGTTTAGAAGCCAAGAGAGAGCTAGAGAGTCTACTCAGAGTATACAAGCCGGGAGTTGAAGTAGGCAATAAAATAGTAATTACCTGGAGTAGGAGGCTGTCTAGGTATAAGAGACCATACTTCATAGCGAGATTCCTCGAGGAGAATCCAGATTTAAATGCTATTGTAGTACTAGCTGGTAAACCACACCCAAAAGACCCAGATGGATATAAATACCTCTACTGGTTTAGAGACTTATCTCTTAAACTCAGAAATGTAGTGTATATACCAGACTACAATCTCGAAGTCGCTAAAATACTAGTAAAAGCTTCAGATCTATGGTTGTTTACACCGTTTAGTGGATGGGAGGCTTGTGGAACAAGCTATATGAAAGCACTTGTAAACGGTGTACCAGTACTATCTAGCCGTGATGGAGGAGTACTCGAAGTAGTAACAGATGGAGTTAATGGATGGCTCTTTGGAGAAGACATTAGAGACTTTGTAAATATCTACGAGGATCCCAGAGCTAAAGAAATAGATGAAAGAGAATACACGGAGTTCAAGGCAAAACTAGCCAGCATCATAGACATGTATTACAATAAACCAGAGAAATACTGGGAGATTGCATTAAACGCTTGGAGAATTACACCCGACTTAGTTGATATTAAAAAAGTATTGAGAAAATACTATTTTGAATAAACTATCTAACAATAAACACAGATGTTGGAGCATTTACAACTACTGCGAGCGTAGTACTTCCAATATTTATTTCTCCAAACAAGCTTTTACCTCTAGCTCCTATAACAACAAGGTCGTAGCCCTCTTCTAAGATCTCTCTGAGTAGAGCTGAAGAAGCACTATCGTTTCTAGGGTCGAATTCAATGTATTTATAAGTAATGTTCACCGGTGTCTCCTTTAATCTCTCTTTGGCTTTTATAATAGGGTCTTCGCCAAGCTCTGTGTTTTTGGGTTTAGCGTATACAACAACTACTTTGGATCCATATCTCTGAGCAATATCTACTGCTACGTGCAGTGCTCTCAAACTAGTCTCGCTTCCATCTATGGGGACTAGTATTTTTCTATAGTAGAAGCTAATAGTGTATGAAGGTGCTTCAGTCAAGTATACCACCTATTTCTATTTTCCCACCATACTTATTAAATCTTTAATTAAACCTACTCCGAGAGCACTATTTGTTTTTTCTAGTACTCTAAATACATCTGTTTCAAGATTTAACATTGCATATGCTACATCTATGTTTTCAGGAATTACTATTGACTCTTGGTGAATAGCTTGTATAAATGATATACTACCTCCTTGTTTGTAGAGCGTACTTGTAAATACAATGTTTTCATAGACGTCGTTTCTCGTTCTTCCAGCATCTCTAGCTAACTCGAGTATTTTACCTGTAGTATCTATATCTGTGTAATAAGGGTCTACGAAGACAACCCTGTTTGATTTTCCAAGTTGTTCTACTAAATCGTCGAGTTGAATAGATTGATCTATGTTGAGCTGGAATACCTGGACGTGCATTAATGTTGTTGGTACTACTACAGAGGCTGTTGTTACTGGTATTTCTCCAATAACGGTTTTAACATCTCTTGCGTGATGACTTGGTATAGTATAGGAGTCTAATAATATTGAGTTTACTGGCCCCCTTGTATCTTCTCGTGGGTCACTTGCACGTCTAACAATTGTAACGAAAACAGATGTTGGCTTTATATTTAGTGAACACAGTATTCTCAGTATACCCGTTGTATTACAACTAACTACTCTCACGTATTTTCTTCCAATTGCAGATGTATAGTTGCAGAGAGTACTATAGCTTACTTCTGCTACTTCCGGTGGTTCACCACCCTGGAATACAGCGAATTTACCGTGTTTTAAATACAATTCCTTGTTTTTAACCCCTTGTTTTCCAGGTGATGCATCATATATTAACTCTGCTTCTTCAATTAAATAGTCTATTGTCCCCTCCGGTTCAACACCGTTGCTTCTAAATTCTTCTATTTTCTCTCGGGGTACGAAGATCTTTATTCCTTTCTTAACAGCTAGTATTGCCGAGTAATCGAAGCTATATTTTGATACACCAATGAGTTTGAAATCACCTGTTTTCAATATTGCATCTGCTATTCTCTTTCCAATTGTTCCATAGCCATTAACAGCTACTTTAACTGAGATTTCTACCACCCTAGAAACATTTTTGCTGATAACTCTAGTGCTTTGAATGCTGGAAGGTCTTCTCCACTAAGGAATAATAGTAGTGAGTTTCCACCTGTCGAGACATATACTCTTCCTTCGAGTTCATCAGATACCATTGCTCCTAAATGTCCACCTGCTATTAAGACAAATGCTTTAGAGTTTATAGCTGCATTTAGTAGTTTCAACGTGCCCTTTCTATACTCTTCTACTTCTATAACTCCTGCAGGTCCACGCATAACTACTGTTTTTGCTTCTTTGATTAATTCACTGTAGATTTCGCTTGTGTTTTCACCAATATCTACAATTTGCCCTTTTAACTGGCCTAGATATACGTTTTCTGTATTTCCATTAATTCTTACTTTGAAGTCTACCGGTGTTTCAATTGGTGCTCCACGTAGTAATAGATGTCTAGCTCTTGGTATTAGTGGAATTAAACCTGATTCTTCTAGTAGCTTGTAGTTTTCAACACCTATATTTACGCCTTTAGCAGCTAGAAATAGTATTCCTAGTAGTCCACACGTGAGTATTCTATCAGCCATTCTATTTCTAACTAGGTTTTCAATAACTCTAATGTGTTCTGCTACCTTCTTGCCTCCAAGAACATATATTCTTGGAGACTCTGAGTCAGAGATTATTTTTTGAAGGGCGTTTACTTCTTTCTCGAAAAGTGGGCCTATGGCGCTTGGAAGTAGTAGTGGTAGTCCTACAATACTGGGTTGGCTTCTATGCGATGTTGCAAATGCATCATTTACATATATATCTACACTAGAAGCAATTCTCTTCGCGAAAATACTTGTAGCGTGTACTTCTGGGGGCGCTTCAAGTGTTTCTTCAGATGCTAATCTCAAATTATCTAGTAGTATAACTTCTCCTGGTTTAAGTTCTTTAATCGCCTTGAGAGCTGTAGGTCCAATAACATCGTTTACAAATTGAATGTTTAATCCAGTATACTTCGACAATAATTCACTGTGTTTTTCCAGAGTTGTAAAATCGGGAGAGCCTGGTCTTCCCTGGTGTGAACCCAGTACTAGTGCGGGATTGTGCTTCTCCATGATTTCTCGAATGTATTTAGCGTGTATTCTTATCCTACGATCATCTATGATATCTCCAGTGTCAGGATCTATGGGTACATTGATATCAATTCTCATGAAGACTTTCTTACCATTTATATTTATATCGTTTAAAGTAGGCAGTTTTGGAATACTTAAAGTGTGCATTTTATCCCCGAGATCTCTTCATATACCCAGCCTTTAAAACCCTTCATGGACTTTTTTAAATCAGTAATTAAATACATTCAATATAACCCATCCCGTGGAGAATTTATTTAATTATGTTAAAAATTGCATATGAGATCATTATTTGAATATGAATATAGGAGTGCCAACAACAGTAACTTATTTCCTATAGTCTATGAGGATTATTGAATTAATGTTGAGAAAGAGTAAAAATAAAAATAGATATGTAGTTGCAACAGCGTATTATTTTCAACCACAAACTGGATAGTCTTCTGGAACTTTTACTCTAAAGTATCTACCAGACTCTGGGTCTTGGAATAACCCGATTTTAACGCCTTTTCTCCCAGTTGGAGCTAATTGCCATACTTTAATTGGAACAAGCTCTAATTCCTTGCCACTGGGTGTTTTTACTTTTATTTTCTGAGTACATGGCATGCTCTTATCACCAATATGGATTATATAGTGTATTGGATTTAAATACCTTATGTAGAGGTAAAGCTTGGAGTATACTGTGTTTTATAAGTGTAATTTACGACTAGAATGTATTGATTCGTTATTAAACAGATCAAGAGAAGGAGTCAGCTACCCCAGGGTTGCAGTCATTACTCCTTAGGCATGACTTTCATCACTATGAGTTCTTCAACAAGTAGATTACTACTGGGGGTATTATAGTTTGTAGTTAAAACAGAGAATTAGTAGAGTTATTGTTCTTCACTGTATGTTCCATATTGTTTATTCCACTCTTTGTATACTTCGAGTAGTTTGCTATCTATACTTGGTTTATGTGTTTTAATTACTTCTATGAAGTCTTCTGTACGTATTTTTCTATCTGACGGCTTTAATCCCTTCTCGTTTATTTCTTCGACGATGTTGTTTTGTACTTCTTTAACTATTGAAACAATATCTGATGAACTATAGCCTTCTGTTAACTCTGCTAGTTTATCGTAGTCTATACTTTCCAGTATAAATCTCTCGGCGAGTTTCTTCGTGTAGTATTCAAATAGTTGTTTTCTAACTTCACGTGTAGGTGGTGGTACGTAGATTCTTCTTTCAAATCTTCTTATGAATCCAATGTCGAGATTCCATGGTTTATTGGTTGCTCCAATTACGAATAATGGTATTTTAGCGTGTTCTTTACTAGCTAGTCCATCCATTTCTATGAGGAACTGGTTTCTACCTCTCTTTTCACCACCTACTTCAACACTGTATTGTTGGAATAATGCATCTACTTCATCTATGAATATTATTACTGGTGTTCCCTTCAAAGCATATTCTCTGGCGATCTTAAATAGCGCTTTTACATTTTTCTCTGTATCACCAAGCCATTTACTAACAATGTTTGCCGGGCTAACATTTATCAATATAGCGTTTACTTCGTTTGCGAGAGCAAGAGTTATTTCTGTTTTACCACATCCTGGTGGTCCAAACAATAGTATTCCCTTTGGCCATCCAAGTGGGTATAGTGATGGATCTCTAACTGGATATATAACACTTCGTTTCAATGCTCTTTTAACTCCTTCTAGGTCTACTAGGTCATTAAATGTTTTTCTAGGCCTTTGATCAGGCGTTAATATTTCAAATAATCCAGGGTCCACCTGGCTCGTATTCGATTGTGGCGCTCCACTTCCATTATCGCCTACTGCGGGTTCACGTGCTCTATCAGCAAGTATTTTTTCAAGGTAGGATACTCTCTGTTTATATTTAACAACGAGTTCTTTATAGAAGTCTGCTAGTGGTGCATCTGGGTATAATACAAGGTATTTTGAGAAGAAGTCTATTGCTATCTTATAGTATTTAATAGCTGTTTCATAATCACCTGCTTTATCAGCTGATATTGCTTTTTGAGCGTATTCTACTCCCTTATCAGCTAGGTGGTACATGCTCACGAAATCACCCCTCTATCATGGTTTGAGAAGCAGGGGAAAAACTATTGTTTTCTACGCAGTCGAATTAACCCCTTGGATTCAAGCGAGTTGAGTGCTTCAAATACGAGTTTCCTTGATACTCCATACTTGTGTTCAAAAGTCTTCAAGTCTAATACTCCATTGTTTACTCTTAGTTCTTGGAGTATCCACTCTTCTATTATGTGTAATGGTATGTTTTTCTCGACTAGTGCAGCAGTATTTTCTTCTCTACTCTCTATTCTAGTTGGTTGACTCGGTTTTGACGTAGTTGCAATTTCTTTCTGTGCTTCTGGAATAGCTGGACTTGGAGAGCTGGGTGTTTGAATAGTCTTTTTCTCTTTGATCACGCTAGTAGGGGTTTCTCTCGCAACTGGTATTTCTCTTTGTCTACTAGTGTTCTCTGTATACCCATTTAGAATACCTGGATTCTCCCTGGCTACCTGTGTGTTTTCAGGTATTTTTGGCTGAATACCTAGAATAGAAGTAGATGATGATGCAGTCATTAAACTAGATACTTTCTGCTGTAACTGCCACATAGCCTCCATGAGGTTTGGATTGATCTGCTGTATTAATGGCTCTACGGATTGGAGTTCTTGTACTATTAGTGGTAGTTGGGTTAATGGTTCTTTCACGTATAGTAGTGTTTCAAGTCTGTATTTTACAGCTGAGAGTTGTTTTATTGCTCTGTCAATTATATTCATATATCCTCCAATGTTGTTTATTTCTTCATTGATAATTCTAGCCATGTCTTGGTCGTCACTATAGAAGTTTAAATTTTTCTTGTGATTTTCAACTACGGTTTCAAGGTTTTTCTTTGAACTCTCAAGATTTTTTATCATTCTATCAATTATGTAAATAGATTGAGAAATCTCTTTTTTCGAAGGATCCTTTCTAAACAATCCACTAAACCAGCCTAATCCAGTGCTAGATGCTGTTGTAGGCATCATACCCCCTTTTACATCACTCCAGTAATTTTATCGCGGTGGAAAACGCTTTTAAGGCGGGGATGTGGTATTACCGTGATCTCTACGGAGTATTCAATATATTTAAAACGAGTCAATTAATAAAACAAGGGGTTGTAAAATGCTACTACGTGGTATTAGAGTACTAGATTTAAGTCACACTCTAGCAGGCCCTATAGCAACAATGATTCTAGCGGATCTAGGGGCAGAAGTAGTTAAAGTAGAAGCACCACACGGCGATGAAACAAGGTCTTGGGCTCCTTTTGTTAATGGGGAAAGTGCTTACTACATGTCTATTAATAGAGGCAAGAAAAGTATTGTTGTAAACTTAAAGAGCGAGAAGGGTAGAGAGATAATATACAAGTTGGCAGCTAGATCACACATAGTCATAGAAAACTTCAAGCCTGGAACACCCGAGAAGCTAGGAGTAGACTATGAAAGCCTAGTAAAAGTAAACCCTGAGATCATATATGTTAGTATAAAGGGCTTTAGACAGGGAAGTATCTACGAGGATAAAACAGCATACGATATAATAATCCAGGCAATGTCTGGATTAATGCTTTCAACTGGTAGTGAAAACGATCCCCCTGTTAGAGTTAGTTTTGCATTATTCGACGTTATGACTGGAATGCTCTCAGTAATCTATGCATTGTCAGCACTATACTCTGGTGTAAAACCAGTAAAAATAGAAGTACCAATGTACGATGCAGCAATATTCTCAATGTGTTATGTTCCACTAATGTATCTAGCAACAGGTAGAAAACCAAAGAGAATGGGTCATGCACATCCATCAATGGTTCCATACCAGGCGTTCATGGACTTTGAGGGCAAGTGGTTTATTGTAGCAGCTGCAAACGACAGATTGTGGAGGTCTCTCTGCGAGGCATTAAATAGAATGGATCTATGTGAAAACCCATTATTCAAAACCAATGCTGATAGAGTAGCAAATAGAGAGCAACTAGTAAAAATACTACAAGAAATCTTCTCGACCAATAAGAGAGAATACTGGATTAAACTACTCGAAGAACACGGTGTACCAGTTGCACCTGTATACGAAATAGACGAAGTATTCAAAGACCCATATGTTGCATCAAGCGACATTGTATTTGAACAACCACACCCCAAACTAGGAAAAATACCCCAGTTAAACCAACCTGGATTAATAAATGGAGCGAGATACCACAGCGATAAACACCCACCACTACTAGGAGAACACACAGTAGAAGTACTAAGAGAACTAGGATACAACGAAGAAGAAATAAAGAAGTTAAGAGAAGAAGGAGTAGTATACTATCCATGAGGGAAGATAAATGATTGGTAAAATAGTTGTTGGTTCAAAAGGTGTTGTATCAGACCATCAATTAGCTACTCAAATAGGTTTGAAAATACTAGAGAAGGGAGGAAACGCTTTTGATGCTGCTATAGCTGTCAGCGCTGTATTATCAGTTGTACAGCCACACATGAGCGGCCCGGGCGGCGATGGATTTCTACTTGGATTTCTAGATGGAGAAGTAGTAGCATATGCTTCTTCTGGTAGATCTCCAAGTGGATTCAACCCTGATGAATTCATCGAGAAAAACCCGCTCCGAGGCCCGCTGACAGTTACTATACCAGGACTAGTTGCATTGTGGAGTGCAATATATGATGAATACGGGTCTATGCCCCTCGAGGAATTATTAAACCCTGCAATTAAACTCGCATATAATGGATTCCACGTTGGAGTTTCACTAGCAGAAGCAAGTAGAAGCCTAGAGAAAGAACTAGGTGGATACAAGTGGTCTAAGTACTTCAAGGGGTTAACACTAGGAGCTATCTATAAAAACAAAGAAATGGCTAGAACTCTCCGACTAATTGCTACAAGGGGCTTTGAAGAATTCTACTATGGTGGTCTAGCAGAGGAAATTGTAAGAGAACTACAAGATCAAGGAGTAAACGTTGGATTAGACGACTTCATGGAGCACGAAGTTTACAAGATAATACCATTAAAGTATGAAGTAGCCGGTAAAGTACTATACGAGCTACCACCAAATACTCAGGGTGTATCAACACTTCAATTAATTAGTGCACTATATGAGTTAAACCTTGACAAACTAGACTACAATAGCCCCGAGAGAATACTAGAGTGGAGTAAACCAGTAAGCGATGTATACTACTTCAGAGACCTCTATCTCGGAGACCCAGACTACATGGAGATAGACCCACAGAGCTATATTGAATACAGTAAAGTAGTTGGTTTACTAAAAGAGAAAAAAGTATACACGGGTAAACCCGGTGGAGATACAACATTCTTTATTGTATCAGATGGAGAAGCAATAATAGGATTTATACAAAGCCTCTTCCACGCCTTTGGATCAGGCCTAGTAGCCGGTGGATTCCCAGTTCAAAATAGAGCGATTGGATTCGCAAGAGAGAAGGGATTACCAAATAGCCCAGCACCAAGAAAACTACCACTACATACACTCTCAATACTAGGTGTAGATACTGGCAGAGAGAAGTATATTATTGGATGTGTAGGAGGAGATATGAGGCCCCAACTACACCTCAGAGTATATGAAAACATATTTGTATACAATATGAGGTTGGATAGAGCGGTAGCAACACCTAGATTTATCTATACAACACCCTATGGTGTACAAGAAGTACTAGTAGAAGAACCATTAAACACACCACCATCAACCAGTAACATACAAGTTAAACAAGTCAAATACGGAGAGCTAAGAGGACACGTACACATTGGAAAACTAAGCGAGCAAGGATTAATACTAGCCGGCGATCCAAGGAGCGAGGGAATACCACTAGCACTATAACAGGGATGTAAATGCATGAATTACTAGTACTACTCTTTTTTTCCTACCCACTAATCCTCTCAATAATAGCTCTTTTAATTTTTCTAAGAGAGAAGAAGAGAAAAACCATGAACATGAACCGGTATTACCATAGCAGTAAGTAGAATCAAAACAAGGGCCTCTGAAGAATATAGCGTGGAATATAAAGACTGTATATTGAGGGATTCTTGAATTGTGCTTTAAGAACGTAATGAATTATTTCTCATAGAGTTGTTTCTCGCTGTATACCAGTGTAGTATACTTCTCCAGACCACGTAGTTCTCTTTGCAAGGCCTTTGGATAGTAGGTTGTCTAGTGCTATTACTCCTAGTTCGCTATATAATTCTCTGATTTCACTGTATTTCAGTGGTATTCTAAGTATTTGATTATATAGTGTTCTCGCCGTGTTCTTCCATTTGTAGAGTGATGGTTTGCTAAACCCGTCAATTATTGTTTTAAATCCTTCTCTTGTGAGGTATTCGCTTGATTTCTCGACTAGTTTTAATGGTGGTGGCTTTATATCGCTGTGGTTTACAGGTCTATCAACGGGTTTTAGAATAACGTGTTTTACACCTAGTTTCTTCAAGTAGATGACTACTTCGTCTAGGTGGCTTGGACTAGGGTATTGTTCATTGTTTAATCTAAACAAGTATAGTTCAATTAATAATTTGTTTGTTTTGTCGTGGAATAACTCTCTAAGTGTGTTAATATAGTTTG
>DADP01000035.1 GCA_002495025.1 Desulfurococcaceae archaeon UBA285
CTAGGCAGTGGAGGCGGTGCTGGCGGTGTAGTGATTATTTTTATCCACCATTTTACTAGGTTTGTTACGAATTTTGGTCCGTCTAGTTCTACTCCGTAGTATGTTGATGCCCAGGCTGGCTCATAGTCGCCGTATAGTGATTCACCGGCAACGGTTATTACTACATTATAGTCTTTCCAGTATTCTGCAGCATATGCTATGAAGTCCCAGTCGCCTGTTCCCTGTCCATAATCGAGTGGATCATAGAGATATGGACTTGGTGGAGTATTGTCGGCTATGTAGGATTTATGATACCATGCTATCCTTATTAAACCAGGGAAGGTCTCTCTTACTGGATCACGATACTTGCCGGTTTCATCTATCCAGATTACCACTGTGGGGCCATGCATTAATATAGGCTTTGTTATACCTTCATCTAATATACTAGTGTATAATTCTGGTATATTGTCCGGTTCTACAAAGGCTAGCATTCTATAGTATGCAGCGGCAACAGTTGGGTATTCTACACCCTTGTACGTATATGTTTTGTTTTGATCACTATATACTGCACCGTGTTCTAATCTGAGTTTTGCACCTATGTACTCGAGGAGTGTGTTTACTGCATCAATACTTGCTGGTCCACCACCATAATCGCTGTCACCAGCTACATATAACGCCTTGTTACCAGTCTTCAACCAGTTGAGAATAGCCTCCATTTCCTCTGGTGTAAAGGATGTAGTGGGTTGGCCGATCAATAATATGTCAACGTTTGAGAGGAGCTGGCTTGTTATTGTTTCTCCACTTTGTATTTTAATCCAGTTGATAGTATACGTCTTTCCATCAATCGATACCTGTGTAATATTACCTATAATGTAGTCCAGGTACTTGTCTCTCTCGCCGTGGGCTAGGTCAACAGCTATTGTAATAGTAGTTGACTCTGCTTTTACAGGGTGTATTATAGCTGAGAATATGGGTATTACGAATAGGGCTAGTACTAGTATTATATATAGTTTAGACTTCACTCAGGGACACCCCTTACAATAAAAATAATAACGAACTAGAACTTAAAAAGATTGTGATTTATACTATAATAACTCTGATTTATCTATGTTTTATAAAAGCGTATAGTCCCACTGCTATAACTACTAGAATTACTGCAATAGCCATTATGAGGGTGTTAAATTCTCCTTTTTGTTCTGTTGTCATCGGAGTTGTTGTCGTTGACTGCTCGCTCGTAGTAGTTGTACTGGCTGGTGTAGTAGTGTTTTGGGGGGTTGTTATAGTCGTAGTTGTTGGAGTATATGTTGTAGTTGTAGTTGGACTTGTTGTTGTCGTAGTGGTTTCTAGTATTGTAGTAATTGTAGTAGTTGAAGGTGTCTCTACTAGCTCTATTACGGGTTCTTCACTCGGTGATGCACCACTGGGGTAGAATACTACTAGGTATTTCTTTGTAATTGATTTACCCGTGTTATCGACGGCTTCAATAGTTAATAGCGTTGTCGTTTTCTCGCTTGCTTTCATTGTTAATTTCAATGTGTAAATCACTCTATTCAAATCACTAGTTATAGTTGCTGGAGTGAAAACAGATGCATCGATGGCTGAACCATTATATGTAAACTTCACGTTGAGTGGATCTATTCCGCTTACATCGTCGCTGATATCTACATATAATGTAAAGGTTTTGTTTAGATATGGAGTGCCCTTATAGGATAGTTTTACTTCTGGTGGTTTCTCGTCTTTGAATAAGCTTATTAATAGTTCTATTCTACTATTGACTGCTACATATACTGAAATCTCGGTGTAACTCCATTTTCCATCATAGTATACACTATTTACATCTATAGATGAATTACCATGTGTTTTCTTCTCGATGAAGCTACCTAGGTTTATAGTACCTGGAAGTGCAAGTGTCGTTGTAAACTCTGATGGTAGCCATTCAGCTCTATTGGATATGGTGAGGTAGTATGTTGTGTTTGTTTTTATCAATTTACTCTGGTATAGAGAAACAGGTATTGTGTTATATGCTATTTTTCCTGTATTGTTCTTGAAGCCTATAAAAGTAGATGGTTTTACTGGGAATGATAACTCGCCGGTTTTTGTGTTTAACTCGAATACTAGTATTCCTTGATACATTGCTGTACCGTGAGCAGTTGTTGTTATAGTGATAAAGTACGTTGTTGTATTTGTTCTGGTACTAGTGTATTTAACGAATTGATCTCTGTGAATGTGGCCAGATAAAACAATTGTGACATTGTAGTCTTCTACGAGTTTTAACACGTATCTAAAAGCAGTCATATTACCGCTCCAATAACCACTTACAGGTGTATCAGGGGTTTCTTGTGTATATGGTTTTAAAACTTCTTCATCATCATATCTCGTTGCTAGTTCTCCTTGATAATAGAACATTGGGTAGTGTGTTACTATTATCTTGTATGGTATATGCGAGTAGTTGGATAATGCTTCTTCAAGGAATACTATTTCATCCCATGTTATAACTTCTGATTCCGAGCGGTATGGAACAGTGTAGACTCCAATAACTAGTAGTTTATCACCTATTACTCTAACCCACCTAGTAGGTCCAATGTACCTAGTGTAGCTTTTAGCTGGGTAGTCATGGTTTCCTGGTACACTTAAAACGGGATAGTTATACAGGAATAGATATCTATATACCTGGGCTATTCTAGCTGTTGTTTCATCGTCTATTTCTTGTATATCTCCACTCCATAGAATTAAATCTGGTTTTAATGCATTGGCTAGCATGAATGCTGATACTCTATTGACGTCTCCCTCATAGACCGAGCGTGGCCCAGTACCAAAGTGCAGGTCTGACATAGCAAGTATTCTAATAGTTTCAGGTAGTTCTCCTAGAACCCATATAGATCTCGGCACAACGAGTTTGCCGCTACCACCTGTTTCTAGTACGAGGTCGTATAAACCTGGTTTAGTATTGGTCGTAGTACATATTTCTATAGTGGAGTCTCCTAGTTTCCTGATTTGTAGTGGGTGAGTTTCAATTCCTGCTTGTCTACTCTCATATTTATAGATAGATGCATTGATTACATTAGTGTTTTCTACTAGTTCAACTACTCCACACCCACCTGGATACAGTACCAAGGGAGCTCCGGGGCCAATGTTTCTAGTTGGTAGAGTGACTGCAAAGTCTTTATATGCTGGAATAATTGATGCATCGCTAGCCTGTATGTTGAGTATTTGTATTGATGGATAGATTACAGTAATAGTTACAAATATGAAAACCAATATTGTTAAAAGTGTCTGTTTACCACTCATTTTTTTAACACCTTCTTGACAAGGATTATAGGTTATTGTGAAATAAATACTTATAGATAGGAAGTAGAAAGGGTATACATCTGTGTCTAATAGAAGACGTGGTTTTGCACACGAGAGAGACTTGGTATTGAAGTTCTGGTCCCATGGATTTGCTGTTATGAGAGCTCCAGCTAGTGGTAGTAAAGCTAAGAGAGTGCTATATCCAGATATTGTAGCGATATACAAGGGTAGAGTTATCGCTGTAGAAGTAAAAACTGTGAGAGAACCTAGAAGTATATATATTGATGGCGATCAATACGAGAAACTAGTCGAGTTTTCAAAGAGAGCTGGTGGTGAAGCCTATATAGCTGTTAAAATTATCGGTAGTGGTGAATGGATTTTTATACCCATAGATAAACTCGTAAAAACAGAGAGTGGAAAGTATAAATTAAATATAGAGTTGCTAAATACGGGTTTGAAACTAGAAGGACTTGTCTCATTAGTTAAAGGTGTAAGAAAACTAACTGAGTTTACCAGTAGAGATATTACTCCTCCTTAAACACTATTCTAAACTGTGCACCTTCTTTTTCACAGAGTTTTTTAACTCTCGATAATTTACGTCTATATTTCTTTAATTGCTCTTTATTTAATTCTACAACGACACCGTCTTCATTGGTTTTAACGTTTACATCGGGCATTATTGATTTAATTCTCTCTACTAGTTCATACCATTTACCTCCTTTTTCTCGTAGTTTTTTAACCGGCACTACTACTGTCTGCTCGCCAAATGTATATATCTCATATTCGAGTTCACCTGTCAAGAAATCTCTTACTTCAATTACTGGTCTTGACAATTCTGCTTCGCGTAGACCGGTTGGTAGTTTCACAGTCATTTTTAACTCGTATACTTTTTCTACATTGCCGTTTTTAATGAATATTACTGTATCGACTATTGATGGTATCATTCCAAGTTCTACTCTTCCAATAAATCTTTGAATAGCGTCTATAGGGGATGTAGCGTGAACTACGCCTATCATTCCTATTCCAGCCAGCCTTAGATCAGAGTATAATTTGAAGTCTTCATCGGTTCTCATTTCATCGAATACTGTGTAGTCTGGTCTCGACAGTAATAGTATGTCGTGGAGTTCTCCTATTGAAGAATAGTGTTTACTATATTGTGTTATCTCGTCTGGGAGGATCATGTCTCTCGGAGACTCTATAGTCTTTACTATTTTACCCATTTTCATATAGTACTCGGCAAGTGCTTGTGCAAATGTTGTTTTACCCATGCCGGGTGCTCCGGCTATGAGTATGCCCTCTGCTCTTTCATGTAGTCTCTTGATGAGTTCTGGTGGTAGATTGTAGTCTTCTAGGCGTAGTCTTTTAACTGGTTTGACAATTGTAATTTCCCATCCGTCACTTAGAGGCGGTCTTACAATAACTATTCTATATTGTCCTAATTGAACAATTGTAGATCCCATTCTATCTATTTCTATAAAAGCATCTGTTCTCCTCTTTGCTTCTTCAATAATTTCACTTGCTACTCTCTCAACATATTCTCTTGTTAATCTCTCCTCAGATAGTTTTACATAGCGCCAGTTACCCGGTCTACCCTTTTTTGCTACTGGATAGGAACCCTCTTTTAAGTGTAGACTCATTGTTTCAGAGTCGAAGAACTCTTCAAATAGTAGTTTGCCTTCTTTTTTCTTGCCAACGTATATGGTCTGTATTCCCAGAGATCTGCATATATCGTAGATCACCGGGTCGCCGGTTAATACCACGCCTCCAACACTCATTGCGAGTTCTCTAATACTACTATCTACTTCGTTGATCATGACTTCTTCTGGTTCATCTCCTCTAATTCTAAGTCTCTCGCCAGAGTATTCAAGTGTAATAACTCCTTTTTCATGTAGTTCACCAAGCTTCTTTAATTCTTTGAGTCCAGCGTAAGCTATTCCTCTACCGCGTAGTGCAAATAGCTCTAGTAGTTGTATTATTGCTCTGTGTACAATAATTCTACCTGTTAAACCCTCGCTTTCAATAAATCTACTCACAGCTCCTTCAATAATCGCGGAGAAGTCTGGAATATATGTTGATTCACCAGCTATTTTAAATCCATACATTTTGATCTATACCCTAGATTGTAAATAACAAATTAATCTCTTATATTTAGAGTTAATTAGGTCTTGTTTTAGAGGTTTAATGGGAAAAAGATTAGAAGAGTTTGTATTTTGATTTCTCGAGGAACATATCAATGTATTCTCTTATTGTTGGGCCTTCTAGTACTTTTAATCTATATGTAACTCTCGCTACTGGTTTATCTATTTTAATTAACCTAGTGATATCTGATGGTGTTCCAAGCAGGACAGCGTCTACTGGAGCTCTCTTTATTGTTTCTTCCAGTTCTCTTAGTTGTTCTGGTGTATAACCTGTACTTGGTAGTACTGGGCCCATGTGTGGGTATTCTGCATAGATCTTCTTGAAGAACTCGGTGGCAAATGGTCTTGGATCAATTATTTCTGCACCATACTTCTTTGCTGCAACATAACCTGCTGCATATGGAAGACCACCATGTGTTACTGTTGGAGAGTCTTCTATTACTAGTACGCGCTTGCCGGAAATGATTTCTGGTCTATCTACTTCTACCTCGCTTGCGGCTACTGTGATGTGGGCTTTTGGATTTCTCTCTCTGATGTTCTTTTTGATTATTTCTATTGCTTCTGGTTTGGCCTGGTCTGCTTTATTAATTATTACTGCGTCAGCCATTCTGAGGTTTATTTCGCCTGGGTATGCGTTGATCTCTATGCCTGGTCTCATGGCGTCGGCTACTACTATGGAGAAGTCTGGTCTATAGAAAGACCAGTCGTTGTTTCCACCATCCCATAGTATCACGTTGTTTTCTTTTTCTAGTATTTGGAGTAGTCTGCCATAGTCTACTCCTGCATACACGTAGAACCCCATTTTCAAGTATTGCTCGTATTCTTCGCGTTCTTCTATAGTACACTCGTATTTATCTAGGTCTTCCATGGAGTGGAATACTTCAACAGCTGCTTTTTCCAGGTCTCCATATGGCATGGGATGTCTCACGATGCCTACACGGTAGCCTCTATTCTTTAATTCAATTGCTACTTCGCGTGAAACAGTGCTTTTGCCAGCACCTGTTTTCACACCTAGTACAGCAATCACTGGTTTAGATGATTCTAGAGTTGTCTCTGCTGGGCCGAGGAGTTTAAATGTCATTCCAGCCGCCATTACTCTAGATATTACGTGGCCGAGTTCTTCATATGTTAGGTCGCTGTAGGATAATACAGCCTCTTCTACGCCGTATTTTCTAGCTACTTCTTCAAGCATATCTATTCCAATAATGGGTATTCCATCAGGATATAGAGGGCCGGCTAGAGATGGCGGGTATCTTCTACCAGCTGTTCCAGGTATTTGTGTCTGTAGAAATGCTACTACTCTGTATTCTGGGTTGTTTCGAAAAACCAGGTTGAAGTTGTGGTAGTCTCTTCCACTTGCACCTATAATAACTATTTTTCTCGGCATGAAAATAACACCCTGTATGTATATGTATATACAGGCTTTATAATTATATATTTTCCATAATCGGAGAAACAACTACTATAATCTGCTCCAATTGAAACAAGAAAAACACTGGAGCCTACTCTTTTCGAAATTAGAAGTAAAGAAATAGATTAGTCGTGAGGAGAAAAATAATTTTTTTATTTCTGGAGAGAGACTAGAGGTTTTCTAGTTTTTCAAGTATTTTCTCTAGTCTCTCCAACATGATCTTTCTTTCAACAGAGGCTACTAGCCTCCTTGTTGCTATTACAGCGTCTGGGTTGACGCTTATGCTGTCAATGCCTTCTCTTACTAAGAACTCTACGATTTCTGGGTATACGCTTGGTGCTTGTCCACAGATACTGACTGTCTTACCCTTCTTGTGAGCTCCTCTAATTATCATTCTAATTGCTTTTAGTACTGCTGGGTCTCTCTCGTCGAAGTATCCCATTTCTGCTAGGATATTGCTGTCTCTGTCTGCACCTAGAACTAGCTGGGTTAGGTCGTTGCTTCCAATGCTAAATCCATCAACTAGCTCTGCAAACTCTTCTGCGAGTAGTGCAACGCTTGGTACTTCAGCCATAATCCATACTTTGAAGTCTTTGCTTCTCTTTAATCCCTCTTCCTCCATTATTCTAAGTACTTCTTTGACCTCCCAGAGTGTTCTAACGAATGGTAGCATTACCCATACATTGGTTAATCCATATTCTTCTCTTACTTTTCTAATTGCTCTTACTTCTAGTCTAAATCCTGGAGCGTAGGCTGGGTGGATGTATCTAGATACACCTCTCCATCCAATCATTGGGTTGCGCTCGTCTGGCTCGTATTTCTCGCCGCCTTTTAGTCCTCTATACTCGTTGGTCTTGAAGTCGCTGAATCTAACTACTACTGGTCTTGGATATATTGCCTGGGCTACTTTTGCAATACCCTCTGCTAGTTTGTTGACGAATAGTTCTTGTTGACCGGTTTCAATTAGGTACATCGGGTGGTATTGTACCCAGTCAGTAATAATGAATTCTATTCTCATTAATCCAATACCGTCGAATGGTAGGTCTTTGTATTTCTCAATAGCGTCTGGTTCGCCTAGGTTCATGTATATCTTTGTCGAGGTAACTGGGTATAGTGGTAGTAGTTGTTCTGGGCTAATACCAACAGCAGCTACTACACCAGTTGCTGGTGCAGCGGCCTCTGCTTTGGGTTTAACTAGGTCTTCAACGATGCCCTCGTATACTATTCCTCTGCTGGCGTCTACTGTTACCTCCATACCGGTCTGAATGACTTTAGTTGCATTGCCTGTTCCAACAATACATGGAGTACCAAGCTCTCTACTAACAATTGCAGCGTGGCTTGTCATTCCACCTTCATCTGTTACAATTGCCGCTGCTTTCTTCATTAATGGTACCCAGTCTGGATCAGTCATTTTTGTTACTAAGATGTCTCCCTCTTTGAACTCCATGGCTTCTGGGCTCTTGGGGTCAAATATTACTCTTGCTACACCGGCAGCTACACCTGGACTTGCTGGTAGTCCTCTTACTAGGACTTTGGCCTCTGATAGTTTAACTACTTTCTTGCCAGTCACTTCTACCTTCTTGGCTTCCTTGGCCTTCTTAGCACTCCATACTGTTTCTGGTCTTGCCTGCACAATAAAGACGTTTTGTGGGAATGGTAGGTCTAGGTCTATTGCCCATTCAATATCCATGTGTCTACCATAGTGTTTATAGATCAACTCTGCGAGTTCTGCTAGCTTCTTTACTTCCTCGTCTGTTAGTGCTGGAGCATCTGGTCTGGCGATTTTGACGAGTGGAGCTGTTGGCTCTACTCCTTCTTCAGCTACCCAAGTACCTTTTTCATCGTCCCATTTCAAGTGTAGGTTTCTACCATATGTTGGGTCAAACGTTATCATAAATGTCTTTTTGTTTATGCCCTTCTCAATGATCCTATAAGTACCTCTCTCTACTACGAAGTGGTCTGGGCTGACTTTACCTCCAACTACTGATTCTCCTAGTCCCCAGCTACCCTCTATAACAATTACGTTTTCATCTCCAGTTACTGGGTGTAGAGTGAACATTACGCCTGCAGATTTGCTGTTAACCATTTTTTGTACTGTTACACTCATGTGTGCTTTTTCGTGTGGAATACCCTGTTTTACTCTATAGAAGGTTGCTCTTGCAGTGAAGAGGCTTGCCCAGCACTTCTTTACGTGTTCTACTACTTTCTCGGGTGAATATACGTTTAGATAGGTTTCTTGCTGGCCAGCGAAGCTTGCTTCTGGTAGGTCTTCTGCTGTTGCACTGCTTCTAACTGCTACTCTTAGTGTTTGTGGATCCATGTTTAGTCTTTTTGCTAGCTCTATGTAGTAGGATTTGATTTCGTTTTCTATTTCTGGAGGCATTGGTTCGTTGAGAATCATTTCTCTAATTTTCTTTGTAGTTTCTTCTAGTTCCTTGGTGTTGTCTACATCTAGTTTTCTCAGTATTTCATATATTTTTGGTCCAAGTCCTGTTTTCTCGAGGAAGTATTTGAATGCGTAGGCTGTTACAGCAAATCCTGGTGGTACTGGTATTCCAGCCGCCAACATTTCTCCTAGATTTGCGTTTTTACCTCCAACTAGGGGTACATCTTCTTTTCTTAGTTCTTCTAGCCAAACACAAAATCTAGTTTCCTTACTACTCAAGGTTTAAATCACCTATTCCGAGAGACTGGATAATCGTGAGGGCTTATAAACTTGTTTACATAATGGTAAATAAGAGATATACGATTTATCCCACTTGTCTCCTACTTCCTGCCTTCTCTACCACTACTATGTCTACGTCTAGATAAATAGTGTCTTTCTAGTGCTGCTCTCACACTGGCATAGTAGTACCATGCACTTCTCTTTATAGACATTGCTTTCTCGCTTTGTAGAATACTCGTCAGTACGCTGGGTTTCTTTACATAGTTCTTTACTCCTTCATCATCAAATTCTACTAGTGTTGCTAATACAATGCTGTGAGTTGTAATTGTATTCACTATTTTCTTAGTAATACTGTTATCTACTTCTACGAGTTTACTAATTGTGTAATCAGCACTCTGGAAAACCGGGTGTTCAATAAGGTATTTCAAATATATGTGGTTTGTTACTAAGCCCTCAATAGTTAGCTCTGTTAGAGCTCTATTTAACCTTGAAATAGCTGTTTTTCTCTCTGTACCCCACGCTATTATTCTAGCTATTAAATCACGGTTTTCAATTTGAACTCCTTTCGAGAGTTCAGAGTCTACTCTTATACCCGCCCCGCCGGGTTCAATGTAGTTTGTTATTGTACCAGTTGTTTTCTCGTTGGTTAATGGGTTTTCAGCATATATGTTTACACCTATTGCATGCCCATCGAGGATTAACTCGTCTTGTTTTACTCCGTGGGCACCGTATAGTGATACCTCTAATTGTTTTTTAACGAGATCTCTTCTAATAATAAACTCTGTAACAGCGTGTTCTGGTGTCAATCCAGGGTTTACTTCTATAAAGAATACTTGTTTGGTTTCTGGATTGTAAATAAACTCTATTGTAGCTAGGTTTTCTAGTCTAATACTCCTCGCAATTGTTAAAGCCATTTCAATTATTTTCCTTCTCGTCTCTTGGTCTAGTGATGGTGACGGTGCTTCAGCGATTAATCTACGAAAGTTTCTTCCAATAAAACACTCTCTATCATATAAGTGTATAATATTTTCTCTATCTCCGAGAACTTGAACCTCGATATGTTTACTGTTTTCTATAAATGGCTCGACGTAGAGTCTTGGATCTCTAAATGTTTTTTCAGCTATAGAACGAGATGATTTAACCATTGACTCGACTTCGCTCTCACTCCGTATAATTCTAACACCAATACCCCATTTTCCAGCAATTGGTTTTAAAATCAATGGATAACCATGTTCACGAGCAAACTCTAATACATCATCGGGTGATTTAATTTCTCTCCATGGAGGTGTAGGTATACCTAGTTTTTCAGCATAGGTTTTAGCTACTATTTTATCTCTTGTTATAGCGTAGACGCTTGGTGGAGGAGCAATAAATGCTATGTTTTTTCTCTTCAATAAACTAGCATATTCGTTTTCCATTGCTAGTATTCCATAACCAGGATGAACGGCATCGGCGCCTAGTTCCTGGGCGGCATATATTATTTCATTTATATCTTCATAGCTCGATATTTCAATATCGTCAACCATAAATCTCCTGTGGAGGGCTTCTTTATCGCTAGGAGTATAAACTCCAATGGGAATTAATCCATTATCTTTAATTGTCCTTGCTATTCTAATAGCTATTTCTCCACCGGTTGCTATAAGCACCTTTATAGACATTTCATACACCGATTGTGGATACTACGCTAGTGTAGAGCACTCTATACTACCATAAATCCTATACTCTAATAAAAATAAATGTGTAGGATAGAGATGGTTAATCTGCGTCTTTTCGTAGTATTTCTACGAGTTTAATGTATACATCAATAGCTCTGTATAAATCATCTAGCTCTATGAACTCGTTTGCTTGATGGGCTACTCCAATAGCTCCTGGACCATAGGCTACTGCTTCTATTCCCTTCTCCGAGTAGTATTTTAAATCCAATCCACCAGTGCATATTACGGCTTCTGGTTCTATTCCTATAGTGGTACTAGCTGCTTTCTTAATTGCACTAATTATTTTTGAGTTTTCGGGTGTATAAGCAGGGTTTGATGAATCCAGTATTTCTAAGTCTACTTGAATACCTGTTTCACTGGTAATTCTACTAGCTAGTTGTCTTATTTCTTCTATTACATCTTCAGCTCTTTCTTCAACAATCAACCTCCTATCTATACTGAAACCCGAGAAACCCGGAACAATGTTTACTGCCCCCGGAGAAACTAGTAGTCCGCCTGGATTAATTGTTGGTTTTGAAGCGCGTGGATCTTCGTATTTAAGAATACTCTTCTTGTTTTCAAGTATTGCACGGTATTCATTAATAAATTTTTTCGCGTATACAATCATTTTCTCGAATGCGTTTTCTCCAAGCCATGGTGCTGATCCGTGAGCTTGTCTGCCACGAACATTAATTAAAAACCAGACATTTCCCCTGTGACCATTATATATTCTTCCAAGACTTGATGGTTCTGCTATAACCACCCAGTTTGGTCTACTACCAAGTTCTCTAACTAAATAACCCGTTCCGGTTACACCGCCGATTTCCTCGTCTGGAACAAGCACTCCTTCAACTATTATATCTGGTTCTCTCTCTGCATAGTAGATCAGAGCTGCTAGAAACGCCGCTATACCTCCCTTCATATCTGTAGCTCCTCTACCATATAGTTTATTATCAATGATCCTGGGAGTGAAGGGGTCGCTAGACCAGCCACTACCCGGTGGTACAACATCGTAGTGTCCATTAAACTGTAGTACTTTGTCTCCATATCCAACTCTCGCGATCAATATATATCTCGGTTTACTTGGATTGTATTCTTTTGGCAAGTGTTTTTCAATGTATTCATCTGGCACTCTATGTATTGTTACGTGAACTCCATACTGTGATAATACGTCTCTATAGTAATCAATTATTTCCTCGTATTGCTCTCCCAGAACGGTTTTATACTTAATGCTTTCAGAGAGGATTTTAAGAGAGATATTTCTTAGTTCACTTATATCCAAGTGGATACACCGTGTAAACTCGTGTAAAAATAGGAGACGAGAAAAATATAAAAAACTAGTGAGTCTACTCTACTTTCTCTACGTGGATTATTTGGACGGGGCAGGCATTGGCGGCGTCTTGTACACAGGATAATAGGTCTTCTGTTACTATTCCAACAGCTATGTTTCCGCCTTCACGGTACTTGGGGGTTATCTGGGATTTGTTGTCGTCTGGGTTCATTTCAAAGACGTCTGGACATATTGATACACAGACCATGTCGCTTATGCAGTTTTCTCTTGGTTCTATTTTAACTCTGTATTTGGCCATTTGTATTCACCGAGATTAGTAATGAGAGGGGTGGTTTTTAACTCTTGTTGATGATCAGATATGCGGGGCGTCATCACACCCGTTTAAAGGGTCTTTCCCTAGGTTCTTCATCACTATAAAAACAATTTCTATTCGAGTTTATTATAGTTCTATGTGGCTATTTACTCGTTAATGGTAGAAATAGTTCAATATAGTATGTTCTTATACCATAAACAATCATTTCAACGGCTACTCCAGCAATAATCACTGCCATAAATCTACCCAGTGCTCTAACCGTTGACATTTTCAATATTCTAACTAATACCCTGCTGAGTCTCAATATCCAGAAGGAGACTAGACAAGCTACAATAGCAGCTATTAACACAAGAGCTTGATTTACTATATCGCCTGGTTTAGATGAAACGAGAAGTAGTATTGTAGTCATTGTACCAGGACCTATTATTAGAGGAGTAGCTATTGGTACAACAGCAATGTCTCCTGGATGTACTTTTTTAGTTCTAACTTCTTCACCCAACATATCTAGAGCTATTGTCAATAGAATTATTCCACCACCTACTCTTAGACCGGCTATTGAGATATTAAAAGCTTCTAGTATATACCGGCCGAGAGTGGCAAATAATACTACAATAAATAATCCTGCAAAAGTAGCTTTTTTAACTATTGACTCTATTTCTCTATCTTTTAACCCCTCTGTGAGAGCTATAAAAGTAGGTATTACTGAAAAGGGGTTCATAATAGCTAGTAACTGGGTGAAGTACGCTATAAATACATATACTAATTCGATCAATTCAACCACCTTATTCAATGTAGAGTGCTGGTTTTAAAGGCAGTGCTCTCTCTGCTTTTGGAATACCCTTGTTTCTTGCTTCGTCTTCCCATAGAACAATTACTTCTTGAATACCTGGTATTTTACTCTTAATGTAGTTTGATAGTGTGGTGTATACTTCGCGTTCGCGTCTACTTGTAGTCTTTGTAATTCTAGATAATACCTCGCGATCCACCTTCTTGTATGTATTGTATGCTTCAGCAATCTCGGCCTCTCTTCCTCTCAAACTATAGGTTGAACGCATGTGTTCAATAATGGTTTTTAATGGTGTGTTTTCAATTGTCATTTTGGCTATTTCTCTCTTCCACTCTGGAGCAATAATTATGTATACTTTGAAGGACTCTTTTCTAACCAGGCCTGCTAGTTCTTTAATATCTTCTATTGTTGATTCAACCGAGTCTACTAGTATAATTATTTCTTCGTCTATTGTTGGAGGTGTTGGCCATTTAGAGGTAGATAGTAGATCTGTGTTTCCAAGCCATGTGTTTATTTCTTCTGTTATATGTGGTATTACAGGGTTTAACACTGTTATCCAGTCTCTTAGTATCCTCCTTACTCCACATACGTATTCGTCTCCCATCATGTCGCGGTATTTATCTATTAGTGATAATGCGTCGAAGAAGACTGTTTGCACGTATTCTCTGATTTCTAGTTTCTCCATGTGGTTTGTTGCTTTTGCTATTAATCCATAGAATTTATTGATAAACCAGTCTGTGTAAACGTTTTCTCCGAGCCTACACTCGGTGGTAGAAGCTGATTTAGCTATATTTACGAATTTCACGAGGCTACTAACGACTTTATCTACTTCTGCTTCTCTCCAATCAAGTACGCTGTCTAGGCTTGCAGCCCAGGATATGTATAGTCTAAACAAGTCGGCTGAGTACAGTGTTACAATGTGTCTTAGTGGAATTACATTGCCTTTACTCTTAGACATTTTTGCTCCTTCTCTAATAACGGTTTCATTTAGTGAGATTGTTTTCGGCGCGTATTTCTCTCCAAATATAGCGATGTGGTGGAGTATGTAGAATGATAAGTGGTTGGATATGTGTGGTACACCGGTGTGTCTATGGTCTACTGGGTACCAATATGTAAACTCTCGTCTCATTTCTTCTATGACTTCTATGGGAATACCGCTCTTTTTAGATACTTCTTCGGGTGATCCTATGCCTAGAAATACATAGTCGAATACTTCGGGTATTAGTGATTCTGGTGGAATACTGTGTTTTCTAATTAAGTGTGCAATAGTGTAGAATGCCATGTATATTGTAGAGTCGCTTAGGCTTTCAATAATCCAGTCTGGATCCCATGGAAGCCTTGTACCAATACCTCTCTTTCTAGCACAGGGTCTCTTGTCGAGCCAGTCGATGGTGTCTAGAAAGGCCTTTTTATACTTCGACGGTATTATCTTTATTTCATCGTTTTCAAGCATTTTCCTAGTCTTCTCTTTGAGCCATTCTAGATTATAGTTTATAAACCACTGGCCCTTAATCTTGGCAACGATGATTTCGCCGCCTCCTCTACACTTAGCCTTCCTGTTTAACTCATAGAATGGTATTGCCTTGCCCTCTCTATAGAGGTATTCTCTAACCTTTTCCCTAGCCTCTCTAACACTTAAACCCTTGAATTCAGGGTGGTCGATGATTAATACTCCATTGTAGAATTGTTCTTTGTAAACCTCTCTTGTCACATCTTCTAATCTTGGATCGCTTTGACTAGTTATACCCGCGTTTTTAACAGCTATTTCAGCGTGGTGGCCTGTAACACCGGGGACATCGATTATTTTTCTTGGTTCTATTCTAGCAACGAGTTCTGGGTTTAAACCATACTCTCCTAGTAGTTCAGGTCTACTCTTGATTTCCATGAGTGCTACATAGTCGTATGGTGCATCACTGGGTTCTGAGTAGACTACTCCAGTAGCGTTTTCAACGTCTACAAACCACGCGGGGAGTACTAACACCTTGTCTCCAAATGGTGATACTACTTCTTCCCCAATGATTTCTCTACCCTTAACCCTGGCGAGAACACTGAATTCTTCTTCTGGATACTGGTGTTGTAGTTTAATAAAGGCCTTTTCGCTAACTAGTATTTTCTCGTTATTCCACTCGAATAGAACATAGTCTCCTTCGGGGTGAACCCAGACATTTGTAACTCCAAATAGTGTTTCTGGTCTAAGAGTAGCTGCGAGGAGTGTCCACCCCCTACTAGGCATTGTAAACTTTACAGCTGTATACTCCATTATCTCTACTGGGTTTACATCGGCGTCTTGAATATCGTCTTCGCCTTCTGGTTGCTTGTGGAGGAGACAGTATGTGACAATGTGGTCTCCCTGTGTTATAAGGCCTTTTTCTTGGAGTTTATAGTACTGCCATGTCACGAATTTATTGTATGGTGGCTCGCCAGTATGGAACTTCCTCCTCCAATCTATACTATATCCTAGTTCTTCGAAGTCGCTTTGTATTCTACTAGCAAAGAATTCTGCTAGATTTAATGGGTCTTTAAATGATTCGAGTATTTTTTCTACTTCTTTTCTGTCTTCCACGTAGAGTGATATATAAGACCTGTAGAGGTCTACTGTTTTAGGGTCTCCTCTTGAAATCATCTCGGAGTAAGCAATAATGGGGGTTCCAGTAATGTGGAAAGCCATGGGGTATAATACATTGAATCCACGTAGCCTCTTATATCTGGCTATAATGTCTCCAATAGTATATGTTCTACCGTGCCCGATGTGTAGAGGGCCGTTTGCATAGGGGTAGGGTACTGTAATAAAGAATTTAGGTGTGTCTTCTCTTGGATTAGCTTCAAACACCTTTTTCTCTCTCCAAACCTCTTGCCACTTCTTCTCTATACTTCGAAGCCATTCTAGAAACTCTTGTTTTCGCTGCATGGACTCACCAATAACTACAATTCACTGAATTAATGATACATACTTAAAAGTATTTGTATTTTAACCAGTCTTATAATACGTTCACGTGTATAAATAGCAGAGGTGCGCCAATGACAAGACACTGGATTGATGAACTCGCAGATGAATTATACGAAAAACTCAAAAAGAGAGGTAAAGAAGTATACGTATTTAACGGTGGATTATCGGTTTCAGGACTTCAACACGTTGGTAGATTGAGAGGAGAAATCATTATCGCTGAAACACTACGCAAACTACTCACAGCAAGAGGACTCAAAATAAAACAATACCTCACACTATACACACAAGACGCGTGGAAGGGCAAAGAAGCACAAGTACTAGCTTTCGGGGAAAAAACCGAGGGAGAAAAGTATAAGGGCTGGCCACTGATAAGAGTACCAGACCCGAAGAAATGCCATTCAAACTGGGTTGAACACTACTGGTCCGATTTCGGCCCATTCATAAAAGAGTTTACCGATGGTGAAATAGAAGTAGTAACTACAACAGAAATGTATAGAGGTAAATTCAAAGAATTCGTCAAGTTAACTATTGAGAAAAAAGACGATGTCAGAAAAATCGTCAATAAATACAGGGGTAGAAAGCCATACCCTGAAAACTGGATACCCTTTGAGCCAGTATGCGAGAAGTGTGGTAGAATAGATACAACCGAGACGATAAGAGTAGTAGATGAAGAACACGTTGAATACATGTGTGAACACTGTGGACATAGAGGCATAACCACCATCGACAATGGAAAACTAATGTGGAGAATCGAGTGGGTTGGAGTATGGTGGGTTCTAGGAGTAGACTTCGAGCCATTTGGCAAGGATCACGCAATGCCAGGTGGAAGTAGAGATAGCTGTGTAGACCTCGCAGTAAACGTCTATAAATTAACGCCTCCAGAAGGCCTCCCCTACGAATGGGTTGAATTGAGAACACCAGATGGAAGAGTAATGGATATGGGTAGTAGCGACTTCCTGGGCTTCTCGCCTCGTGAATGGCTTGAAGTAGCCCATCCACACATATTTAGATTTATAGTATTAAAGACACCGCCAATGAAGAAAATCACTGTTGGGCTTCACGAAGTACCGCAATACTACAACCAGTACTTCAGAGCAGAGCGGATCTATTATGGACTGGAAAAAGCACTAAACGAGGAAGAACAAGTATTATTGTCTAGAAGCTACGAGTTAAGCTATCCACGTGGAACACCTCCAAAAGAACCACCCGAACAAGTACCATACCTACACCTAGCTATACTAGCACAAATAATTCCAAGAGAGAAGTGGTTTGAAGAGGCAATAACCAGGTTAAAAGCGAGTAGACACCTACCCGAAAACCCAACAGAATACGGTGTTCAAAGAATACTAGAAACAATTCCCAAAGCATACAACTGGGTATTAAAACATGGAACACCAGACATAAAGTTTAAATTAAACACTATTGAAGAAGCAATGAAATATGCTAGTGAAGTACCAGTTGAAGTAGCCAGTCTACTGAGAGAAATATATGAAAACCTATCTTCTCTACCAGAGTGGAGTGAAGAAGCAATTAAAAACGCCTTAATGACTGTTACATCAAAACTCTCAAAAGAAGAAGTAAAGAAGCTATACGAGTACTTCTACCTGGTCTTCGTTGGCAAGCCAAGTGGTCCAAGAGCAGCACCACTACTATCACTACTTGGAAGAGAGAAAACCCTCACCTACCTATCATTAATTCCAGGAAAATAGTTTTTAATCGAGGTTTTACTCCATGGTGAAGGTATCAGTAATCCTCCCCACATACAATGAGAGGGAAAACATAGATAAAATTATTTGGAAACTAGGAGCTATACTGAGCGAAGCTGGATACGATTATGAAATAATAGTAGTAGACGACAACTCCCCGGATGGAACAGCTCATGTAGCAGAAGCACTCAGCAAGACCTACCCAGTTAAAGTAGTAAAGAGGCCAGGTAGGCTGGGGTTGACTTCAGCTATATATGATGGTTTTAAAACTGCTAGTGGAGAATACCTAGTGGTAATGGACGCCGACTTTCAACATCCTCCAGAACTAGTTCCAGAACTCCTCGCAAAATTAAAAGAATGTGATTTAGTAGTAGCTTCTAGATACGTAAAAGGCGGTAAAATAGAAAATTGGAGTTTAACTAGAGAAATCATATCTAAAGGTGCAATATTGGGAGCAAGACTCCTCATTCCAGAGTGTAGAAGAGTAAAAGATCCTGTCAGCGGTTTTTTTGCTCTTCGTAGAGAAATAATTGAGAAGTGGAAGCCTATTGAACCAAGAGGTTATAAAGCACTCGTTGAAATAATAGCCTCTACAAAACCCAGGAGAATATGTGAAGTACCATTTACATTTAGAGGTAGAGAGAGGGGTACTTCTAAACTAGGTTCTAAACAAATATTCTCGTATGCAAAACTACTTGTAAAACTCGGATTTAAATACTTTCTAGTATATAGTATAGTAGTGATCATTGTATTACTAGCAATAATATACTTTATACTCTTTAGCTAGTATAGTATAATAAGCCTATGCTTTTTATTTTAATTCTAGTTTAGCTCTAGGAGTAGGGTGTGATCTTGAATACTGACTGGAAGCTGACTGGTAACTACGACCCGCACAGAGTAGAAGACGCAGTTAAAAAATACTGGGAGGAGGCACATATATATAAATTAGTCAAGAAGAAAGCCGAGAGTAGCCCCAGACTATTCAACTTCATTGACGGCCCACCCTATCCATCAGGTGATATTCCACATATTGGAACAGCATGGAATAAATCACTCAAAGACGCTGTTCTACGATATAAGAGAATGAAGGGCTTTAATGTAAACGATACACCTGGATACGATTGTCATGGATTACCAATAGAAGTCAAAGTAGAGCAGAAACTAGGTGTAAAAGTAAAAAAGGAAATAGAAGAGAAAATCGGAGTTGACAAATTCATCGAGGAATGCAAGAGATTTGCACTAAACAATCTAACAGCTATGACAAAGTGGTTCAAGGAACTAGGAGTATTCATGGACTGGGACAACCCATACCTTACATTCAAAAACGAGTATATCGAGGCAGAATGGTGGCTTGTAAAAAAGGCCGATGAGAAAGGTCTTTTAGAGTCGGAGTATCGTGTTGTATACTGGTGTCCTCGATGCTCAACTACTCTTGCAGAATACGAAGTAGAGTATAAGGAATTATCTGATCCAAGCATATACGTTAAATTCCCAGTGAGAGAAGAAGAAAACACATACCTAGTAATCTGGACTACAACTCCGTGGACTCTACCAGCAAACGTATTTGTAATGGCCCATCCCGACGAATACTATGTAAAAATCAAAGTAGGCAGTGATTACTGGATTCTAGCCGAGAAGAGACTAGAAGCCTTTACAAAGGAAGTAGGAATTTCAGAGTACACGGTTGTAGAGAGATTGAAGGGCTCGGATCTCACAAAGTATACTTATATCCATCCACTCACAGATTTAATACCACTACAAGAAAAAGTAAGCAAATATCACCGAGTAATAACAACGAGTGAATACGTATCAATGAACGAGGGTACAGGGCTCGTCCACGCTGCACCCGGCCATGGATTTGAAGACTACGATGTAGCATTAAAGAATAACCTGGTAGAAACAGTTGTTTCACCAGTAGATGATGAAGGCAGGTTTACAGAAGAAGCTGGTGTATACAAGGGGTTATACGTTAGAGAAGCAAACAAGTATATAATTAAAGACCTAGAGGAGCGAGGTGNNCCTGTTTGCTGGAGGTGTAAAACACCAGTTATACTACGAGCTACCAGGCAATGGATAATAAAAGTTTCAAAAATCAAAGATGAATTAAAGAAAGAAGCTTCCAAAGTCAACTGGATTCCAGAATGGGCTCTTACAAGACTCATGAATATACTAGATAACATACAAGACTGGGTTATCTCGAGACAGAGGTATTGGGGTACACCTCTACCAATATGGCTGTGTCCCAATGGACACAGAGTAGTTGTTGGAAGCATAGAAGAACTATACAAGTATTCCGGAGTAATACCAGTAGATTTACATAGACCATGGATAGACAATATTACATTTAAATGCCCTGTCTGCGGTCTGGAAATGCGCCGTGTACCAGATGTAGCAGATGTGTGGATGGATAGTGGTGTGTCTTTCTACGCCTCTATAGGACACCCAGAAAAGAAGGGTGGTTTTACTCCAACAGACTTCATAGTAGAAGGACACGACCAGATCAGAGGGTGGTTCTTCTCACTACTCAGATCAGGAGTACTAGCATTTGGTTCAACCCCCTATAAAACAGTATTAGTTCACGGATTTATGCTAGACGAGCAAGGTAGAGAAATGCATAAAAGTCTAGGTAACTACGTTGGAACAGATGAAGCAATAAGTAGAATTGGAAGAGACCCACTTAGATTCTGGCTACTAGGAAACACTATATGGGAGGATGTAAAGTTTTCATGGAGGGAGCTAGAAGAAGCTAGAAGAGACCTCTCAATACTCTGGAATATCTCAGTATTCGCTAAGACATACATGGATCTAGATGCATACAATCCACGATTAGACCCCTTAAAGAAATACAGAGATCAATTGAAAATAGAAGACAAGTGGATATTGAGTAGAGTAAACAACCTAGTTAGAAAAGTAGATGAAGCAATGGAGAAATACGATATTCCAACAGCGACGAGAATGATAAGAGAGTTTATAATTGAAGACCTAAGCCACTGGTACATCAGGCTAATAAGACCCAGAGTATGGATCGAGGAAAACACTCCAGAGAAAATAACAGCTTATGCAACACTATTCTACATACTAGATAGAATACTGAGACTACTAGCACCAATAACGCCATTTATAACAGAATACATTTACCAAGCACTACTTAGAAACTACTATGGAGTTGAATCAATACACCTCCTCGACTACCCAAGTGTAGAAAGAGAATACATTGATGAAAAACTAGAAGAATACATGGAGATCGCCAGAGACATCTTTAAAGCAGCTTCAAGTGCAAGAATGAAAGCCGGCCTCAAACTAAGACAGCCAGTTAGAAGACTAATAGTCTACACTGACAACCCCGAGGTAAAAGAAGCTATTAGTAAACTCGTAGATGTATTAAAATTCTCTTGTAACGCTAAATACATTGAGGTATTAGAAGCCCGTGAACTAGCAGAAATCACAAAGTACAATGTAAAACCAAAATACAAGGTATTGGGACCCAAATACAAGTCTATAGTTAAAAAACTAGTAGTATACATTGAGGAGAACTCTGACACTATTGCACGAGACATTATGAGTAAAGGCGAATACAAGACAGTAATTGACGGTGTAGAAGTAGTATTAGTAAACGAAGACGTTGAAATCACTCCTTATTATGTAGAGGGCTTCCTCGTAGAAGACTTCAAATATGGTGTTGTAGCACTAGATACAAGGTTAACAATAGAAGAACAAGCAGAGGGACTAGCTAGAGATATAATTAGACGAGTACAAGTTATGAGGAAGAAACTAGATCTCCCGCTAACAGAAAAAATAAAAACCGTGATAGTTGCACCACAAGACAAACAAGAACTAATACTATTAAAGAAAGAATACATAGCAAATGAAACACGATCAGTAGAACTACTAGTTACAAGTAGTAGAGATGAAATCAAAGACTTCGATGGACTAGTTGAAGAATGGGATATAGACGACGAAATATACATTATTGGAATTAAACAAGTAGAATAGGGATAAGAATGCAGGAGTTAAATAAAGAAACACTTTTTAAACTAGTTGAAGAAGCATCAAAAGTATTAAAGAATAGTTATGCACCATATAGTAACATTCATGTTGCATCAGCAGTACTAACAGATACAGGTAGAGTGTATCTGGGAGTAAACGTTGAAAACGCTAGTTATGGATTAACAATATGCGCTGAGAGAACAGCTATTACGGCAATGATTACTGGTGGAGACCGTAAACCCATAGCAGTCGCGGTGGTTACAGATCTCGAGGAACCCATACCACCCTGTGGAGCATGTAGACAAGTAATAGCTGAATTCAACCCTGAGGCAACAATAATAATGTATAGTGTGAAAACAGGGAAATACGTTGTTAAAAACCTCAGAGAACTCCTACCAAACCCGTTTCAATTGGAAAAACAACTCTGAAAACTAGTTTTTAAAAGGGTAGTGTAGTAGGCTTTATAAAACCACTCAACAATGCTTTTTCAACGAATTCCCTATAAGCCTGACTTGTATGAGTGCACTCTCCATCTCTGTATTCAATAATTGTTTTGTGTTCTATTGGGTCAAGTGAGAGTTTTAATCTACAATCTCCTGCATCTATTAATTCTCTGTCGTGTGTAACAACGAGTACTTGTCCATTTCTTCCACTAGCTTCTTTCAAAACACTTCTCAATCTATTTACGATTTCCCTACTAAAACCAGTTGTTGGCTCGTCTAGTATTAATACAGCTCTTCTAAGTGATTGAGAATACGTTCTGACAATCATGTTCAATGCGAGTCTATATGCGAGGCTGACGGCAATACTCTGTCCTCCACTTAGCGATGAAACACTGTATGTTGTACCGCCAATCCTTATTTTTGGTTGAACTCCAAAATCATCTGTTACTACTACTTCAACTGGCTGGTCTCCAACGAGTTTCGAGAGGAAGTTGTAGAAGTATGTTCTAAACTCGTCTACAAGTATTTTCATAACTGTTTTCTCGACGTCGTCTACAATACTCTGAATTGCTTCGAGTTTTCCTTTTAACTCCTCGTATTTCTTCTTTTCTCTTTCTAGTTCTTGGATTTCACGGTTAATTCTCTCAATTTCATTTATTTCTTTCTCAATGTTTTTAATAGCTTGCTCCACGCTTCCTATTTCTCTATCTATATCTCTGAGTTTTGAATACAATTGTTTAATTGTGGATTCTAGGTTGACCCGTTCTTCTTCATACTTCTTGATTTGTTCTTCGAGGCTGTGTATTTCTTCCTCGACCTGCTTAATATTTATTTTTAATAGTTCTTCGAGGATTCGGTTTCTCTGTTTTAATAGTAGGTCTATACGCGTCTGTTTGCTTGTTAGTATTCTGGCTTCTTCGTCTATTCTACTTATTTCTCTCATTATGTTTTGTCTTTCACGTACAACTTGTTCTCTCTCTCCTAGTAGTTTTCTTGCTTCTTCTTTAACAATCAATAGAGTGCTTTGTATTTCTCTTATTTGCTTCTCCATTTCTTCTATTTCGTTGTTTATACTCTCTATATTTCTCTCTATTTCTTCTAGGAGTTTTCTTCCATGTTCATGTGGAATTCTCTGTCCACAAACAGGACATATACCCTCTTCGATCAACTTGTTTACTCGGTTTCTCTCGTTTAAGAGTTTATCTCTTTCTTTCTTCTTTGCATTTACTCCTTCTTCAATTTTTGTTTTTCTAACTAGGATTTCAGATAATTGATTGTTTTTCTCTTCTATTTTCTTTACTATTTCCTCTTCTTTTTTCTCTACTTCGAGTAGTTTATTGTTCAACTCTTTCTTTTTCTCTTCTAGTTGCTGTAGTCTGGTGTTTAACTGGTTGATTAATTCTTCGAGGCTGGCTTGTGTTTCATACTCGTTTAGTAGTAGTTGGAGTTCTTTCTCGGTTTTTACTAGTTCGCTGTTTTTCTCTTCGTACGTCTTCTTCACAGTTGATAACTCGTTTTTCCTTTTCTCGACTAGTCTTATTTGATTGATTACTTCTTCGCGCTTCTTCTCTATTGTTTTTAATTCTTGTTCTATTCTATCTCTTTCTCTCTTCAATTCGTCGAGGACTTTTTGTTTTTCTTCTCTATCTCTCAATAACTGTTCTTTGTTTCTACCTCGTAGTATTCTACGCATGCTTTCAAGTTCTCTCTCTAATCCCTGTATTTTTTCTCTTCTGAGTTTATCGAGGAGTGTACTGGTATTTGTTTTAAATAACTTGTATTTATCTAGTCCAAGCGCCCTCTCTATTATCTCTATTCTCCTGTCTTTATCTAGTGTTAGTACTTCTTGGACGTTGAATTGCGGTATATAGATTGCCGTAGTGAAAACTAGTGGTGTAGCACGCTCTTTCTTTTTCTCTCTTATTCCAAGAATGCTCAGTATGTAGTCATCTAGTTCACTACGAGATGTAAATAGCTTCTTGCCGACTGGTTTAACCACATCGTTTTCAATTACAGCTTCTTCTACCACGCCAACAGTAGCATCGTAGCTATTGCCCTTCTTTTCTATTCTCCTCTCAATAATGTATAGTTTATCTCTACCTATTTGAACTAGGAGTTTTACACGCCCCCAGCTACTATCAACTCTTAAAAGATCTGCTCCTTTAGGCTGTTTATAAGCGTCGAAAACACCACTTGAACCGGTTCCACTGAGACCAAGTAGTGCGAATTCAATTGCCATTAGTAAACTAGTTTTTCCACTGCCTATTTCACCGTGTATTACTGTAATTCCTCTTGGCGGGAAAACTACTACTGTTTTCTTGTAGCTTCTAATGTTTTCTAAGTATACTCCCAGTATTTTCACGTAGACGCCCTCTACTCTTCTCCGTCTTCTATGAGTTCTCTTGGAACTTTAAAACCTCTATTTTCATTTTCAACTTTCTCGTAGACTTGTTTTACGAGGTCAAACCATCCCGGTATATATGCTGGAATCGGTTCTTTTATCGGGAGGTCTGGCGAGTAGATAAAGCATTCTCTATCACCCAGGTATGGAAGTGTTTCTACTGGTATCCCTATATCGTTGAAGAAAGCTAGGTCAGAACTACTCCTCGTCCTCAATACTACTAGAGTGTTAAAGTTTGCTAGTAGCTGCTTCTCGATCATTGTAGCTAGTTGTGTTATTGCAACCAGGCCAATTCTAAACTTTCTACCCTCTCTTGCAACCCTAGCGAATGGATTAAACGGAGAATTAACTCTCTCGGGGCTTAGATATAGTGGTGCTTCTTCTGATACAATAGCTACAACTGGTTTACTCTGTGATTCTTCTACTCCACTACTAAGTCTCTTTTCAAACAGTCTACGAGTCACAGTTAGTGAAACCAGATCTGCTTGTGCCGGGGGCAGTTGCGATACATCTAGTATTACAATATCGCCACGGTCAACACTATCAACTATTTCAGATAATTCAATACCGTCTTCTACCTCTAGACTAATTGTTTTCTCTTGGCATATACCCCTCCATGGATATTTTGCTTGTGATGGACTACCATGAGTTTGCTCAATTGCCCCTATAATAGCTTCGAGTAGACATGCTAACTGCTCGGGGTTTTTGAGTGTTGGAGATACCTTGATCACGCTCATTGAATCATCAAGTACAACTATTCGTCTTCCATTAACAGTTTTCAGCCTAGTAGTCCAGTTCATTACATTCAATACTAGTCTTCTAAGCATTCTAGCGGTTTTAGCATCTACACCCCTATCAAGTAGGAGTTTGTGTAGTCCAGACTTCTTATCTCTTGGTAATCCAACACCCTCGTATTTTACCAAGTTCTCTACGAGGAGGGGTATTAAGGCAAGCATGTTTCCAGTTGCTTCCTCGGCATTCTCTCCTGTAATTAACTCGTCGATATTTTCTATTTTTACTTGTTCTTTCTTTGTTATCTGGCCGTGTTTATTCTCTACTGGTTCTTCTAATGCCTTTAGTAATTCAATTATAGTGTTTATGAATTCCTCGGCTACTCCTACTCTATCTCCTACTTCTTCGAGAGCTGCGAAGTCGGCGAATGATATACTTCTAGCTGCTATTGCTCCCTGGTATGTGTCGAGTAGTCCGGGGATGTTTGCTGAATTGGTACTCCTTAGTGTTTTAATAGTGAATTTATATGAGCGGATCATTGAGCTGTTAAGTAATGGATTAGTTTTAACAGCGTCTACTAAGAGGCCAGAGAACTCGTTTTTAACGTATCCCTCGGGTGGCATGTACTCGCCGTGTCTATCTATTACTAGCCAGCCAATTCTACTATTTGATTCCAATGCATACTTTATCAGCCACCCCTTTAAACCAGTTGTCTTACCAGAACCAGTCTGTCCAGTTATCAAAACATGTTTAGCTAGCATTCTATCCAAGTCTACTTTGAAGACGGCATTTATAAAGTGTCTTTCTTGCTCGTCAGATCTACTGTGTGCTATACCAGACCTTAAAACGAATAATCCAACGGGGTTTTTGCTATCTGGTCTAGCACTGTACTTACTGATATATCCAATTATATCTTCCGAGTATCTATCTCCACTTTTCACTAGGTATACTGGTAGCCCTATTTTAGGTGGTCGTGAGGCCTTTGTAACTTCTACTTCTCCATTACTAATGTATTTTATTTCTAGAAAGAGCCTTGCCTTAGCATATGAACTAGACTCTAGTAGTGTTGATAACGAGGTAGGAGCTAGTTTTGATATGTGGCTAGGGCCTGAACCACTCATTCCAACTACTTCCATTACAATAGTCCTCTTTGACCCATCTGGGCCGACAATGTGTGTATATAGTAGATCTCCAAATGAGGGATAATACTCTTTACTAATAGCTACGACTACCTTCTCGTTTTCCCATCCAGCTACAGAGCCTATTTCACTCAATCAAACCCCCTCGATAAAGCTACTTGTTTAAAAACCGTTTAAAACTGGTATCCAAGACGCATTTTTCTAGTCAATCCAAACAGCTGTTCTAGTGGATGCCCCTCTCTGCCTATTTCTTCACGGATTACTTCTACTATCATGTCTTCTATCATGTGTGCTATTTGTGTATCAATACGTACTTTTTCATCTATTTCCATGAATCCGTATGGTGGAAGGCCCCGTATTCTACTCCGATAAGCCATTATTTCACCAATATCTACTTTAACTCTACTGCTGACTTCTTCGGCTGCATCTCCATTAGCTGTTATTTTATTTTGTTTTGAATTGTATTCAATAACTGGTTTTCTAGTATATGCTTCAAGGAATAGTATAGTATCACCATCCGTTGTCAATGGAAATCTTGTTATCCATAAATCTCTACTTGGAGACGCGTTTCTATTGAATAATAAAATGGTTTCTTTGAGAAGAGATTTGCTATATCTAGGTTTAACTTCTCTATTTATTACTTCAACTGCTTTTTCAACCGATTCTCTTGTTGGATAGCCAAATAATCCCAGCTGACTGTCACCGTACCCTCTAAATAAACTATAAGCTCTCGCCAATGCTGTTAATTTAGGTCTCTTTATTAATCCATAAACCCTCCTCTCTAGTTCACTTTGAATACTATCGCTTGTATACAAGCCATCTAAAACAATAGATAATACGTCGAGTATGTCGAATCCAAGTATTTTAATATTGCTTTTAATTGTAAACCACCTTGAAAGCGCTCCATCAACTACTAGTATAGAGTCCCCGGTGATTTTCAGTGTGGCTAGTCCATAAGCTATTTCTAGCAGTCCCTCTAAATACTCCATTGCATCCGAGAATAAATCATATAGTTTTCTAAGGCTTTTTTCACCGGCAACAACTTCAAGCCTCTGGTTTACGTGATTTGTTAAACGAGTTGATATGCGTTCAGCTCTTTCACTCGTAAACAACAGGTTTGAATCTGTGAGTGGAATTATTCTAATTGTAAACCATGGTTTTCCATCTTTCTCGCCCCATCTACCATACATGAAGACTATCTCGGGGAAGTCGTATTCTCCTAGTTGACCCGTATATTTGAGTTCTTTCCCTGGAGTTCTAACCACGCTTCCAAAACACACCGTGAAGAAATGTAGCACGCTTGTTTTAACACTGTGGAAGCCGGCATCTACAAATATAATGTTTTTTGATTGTTCAATTAAAGGTATAGGAGAGATACTATAGTATTCTCTAAATACTTTTTCTCTCAATTCAACAAGACTTGATTCATGTGCTTTCATGTAGTCTTCATGCATGGCTTTAACGAGTTTTCTAATTTTCTCTTTCAGCTTCCAGGATGCCTCGTCTAAACCAAGATAGCTCATTCACTACCACCTAGGAGTTCACGTATCAAGTCTTGAATGTGTTTTTCAGAGAGTTGTCCCAGGTCTTTGCCGAGGTAGTTTATAACCCACTGTATCTTCTCGGCTGGAATATTGATTTTTTTCTTGGATACATACTCCTGTATTACTTTGAATTCGATTTCATCGATAGAGAAATCCTGTGATCCTTCTACGTCGACTCTAATATTGTCCTCAAGTGTTTTCTCAATGTTTTTCAATCCTATTCTAATGTAGACTTTTTTCTCTTTTACTTCTCTATTTAACTCATGGTTTAATTTTGCAATGTCTTGACTTGTGAGTTTATCGCTTTCTACATCTACAAGTAGAATTGTGTATTTACCTAGTTCAATATCTAGGAGCTGTTGTTTAATCTGGTTTCTGAGTTCTTCAATTGATTTAGAATATGTTGAGTAGTAGTGTACTATAGGGGTGTTTTCTAGTTTAATGGCTTTAATTACGGGTATGTCGCTTGATAAATCAGCCATTAATACTCTCCTATATGCTTTCTTCTTGAGCAACTCGTATGTTTCTCGGAAATCATTTACATCTATTCCTATTGGTGCACCAGGATATGCTGCTTTAGATTTGAATTCTTCTTCTTGTGGTATTGGTAGGTGTAGGTGTCCTAGTGCTATATACTTTGTATTTTCAGGTGTTCTCCTGAGGAAGTCGTCGTATTCTAGGTATAGTGAACCATATCTCCAAGAATACCTTGATGGATCGTATCCATAGAATTTTGTTTGAATATGTGCTAAAACCACTACAATGTAATCCCTATACTTAGATGCTTCATTGAATTTTGTAGTACCCTGTTTAAAGTATTCGACCTCCTTGTTACTACTACCTCTGAAGCCGGGTACTCCGTAAAAGACTATTTTATCGTCTTCAAAGACTAGTGGATGGAGTATTAACCAGTTCATTGCTTCATCAAAGCGTGTTAAATGTATTAATCCAACGCTGGCGAGTAGGTCTAGTACTCCACTACCTCCTCTTGCAATGTCGTGGTTGCCATGTGAAACAACAACTCTAACTCCTTTCTCTCTGAGCTCTCTGAGTATTCTCGCTGTTTTAATTAATATATCATAGTGTACACTGTCGTCGTCAAAGAAGTCTCCTGGTATAACTAGGTATTTAGAGTCCTGGTTTAATATTATGTTTTTTATTTCATTTAATACCTCGTAGTAGGCTTCTTCGAGTACTGTATTGTGTAGATTGCTTGGTACGAGGTGTAAGTCACTAGTGTGTATTATAATCAATATCTAACCCCCAACCACCTAGTTATAAGGATATACTAGTTATAAAGTGGTATATGTTGAATAGATTAGTTCAGTTAAGGCTGATTCTATCATTAAACTCATTTCCGCCTGGGTTCATCATCACATAATAATTCTAGTAAAGAGGATTTAATAGGTTTAAAAATGCGAGAAGTAGATGCTGAAAAAAGCTATTCTTTACTCCTCTCTCTAATAACTATTTTTGCACCAACAATCATATTACTTGGTATTAATACCTCTGTACCATCTTTTCTCTGCACTATTGTGAACATTGTTGAAATATCTTTTACTCTTACTTCGCTTTCACCAGCAATGTCAACCAAGTCTCCGATTTTGAATGGTCTTGCCAGTAAAATGAATAATCCTGCCACTGCTTGTCCAAGTACTTGCTGAGTGGCGAAGCCTACAACTAAACCTATAAATCCACCTAGCGCTACTCCAGCTGCGCCGCCAGCTACTCCACCAGCAATACCTGCTAGTAGAGCGCCGAGACCAAGTATTTTAACCATGCTTCTAACAGCGGCTGCTGTTGAAGCACCGTATTTTGGTTTTAGCATCGCGTAGAATACTCCTGCAACAGCGTTTACGATCATCCAACCCAGTGCGAGAGTTATTATTATAACTACATATGCCTCGTAATCTCTCAGTATTAATAATCCCTCGAGTTTTGTAGCTTCTACTATTAAATCCAATCCCTGAGTGAAAAACCAGTGTACTACACCCAGTATTATTGCCAGTATTATGGCATATACTATTACTCTGCCAAGAGCTGCACCGATAGAGTCCTGCCCACTCATTTCCCCCACTCTGCAATTATACATTTATATAGGGCCTTGGTTTAAAAATCTTATAGACTAAAACCACGTTGATGTATATTACTAAAGGGCTCTAGATAGAAAGAAGTATATTATCACACCGACTACTACAACACCTATTAAGCCAACTGCTAGAATCCAGGAGTTGTCTTGTTGCTTGTTTGACTCAAGGTGTATAATGTAGCTATCTACTAGTACAGTGTGGTTTACTGAGCCAACTGGTAGCTCGTATTTTTTCTCTATTCCATAGTATATTGATATATTTTCACTTGGCTCACTACAGGATAGAGTGTTCCAGAAATCAGTTATTTTTACTGCACCAATAACAATACCCAATATGTACTTGCCACTACTATTTGTTCTTACTACGAGTGTTATCGGCACGCCTATTTGATTAAGAGACATATTGGCTTTTTCTACTAATTCTTTTTCAGCAAATTCTAGAAACACTTTGTAGCATTCTTGTGATTGGTCTATTGGACAGAAATAGTAGTTGTCTGGGAAGAATTGCTGGAAGAATGATTTTAGAGACTGACAATGAGGGCAAGTGGTACTGCCATACATATAGAATTCCACGCCACTAGTACAAGCACTGCAATAGGCTGATTGCATTGTTAAAGTTATGTATGAAGCTAATCCAATAATAGACAATAATAGTAGAATACTTGCTGAATCCTTCCACTTCACCTGAAACACCTCTTTTCTACCATATCACTCTAAAACTATGGATTTACTGGTTATTTTATAGATTTACTGAAGAATAATTAAAAACAACCTAGATAACTCTACGAGTAATTTTTTCAAAATAGAACTTGTATATAGTGATCAGTGCAAAGCCCCTAGTATATACGTCTAGAAACATTGCCAGCCATGGTCCATGCGGGCCAATGCTAGGTGCGAGTAGTAGTGATAGTGTAATTCTCACTAAGATTAGTGAAGCTATATTAACAATCATTGGTATGCGGGTGTTTCCGCCACCCCGTAGAGCACCACTTGTAATCATTGCTAGTCCCAAACCCAGCTCGCTGAACCCAGCGTATAAGAGGTATATAGAAGCTAGTTTTCTAACTTCTTCGTTTGGAGAAAATGGCGCGGCAATATAGTATCCAGCTACACCGATAATAAATCCAAGTATAGTCATCACTAGAGTGCCTAGTAGAATAATGTTTAAACCTGTTTTCTTCGCGTCTTCGATACTACCACTACCTATTTTCCTACCAACCATTGATGCAGCAGTCATCGAAAACGCGAAGCCAGGCATGTAGATCAAGCTCTCTATTCTAAGACCAATATTGTGTGCAGCCATAACTGTACTACCAAGTCTCGCTACAACGCCAGCATATACGTTGTTTCCAAGCGAGAAAACAAGTCTCTCGCTCAGCGCTGGTAAACCCAACTCCAGTGTTTTCTTTAAATACCCGTTTCGAGGGCTGAGTAGGGGGACCAAGCCTATTTTACTAAGATAATACAGTTGAATTGGAAAAGTAGTTGCATTAGATACTACAGTAGCTAATGCTGCACCAACAACTCCTAGTTTTGGGAGGCCGAATAGTCCATAGATCAAGAGAGGGTCTAATACAATATTTAACAACAATCCAATAGTGTTTGCAATCATAGAGTATACTGTTCTACCAGAAGCAATAATCATTGAATCCATAAACATTGTAGATAGTAGAACGGGGAAGCCGAGAACCCTCACACCAAGGTAAGCAACAGCATATTCAAAAGTAATTCCTCTAACACCAGACTGTACAATTACGAGTAGTGGTGAATAGTAATAGAATAGTATGGACAAGCCAAGTATAAACAATAATCCATAAAACAATGCCTCACCAGTAGCTCTACGAGCCTCGATGTATCTACCTGCACCAACACCCTGAGAAGTATACACTATAGCCGGAGTAGTAAACAAAGCAGTAAAAGCCTGTATAAACATCAAGAGATACATTGATATCCCAACAGCGGCAACAGCCTCCTCTCCCAAACCACTAACAAAATACGTATCTGTGAGAGAATAGAGACTAGAAACAAGCTCTACTACTACAAGTGGAAGACTAGTCTTTAAAACACCAGTAAATTCTCTGTTTAATACAGACTTCTTCATACTACTGCTCCCTTGATAAGTCTCCGACACCAGTTTAACAAACTATATATGTAGATATAAATAATTCAAAAACCTGTGACCAGATCATGTTTTGAAAGCTAAGGACATGTAAAAATATATATGTAAAAACATAATATATTTATTTTGATAGACTGTTTGAAGGTTGAGAATGTGGAGAAGCGAGTAGACGAACTAATCAAAAAGTATTTAGGTATAAGTGTACCAAGAATACTCATTGGTATCATAATGTTGATCTTTGGTATACTAATCTTTGTAAAGCCAGATCTACTAGCGATATTAATAGCCATTTATCTTATAATAAACGGAATACTAGTATTAATTGACGAAGCAATGAAGAGTAGAGCTATACGTAAAAGCTAATGTAAAAACAATCTCCCCTCTTTCTCTTTTTTAACAATTATTTCTATTTGTATCATGTTTAAAGCAGTGAATATTAAATTACTATGTATTGATTGAGAGGTGAATCTATACATGGAGTGGAAAGTTGAATATAGACCAGCATATTCAATTTTAAAATCAAGTTGAATACTGGAGAACGTGTCTATGCCGAGCCAGGCGCCATGGTCTATATGAGTAGTGGAATTCAAGTTGAGACTAGAGCTCAGGGTGGATTAATTAAGAGCCTATTACGTACAGCACTTGCTGGGGAGAGCTTCTTTATAAATACGTATTATGCTAGAGAACAAGGCGAAGTATGGTTTGCACCCTCTCTACCGGGTGATATTAGCTACGTAGAGTTAAAAGGCGATAGAGGACTAGTAATCCAGGATACCAGCTATATTGCACACCATGGAGATACTGACTTAACAACAGCGTGGCGTGGACTAAAAGGATTGATAGCAGAGGGAGAGCTCGTATGGCTTAAAGCAGAGGGTGGGGGTGGTGTTTGGATTTCGAGCTATGGTGCCATAGAAGAGGTCGAATTAAAACCAGGGGAGAGAGTACTAGTCGACAACTTCCACTTTGTTGCAATGGATGATGGATTGAAATGGGAGATTAGAAAGTTCGGAGGATTAAAATCGTTTCTATTTGGTGGAGAGGGATTTGTAATTGAAGTAGAAGGGCCTGGTAGACTATATATTCAGACGAGGTCTCTCTCGCCACTCATAGAAATAATAGCGAAGTATCTTGGTAGAGGAAAGTAGAGATTAATTGTTTAACTAATAGGGAGTTTGTGTAAACTGGTTTTAATTATAGAAGTCAGCCTCCTCTAACCAGTCTAACCACAGTTATCTCTTTTTCTCCACATAATACTTCGTTTAATCCAAGTATTCTACCGCCTTCTACTGCTACAATGTGTTCTAAGTCGACTCTTCCACACTCCTCCATGTATTTATCTAGAGCATAGGCTATGCTAATACAGTTGCTGGATTCAATACATAGTGTACACTCCGACCCAGCGAGCTTCAGGCAAATCCTTGTTTTAGACTGCATACTCTTTATCCTTGTACTAGTTGCTTCAGTAGGTTTTTGAATTCTCCTAGTCCGAGTTTATCCATTGTCTCTTCTCTGGGAACTCCTTTTTCATCCCAGCCTAATTCAGCATAGTACTTTGCTTTTAATTCTAGTACTTTGCTTTTATCTGTTGCTCTTCCCTTGTAGGGGCCCGTGGGTAGTGGTTCGTAGAATCTTGGTGGGTTGTCATCGTGTTCTAGTGGATTCCAGGTTACATCTGGGCCTCCGAGTAGTAATAGTATTCTCTGGAGTGTTAGTATTCGTCTACCCGTATTGTATAAGTCGTCTAATGTGTAGTTCCAACCGGTTACTGCGTTTAAGTATTCTAGAATGAAGTTGTCTCCTAGATCGTTGAACATACATACTACTGAACTATCCATTATTGCAGCCCAGGCTTCCGACTCCGTTGACTTTACTGGTAACCCGGCTACACTCGTATGGTCTCCTCCCTGTACCGAGCAGGCATATGCTATTGGTTGTGGATAGTCTAATCCACTTCTAATTCCATGTGCACCTATACCAATACCCTTTACCTGGACAGTGTATTTTAGTAGATCGGTGTTTTTCACTCTGGATAATTCTAGTGCTGCACGGTATACACCCTCAGCTAGTATTCTACCAATACCCCTTCTATACGCTATATCATACAAGAGTTTTTCTATGGCTTCTACATCCCCCCACTTCAACTCGTATCCAACATCCTCCTTTGTTAACAATCCTTTCTCGTATAGTTCAATTGCAAATCCAACAACATTTCCTGTCTGTATACCACACAATCCCAAGTCGTCTGCAACAGCTGAGAGTCTCACGGCGTCTTCTGGTTTAAATACTCCTAGATTAGTACCTAGGTAAGCCGCCATTTCATAGTCTGGTCCATCAGTTACATACTTGTCGCCATGTGCAATTGTTCTACTCAGCTTCATACACGCTGTTGGACATCCATAATCAGCCCATGGGTTTTTAACCCAAGTCTTTGATTCAAAGCCTCCGGGCGAGAATTCCTTGTTGTCATGCCATTCCTCCTGCCAGTTTTTGATTGGCATGCTACTAGTGTGGTATCCATGATACCATGTACCAGATACAGTACCCCACTGTCTAAACCTCGCAAACCTCTCCACTAGTGTTTTAACTGCTTGTTGTCGTAGCTCTATGAATTTCTCGGGGTTGTATATTCTTGGTAGTGGATTATTGCCTTTAACCAGTATGGCTTTCAACTTCTTACTACCCATTACTGCACCGTATCCTCCATAACCAGAGGCGTGTGCTAGTTTAGCCATTACAGCTGCTGTTCTAACCAGGTTTTCGCCGGCCGGCCCAATATACAAGTGTCCTGGAGGCCTTTCGAGGCCGTGTTCTCTTTTTGCTTTTTCAACTAGTTTCTCTATTAACTCTCTTCCACGGAGGCCCCATAGGTCACTAGCATCTCTAATTTCTACTCTATTGTCTTCTATATACAAGTATACTGGTTTCTCACTCGCCCCCTTAACTACTATGGCGTCGTATCCAGCTGCTTTCAACTCTACTGCTAGCTCACTTGAAATAGCCGAGCCAACAACGCCATTGCTTTGTGGTGACTTACCAGAAACTATTAACTTTATTCCCGGGTAGTAGCCTGTCAAAGGCCCTGTAGCAATAATCAATGGATTTTCAGGTGATAACGGGTCGAGAAGCCTCCATTTCTCGCCAAGTGTTTTCGCGAGAATATATGTTGCTAGTCCACGCCCACCCATAAACAACTTGTATATTTTCTCTTCTACTTCTACAACTCGGTAATTATTAGTTGTTAAATCTACTTCGAGTATTCTTCCATTTAATCCATACATTACTTACCACCTAGAATAATTCTCTCATAGATCTCCTTTGACTTGTAGTATGGGTCTACTAGGAGTGTCTTTTCCACGCCGCCCTCGGGCTTCGACACTATCTTTAATGCGTGATATCCAACAAGCTCACATGTTTCAACACACTCTGGTTCTCCACCGCATAGATCACATATCTGCACACTTCTAAGACCCGGCACTATTCTAGGTATATTGAGCGGACAGGCCTGTACACAAGTACCACACAGTGTACACTTATCTTCGTAGACCACTACTGCACCGGTTTTCTCATCGATTCCCAATGCTCCAAAAGGACACGAGTTTACACAAGGGTAGTCGTGGCATTGAACACACACTACTGGAACTGGAGCTCCTGGATAAGGCTCGTAAACCTGTATTCTAGAAGCCGAGGGCCATATTAAACCATGGTGTTTCAAACTACACGCTATCTCGCATAGTCTACAACCAGTACACTTCAAAGGATCAATGAGAATCCAAATCCTACGCTTCTCGCTCATATAGACCACAATACCACATTATTCCCAATTAACATTATATATCTTTAATTAACGAGAGTAGTTAGAGGAGGATAACAAGAAGAAACTATTCAAAAACAAATATACTAGTTTTTCTCTTTGCTACAACAAAGAGTTAATTCTCTAGATTGCCTGGTCTCCCTGTAAATACAGTAGATAACTATAGCCGCACCAACAGGTATCATCGAGAATGACAGATACCATTCAAGTGAACCTGGCGCCAGTGGGTGTGGTGGCCCCCAAATAGCGTTATCAATGATTATAATTGCTAGTGAAAACCTTGCAAACCAGTTTAGAAGCAGCCAACAAGGTGAGGGTGTCTTTGTCTCAGGGTAGTAGGGTGGTGTTCTACGATATTTAATTACCCATACTGCCTCGCAGAGACAATTAGCTAGTAAAGCAACACCAGTAAAAATCGCTAGTATACGCAAGTACCATTCAAGAGATCCTGGTTCTACTGGCTCAGCTGAGTTCCAAACACGTATAGTGGCAAGTGTAGAAATAACGAGAATAACTAGTAGAACACCAAACCACTTTGACAATAATACTCTACATATAGGTATCTTCAACTCGATATCCCCAAACTACTATCATTAACTACTTAGACTATAGAATAAATATCACAATCAAAACTCTTATTGCGTACATGTGAGTTTAGATTAAGTCTCCTGTCTCGATAGGAGAATGAGTTTATTTCTTCGAGGATTTGTAAAAGTATATATTGTCATATTGTAATACATTACTTTGAGGTGGAGAGGTTTTGTTTGAATTAATTTTAACTCTACTCTTTATAATAATAATTGTTATACCGCTTCTAGCTAACGCTATAAAAATAGTTAAAGAATACGAGCGGGTAGTAGTATTTAGACTTGGAAGACTTAGAGGGGCTATTGGGCCGGGGCTAGTCTTTGTCATACCATTCGTGGATACTGTACAGAGAGTTGATTTAAGAGTTGTCACTATTGATGTTCCAAGACAAGAAATACTCACAAGAGACAATGTTAGTGTAACAGTTGACGCAGTTGTATACTATAGAGTCATTGATCCAGTTGCAGCGGTAACAAGAGTATCTAACTACCACTATGCTGTCAGCTTATTGGCTCAAACAGTATTGAGAGACGTGTTGGGCCAGTCAGAACTAGACGACTTACTACAGAGGAGAGAAGAATTAAACAAGAAGATCTCGGGAATACTAGATGAAATGACTTTACCATGGGGTGTTAAAATAGTAGCTGTAACAATTAAAACAGTTGAACTACCTGAGGAAATGAAGAGAGCAATGGCTAAACAAGCAGAAGCCGAGCGTTGGAGGAGGGCTAGAATTATCGAGGCTGAAGGCGAGAAACAAGCATCGGCTATTCTAGCAGAAGCTGCAACTATATATGAAGAACACCCAGTTGCACTGAGACTCCGTGAGCTACAAACGCTAATAGAGATTGCTCGTGAGAAATCACTAGTAGTGGTAACAGAGACGGGTGGAGATGTACTAGGTAAGCTTATAGCGGCCCAGAAGGCCCTTAGAGAACAGGAGAAAAAGGGTTAGGTTGAATGCCTTTCTCATTGAAAACCATTATTTTATTTTTACTCGTATTTACTCCTACACTACTAGTTCTTCCTAGTCTACAGAGTACTCCGCTACACACCATTGAAAGAGCTATCATTGTAGATGTCTATCCACCATGGGATACAATAGACAGTGGAGTAGCAGAGTGTATTGTAGAAGCAGTTAGATATGCAGAGGAAAACAATATTGTTTTAATTATGAGAGTTAACTCTTATGGTGGATATTTAGACTCGGCTTTCACTATTGGCGATGCAGTCTACTATTCTAAAACACCTGTTGTGGTCTACGTTGAAAACAAAGCTCTAAGTGCTGGAACACTAGTAATACTACCAGCAGACTATATTGGCTTAAAGAAGGGCTCAATAATTGGTGCGATGAAACCAGTAATTATAGATCCAGTGAGTGGACAAGTAGTATTTGTCAACGAGTCGAAAATACTAGAGCCCATAATTGGCAAGGCGAAGGTCTACGCTGAGAGGAGAAGTAGAAATCTAACGCTAGTAAATGAATTCATAGTTAACGCAAAAGTAGTTTCTTCTAGAGAAGCAGTAGAGTGGAGTGTAGCCGACGTTGAAGTCTCAGACTTCGATGAATTCCTCTCTGTGTTAGACGGGTTGAAAATCGAGAGGGGTGGAGTAGTCTACGAGTTGAAAATTAAGAGTGTTGAAGAATACTCTTGTAGTGTAAGGTCTAGATTTATATCTATATTGTCGAATACATATCTCGCCAATATACTTCTCACAATTGGAGTACTAGCGAGTATTTTCGCGCTAGTCTCTGGTAAACTAGTTGTTCTACCACTCGCAGTAGCATTTATACTTCTTGGCTTAATGGGTACTGGTATAAACCCCAATCTAGTCTCTCTATTCTTTATTCTACTAGGGGGTGTTTTACTAGCAGTAGAGCTCTTTATACTACCAGGTTTCGGTATAGTTGGAATTACTGGTATAATACTACTACTACTGGGCTTTACACTGCTACCGATGTATACACCTACTGGTATAGCTCCAAGTGAAAGCTATGTATTAATGCTTAGAGTATTTATTATTGGATTATCAGTGGTGTTTGGAGGTTTTTTCGGTATTGTATTATTCAAGGTGGTGCAAGTGAAGAGGAAGAAGCCAATATCGTATACTCCTATTGGAAAAACTGGTGTTGCAGCTGATCCAATAGGCCCCGGCCTCATAGGCTATGTAAAAATAGAGGGAGAGTATTGGAGAGCTGTGTCTAGTGAATACATATCGCCCGGTGAAGAAGTAGTAGTTGTAGAAATGAGAGAAGACGGGATTTTAGTAGTTGCAAAGAAAAAATAGTTTATGGATATATAACACCTAGTTTCAACAATCCCTCTACTACACGGGCTTTTACAAATCTCGTTGTAACTCCTCTTTTCTCTAGGATTTCATCCATTGATTTAACAGTCTCCCATAGGTTGTAGACGTCTGATCCCACAATGAAGTTTACGTTTAACCCGAAACTTGGAATCCAGAACCAGTATTCTGCTGTGTTTTTAAAGTTTTTCTTTACGCTCTCTAATACATAGTTGTATTCATTGAGGTAGAAGTAGCTACTTCCAGCTTGTGTTACTACAACGCCGTTTGGTTTTAATACTCTCTTTACTTCGCTTAGGAATTCTGGACTGTAGAGTGGTTTAGCTATGTCTGCAGCGTATGGATCTGTTAAATCCATTATTACTACGTCGAATTGGTTGCTTGGTGATTCTTTTACGTATTTTAATCCATCCATAATTACTACTTTTACACGTGGGTCGTTGAAACTACCTTTGTGTAGTGGTTCAAGGTATTTCTTCGAGAATTCTACTACAACAGGGTCTATGTCGACTAATACAGCTTCGCGTACTGTGTTGTGTTTTAATACTTCTCTAAGAGCACAGCCGTCTCCACCTCCAAGTATTAATACTCTCTCTGGGTTTGGGTGCATAGTCATAGCTGGGTGTACTAGTAGCTCGTGGTAGAAGTACTCGTCTCTCTCGGATACCTGGATGTAGTTGTCTAGTAGTAGTGATTTACCAAAACCCTCGATTTCAGCAAATACTGCTTCTTGATATGGTGTTTTCTCTAGTGCTATTATCTTTTTAACTTTAAATACTAGCTTCATGTGTTTACCTGCTGGTTCTACTATTATAAGCCCCTCCTCCATGCTTCAACCCCTAGACTCTATTATTTTCAAGTAATCCTCCATTATTTTATCTCCACTACTCGTTCCAATTCTATCTGCTCCAGCTGTGATTAGTGCTAGGGCATCTAAACCCCTTCTAATTCCACCAGAAGCCTTTACTTTTACTCTACCACGACTAGCATTCTTCAATAAGTAGACGTCGTGTACTGTTGCTCCTCCGCCGAGAAAGCCCGTACATGTTTTTACATAGTCTGCTCCAGCCTTGGCGACCAGCTCTGTTGCTTTGGCTTTTTCTTCGTCTGTTAACAGCCCGGTCTCTATTATTACTTTTACTATTTTCACCCCATTGTTTCTAGCGGCTTCTACAACCGCCCTGATATCTCTCTCTACGAATTCATAGTCTCCTGATTTAAACGCGTTTATATTCATAACCATGTCTACTTCTGATACTCCTAGCTCGGCTGCTTCTAATACCTCGTTTACTTTGCTTCTAGTAGAGGTGTTTCCAAGTGGAAAACCAATTACTACTCCTATCTCGATAGTGTTTCCAGCTATTTCGCGCGTCTTCTCGACGAGTGATAAGGGGATCATTAGTAGTTTAAACCCATACTTCTTCGTGTCTTCAACATACTTCTCTAGGAGCTTGTAGTTCGCGTCTGGTTTTAACAACGTGTGATCTATTAGACGGGCCAGCTCGCTTGGTTTAAGCTTTAAATCAAATACTCCATTCAATATCAACACCATTAAACAGTATACTTGTTTCAACCTATATTAATTACGTAGAGAGGATGGAAAGAGTAAAAATAGTAGGGTATTTAGTGCTTGCCTTTTTGGATTTTCTCGGCGTAGGCTTCTGGAGTGAGGAGTGATTCGTATTCACTTGGCTCTGTTATTTCAACTTTGAAAATCCATCCTTTACCATATGGGTCTTGGTTTAATAGTTCTGGTTTTGACTCTAGTTCCTTGTTTACTTCTATGATTCTACCAGAGACTGGGGCGTAATAAGTAGATGTTGCTTTTACAGAGTCAATCATTCCTATTTCTTCGCCCTTCTTTACTACTCTACCAATTTGTGGTAGTTCAACTGCAACAATGTCTTTTAATTCTTTTTGTGCATAATCAGTTACTCCACAGACGACGATCTTGCCTTCTAGTTTAGCCCACTCATCTGTTTCAGTATATCTTCTATCTGTTTTAACAATATACTCCTTGCCTCTCACTTTAACAACTATGTCACTCATGTAAACCACCCTGTGTATGTATACCCGTCAGAGTAAAAAACCAGTGTTATTCTTCAGCGTGGAGCATTAATTTGAGTAGTTTGACCTCGTCTTCTCTTGTTATTCTAAATCCATAGTGTACTTCCATGAAGTCTTTTCTAAACTCAATTACCTTCTTCTTTACTTCTTCTGGGTCTTTCTTGTCGATTAACACCATACGTATAAATCTAGCTATTTCCTTCATTTCGCTTTCTCTCATACCCCATCTAGTCATTTCTTGTGTACCGAGTCTTAGTCCACTTGGGTCTTTAACGTCTTCTGGACGGTCGTATGGAAGCATGTTTTTGTTTACTATGATGTTTGCTTGTTCTAGTAGAACAGCGCATTTTGTTCCTCTTCCAAGTTGTGCAACGTCTAGTACTACTTGGTGGCTGGATGTATAGCCAAGGTGTTCTAGTGCTACTTTAAAGCCCTCGGCTGCGAGAGCCTCTGCTAGTGCTTTAGCGTTTCTCACTATTTGTTGTGCGTAGTCTCTACCCCAAATCTTCATTTCTACTGCTGTTACACCAGTAGCTGCTAGTCTATGTAAGTGGTGGTTTGAGACAAACATTGGAAATACTACTTTGCCTATTTCTTTATAGTCTTCTTCGAGCCTTGTAGCAATTATTCCGCCCTGTGGGCCTGGGAAGGTCTTGTGTGTAGATGATGTTATAACGTCAGCTCCTAGTTTTAACGGGTTTTCCCATACTTTGCCAACTATTAATCCCAATACGTGTGCAACGTCATGCATTACTTTTGCTCCAACAGCGTGCGCGGCCTCAGCTATTTCCTTGGTTGGATGTGGGAATAGATAGAGTGATCCTCCAAGAGTGACGATCTTAGGCTTTATCTCTTCGATCATTTTTCTAGCTTTATCTACATCTATATTCCAGTTCTCCAGGTCTACTGGTAGCTCTATTTGCTCTATTCCAAGTGCTCCAAGAGTACCATACCTGGTGTGACTAACGTGTGCTCCGGCTTGGACTGGAGCTACTAGTGCCTTATCTCCTGGTTTTGTAAATGTTCTAAAAACAGAGGCGTTTGCTGTTGTACCGCTTATTGGCCTTGGATCAACGTATTCTGTTTCTAATAGTTCACCCATTAATTTCTGTACTTTGACTTCGAGTGGGTCTATGTATTTTAAGCCCTGGTAGAACCTCTTGTACGGCTTGCCCTCTGCATATCTATGCATTGCATCATTCATATACATTAGCATTGCCAGTGGAGACATAACGTTTTCACTGGCGATTAGGTTTATACAGTGTTTCTTCCTCCATAGAGTATGCTGGATTGTTAACTCGACTACTTCTTTAAGGTCTGGATACAGCTGTATTAAAGCGTCTAGACCTGGTGATTCACCATACTCGCTCAATTTTATCCCCTAATTAGCCTTATGAGAAACGATTTAAAAAACATTATATTCGTATATATAGTTTATTTCTCTATAAATGGAAAGTCGACTATTTTAGCTGGTAGTTTTTTACCATGTATTTCTACTTCTACTTCTTCGCCTAGTATAGCGTAACGTGTATCTAGATATGCCATTGCAATACCTCTATTTAATACTGGTGAATAGCATCCACTAGTGACCCATCCAATCCAGACATCGTCGACGTAGACACTGCTACCTTGTCTTGGGAAGAGTCTACCAGCTTCTTTACCCATTTTTAACCCTATTCTAATCCATCTCAATCCCTCTCTTCTACAAGCTCTCAGTGCTTCTTCGCCTACAAAGCCTTTTTTACTCCATGTTATTGCTCCCATTCCATACCTTAATGCCAGTGCACATGGGTATTTAACGGGGTCTTCTCCGTATTCATGGTCTCCTAGTACAAACCCCATTTCTATTCTAAGAGTGTCTCTTGCAATCAAACCAGCTGGTTTAACACCTCTAGCTACTAGTGCCTCGACTAGTTTTCTTATTTCTCCGTGTTCTCCCCATATTTCAAAGCCGTCTTCACCAGTCCAGCCACTTCTACTCACTAGAAACGTCTTTATGCCATTGAACTCCTCGTTTAATCTGAATTCGAGTGGTTTGAGGTCTCCGGCCCATTTTGCACCGAGAGACTCCATTACTTCGACTGCTCTTGGTCCTTGAAGCGCGATCATTGAGTAAGTGTTTGTTAAATCTACTACTTCGACTCTAAATCCTTTTGCAATAGCTGTATTTCTAATGTAATTCAACATCTTCTCTCTTGCAAGAGCGTTTGGAACAAAGAGCCATTCTTCATCGTTTATTTTGTAGAGCATTTCATCGTCTTTAACTCTAGCCCACTCGTTTAAAGCAAGAGTGGGGCCGCTCATAAATCCTGGTTTAACTTTTGACAAGTCTTTAGTATATATGTATTGTATTAATGGTATTACATCCGGGCCCTTTAATAGCGCTCTACCCATATGTGATACGTCGAAGAAGGCGACGTTTGTTCTAACAGCCATGTGTTCTTCTATCGCCGTTGAAAACCTCATTGGTACTTCCCAGTCTCCAAATACACCGGGTTCTGCTCCCAACTTCTCGATGTAATACTCATATAGGGGTATCTTGGGCAACTAGACTTCACCGTGAATTAATCAATGAAACTATTGAAATATAAATCGTATTTATATCTCTACACTGTTTATACAATTAAGGTGTTTTTACGTGGAGCAACATCCATGGATACCCTCACTTACACGGGAGCAAGTAGAGAAAATGCTTAGAGTTATAGGTGTAGAGAAAATAGAGGATTTGTTCAGCGACATACCATCCAGTATTAAGCTTTCATGCGAGCAATGGGAGAGTCTAGATATAGGTTTAAAGAGACCAGTATCGGAAGTAGAAGCTAAGAGAATTATTAGTGAAAAACTATCAAGGAACAAGAAGTTGAAGACGCCGCCTTTTATGGGTGGTGGTGTTTACCCACACTATGTACCACCACTAGTTAAATACATTATATCTAGAGGGGAATTTCTAACAGCATACACTCCATACCAGGCTGAAATAAGCCAGGGATTAATGCAGGCATTGTTTGAATACCAGAGTTTAATGGCCGAGCTACTCGAAATGGATGTTGTAAACGCCTCTATGTATGACTGGGGGTCTGCTACAGCTGAAGCAGTATTAATGGCTGTACGTGTAAACAAAGGGAGAAAGAAGATTATTCTCCCAGAAAACATGAATCCACTACACAAGCAAGTAGTAGAAGCCTACACGTATCCACACGGAGTAAAACTAGTAACAACGCCGTACAATAGAGAGACAGGTGGAGTAGACCTAGAAGAACTCAAAAAACTAGTAGATGGAGAAACAGCGGCCGTCTACCTACAATACCCCAACTTCTTTGGAGTAGTAGAAGCAGATGCAAAAGCAATTGGTGAAATAGCACATGAGAAAGGAGCATTGTTTATAACGGGAGTATACCCGGTAGCACTAGGCCTACTCAAATCACCAGGAGAGCTAGGTGCAGACATAGCTGTTGGAGAGGGTCAACCACTAGGACTAGGATTAAACTATGGCGGCCCCTACCTCGGAATATTCGCTACACGATACGATATGAATCTAATTAGACAAATGCCTGGTAGAATAATCGGATTAGCCGAGTCCTATAGAGGGGAAAGAGGCTTCGCCATGGTCTTGCAGACAAGAGAACAACACATTAGGAGGGAGAAGGCAACCTCCAATATATGTACAAATGAAGCACTCATGGCAATAGCGGCTGCCGTCTACTTATCCATGCTTGGTAAAAACGGCCTTGTTAAACTAGCAGAGATAAACTATTACAGAGCACACTATGCTTGGAGTAGAATGAAAAGTATTGGATTAGAAGTGGAATTGTTTAAATACGATTTCTTCAATGAATTCCCTGTTTCATTCAATAAACACGGAGTAAAGTATAGTCTCGTCCATGAAGAGTTATTGAAGAGAGATATTCATGGAGGACTATACATTGGAAACTACTATCCAGAACTAGGAGAGACAGCTCTCTACGCGTTTACAGAACTACACTTTAAAGAAGACATTGATCTACTCGTAAACACACTCTCAGAAATACTTTCCAAGAGGTGATCTATGTGTCCACGTTTAGACAGGCAAAGTGGAGTGAACCATTAATATTCGAGCTTGGAGCACCGGGTAGAATAGGTATTAGTCTACCAGACGTCGAAGAGGAAAAGAGGGTTGTCGGAGAGGTAAAAATACCAGAGTCTATAAAGAGGACTAGTCCACCAAACCTCCCCGAGCTAAGCGAGGTAGAAGTAGTAAGACACTTTACAAATCTAACCCAGATGGCTTATGGAGTAGACAACGGGCCTGTCCCACTCGGATCATGTACAATGAAGTATAATCCGAGAATAGCGTGGGATATAGCATTCAATAGTGGAGTAGACCAGCTACACCCACTACAAGATGAGAGAACAGTGCAGGGACTACTCGAGTTAATGTATGAACTACAAAAATGGCTGGCAAACATAGTTGGAATGGATGTTTGTACTCTACACCCAGCAGCAGGAGCGCATGGAGAACTAGCCGGCGTACTAGTTATAAGGAGATACCATGAGTTAAAAGGCCAGCTCGACAAGAAAACAGAGATCATAGTGCCAGATAGTGCTCACGGTACAAACCCAGCTAGCGCGGCAATGGCCGGGTTTAAAGTCGTAGAAGTTCCATCAGGGGAAGATGGAAACGTAGATATAGAGGCCTTGAAGTCGGTTGTGGGAGAGTCAACTGCTGGATTAATGATTACTAATCCAAGCACCCTTGGACTATTCGAAGAGAGAATACTTGAAATAGCAAAACTACTCCACGAATACGATGCACTACTATACTATGACGGTGCAAACCTAAATGGTATAATGGGTTATGCAAGACCAGGAGATATGGGATTCGACATTGCACACATAAACATACACAAGACATTTAGCTCGCCACACGGTGGTGGAGGGCCAGGCGCCGGCCCCGTCTGTGTTAAAAACAGAATTGTAGACCCGGAGCGAAATATAAAACTAGGAGACCTACTACCCGGATACATAGTTGTATACGATGAAGAAAAGGGAATGTATAGATTGAAAGGGCCTGGACCAGTAAGCGTGGGGCTACTAAAATCCTTCTTCGCTAATACTATTCCACTCCTATGGGCTTATACGTATATATTGATGATGGGCCCACAGGGACTTAGAAAAGTAACAGAACACGCAGTATTAATAACAAACTACTTCGCCAAGCTCATGGAGGGAGTACGTGGATATGAAATACCATATGGTAGGGGGAGATTTAGAAAACACGAAGTAGTATTGAGTGCTAGGCCAATGGCCGAGGAAGTAGGTGTTACAGCTGAAGACGTTGCAAAAGGATTGCTAGACGCTGGACTCTACGCTCCAACAATATACTTCCCACTAATAGTTAAAGAAGCATTAATGACGGAGTTTACAGAGACTGAGACACTTGAAAACATTGAGAAATACGCTGAGAGATTAAAGGAGATTAGTAGTATAGCCTATCAAGACCCATCTAAACCCAAAGAATGGCCGTTGAACACCTCTGTAGGCAGAATTAACGTGCCAAAAGCCAACCACCCCAAGTATGTAGCACCCACATGGAGAGTCTATATTAAGAAAATGCGTGGTGAAATACAGTGAAATATGATGTAGTAGTAGTTGGATCTGGAGTAGGCGGGTATCCAGCAGCTTCTCTTCTCGCAGGTAGAGGATTAAAAGTAGCTGTAGTAGAGAAGCACCTACTAGGGGGAGAGTGTACAAACTACGGATGTGTACCAAGTAAAGCACTATACCAGTTTGCAGAAGCTGTTAGAAACATTGAGAAAATAGGTGGCTCGGCGGTATACAATTGGTCGTCTCTAATAGACTGGGTTAAAAACATTGTATCTGAATCGCGTAGAGGTCTCCAAGACCTACTTGAATCAAAAGGAGTCGAGGTAATACATGGAAAAGCAGTATTTAAAGACACGCGGAAGCTCAGTATACAAAGCGATTCAAACACACTGGAAGTTGAAGCTGGAAAAATAATACTGGCTACAGGTACAGATCCAGCCGATATACCTGTTGCTAGATTCGACGGGTCAGGTATTATCAGTAACCGTGAGGCATTATACCTCGATGAAAAACCAGATTCCATGTTGATTATCGGTGGTGGAGTAATAGGCGTAGAAATGGCTAATATAATGTCTTCTCTAGGTGTAAAAGTATATATTGTTGAACTATTAGACCACATACTCCCATTTACAGATCGAGACATCGCCCTCGCAGTTAAAACACACCTAGTACAAAAAGGAGTAGAAGTATACGAGAAGACAAGTGCGAGTAGAGTAGAGAGGATTGGTTCTAAATACATTGTTGAATTATCAAACAGTGTTAAACTAGAAGTAGACAGAGTACTCGTAGCTGTAGGCCGTAGACCAAACACTAGGGGCTTAGCCCTTGAATCTATTGGCGTTGAACTAGATCAAAAGGGCTTTATTAAAGTCAACGAGAAAATGGAGACTAGTATACCGGGTATATATGCAACAGGAGACGTGGTGGGAGGACCATTACTAGCACATAAAGCTATTCTAGAAAGCATTATTGCCGCTCGTTCAATACTCGGCGAGGAAACACCGAGACTCGATTACAAAGCTGTACCAATAACTATTTTCTCGGGGCTTGAAGTAGCCTCTATTGGCTATACTGAGAAAGAACTGACGAGTATGGGTGTTAAATACTCGAAGTATAGGATTCCACTATACTATCTCTCAGCAGTAAAGATCAAGGGAGGTAAAAACGCCTTTGCAAAAATACTAGTAGACCAAGAGAAAAACAGTGTTCTAGGAGTGCACATTGTCGCACCAAATGCATCAGAGGTTATATCAGCCTATCTACCACTCTACCTTGGTAAACTAGACTTCAAAAAAGCATCTCTAACACCCTATCCACACTTAACAGTATCAGAATCACTACGTGATTTTACAGAATACATTCTAGGAGAACCAGTCCACTTATTGAAAAAATAGTTTTTAATTAACCCTAAACCTACTCCTAAAATTCAAGAATGGGTGTTGAAATTGACTTATATCTGGTATGAAGAGTCTCTTACTACTAAGTATTGTGGTAAAAACACCTTGTGCTTCTGGATTGATGTTGCATCAGTAAATCCTGTTGGAGAGAAAACAATATATTTCTTTGATTGCACTCTATACAAGTATTCTCGTAGTGAATACTCTGACAAACCGGACTTGAGAATACTATTATCGTTTAAAAGCCCATTTACAATAGACGAGTTAAAGTATACCAGCAGGGGAGAATATAGAAAACTAGACTCGACAACACCTTGCGACAAGGGAGACGTGGAAAAATGTATTACAACAGCAATTAACGAAATAAGTAGAGAAGTAGAGAGAGCATGGGAAGTAGTTCAAAAAACACCTAAGACTCCTAGTTGGCTTAGATTTATCTTCCCAGCGAGAGACCAGAGAGTAGAGGCGAAAGGCGCATACTATGGTGTATTAGCCAAAAAAGATCTAATAGTAGAAATCGCGGGGTTAATGGGTTATAGAGAAAACTACCTAGAAGCAATTGTTAAACAAGTGAGTGTATTAATGAGTTTAAATCTAGGTAGAAACGAGTTATACGCACTGATAGGGGATAAACCAGTGAAACTAGAAGCACATAGAAAAATAATAGATTTTGAATCGTTAATTCCAGCTGTATCGCACTCTAAGTAGAGTATTTTTAAACATAAATCAACTATAGGTATATTAAATCCAGGATCACCATATATCATGTTGGAGGTTTCAATTATGAATATAAGAGAACTAAGTAGAGAAATAGCTCAAATTGTTAAACAAGTAAAACCATCTATTGTCACTATTTCAACAGAGATACCGCATCCCTCACTTTTCTTTGGATATGAACCAGTGAAGGGGTATGGCTCGGGATTTGTTATAGCACCAGGCTACATTGTTACAAACGCGCATGTTGTAGCGAGAGCGGCAGAGGTTAGAGTAGTATTTAGTGATGGATTTATTAGTGAAGCCGAGGTGTTAGCAATAGATCCAAGTAGAGACCTAGCGCTTCTAAGAACAATTGAGCATGGAGTACCAATAAAACTAGGAGACTCGGATAGAGTAGAGGTTGGTGAAATAGTCTTAGCAATAGGATCTCCACTCGGACTACTCGAAAACTCTGTCACCATGGGTGTTGTAAGCGCTGTTGGAAGAACACTATCAACTCAGCAAGTATTCCTAGAAGACTTAATCCAGACAGATGCAGCAATAAACCCGGGTAATAGTGGTGGACCACTAATAAACCTCGAAGGAGAAGCCATTGGCGTGACAACGGCAATTATACCCTTTGCTCAGGGAATAGGATTTGCAATTCCAATAAACACCGTTAAGAGATTTATAAAAATGATTGAAAGATATGGAAGACCAGTCCACGCATGGATAGGAGTATATGTAATGCCAGTTAACCCCACTCTCTCAGCACTATATAATATACCGGTATCCGAGGGCCTACTAGTAGTGAGGGTTATACCCGGGTCTCCAGCCGAGAGAAGCGGCCTCTTAGAAGGAGATATAATTGTATCAGCAAACGATAAACCAACAAAGAAAACAAGTGATCTTAGAAGCGTTATTGAAGACAGCATCGATAAAAGTCACGTCGAGTTAGAAGTAGTAAGGGGCTCCAAGCGGTTTAAATTGAAAACAGGAATAATTATCCAATAATTTTTTCTCCTTCTAGAATTCAACAAGCAAAATTACTGGAAATACTACTATAATAAAGAACACTGTTAAAACAGCAATAATTAACGCTGTATCCTCGGGACGCCACCCGTGTTTCTCAGCGACAACAGCGTTCATAACTGCAGGCGGCGTCATAGAAACCAATACTAATTCAAAAGTATCTATTTTATTAAATCCTCCTAGAAAAGCTATAGCAAGTGCTAGTATAGGGGCAGTTATAAACCTATACAACCCTGTAACTAATAATTCTGTTTTAACTCTACTAACCCCTCTCAATCCAACTGGTATACGTAAACCCATTACATAGGTTGCAGTGTAGCTTAAAAGCGTACTACTCCACCATAAGTGTGAGGATAGTATGCCGATGTAGTCTGGAAGAGTATAATGTGTAATTATCCCGGCGAGAAAACCTATTAATGCAGTAGAACCCAGAATGTTCCTTGTGATGACTCTTTTATTTCTAACTGTGAGTTCTGGGAGCAAAACATTCAATACAACTGTTATTACACCGAAGACAGCCGCTACTTCCACTCTCCCCAAGACGGCTTGGCATAATGGGTAGCCGAGAAATACACTATTTGGAAACGTTGAAACAAGGAAGAGGTTTATTCTCTCATTAAATCTTCCTTTGAGTAGTGTAAAGTATACTAGGAGTATGAATAGTAGAAAGTAAAGTAGGATGAAGTGGTCTTTGTCTTTAACTCCTCTATTTAGGAAAACAGTGAAAAACGCTAATGGCATTATAAAATAGTAGATGGACTTAACGAGTAATCCAATCATCAGCTTGTAGAGACCAGTCTTCTTTAACAAGCCTTCTAGTATAATTCTTGAAGCGTAACCCAAACCCATAACGAAGAGAAACAAAAAGATCTGCTCCAAGAGTCACCCCCCTTAAGTAAAACATGCCTGGCTAAATAAACCTAAATGTCTTGTAAGTAATATATTGTCCACACCATGTAGATAAAGTATTTTATCTACACCTATATATTTATGAAGGGTGATTAGGTTTTGAATTGGAGAAACGAGTTGTTTGAGTGGTTAAAGAAGATAACTGAGATACCCGGCCCTAGTGGTAGAGAAGATGGTGTTAGAGAAGTAGTAGCAGAGTTGTTAAAGCCATATGTAGACAAGTTGTGGATTGACTCCTGGGGTAACTTGATTGGTTTAAAGAAGGGTAGTGGCGAAGGAAAAATAATGATTGCTGCACACATGGATGAAATAGGGTTGTTTGTATCCCACATAGAAGACGATGGATACATTAGAATACTACCCATTGGAGGAGTTATAGAGAGAGCTCTACTCTACCAGCGTGTATTATTGAAGACACGTGATGGGAGAATAATAAGAGGTGTTATTGGACTCAAACCACCACACGTTGCTAAGCCAGAAGAACTACAAAAAGTACCGGAGATCAAAGAGTTATTTGTAGATATTGGCGCGTCGAGTAGAGAAGAAGTTGAAAAACAAGGTATACGTGTAGGAGACATACTAGTCTACGAGCGTGATTTAGCACCACTACTAGGCTCTAGAGTTACTGGTAAAGCAATAGACGACCGTGTTGGAGTAGTAGCAATGCTCAAAGCAGCCCAGCTCATCGAGAACCCCAAAGTAGACGTCTACTTCGTTGCAACAGTCCAAGAAGAAGTTGGATTGAAAGGAGCGAGAATGACGGCATTCTCCATATCGCCAGATGTTGCACTAGCAATAGATGTAACAATAGCGAGTGATGTACCAGGCGTAGCAAAGGCGGAGTGGTATACGAGACTCGGTAAGGGCCCGGCAATCAAGATCGCTGATGGTAGAAGCGCGACTGGTTTAATAGCACACCCGAAAGTAATAGACTTCCTGGTTTCACTAGCAGACAAGTACAAGATTCCATACCAGGTAGAAGTAGCAGCTGGTGGAACCACTGATGCCAGTGCAATAGCACTAAACAAAGAGGGTGTTCCAGCTGGCACTCTCTCAATACCAGCGAGATACATTCACAGCCCAGTCGAAGTAATAGACTTAGACGATGTATACAACACTGCACTACTAGCAAAGTACTTCGCAGAAGAAGTAACAACCGAGTGGCTTAGAGAAGTAAAGGGTAGAGTATTAAAGTAGCTATATATAATCCAACTCTCCGTTTTTTACCACTGCACACTTACTTAGAGAATGCTCTACTATTCTATCCAAGTCTAGAATATGTAGTACTCTAAACCCCTTTACAACGAAGTAGTCCGAGAGTATCTTCCTGTGGCAAGCCCATGGAGACCTCTCACTACACATTAATACAGTGGTTTTCACAGAGGCTATTTCAACGAGTCTACTCAATAAGGGCTTTAAATCACTACGTCTAGCTATATATGTAGCGTAGGCTCTAAAACCAGTTGACTCGAAACAACCCGCTATACCATAATTTTCTACGTCTACTCCGAACTTTCTATAGCCACCCAGCTCGGGGAGCCATATGTATTCAATCCCTGCTTCTCTCAGTAGACTTGCAAGGTTTAAACCACTATATTCAGGTAGAGTCCTAGACTTATTCCACCTGCGGACATCTATGAGAACACTGACTCCGAGATCGATGAGTACCCTTTTAAAATCACCTACACCCCATCCACCATAGCCAATAGTATATATTGTCTTGTCCATACTCCACGCCCATCTAACCCAGTTTGATCCACGTAGTAGTTGATAAATACAAACCAAGTATTTGACAACAATGAATTATTGTAATCTATATAGTCCCTATATAGTGAATGTAGACATTATATAGTTGATATAGGTGAAATATATAGACCAAGTACCAATTCTACTATTAAACGGGGAGTAGAATGAAAAGACACGTAGGAGCTATAAGTAAAACCACTGTAATACTGGTTTTATCCCTCGTGGTAGTAGCTATACTCGGCGTATTATTCTACAACTTTGTAAATCCATCTCCACAGTCAACAGCTACAACACCCACTACTCCACTTTCAACTCCAACAACTACTACATCCACTACTACGACTACGACGCCTAGACCCCAGGTAATTCTCTCGGGTGCAGGTGCATCTTTTCTAGCGCCCCAGATGTTTGAGTGGGCTAGGTTATTCAAAGATGTAAGTGGTATCAAGGTTGAATATCAGAGTGTGGGTAGTGGTGCTGGTAGAGATATGTTCTTTAATAAAGTAGTCCACTTCGCTGGGAGCGACCCGCCCCTCTCCAAGGAGCTCTACAATAAGTACAAGGGCGAGGTAATGCAGATCCCGGTTGTTGTAGGTGCCGTGGCAATAGTATACAATATACCCGATCTACCAAGAGAAGCCACGTTGTGTCTAAGTGGCGAGGTATTAGCATTGATCTACAAGGGAGAAATCAAGTATTGGAATGACGATAGAATAATAGCTATTAACCCAGAGCTCAAAAACGTTCTCCCAAGAGAAGAGATCATTGCAGTCCACAGATCTGATTCAAGCGGTACAACTTCAGTATTCACTACATATCTCAATAAAGTAGCCCCTAGTATGTGGAGTAGAGAACTAGTGGGATTCACGGTTGACTGGCCCGTCGACAGGGTTGGTAGAGGTGTGGGTGGAAAAGGCAATGAAGGAGTAACTCAGGTTGTAAAGACTACTCCGTACTCTATTGGATATGTTGAACTAAGCTATGCTGTAACTCAAAACCTACCTATCGCCGCCATTAGAAACTCGGAGGGAGTGTGTGTTAAACCCACAGTAGAAACTGTTCAAAGCACACTTGTCAATACAGCTAGACAACTCCCTCAATCACCACTAGATGATTGGAGTGACGTATTATACACTATGTTAAACGCTGAGGGCAGGAATTCATATCCCATAATAAGCTTCTCATATATATTCGTATATAGAAAGTATCCAGACGCACAAGTAGTCCAGGCATTGAAGGAGTTTATAAAGTGGATATTAACCGATGGCCAGAAACACATGGTTCCAGGCTATCTACCACTACCACGCGAAGTCGCCGAGATAGGTTTGAAGGCAGTCGAGTTACTTGAAGTCGGCTAGGTGAGTAAATATGTTTTTCTCCAAGTCAGATAAATACCTTTTTTACTTGACTCTTCCCTTAATGGGAGGCGTGCTAGGCCTCCTAGTAGTCCTCTTTTCTATGATTTTAACTCAATCGTGGCCTTCACTCCAGCGCTTTGGTTTATCACTCTTTACAGATAGTGTTTGGAGGCCCTCGGATGATCCCCAGAGAGAGTTGTATGGCCTCTTTACCCCGATAATGGGTTCTTTGTATGTTTCAATACTTTCAACCCTGATCTCAGTGCCCATTTCGATTTGTTTACTCTTTACAATTATCGAGATACTACCTAGGTATCTAGGCACACCGCTTAGATTTATCGTTGAAATAATGGGTGGACTTCCAACAGTGATTTATGGATTGTGGGGTTCAACTACACTCGCTCCTATTTTAAGAGATCACGTTATGAAGCCGCTATATAGCTATCTAGGTTTTATTCCATTGTTTTCTTGTAAACCCCTCACCGGGCACTCTATACTAACTGCTAGTATAACACTAGCTATTGCTACAACTCCATATATGACAGCGCTCCTCATAGAGGGGTATTATTTAATACCTAGTAAGTATAAAGAGGGTGCTTATAGCCTGGGAGCCACTGACTACGAAGCCTTTAAACTAATGATTGGTATATTAAAGCCATATGTAGTTGCAGCTTCTCTCCTGGGTTTCAGTAGGATTCTAGGTGAGACAACTATTGTTGCATTAACGGTAGGTAATTCTATGAGGCTTAGTCTATGTCTTTTCAATCCAACCTACACAATACCCTCGCTCATAGTAAGCCAGTTTGAAAGTGCTAGGCTCTACGAGTACGCCTTGTCGGCTTTGTATGCTGGGGCCTTGATACTATTGATTACTGGTTTAATAGCTGCTTACATTGGGATTAGACTAGTCTACTGGTGGAGGGAGAGGATATATGTATAGATCTCTTCCTACGAGGAAAATCAAGAACTATGTTGCAATATCCATAATGACTATAATATCCATTCTCTACGCGATTCCCTTGTTTTCAATAATATATACAGCGATTGAAAAAGGCGGCCCTGTATTATTAGAAGCTGGATTTAACTTCCTCGTTGATCTACCACCAACACCTCTCAGTACACGTGTCGGGGGCATAGGGCCCGCACTAGTAGGGTCTCTTCTAGCATCAACACTGGCAATAGCGATATCAGCCCCTATAGCGTTTCTAATGGCTTTTTACGTCGTTGAGTTTCCCAAACACCCATTTAGCAAGATGTGTGAGGTTGTAGTGAGAGCGTTTTCTGGAGTACCATCGATAGTTGTTTCTATGTTTATATATACTACGATAGTTATAGGTATGGGAAGACAGTCGCTCCTTGCAGGTGCTCTTTCTCTTGCAATTGTGACTCTACCATACGCCTATGTCTACTTTACCTCGGCGTTTAAGTCTATACCTAGCAGTCTGAGAGAGGCTGCTATGTCTCTTGGAATGAATAGAGTAAAAGCATTAATACACGTATATATCGGTGTTTCGAGGAGGAGTTTGACTACTGGGCTTTTAATGTCTTATATAAGGGCATTTGGAGATACTGCCCCACTATTGTTTACAATGGGCTTTTTAATAAACGACGTCTACGCTGGACTACTACAACAGAGCAATGCTATACCGTTAATGATATTCGTGTATGCTTTATCACCCTACGAGAACTTTCACAGAGTGGCGTGGGGTGCTACACTCGTCCTCTTAATGATATACCTAGTCTCGTTTACAGTATCCAGGATTCTCGTGAGAGGTGTTAAACTATGAGTGTCTATGCAGTAGAAGTAGAAAACCTCTACTTAAAGATTAAAGGCGTTGAAATACTGCGCGGGGTATCTCTACAAGTGAGACGTAATAGTATATTTGTTTTAATGGGTCCCAGCGGATCGGGAAAATCCACTTTTCTAAGAGTACTCAATAGACTAATAGACTATATAGACGGAGTTGAATTAAAGGGCTCGGTTAGAGTCCTAGGAAGAGACGTCTATGACACTGATCCATACGAGCTTAGAAGGAGAGTCGTAATGGTGTCTCAAGAGCCAAATCCATTCCCCCATCTAACTATATACGACAACGTTGCACTACCAGCTAGACTAAACAAAGTTGTTAGAAACAAACGCGAACTAGATGAATTGGTTAAATGGGCCCTAGAAAAAGTAATGCTCTGGGATGAAGTCAAAGACAGACTCAAGAGCTATCCCCACGCATTGAGTGGTGGCCAGAGACAGAGGCTTTGTCTAGCTAGAGCTTTAGCGGCTAAACCCGAAATACTACTACTCGACGAGCCAACAGCCAACATAGACCCCGTTAACACAGTGAAAATAGAAGAGTCGTTAAAGAGCCTGAAAGACGAGGTTACAATTATCATGGTTACACACATGCCACATCAAGCAGCCAGAGTAGCAGACTACGTAGCACTCCTCCACAGTGGCGTCATAGTTGAAGATGGGCCAGCAGTAGATGTTTTTATGAATCCCAAGAGCGAGGTGACTAGTAGGTTCTTAAGGGGTGCACTCTAATGATAGATGATAGAATACATAGTCTCATAGGACTCGAAGAGAGAGTAAGAAAAATCCACGAGATAACACTGGAAATGCTTAGGAAAACACATAGACTAACTAATCCAGGGAGTAGTAATATACGTGAAGAGCTAATCAGAGAGTTGGAANNGCAACCCTACTAGAGTTTCTCAAAGAAGCCGTTACAAAGGCTCTACTTGAATACTCTATTAGATATCAACCACTTGGCAGAGACTTCAAAAGAATCCATGCACTCTTAGATGTAGTCTACGATATGTACAGAATTGGTAGGTATTGTAGAGAAATAGCATTAACAGATAAATACATTTCAAAACTCAGTGATGAATCCCTCAGGGATTTAGAGGGGCTAATAGAGCTTGCTATTACAGCCTATGAGAATGCATACAAGGCATTCTTCAATGAATGCAGACCATGCGTCAACGTCGTCAAAGAAATCGACGAGAAAATAGATAAGACCTACCTGGATTTCCTCAGAGAAGTAGGTAGCATGCAAGTAGTGAGTAATAAAATAGTCGCTAAAACACTAGTTTTAAGACACATAGAGAGAATAGTTGACCACTCTGAAAACATAGCAAATAAATCCATTAACTCAATGTAGATAGACTTTTAGATTTATTAGGATGATACTTTTCTTTTATTATTGACGGATTGGTGAAGAACTGGCTAGGCCCTGATCTGTGATGTCTCATATACTTCTTGTATTTAAATACTTAAATACTAAATTACACTAGAGGTGCTATGCTTGGAGAGATTTGTTTATGTATTAGTGGCGATTCTTTTTCTCGCGCTTCTTGTTTCAATAGTACTAGTAATTGAATTATGGATTGAGAAGAGATCACTAGAAGCAGAGAATAATTTATTGAAAAAACAACTGAATGAAACAGAGAGATATATGTATGAATTATGGGTTAATTACACTAAGCTAGCAGTAGAAAACAAAATGCAATTAGAACACATATACTACTTGGATAAAGTAATAGAAAACTTGACTAGTACACTGAATAATATAACTATTACTCTCTCAGAATATACTTCACTACCTCTCTCATTTAAAAGAGTTTTAACACTAGATGAAGTCCTCGCTACTAAATGGTATGTCGAAGCAGCTGGCGTTATTGAGACTAGTCCATGGGACTCTTATAGAAACCTCTATATATGGGTATCTTCGAGTATTAGATACACCTATGACCCATTAATTCCTGTTCCATACTGCGAGTTCCTGGCAAATTCTAGTTGTATACTACGCTACAACATAGTAGACGACTACGTGCAACCACCATCTTATACACTGCTATATAGACAGGGTGACTGCGAAGACATGGCCATATTATTATACGCTATGATAAAATACTACGAGTTATTTATTCACAAGTCGGAATACATTGTCTGGATTGCTTCAATAGTGTTTGAAGACTACACGGGACATACTGCAATTATAATACCAGCTGTCGGTGGAAAAATAGGAGTACTAGACCCTGCTGGAAGATATATGACTATGGATATACACGGCTTGCTAGTAGCAAAACCCGTTAGAGAGGAACTAGAAAACTACTCGAAGTGGTGGGAGGCTCGTGGAGGTATAAAAACCATTACTCTCTACCGAGTAGACGTTGTAAGCAGGGTATACTATATAGATGCCATGGGCACACTAGAGGAGATAATAGAATATATTGAGTCAACATATTGAAAAAAGAATTATTTACCAGCTACTCTCACGTTTTTGATCCATAACGTGGGTGTTGAAGTATTCATTACTGTAACGTTGTCTCTACCAATACCTCCAAGGTTTTGCGATAGCCACTCGTATATATTGCCGCCGATAACCACTCCTTTTACTGGTTTAACTATTTCTCCGTTTTCAACGAGTAATCCATGTGTAACTGTTGCTTTTACGTTTCCAGTGAAGGGGTCGCTCATCCAGTAGCCAATAACCTCGTATACTACAATACCCTTCTTTACATCTCTTATAAAGTCTTCGAGCTCTCCACTACGTGGTTCTAACACGAGATTAGTAAATCCTGGTAGGGGCTGTGCGGCTGGGTGGCCTCTTAACCCGTTTCCAGTGGACTCGGTGTTCATTCTTCTAGCTGTATAGTAGCTGTGGAGTACTATACTGAATACTCCCTTGTCTACAACTCTCTTTGTATAAGTAGCTATTCCCTCATCGTCAAAGCCTCTAGAGCCTGTTCCTCCATGTAGTAGTGGATCGTCTATTATTGATACTTCTTCGCTGAAGACTTTCTCCCTTATTTTATTCTTTAGTGGACTTCTATTTTCCAGTATGTTTAATCCCGAGAATGCCGGTGCGAGACTGTAACTTAGTATTAAACCAGTAATAGAGGGCTCGAATACAATGTCGTATTCGCCTGATTCTACAGGTGTTGAATTAAAGAATAATAGTGCTCTCTCACCCGATTCAAGAGCTTCTTTCTCTGCTTCTCTAGCGTCAAACACGCTTTTTGCATAGGTAAACGAATAGTCTGAGCTACTACCTGCTTTTGAAGTATTTACTACGAGCCATGTCATTAAACCAGTTTTCTCGTCTCTTCTAAATACTCCTTTTGAATTAGCAAATAATACTTCTCCAGTAGCTGTGTAGAGCATACCTTCTGTTACCACGACGCTGTCTACACCGTGTTTTAATGCTGGTTCTTTGAGTTTGTTTATTGTGTATTCTAGGAATTCTACGATTTCCTCCTCGCTCATAGAAGCTATTTTCTCGTCGCATGCTACTCTTGTTTTCACGGGTTTAGTGTCTACTGGTAGACCTGGGTAGTGCGGGTCTTCTGGTGAAGACTTTATAATTGAAACGAGTAGGCTTAGTATTCTATCAGGGTTTTCGGGGAGGTTGTTGAGTCTAATGGCTCCTGTCTTTCTTCCAATTGATCCCCTTATACCTACATCCATGTCTACAGTGCTTGAAGACTCGATTATTCTATCGTTTGCTATTGTAAAACTCCTTGTTTTTGATTTGGCAAGGTATACTTCTAACTCGTCTACTCTGCTTTTTGCTTTCTCTATTAATTTATCTACTAGGTGTTCTATCACTTCAACCACCTCCAATGGTAAATCCTCTTACACGTACATGGGGGCCTCCATCTCCAACTCTAACTGTTTGACCAGACTTGCCACAACCGCCGAAAACACTTGTTCTTACAACAAGGTCTTTTCCAACCGCGTCTACGTTTCTAAGTGTTTCGAGTATCAAGCCTGAGAGCATTACGCCTTTTACTAGTTGTTTTAACTCGCCGTTTTCTACTATGTAGCTTGGGCCGCTTGTAAATGTAAATGCTCCTGTTAACGGGTTTACTTCGCCTCCAAGAGTGCCACGGCCTCTTATATAGAGACCATTTTTCATGTCTCTAATCATTTCCTCTGGATCCCAGTCTCGTGGCTCCATATAGGTGTTTGTTTGTCTAACGAGTAGTGGATACTTGTAGTTCATAACTCTAGCGTTACCGGTTGGCTCCTGGTTGAGTGCTTTAGCTGTTATGAGGCTGTGGAGGAATCCTTGTAGTACACCGTTTTTAACAGTGTATATTTTCCTCTTGGGTGTTCCTTCATCGTCAAATGGAACCCATGCCCCGCCGGGTACTAGTCCGTCATCTATTATCGATACTAGTTCACTAGCTACTTTTTCTCCTATTCTACCGCCGAGTACGCTTCCACCAGCCATTACAATGTCTCCTTCGCTCGCATGGCCGAATGCTTCGTGTAGCATTAATCCAACCATGTCGTTGTCTAATACTATATCGTATCTACCTGGTTTGACGTGTTTTGCTCTAGCTGTTTCTACTACTAGTTTGCACCTCTCTCTAATCCACTCGTTCCAATCAATAGACTTAATAAACTCCCAGCCAGCAACTGCTGATTCAGCGTCGTTTAGTGATTCATATACTCCTTCAACGTGAGCTATAAGTCTAGCTCCAGCTCCAATCATTTTTCTATGTGTTTCAACGTAGTCGCCTCTACTAGACACGTAGAGTCTATAGTCGTCTTCATATCCAAACCTCAAGAGACTACTAGCAACTCCTTGTATTTCTCTTGTAGTTGTATACATTGTACGCAATAACTCTATTTTCTCAGATATATCGATTAAACCAGGATCTACTTGAAAACTAGATGATAGACTAGCCTTGGATATTGGTCTCTCATATAATTCCACTTTAAAAGTGTGTTTTGAAACAGCCTTAGCGAGTTTTAATGCTCGTTCAACTGCTTCTCTAATAGATTCTTTATCTAGGCTATTAGTAGACGAGTAACCCACCAAGCCGTTTACAACAACTCTTATACCAACACCCTGGTATTCGTTTACCGTTAGCTCTCTAACAACACCGTTGTCTAATACTACTAGTTCACTATGATATCTCTGTATCCTAGCGTCGAGAAAGTCTATTCCTAGCTGCTCGCCCAGTTTTAACAAGTAGTCTGGATCTATGTGAATCAAGACCGCTCAACCATTAATACAATATACAAGGATGCTGTAAAAAATACTTGTGTATATAGTAGAAAGCACTCTTGGTTTAAAAAGAGATTTAGGAGATAGGTTATGGTTCAGTTACTGGTATTCCAAGTACTGCTGGTACAATAAACACAGCAAAGAGTGTTGCAATCAACGAAGATGCAATCATTAATATAATTCCAGCTTTAGCCATTTCATAGTTTTTAAAGTAGCCATACGAGTATGTTATAGCGTTTGGCGGTGTATTTGCTGGTAGGAGGAAAGCGAACGCTGACGACATACCAGCAGCTATAGCTGCTACTACCGGGTTTATACCGAGTCCTTTTGCAATAGCTATTCCTAATGGTACTGCAAAGGATGATGTTGCAGTTATACTACAAAATACTGTGATTAAGAGAGCAGATAACAAGCTTATTCCAGTAATCATTAGAACAGGGTGTAATCCACTCAAATACCCTGTAACGAAATCGCCAATTAGTTTTACTAGTCCTGATTCTTTTAGTCCACCACCAAGTGCCAGTCCACCAGCTACTAGGAAAACCACCCCCCAATCTGTTTTCTCAGAGACATCTCTCCACTCTAAAACACCTATTTTTGGAAATACCAGTGTTATTATAGCTATTAGTGAGACAACATATGTCCAGTCTTTAATGTACTGGGAGGCTATAGGGTCGCTAATCCAGAGAGCTGCAATTAAGAGGAATAGTATAAGCGCCTTCTTTCTCTCTCCTACTAATCCACCGATCTTTCTCATTTCTTCTTCTATTACTCTCCGTCCGCCTTTGATCTCTCTTATTTCTGGTTTAAACATCATTATTAGTTCTAACCAGGCAATAAACACTAGTAGTAGTGCTAGTGGAACGCCCCAAATCATCCACGTTGTAAACCCTATGTATAATCCCGTTGTTTTCTCGATATTACTTATTGTTATTGGTACTGGTGGAGTTCCTACTGGTGTACCGAGCCCACCAATACTTGCCGCGTATGCTACTCCAATCATCATTGCCTTGCCTAGATTGCTCTTTCCTTTCTCTGCGCCGAATAAACCAAGCATTCCAAATGCTATTGGAGCCATTATCGCAGCTGCAGCTGTATTTGGAATCCACATTGACATAAATGCTGTTGACAACATCATGCCCAGGATTACTCTCTCTGCTTTCTCGCCTGTAACACTCAGTATTTTCAAGCTAAGATATCTATCTACACCATGCTTCGCGAGGGCTATTGAGAGCACTTCACCGGCAACTATCAATGCTATTACTTTGTCTGCTACATAGCCATATGCTCTGTCAAATGGGAGAATACCCATTACAACAAGTAATAGTATTATAATAATACCAGTTAACGGTATTGGTACACACTCCGAAGCCCAGTAAACAACAGCTAATACTATAATCCACAGCATACGCCACGCTTTAACGTCTAGTCCATTGGGCGGTGGCATTATACTAGCAATTAATACCAGTGCTAATACTGTAATAGCTAGTAGCAAACCACCCCTCTTAGACTCCATAAATAGACACCTGAATAAAACATAGAAATACATTGAGTATATAAATACACATATTGGAAACCCTTCACAGGAAACATAATCTCTTTCAAATTACATTCATGGTTTTACGCGTGAAGCATAAATACAAAGATACAATACCCCAAATACCATGATCATCTCTGTTTCCTTCGATCACGGTTTCTCTTGATGCTATACTATTTTTTCTGTGTATATGTGTATATTAAATTAAATCCGGTAGAATTATTTATTAACTTAGTAGTTACTTATAAGGACATTAAGCAGAGGCGTTTTATATGAAAATAGCAGAGGTAAAACTACTCAATAAATCGGGTTTACATGCAAGACCGGCTGCTAGATTTGTTCAATTAGTATCGAAATTCAAATCAACTATAGAAGTCTGCAAGAAAGAAAAATGTGTTAATGCTAAGAATATTTTACAAGTATTATCCCTTGGTATAGATTTCGGGGATGTAATAATACTTAAAATAAACGGAGAAGATGAAGAACAAGCTTATAATGAGATCTTAAATCTTCTATTAAAAGTTTTACCAGAAGAAGATCGATAATTCAATTCCTTATTATTAATGAGCAAATTCGATATTTCCCCTGAAATAATTATTTACCGATATAAATTCTCTCTATGCAATCATTCCTATAAGGTCTTATGTAATTTCTCTCAAAGATCAATCGTGGATTTGGTTTTCCAAGTATGTATTTACAAACCTGTTCCGATACAACTCTACAACCGTACATAATATCCATATTAAAGCTAAGTGCTAGTTTAAGTATTGAAATGGATTTTTGATATAATGGTAATTCACGATCTGAAACTCCAACCAACTCAACATCCTTTATATGTAAACGTAGAAAAACATAGTAGAAAACCTTAGGGAATTCTCCAACAATTTTACTCTCCTCGGTTTCAAAGCCTAGAAGAAGACAAGAATGCAGAAACCACCTAGAGCAATGTAGACCACTACTTTACCTAGAATGAGTTTAAGTAATTTTGTGTAGAATGAACACGTTTACAACATTGTTAATTCTTGTCAACCCATACCTACACTTTACATCAAGGTCTTTAATTAACTTAAACACAAGAATTCTTCTCTTAAGACAAATGGAAATGCACTTTCTAAAACTCTTAGAACCCCACGCTAATAGACTAGTACATAGAGATCTTTTAGATAAAATATATTGCCTATTAAAACCATACTAGCATTAGTGAGCATAGAGGTGTTAAAAACGAGCTTGGTTATAAGACATGGTAAAGTCGTATCTACAAGTAGTGTTATTGACGATGCATATATTCTCATTGAAAAAGGGGTAATAGTTGAAGTTGGCAAAGAACCTTTTACGGGTTTTGCAAATGCTACAATTAATGTTGAAGGCTCCATAGTTATGCCTGGATTTATAGATACACATACACATGGTATTGGAGGTTTAGATGTAGTAATTAACAGAGATCCATGGAAAATACTCGAGATGGCAAAACAATACTCCAGACATGGAGTTACGGGGTTTCTGCCTACAACGGTAACTGCTCCATTCGATGTATTAATAGAGGCTAGTAAAGCTGTTAGTGAAGCTATGAAGGAATGGAGGAGTGATTATGGTGCAAGAATACTGGGAGTACATCTTGAAGGACCTTATATAAACCCAGAAATGGCTGGTGCTCAAAACAAAGCTTTCATCCGTCTACCTAATATAGAGGAATTCAAGAAACTATTAGAAGCATCGCATAATAATATTAAACAAATAACTATAGCGCCAGAACTTCCAGGCGCTAGTGAACTAATATTGTATGCTAAAAGTTTAGGAATAACTATTAGCGCTGGACATACTAATGCTACTTACGAAGAAGCCGTTGAATCTATTGAGAAAGGTGTAACTAAAGCAACCCATTTATTCAATGGTATGCGGAGGTTTCATCATAGAGATCCAGGTATAACCTTAGCTCTTATACAGTCACCAAGTGTATACTTGGAAATTATTGCCGACTTTATACACCTTCATCCCGCTGTCGTCAAATTAGTTGTTGATTATGCTACTCCTAGAAGAATTGTTTTAATAACGGATTCAATAGCTGCAGCTGATATGCCAGATGGTATATATGAGCTTGGAGGACTAAAAGTAATTGTAGAGCATGGATTATGTAAACTCGCCGATACAGGAACACTAGCTGGAAGTACTTTAACAATGGATAAAGCCGTTAGAAACATCTATGAACTCGGCTATAATTTAAAAGACATTGTATTAATGTCTAGTAGTAATCCAGCTAGGTCTATAAATTTAAATAGAATTGGAGACATTGCAAAAGGTTACTACGCCGATATCGTGGTTTTAAAACAAGACCTCAGCGTTGATAAAACAATAGTAAATGGAGAAGTTGTTTACGAGAGGTAAAACATGATCTCAAATTAAACCAGGTGAATTTTAAATTTTTTCCATGAATTTAACTCTTCTTTTGGAATTATGACAAGTAGATTTTAAATTTTAGAAAGTAATGATAAATCAATGGTGAATCTTCATGCATACAGAGAAGTTTATTTATACACTTGGAAAAACACTTAGGGTTTTAACAGTATGTGGTGTTGGGCAAGGGAGCTCATTGATAATGAAAATGTTTGTAGAAGATGTACTTAAGGAACTTGGTATACCTGCCCGAGTTGAAACAGCGGAAATAGTAACAGCTAAAGCTGGTGGTGCAGACATTATTATATGTTCTATTATACACGAACCAGAATTACGTGGTTCCGCACCTGTAGTTATAGGATTAAAAAGTCTTGTCAACAAAAATGAAATGAGAGAAAAGATAAAAAATGCTCTTATGGATAAAGGCTGGATTAAAAAAGTTTAAATTAACTACCGAGTATTGGAGATAATATTCCTTTTAGCAACCATATTATAACATACCAGTCTGGATCAGCCAGTGTAGCAAGCTCGGGCGCATATGTTAGTGCTGGTATTGTTAGTGCTTGGCCAATAGCTAGAATTGCCCCGTTTATCGCTCCTCCTAATATGGCTCCTTTCCAACCTCCACTTCTATTTCCAAATACTGCAGCTGCTCCTCCTGGGAAGAATAACATAATCATTGGAGGAACTATAATGGCGAAACCAGTAGCTATGAATATACCCATGAATACTAGAAATACTATTAAACCACTAATGAAGCCAATAATTACAGCTGTTGGAGCTTGTGGAAACACTACAGGACAATCTAGAGCAGGTCTAGCTCCTGGTACTATTTTCATTGCAAATCCTCTGAAAGCTGGAACTATTTCAGCAATAAACATTCTAACTCCTGTGAGTAGAACCACTATGGAGACCGCAAATCTTACACCAGTAAGTAGAGCCCAAATTATTGGGTTTGTTTGTCCAGCTAGTTGTGCTACAGCTCCTGGATTGATACCATACCCTATTATAACAGTAATAATCATTACTAAGCCAAGAATAATAACAGTACTTACTGCGTAATCTTTAAAGAATGATAAACTCTTGGGTAGAGTTATAGCTTCAGTGCTTTCTTCTGGTTTTCCAACATATTTACCAAGTTTGAATGCTAACCAGGCAGCGAGAGAGGATGTGTGTCCAAAGGCTATTTAATCACCTCCCATTACTGCTCTCATAGCACCATGGATATATGCTGGTTGAATACTCCAATATAAGGCCACAACGATCGATCCAATACCAATAATTAAAGCAGGAGACATCTTTGGATTAATTGTAAGTAGTGTTGCTGTAACTGTGAGTGAAACCCACCACATTAAGTGGCCGGTTAAATATATGAACTTGAGTTTTGTAAACCTGGCTATTAATAGGTGTATTACGAAGGCTATTGTCATAATAGTAACTGCATAGCTTCCATAATCTGCAATTACTTTATCTAACGGTATATATCCTGCGGGATACTTAGGTGAGACACCTATAGCTGAATATATGAGGTTTTGGAAGTTAACTAATTCTTGTACGAATAGACCGGCGCCGGCGATCATCATTGCAACTCCAATCATTACTTTTGTTGTCCCTATAATTAGTTCGTCAATTGGTTTTTTCTGTAGTAGTAGTCCTATGAGGGCTATTAGACCTAATAATATTACTGGTTGTCCGAGGATGTTTTGACCAATCCAAACTAGTATATCAACAATCAAGGTTATTCCCCGAGTATAATAATAGTGGGATACATATAAATATTTTTATCATGGGTAAAATAGAACAAATTCAATTATGATGTTCTCTTTGTAAGCATGTTTTTATTGCGTTTACGACCTCGTTAATGGTAGAGATATTGCGTAATTTATCTACAATATCTGGTGTACTAAGTAATTCTGCAAGTTCTCTTAGAATATCTAAATGGCTTGTTTTATCCTTGGCAACAAATCCAATTACTAAATACACTGGGTCATTTGGAGATCCAAAATTCACGCCATTTTTAACAATGAGCAAGCTTAATCCGGTTTCTCTTGCACCGTCCTCGGGTCTAGCATGTGGTATTGCTACACCTGGTGCTATTACAGCATAAGGTCCTAATTCCTCTACTACTTTGATCATTGCATCAATATATCTTTCTTCTATAATACCATCTAAAACAAGTAATCTACCAGCTAATCTCACAGCTTCAATCCAGTTTCTAACTGATTCAATAATCATTATTCTGTTACCAATTGCTTTAATTAGGTTTAATTGACTACTAGAAGACACCGTGCTACACATCATTGCCAGCCTATTGTTTTTTATCTCATAGTGGTTTAATAGCATCAATATATTTTAATAGATACTCTTTATTTCTCTCTATACCGCCAGGGATATTTGCACTAATCCACACTTCTGGTTTCACTCCCTTGGAAAGAAGTTTTTCAACTGTTCTTATATTCAAGAGCTGTAATATAAACGAATTTACAATAGTTGAAACAGGGGCTATTCTGACCCCTAGTTCTGGTACTTCGTAAACAGCATCTCCCTCAGGGACTTTATTATCAATTACTACGTCTGAAACCTCGTAGAGTTTTTTACCTAGTGGGTTTTCTGGGGGAACGCGTTTTGAGAATTCTAGTGAAGTAATTCCAATAACGCTTAAACTATATTTCTTTGCATTAACAGCCATTTCCACAGGTACAGCGTTTTTACCGGAATTTGAAACTATGATCAGTGTTGAGCCCGGCTTAGGATTAATAGATTTCAATAATGATTCAGCATATCCAGATACTCGTTCGAGTAGAGTACTTTTAAGTGCACCATTAAACCCGGAAATCGAGAGGTCAAGTATTGGATAAACCCTTACAAGCCCTCCAGCTCTATAAAACATTTCAATGGCCATCATCATGGAATGTCCAGTGCCAAACACGTAAATAAAACCATTATTCATCAGTGCCTGAACCATTAAATCTGAAGCTTTCTCTATATTCGTTTGTTCTTCACTCAATATTTCCTTCAAAAGGTTCACAACGATATTAAAAAACTTTTCATTACTGTTATCATTCATATCGATCCCTGCAAATAAAGATATCACGTTATTTAATTATAAATTTTATAGATGAAAAGTAGAGAAGTACTTTCCTTGCGCTGGGTGTAATGAATTGAACTTGTTTCTTTCTACTTAGCAATTACTGAGTAATGATGATAGGTATAAAATCATTCAATTAGAGATAGCCCTTTTAATGATAGATATTGTCTCAAGATTTCTTTCACATCTTTGCCACTATTAGAGTTTAATATCTGCGAGAGTATCTGAGTTCTAATTTCTTTGAGACTTATTCCTTG
>DADP01000042.1 GCA_002495025.1 Desulfurococcaceae archaeon UBA285
ACACCGAGCTCATTAGACTAGGACTTGCATACATTATTGTATTGTTGAGGAGGTATATGGGTATTCCACTACACACAATACTATACGATGTTGTAAAAATCGGTGAATACAAGTATTTTGCACTCCACGAGCCAGAAGCAGCAGGGTTAATTGAAAAACTAGACTGGTTTAAAATAAGAGAGTTTATTAAAACCCATAATCCAGACGAACTAGATAGAATTATTATATCTGAAATAGATGATATAGCATATTCAACACTTGTAACAATAGAGTTTGATTGGGACCTAGTTAGAAACCATGCTCTACGCGTTGTAGACTACATACTAGCCAGGGGTAAAATAAGAGCTTTTATTAAAGGTAGAGAGCTCATAATACCGCGGCCCAGTCCAGCTTTAAAACTACTTGCATATGTAGTAGTAAGCGAGGTGTTAGATGAAGAATCACTCACACCATCACTACTTACAGCTCACGGATTCTACGATGGAGAGAAGTTTACTGGTTCCGTGGAGATCTATCCACCACTACCACTAGTTAAACCACCACAACCACTACTCGAAGTTGAAAGTAGTTTATTGGATAAAGTCTACTATGAAGACTACAAGTTAATAGTTGAAGACATTGATACACTACTCTCACAAGTAAAACAAGCTAATTTACGTAGAATAGCATCACATATATCTAGTAGTAGAGAACAAGTAATTGCTGTAACACCACTAATATCAAAGAGTAATCTCGGGTTAACGAGTGTAGAAGAAATAGCTGTAAATCTAGGTGTAGAGCCGAGAGTAAACTATGCTACTATACTAACTATACTCAAAAAGATACGTGAACACAAGAAAATACTGGAGAGAGAAAGAGAATTGATATTGAAATACCTTGAAGACAAAGCTAGAGCTCTATATATATCATATCTCGTATTAAACGAACTCGTTAAAAACCCCTAATGTATAATTCTATCAACTAGTATTAAACTAGAGAAGTCACGGTGTAGTAGTTGCCAAATCAGGTATTCTGCGATATAGGTAGTGTTACATCAATATTATCACTATACATTTCAATAATAGTTGTCGTTGTTGTCACCATATATGCACTCTTTGATGCCAAGAGAAAAATAGTTAAATATGTTTTAACACTTCTATTGCTACTACTCACACTCTTCAATTATTCCTACATATATATTGTTTCAACAAAGGCTGTTTTATGTAATCCTCAATATGAGATCACTATACTCCCACTAGTAATACTTGAAAAAACAGATCTAGGAGGAGTAGTATACCCTGATTTAGGGCAAATATCAATAATACTACTCTTTATCCTCTGGCTAGGAGAAATAAAGAATTTAATTAAACATAGACGAGTAGAGAGTGAATACATTGAATACACAGATACTATTGAACCCAGTCAATCCAGTTGAATGTATTATTCAAGAGAGAAAATCAAGGTTTATCGTTGAAGTATTATTAGACAATAAGCCTTCACTGGTATATTTAAACAATACTGGTAGATTAACCAATATACTAGTCAAGAATAGGAGAGGATACTGTATACCAAATAAGACCAGTAAATTAAAGTATAGATTGATTGCAGTCGAGAAAAACCAGTATGCATACCTAGTAGATACTAGTCTACAGGAAAAAACATTTGTAGAAGCTGTTCATCGAGGATATATACCGTGGCTAGAAAACTGTATACTCGTAAAGAGGAATTATAAACTCAACGGCGAAGTAGTAGATTATGCTTTTAACTGTAGTGGTAGACTCGTACTCGTTGAATTAAAAAGCGCTGTAATGGAGTTGCCGGGAGGGCTTGCTGGATATCCAGATGCACCAACACAGCGCGGGTGGAGACAGTTAAGTGCACTTGCAAAATACGTTGAGAGTGGCGGGAGTGGAATAGTAGTATTTATAGCCGGCGTACCATTTAGCACTGGGTTTAAACTATATTGCAGTGTAGACAGAGAAATAAAGAAATACATAGATAGAGCTATAAGTGCAGGCGTCGTGTTCAGATCAGTAAACATCTTCTACAATCCAGACAGTAATAGTATTATACTGGGCAATTCAGACCTACCAATTGATCTAAATTGCTACCTAGACGACAATGCTTAAAAAACCCCTTAGAATTCTAGTTTATATAGATGCCGCCGTAGTATAGCCCGGTCAAGTATGCGGGCCTCTCGAGCCCCTGTAGGGAGGCGTGGAAAGCCCGTGACCCGGGTTCAAATCCCGGCGGCGGCATTTTTCCAACGCCTTAATCTGGTTTTGGAGGTGTTACATTGACTTGTCCCTGGTATTTGCCCTGGTAGGGCCTGTAGACCGGGCTACTCGTCCTCAAGAATACAACGTGTAGAAATCTCTGCTCTGGGTATACTCTAACTGGATGCATACCGCCAATCAGCTCGATGGTTACATTTCCCTTGAATCCAGCGTCTATTACTGTTGGTGGAATGTATAGTCCCGCCCTCGCGAAGCTACTCCGCAGGTTTACTAGTCCTACTAGGTCGTGTGGTAGCTCGACCCATTCGAGCGTGGTGGCTAATACGTGTTCGTATGGTTTCACTAGAAACCCGTTTTCAGCGTCTATGTCTATACATTCAAGTGCTTCTGGTACATTCATTGTTTTTGTATCTATTACTACATTGTTTCCTTTAAACCTACAGAATCTATAACCAAACCTCAAGTCAACACCATTTTCTCTAACAGTGTCTGGGTAGAGTGGGTCTATAACCAGTAATTTCTTTTCGAGGTAGACACGTATATCCCAATCGCTTAGTATCAATATAAACCACCTCACTAGTGTATAAATATGAATTCCTTTTAAACAAAAACAAAAAAACAATGTATACTGGTATCTGTCTACCCGTTATATCGATCCAGCCGTGTTTAAACACTCAAGTATTTTATGTCTTGGTGTTTTCTCTGGACATCTCTCAATTGTAAACTCGCACCTGTCCTCTAGGAACTCGTTTAGTGTGCAGGGCTGGCTTCTACTCCTGTTTTCGGCGAGCACGCATCTTGGACCCGTGTATTTGAATATCCCGGGGTGGACTGATACAAGCTGTCTCCAAAGCTCCCACGCTATAAATCGTATCTCCCATTGTGCACGGCTACACATTCTCAATGGGAGGAAGACCTCTACTAGCTCACGAGCGTTCATAGAGACAATAATTCTCGTCTTCACGGCTTGTGGTAGGAGGTATCTGGCGTCTTCATAGGATATCCCGTTAGCGAGCGCTTTGTAGTATTCAGCTGTAGACGCTAGTAGGCCTTTGAGAAAGTCCTCATTCCTGTTCTCTACGATTACTGGTGGTATAATGAAAGCCTGTGAAACAAGCTCTAGTAGCTGGTTGAATACGAGGTTGCTTTTAACTACTTCTTCTAGTAGCAGGGCTGTTTCTCCAAATGTAGCTGGCGGGTTTCTACCTAGTAGTCTAGATGCTTCTTCCACGAGGCTCTTCAGGTATTTATCACTATATCTCTGACTCAACTGTGTGTAGCTGGCGTGGCGGTGTCTAACCAGCTGGTGGCTACAAACCCGGCTACAAGTTACCTCGAAGACATAGATGCTGTGTTCTAATGGGCTACCATGACCTCTTACAACCAGCTCTCTAAGCCAGTTTTCAATGTCTTCCCTGCTCATTTTCTCGTTTATACTATTAAAGTCTCTTGGTGAAAGCGTTGCTTTTGCACTAGTAGCAATAATTCTCTCGGCGTCTGGGAGATAATATAATAGTTTAACACTTGGTAGATACTTCAACGTGTAAACCCCGATATGGATTTAACTATTATTTTATTAAACCCCTTCTCGTTGAAAACACTGGTAAGTTTTTTCACTTGTTCATCGTCTACAATACAGTGTTTTCTACACCACGCTGGATCCCTTGGGTTTGTGAACGGCTCTCCTATTAGTGGATTAAAGACCACTGTTGTTTTATCTGGGTTTAAATACGATATTATTTCATCAAGGTATTTCTCTAGTATGCTGGGAGCTAGCTCTTTATAGACTGGTATTCTAAGCTCTAATTCTACGCCTTTACTCCCTAGGTATTTAAGGGATTCTACGAAGTTTCTCCATAAAACCATAGATGCCTTTTCGGGTAGACCGTATAAGAAGCCTGGTGGTATTTTAAAGTCTGTTGCCACGTGGTCTACCAGTCCCGGTTCTACAATGTGTTTTAAGTAGTGTAGAGGCGTTGTTAAATTAGAGTTTAAACTTGTAGCAAGCCCTATTCGACGTGTTTTCTCAAATAATTCTTTTACACTAGTGTATTGTATTAGGGGTTCTCCACCAGTAACGTGTAGGTAGTCTACGAGGAACTTGCTGGCTTCAACTTCCTCTAGTATTGTGTCTACCTCGATCCACCTACACAGCTTAGAGTCTCGTTCTGCAATCCGCCAGTTGTGGCAGAATGGACACTGGAGATTACAGCCGCAAAGCCAGAGAGTAAACGTCGGGTGTTCTACAACATCGACAAGTGAGACGCTCTTCCAGCCAGCTGTATATAAACGCATAGTGAATCCTCCACGTGGAAGCAGAAGGCGGAGTAGGGAAAAACAGTTTAGAATTTATAGTGTTGTCTCTGCCAGAACTCTCTCCTGCGGTATGGATTCCAGTTTCTGAGTGGGCGGTAGTAGCCGATAATCCTGCTCCAGACATCAATGTTTTCACTTCCGCACCTAGGGCATGCCCTGTAGAGCCCTGTAAAGGTAGAGTCGCAGTTGTTACAGTGGGTTATAGCTGGCGTGAAGCTCCAGTAGACTATATCGGTCTCCATTATCCTCTTTGCTAGTTTGGCGAGGGCTTCTGGATCAGGCTCCTCGGCGAGGAATAAGTGCATCATGACGCCACCCGTGAAGTATTTCTGAACTCTCTGCTCCACTTCAATCCTGTCTGGGAGCTCCATTTCTGCATAGTATGGTGCGACGCTAGTGCTGTATAGTGGCTCAGCTGGCAGGTATTCAGCTAGCTCTGGATACAGCTTCATATCTCTAAGAGCCAGCTTTGGAGCCGCTGATTCGCCTGGTACTTCTTCTACATTCCACGGCGTACCAGTCTCCATCATCCACTCTCTCGCACGGCTCGTGGCGAATTCAACCATTCTCCTCATTAGCTCTGCCGCCCTGAGCCAGTCTTTCCTGGCGCCGTCGAGCCATAGCTTTGGCTCCTGCATGAGGATGGCGGCTGCTTCGGGGAGCCCGATTATTCCAATTGTGTTGAAGTGGCTAGAGGGGAATTCATGCATGTATTCTAGTATCATGGCGTAGAAGTTTGGATACTGCTTCATGAGCTTAATGTATCTCTCCCTTTGCCAGTCAACAGCTTCTCTCACCAGCTTCAACCTCTGATCATAGAGCTCCCAGAACCTAGACTCCTCCCTCTGGGCTTCTAGAGCAATCCTCGGCAAATTAATATCAACAACGTTGACCGAGCCAGTGATGTCGGGCATAGCCCAGAGACCACCGAAGCGTTGTTTCTCGATTTGCTTCCAGTATTCCTCACGGGCTTCTTCAACATCCCTCTTACTCATAGACAACTTGAACTTAGAGCCGTTGAAGGCATACAATAATTCATTTTTATCCACATTAAGCCTGCAACACATGGCGAAGCTGGCGTCTGGGTCGACGACCCTGGTGTTCAGCCAGTAGAAGCTTCCACGCTTGGCGGCTACTCTGAATACCAGTTCGTGTAGCTCCGGGTCTTCCCATATCCAGGAGGCGGTAACCATTAGTGTTGGTATGGGGAATGTGAAGGGTTGTCCCACGGCGTCTCCTTCTAGGTATAGCTGGAATAGTGCCTTGAGGAATTTCTTCGCCTCTTCTTCGTATTCACCCAATACTCCTGCTTCTCTACCACCATAGACTGCGTGGTCTCCCTCTAGCATCTTCTTCGGGGCGTTCATTGTAATAGTGAAGTTGGTGAATGGTGTCTGTAGCCCGATTCTCGTGGGGTAGTTGAGGTTGAAGAGGAGCCTCTGTAGTTGTTGCTTCAACTGCTTCTCGTCTGGTTTATCGTTGCGTATGAAGGGCCCGGCATACCACTCGACGCTGGAGAATGCCTGTGCGCCGGTGAAGTAGTGTTGCATGGTAATCAAGTAGTTTGCAATGTGGTCTACGAGCGTGTCGAGGTGTCTAGCCGGCCTCGAGATAACCGTGGGTGTCTTCAAGCCTTTTTCAAGCAGTCGTGCAATACTGTGTCCTGTACAATATGGAAGCCACACACTGTATGGTAGTTTATGTATGTATATTAATCCATCCATGTGTGCTCTTAGTATGTGGTTTGGAATTAAATTGTAGGCATCTTCTTTGATTTTCTCGTCGAGTAGCCATGCGAAAAAGCTACCGGGTCCCTGGTATCTATTTGCGTTTTCATTAACGTCGAGTCTGTTCCACTCTGCATAAACGTCTAGAGGGTCTCGTAGATGTAGAGTTGTCTCTTGCATAAAACACGCCTCTCTTCCCTTATCATTAATCGGTTGGTTAAAAACCGTCATTGAAGTGTCTAGCTAAAAGTTCACGGGTATTTTTGAATTCTAAACTCTACTTGAATATTTATAGTTCTATGATGCCCAGTATTCTCTCAGCTGAAGCGATTACTCTGGATACAACAATATGGGTTGATAGAGGCTCTCTATATATAGAGTAGCATTTAACAGCCTGTTTCTTTGTTTCTTCTTCGAAGTCTCCATGTGGAAATCCTCCTATACCAATTGCTAGTTTATCTCTAATTGCTTCTTCTACAACACTGTATACTGGTTTGTATTCGCATTCTTCGCTTAGTAGTATTAGTCCTTTACTCATTGATTCTTTTATTAAATCTTCTAGTTTAATGGTTTTAAGGTATAATAGTGGTTTATCACTACCTGGCGGTACTCTACCTTCTTTAAATAATTGCTCCATTAACCCTACAAATCTATTGTAGTTTCTCGGTATTCTCGTAGATGGATCTATGAATACAGCGTGTCCTTCAATAGTATAGATATATGTGGATAAACCACCAGTTTTATTTAAGGGGCTTTCAAGTGCTTCTAGTAGTGCTATGTGGACGATGTCTGGTCTACCGCGCTTTTCTGCTCTTGGTAGTTTCTTCATTGCATGATAGTGTATACTCTTATCTAGTAGTATCTCTGTTGGTTTTTTACCACGTCTACTAGCTGTTTTAACTACTGCTGGGTGGTTTGCTATTGATGCTGGAACTGTTTCTAGTGAGGCCTCTAGTAGTATTAATACTAGTTTTCTACTCATAATCTTATTCCTCTATAACCACAACACTATAATCTATAACACCTTTTAATCAATGTAGTTTTTAGTGGAGGAGAAATGAGCAATCGTGAAAAACTATTGAAGAATATTGCAAGAGAGAGAATAGAAATATTGTTTAAACAAGCATTTGATAGACTCCACCGTGGAGACGTTGAATTAGCGAGGAGATATGTAGAAATAGCAGTTAGAATAGCTGGCAAGGCAAGAGTGAAAATACCTAGAAAGTATAAAAGAAGCTATTGCAGAAAGTGTTATGTACCACTAATACCCGGTTTAACACTGAGTGTTAGAATTAAGAGTGAGGGTAGGGGTTCAAGAGTAGTATATAGGTGTCTCCTTTGCGGGTGGACAAGGAGATTTATGATAAAGACCTCAAAGAAAAAATCAAAGAGAGAGTAGCTGGTAAAGTAGACGTGCAACTAGGTAAAAATGGATTAACAGACGCGTTTATAAACGAAGTTAAAACAAGACTGGAAAAACACGGTGTTGTAAAAATACGTGTTTTAAAATCATTTAGGAAAACATATAGTGACGACATAGACGCTATAGCTAGAGAAATAGCTGAACGAACAAATTCACGTGTATACGAAGTAAGAGGCTTTACAATCATGCTTATAAAGGAAAAATAACCTAAAAATCAATGATTAGTCAAGTTAACAAATTTGGTGTTGATTAATGGTTACAGCTTTAGAAGTACCAGCAGATAAATTAATAGCGAAACTAGCACAGTATCTAAAGGAAAACGTACCAGAAGTTAAACCACCACACTGGGCAACATTTGTCAAAACAGGGTGTTTCAAAGAAAAGCCACCAGAAGACCCCAATTGGTGGTATTATAGAGCAGCTAGTATACTGAGAAAACTCTATAAAGCAGGAGAACCAATGGGGCTAACCGAGTTTAGAAGAGAGTATGGTGGTAGAAAAAGACGTGGTGTTAGACCAGAGAGAACATATCGCGCTCCAGGAAACGCTATTAGAAAAATACTACAACAACTAGAACAAGCACAACTAGTTAGAAAAACAAGAAGAGGTAGAGTATTAACACCACAGGGTAGAGCACTACTAGATAGAATAGCACTAGAAGTAGCATTAGAAACAGCTAGTGAAAACCCAGAACTAGCAAAATACCTACCAGCATCTCTCCGTGTAAAAATACTTGGCGCTCCAAGTGGTAGTACATGAACGGTGAAGAATACACTGGTTATAGCGACGAAGAACTAGAAGCTCTTAAAGCACGTAAACTAGCAGAGTTAAAACGTAGAATGGAGGAAGAACAAGCTAGAAGAGCACAAATAGAGGCAATACTAAGACAGATACTCACACCCGAAGCAAGAGAGAGATTAAATAATTTAAGACTAGTTAAACCCGAATTAGCTACAGCTCTCGAAGAACAATTAATAATTCTAGCCCAACAGAGGAGAATACCTATCCCCGTAACAGATGATTTTTTAAAGAGGTTGTTATCTGAACTATATGAGCAGACAAAACGTGAAACAAAGATTACATTTAAGAGGAAGTAGTGGGGGATTTATATGGCTAGAAATAAACACGTAGCTAGGAAATTAAGACTTGCAGCCGCTCACAATAGTAATAAACCAATTCCCATATGGGTATCATTGAAAACCAGGTTGAGAGTTAGACGTTCATTCAGGCTCAGACACTGGAGAAGATCCAAGTTAAAGAACATCTAGGTGGTGAGTTATGAGTGAGCAGAAAAGCATTGAGAAATCAATCCACATTATTCCATTAAAGAGAGTGTATTTTGGTAGAAGAGCCAATAGAGCTGATAGAGCAATAAGACTTATAAGAAAATACCTAGCACGCCACTATAAAGGAGCAGAGAAGATAATTATTGATCCAGCTATAAACAACTATGTATGGTCTCGTGGACGTGAAAAACCACCTAGAAGAGTAGTAGTTGAAGTTAGATTTGACAAAGAAGAAAGAGTAGTTAAAGCATTTTTAGTTAGACCCAGCAGGGCTTCCCGCAGGTAAACTCTGGGTGTTTACTCATGGTTGAAATAACACGTATGAGTTTTTTCGGAAACCCTAATATTGGTATTTACGCTTATGCAAATGACAAAGTGCTTATTCTCCCACCTGGAATAGGCGAAGACGATATTAGAGAAATGAATAGTGTTCTCCAAGTTACCCCCATAATAGCAAAAATCGCTGGTACAATACTCAACGGTGTATTTATTGCTGGAAACAACTATGCAATTATACTTCCCCACATCATTTTCGACGAAGAATTAGAACATATAAAGAGAGAGATTAGAGAGAATGGAGTAGACCTCGAAGTAGTTGTATCTAATAGTAGATATACAGCACTTGGAAACCTCATATTGTGCAACAACCACGCGTGTATAGCAAGCCCCCTCCTAGAAGACGAAGAAGTCAAAAGACTTTCAAGTATTCTCGGAGTTGAATTCTACAAAGCCCGCTTAGTAAACCTAGATGTACCAGGCAGTGTAGCTGTAATAAACGATAATGGTGGAGTAATACACCCTGATGCAAGTGAAGACGACTTAAAGATATTGAAAACCATAGCAAAAGTATCTGTAGAATACGCTACTATAAATGGCGGAGTACCATATGTTAAAAGCGGGATAATAGCAAATAATAAAGGAGTTGTTGTAGGTGGTAATACTACAGGTCCAGAGGTGCTTAGAGTAAAAACCGGGTTTAGTGGTGGTGGAGAATGAGTGGAGAAGTAAAAATATATAGAATAACCGGGCGTATGTTAATAAGCCACGATAGATACCCCACATGGCAGAATTTCACACAAGAAGTTAGAGCTCTCTCAGAGAAAGACGCACTAGAAAAAGTATACTCGGTTCTAGGAAGTAGACATAAACTCAAGAGATACCATATCAAAATAGAGAAAGTAGAAGTAATTCCACCCGAAGAAGCAACAAGTCCAAGAATACTACACATATTGAGAGTAGAGAGGCTAGTTAAACAATGAGCAGTGAGCAAAGCAATCAAGGAGAGAAACAAGTAGTAACACTCGAAGAACTACTAGCTAGAGCAGAAGAACTAAGACAAAGTATTGAAGTACTCGACGCTACACTCAATACTTATCTATCACACTATAGAGAGCTCCAATTAGCAATAGATACATTGAAAAACCTAGATGAAAAACCAAGTAGTGGATACATAGTACTCGACAGATTATCCAGTGTTATGATCCCGGCAACAATAGCTGAAAACTGGAGTAGCAGTTTAATAGTCAATCTGGGTTCAGGCTTCTACTTAAAAACCAATAAGGAAAAAGCACTCGAAATACTATCTAAGAGGCTTCAAGGACTCGAAAAAACAATTAACGATATTCAATCAAGACGTAGACTTCTCGCCGAGGAATACACAAGCATACAGAGAATACTAAGCCAAGTATTCCAGACACAAATGCAACAAGAAACCCAGTAAGAGTGTAGAAATTGCTATCTAAACTAGGTAAGTTACGTGAATCATTTAAGAAGTTTATAGACTCCGTAGTAGATACAGCTACTACTCTCCTCATACCAAAAGAAAAACTCTATGAAGCCCTCGAAGAATTTAAACTAGAATTAATAAGTAGAGATGTGGCTTTTGAAGCAGCAGAAGACATTGCTAATAAAATCAAAGAGTTAATCGAGGAAAAGAAAATACGAGACAAGAAAACCCTTGTTAAAACACTACGAGAAATAATATCTAGCTACTTTGAGAGCGCTGGGAGAATAGATATATTAGAACTAGCCAAGACGAGAAAACCACTAAAAATAGTCTTTATGGGAGTAAACGGTGTAGGTAAAACAACAAGTATTGCAAAAGTAGCTGTATATCTACGTGAACACGGGCATAGACCATTAATGATTGCAGCTGACACTTTTAGAGCAGCTGCACAAGAACAGTTAAAGAAACACTCGGAGAAAACTGGAATTCCTGTATTTATGGGTAAATATGGCGCAGACCCCGCTTCTGTAGCATATGATGGAATATCCTATGCTCAAAACAGGGGTTTTGACGTTGTATTAATTGATACTGCTGGTAGAATGCACACTGATGTAGACTTAGTAAACGAGTTGAGAAAGATAATGAAGGTGGTAAAACCAGACCTTAAACTACTCGTTGTAGACGCGTTAACCGGAAACGACGCTATTGAACAAGCAAGGTTTTTCAATGATGCCGTGGGAGTAGATGGATTTATTGTGACAAAATATGATGCATATGAAGAAGGTGGTGTACCAATATCTCTTGTCTACGTGTTGAAAAAACCAATAGTTTTTATTGGTACAGGCCAAGATTATAGGGATTTAAAGCCTTTTAACCACTTAGAATACCTAGATAAAGTGCTTCCACAAGAAGACTAGGTGTGTTGTAAATGAATTTAAGAGAGTTGATTGATGCTTGGAAAAAGATATTTCAAATAGCTAGTAAGCCAGATAGAGAAGAGTATATGACTCTACTTAAAATCACACTTCTAGGCTTCATGCTTATTGGTTTAATAGCTTTTGTAATACGCTTGATATTCTATACTATTCTATTTCCATTTACGGGTTGAATAACATGAGCTCTGAGAGTAAAGAAGCAACTAGTATCTACGCTGTGAAAACAACAGCTGGGAGAGAACTAGATGTAGCCTTAATTGTAGAGAGGAGAATACTTGAAGCTCTGAGTAAAGGAGAATCCACGGGTGTTAAATCAATACTAGTTGCTCCTGGAGTTCGAGGATACGTATTTGTTGAAACAAGTAATCCAACCGAGCTATATAGACTTCTATCAAATATCAAATATGCTTCAACACAGAGAATTTTAAAAATAGCTTTAAGCGAACTTATTGGAACGATAAAACCACGTGAAATACTCGAGGAGATTAACGTGGGAGACGTCGTAGAGATTACACGTGGGCCTTTTAGGGGTATGAAAGCCCGCGTGGTATCAATAGATAAAAGTAAAAATATCCTTACAGTTAATCTATTAGAGGCTACTTTTTCAATACCCGTAACAATACCAATAAATTATGTGAAAAAGGGTGGTTAGGAAATGGTAAAGAAAACGCTGAAATTCATAGTTGAAGGAGGAAAGGCAACGCCGGGCCCACCAATAGGCCCAACTCTATCACCATACAAGTTAAACGTAGTAGAAGTAGTAAACAAAATAAACGAGTTGACAAAAGACTACGAGGGGCTACCAGTCCCAGTTGAAATAGAAATAGATACTGATACACGTAAATACGAGGTAAGAGTGGGTATACCGACAACAACAGCATTACTAATGAAAGCCGCTGGCGCAAAAGAACCATCTGGAGACCCAGCTCACAAGAAAATAGGCGATGTTAAATTCGAAGACATTGTTAAAATAGCTATTATGAAGAAAGACCAGTTAACTGCTAAGACATTAAAAGCAGCTGTTAAAACTATTTTGGGAACTGCTAGAGCAATAGGCGTTACAGTTGAGGGCAAAGACCCCAAAGAAGTAACTAAACTAGTAGAACAAGGAGTTTACGATGAAATTCTTTCAAAATACCAAGAGGAGTGGGAGAAATAGGTGGTTTAAATGTCTCTTCCAAGTAGAGAAGTATTAACTCAACACATTGCAAAAGCAATAGAACTAGGTAAAGGACGAAACTTTAAACAAAGTGTTGAATTAATAATTGTTCTACGAGATATAGACTTAAAGAGCCAGCAAGTAAAAATCAGAGAAGTAGTAAACTTACCTAAAGGTAGAGGTAAAGAAGCAAAAGTATGTGTAGTCGTAGACCCAGACCTAGCCGAGGTAGCTAAAGAAGCTGGAGCTTACAAAGTAATAACGAGTAATGAGCTACGTGAATTAAACAAGAAACAAGCTAAGAAAATAGCTTCTGAATGCGACTGGGTGTTAGTTAAAGCCGACTTAATGGGTGTTGCTGGTAGAGTACTTGGTCCAGCACTCGGTCCACGTGGTAAAATGCCAGTGCCAGTTCCATCGGGTGGTGCATTAAAATCTCTAATAGAGAGGTATAAGAACTCTGTATTGGTTAAAATAAAGGATCAACCAATATTAATGACGGCCATTGGAACCGAGGATATGAAGCCCGAAGACCTTGCAGAAAACGCCCTAGCTGTCTTATCAGCTGTAGAGTCAAAACTCCCGTCTAGAACAGCAAATATTGGTAAACTCGTCTTTAAGACAACTATGGGTATACCCGTAGAACTCGCGCTTTAGAGGTGAATTAAATGAGTATGCTTAAAACAAGACACAAACTACCAGAGTGGAAGCTTAAAATAGCCAGTGAAATACGAGAACTAGCCGAGAAATACCCTGTTTTCCTAGTAGTAGATTTAACTGGTATACCAGCAAAACACATTCAAATGCTACGTAAAAAACTAGATAAAATAGCTGTATTAAGAGTAGTTAAACCAAAAGTCGCATTAAAAGCACTTGGAGAAGCTGGTATTCCAGTTAAAGAACTCGAACCCTACATGACTGGCCAAATAATGCTGATATTTACAGACCGAAATGTATTTGAAATAGCTGATATTGTGAGAAACTTTGTAACTAATGACTACTACAGCCCCGGCGAAGTAGTAGATAAAGAAATAGTTATTCCCGAAGGTAACACTGGTATACCAGCCGGTCCAATGCTCAGCGTGTTTGGTAGATTGAAAATACAGACGAAAGTACAAGGCAACGTAATATACGTTGCAAAAGACACAGTAGTTGCTAAACCAGGAGACAAGATATCGGCTGATCTAGCATCACTACTACAGAAACTCGGATTAGCACTAAAAGAAATAAGAGTTAAAATAAAGTGTGGTCGTGACGGCCACTTAATTATACCCGGCGATAAACTAGTATTAAACATAGCTGAATACGAAGAAATGATTAAGACAGCAGCACTAGATGGATTGAAACTAGCTGTTGAACTAGTAATACCAGAACCACCAGTATTAAACATTGTATTAGTAAAAGCACACCGCCAAGCACTAGCACTGGCTGCAGAAGCAGGCTTTATAACACCAGAAACAGCAGAATACGTATTACGCACAGCACAATTAAAAGCACTAGCATTAGCAGTAGAAATATCAAAATACGCTCCAGACCTTGGATTAGAAGTAAAACTACCAGTTCAACAAACACCGACAAAAGTAGAAAAGAAAGAAGAGAAGAAGGAAGAGGAGAAGAAAGAAGAAGAACAAGCAGTAAGCGAAGAAGCACTAGCAGAAGGATTCTCAGCACTATTCGGCTAACATATAATCAACAAAGTATTTTTACATTTCAAGTAGTTTCTCTATCTACCTATAAAGCTTCTACATTCTAGTATACCGTGTAGATACTTTAACTCAAAAACCCGGTTTGTAAATGGTTATAGTAGTTATAAGTAGATGGCTAGATAAGTTATTATAGTAGTGTCAAGAGGTTATTTTTCGCTTGAAGACTGCTCGGGAATACCTAGAGGAATTGGTTAAAATAGGGCCCCGAGGACCTGGTACTGAAGGCGAGAGGAAAGCTGCTGAGTATATTGCAAGAGAGCTTAAACGTATGGGCTACAATGTAGAATGGCAGGGTTTTAAAACTACAAGAGATAATCTCTACTTACTACCACTACAAGTAGCTGTTCTCCTATGTTTCTCTGCATCTATTTCATTAAAATACGGTGGTTTATTCAATATATTAGCTCTACTTCTAAGTATACTTGGATTATCACTCTTTCTACTAGAAGTGAGTGGAGTCCCCATAGAGACAAGCTTTATGCCGAGATATCAATCTCAAAATGTTTTCACCAGGTTCAATGATAGCGGGAAGAAATTGATTATTGTTTCAGCTCATTACGATACTCAAAGAGCGAGTATACTATTTCATCCAAAACTCGTAGACTACTTGGGTGTAGTATCCAAGGCTATCTTTGCATGTTTTCTAATGGTTCCAATTGGAATATTACTCAGTGTATTCAATATTCATTCAATTGCAGAGGTTTTTCTACGAGCTGGCCTTGTCGCTACAGCTATTATTACTGTTTTAATGTTTTTCTGCGAGGTAACTGGTAGATACGTTCAAGGTGCTAATGATAATGGTAGTGGAGTTGCTCTAACACTTGCATTAGCCGAGTATTTTGCAAATCATAGAAGTGAATTCCCTGAAAACGTAGATATTGTATTTCTATTTACAGGTAGTGAAGAAGCTGGAGTAAGAGGTATGAAACACTTTATAAAAACATACTCTAAAATCCTCCCGAGAGATACACAATTCATAATTCTAGATAATTTGGGAGCTGGAAAGATCACGTTTCTCGAAGGCGAGGGAATAGTCTTTTATAGAAAAGCTGGAAAGATACTTCTTGAAATAGCCGAGGAAATGCGGAAAAAGAATGATGGGAGAGTGCAGAAAATGAAAAATCTACTTTTACCTACAGATGCGCTGGCTGTAATGGCGGCTGGTTTTAATGCAATTGCTTTTCTAGGTAAAGATGAAAAGGGAAGAATAGCTAACTACCACTGGTATACAGATACAATTGAAAACGTCGACATGAATTTACTTCAATACGCAGAAGAATTCTTCAAAGAATATCTTATTAGAGTAGCTAAAACTATAAGTAGAAATACATGAGTCTCCAGCGACTTGGAAATAAAGAGTTCTATAAGTAAAAACTACAACTACAACTTTAAAAGCCCTTATCTACATTTAAACCTTAGAAGACTAGGATTAAATGGGGTGGTTAATATCGAGTACGTATATGCAACACTATTGCTTTACAAAGCTGGAAAAGAAATAAATGAAGAAAACCTAAAGAAAGTACTTGAATCAGCTGGTATTGCAGTCGACGAAGTACGTGTAAAATCACTAGTAGCAGCAATAAAGAACATCGACATTGCAAAAGTATTAGAGCAAGCACTAGCCGCTCCAGTAGCAGCTGCCCCAGTACAAGCCGCTCCAGCAGCCGCTGAACAACCAAAAGAAGAGAAGAAGGAAGAGGAGAAGAAAGAAGAAGAACAAGCAGTAAGCGAAGAAGCACTAGCAGAAGGATTCTCAGCACTATTCGGCTAACATATAATCAACAAAGTATTTTGTTGAGAGAAACACTTTGTTTTTACAGCGTGTAAAAGTATAATAGCCTACCCTACAACATTCTAGTAGCTAGTAGAGTAGAAGATAAAAATATTACTCTTCTAGAAATACTTATAGCTGTATAATGGTGGACAATGTGGAGAGAGAATTTGGTGTTAACTACGAGTATTTGAGTAGACAATATGGTTATCAAAGATACCAGTGTAAAAAATGTGGAGAATTCTTCTGGAGTAGAATACCGAGAGATACTTGTCCAGATAGACCGTGTAGTAAATACGAGTTTCTATACAAAGACTACAAGGGGGTTAAACCACTTAGTTTGAGAGAAGTAAGAGAGAAATTCATTGATTTCCTCAAGCGTAAAGGCCACGGCGTCATAGACCCCTACCCTGTACTGGCAAAGTGGCGGAACGACTTGTATTTAACTATTGCTTCAATAGTAGTATTTCAACCTGAAGCAACAGAGGGGCTTGCAGAACCCCCATACAATCCACTAGTTATTATCCAGCCTTCAATCCGTCTCACAGATATAGATAACGTCGGATTGACGTTTGGTAGACACTTATCTAGTTTTGAAATGGGTGGAATGCACGCTTTCAATAAACCAGGGAAGTTTATATACTGGTCTGAGGGAATACTAGACAATACAATCGAGTTCTTCACAAAGGAAATAGGATTAAACCTAGACGACATTGTCTTTAAAGAAGGCTGGTGGGAGGGTGGGGGAAATGCTGGCCCGGCACCAGAAGTACTAGTTGACGGCATGGAGGTTGCTACACTTGTTCACATGGCTTATAAAGTAGTAGATGGAAAATACGTTCCAACACCAGTACTCGTAGTAGATTGTGGATATGGTATAGAGAGAATAGCCTGGTTAACCCAGAAATCACCAACGGGCTTCCACGCTATATATGGAGACTTGGTGAGAGAATACCGTGATATACTTGGAGTAGAAGAACCACCCTACGATGTATTAAAGAGAGTTGTCTACCTCCTCAGCGACAAAGAGATAGGTGGTATAGACGAGTATATTAGAGAAGTCAATAACGCCGGCTTCGGCGAATATGTAAAACAACTAGTTGACTCTGTATACTTGTATAGTATATTGGATCATGTGAGAACACTCTCACTAATGCTCTCTGACGGCATAGTACCATCAAACACAGGCGAGGGCTATTTAGCAAGACTTGTTTTAAGAAGACTATTTAGAAACCTCGTTAAACTACGCATAGAATACAGTAAACTACCAGATATTGTAGCTGAATTATTTGATAGACAAATCAAGTATTGGAGAAACGACTACATATATGGTAAATTCGAAGCCCACAGAGACTACATATTAGACGTTGCTCTCACAGAAGTAAACAAGTTTATAAACAATGTCTTGAGAGGCGTAGAAATAGCCGAGAAAGTAGTAAAGAAAAAGAAGAGCCTTACTGTAGAAGACCTAGTAGAACTATACGACTCACATGGAATACCACCAGAATTCATAGCTGAAAGAGCTAGCCAACTAGGAATAACCGTTGAAGTACCAAAAGACTTCTATTCAATGATAGCCAGTAGACACGCATCACCTAGCCAACTAGTTAAAACAAAAGAACACGAATTCCCTGGAGAAATTGCTAAATGGGCATCGAGCTTCAACCCCACTAGACGAGTCTTCCATGAAAACCCATATCTAACCAAGATAGAAGCCAGTGTTCTAGGAGTACTTGGTAAATACGTGGTCTTAGATAAAACAATCGCGTATCCATGGGCTGGAGGACAAGACCATGATGTAGGAGTAATTAGATTCAACGGTGAAGAATACAAGTTAACATATGTTGGCAAAGTAGGAGACGTCATTGTACACGTATTAGACCGGGAACCAGTATTTAAACCAGGCGACTTGGTAGTAGTTGAAATAGACTGGAATAGAAGATATACACTAATGAAACACCATACTGCAACACACATTGTACTAGCAGCTGCTAGAAGAGTTCTCGGAGACCACGTCTGGCAAGCTGGTGCAGAGAAAACACTTGAAAAAGCCAGATTGGATATTACACACCACAAACCACTAACACCAGAACTCGTAAAGGAAATAGAGCGTGTTGCAAACGAAATAGTAAATAGTAGAATAGACTTGAAATTCCACTACCTCGATAGATTTGAAGCAGAAGAGAAATATGGTATTAAAATCCACCAGGGAGGAGCAATCTACGCTGAGAAACTCAGAATAGTTGAAATACCAGGGTGGGATGCACAAGCGTGTTTTGGAACACACTTATACAATACATCTGAGGTCGGAGGTATAAAGATCATTAATGCAGAGAGAATACAAGATGGAGTTGTAAGACTAGAATTCATAGCCGGCACTAAACTAGTAGAGTATATAAACAAACTCGAAGAAGAAAAGAACACTGTACTCGCTACAATTGAAGCTAGAAGCCAAGACGTTGTCGCAGCCGTTAAAAAACTAGTAAGCGACTACAATGAATTAAACACTGTTGTCAACAAGTATAGAGAACTCATAGGAAAACTCGTAATTGAACAAGCAATGAGAGAAACCATGAATATATGTGGTGTAGAAACAGTAATAGTTGAATTACCAAGTCGAGACGAGAAATTATCGGAGAAAATAATCAATGAACTAGTATTCAAACAGAAAAAACTACTAGTACTAATAATTGAAAACACTGTTGAAGCATCAATAGACCCAGAGAAAAACAAGTCGTTAAACATAGACTTGAGAAAACTAGGACAATACCTAGCTCCACACGGATACAAGGGAGGAGGTAAACCAGACCACGTAGTATACAAGTCACAACAACCAATAGACAAAAAAATAGTACTAGAAGCACTAGAAAAAACAATTTGTAGAGAAAACAAATAAGTCCGCAAAAACCATGTTTTTTAAACCCTAGACTAAATTAATGATTGAACTAGGCAGTAAGATATAAATCACCCAGAACCATATTTAGGAATAGAAATGGGCCCGTCGCCTAGCCAGGACAGGGCGCCGGCCTTCTAAGCTAGAGGCCGGTGCGAGGATAGCCGGAGGACCCGGGTTCGAATCCCGGCGGGCCCGCGTCTCCTCCACTCCCTAATTAATCAAAATGGGTTCTACTAGGCTGTATTTCAAAATATTTTACAGAGTATTTGTAATCTTAGAATTAATGGTGTATTCTGACAATAGGGGGTTTATATGAAACTAAGAATTCTCATTGCTGGTGGTGGTGGAACAACTGTATTGTTGCTGAGAGACCCCGTTATACGTGAAATAGTCGACCAAGTTATAGTTATAGAGTCGGACCCCAAGCGGAGACAAGAGCTCGAAAGATTGGGTGATATCCTAGTTATTGAAGGCGATGCTAGTGATACCAGTGTATATGAAGATATAAACATGAGGGAAATAAACGCTGTTCTAGCACTTACAAGTAAAGATGAAGTCAACTTCCTAGTACTAGCTATTGCCAAGCAATACAAGATTCCAGTAAGAATTGGTGTATTTAAAGATCCAAAAGTAGCTGAACTAGTTAAAAACCTAGAGTTGGGAACACCGCTCGTAAGGCCTTCACTAATTGGTGGTATAATTAAACAAATACTTACATCTCTCACCACTCCAAGAATTGTTGCTGAACTACCATATCCACTTAATGAATACAAATTATACGTTGTCACTATTGGTGAAAACGATATTAGTGCTGGAACCTATTTAACCGAGCATCGTTTAGAAGAAGATGAAGCATATCCACTACTACTACATGATGGAAAAGAACTCCAACCTATAAGTGGAGATGTACAATTACTTCCAGGATATACCCTCTTCATACTTGCTAAAAACGAGAAGTTTCTAGGTAAAATCAAAGGGATAACTACTTAGACACTACTATCTACTACTACACCCCGTAAATCAAAAAACGTTATTTCATCTATGTAAACCCTGGTTTTAACTCCATAGTCTAATCCACTACTGTTCTTGATAACTACTGGGATATAGTTGTCTAGACGGCCAATCCAAGTATTAGTTTTTTCAGTTACAAATACTTCTACTGTTTTTCCAAGGTATTTCTCTCTTATTTTCAAGCCTACTTCTTCGATTACGTCTAGTGCTTTCTTAACTCTCTCTTTCTTTACACTTGTAGGTAGTTGAGTCATCGAAGCAGAGAGTGTTAGCGGCCTCATACTATAGCTTGCTAAGTGTACTCTTTCAAATTCTAGCTCTCTAATTACTTGGAGCGTTTGTTCAAAGTCTTCTTCTGTTTCACCTGGATGTCCTACGATAATGTCTGTAGCTATGCTTACACCTGGTATTTTTTCTTTTATTTCTTTAACTATTGCTCTATAGAAGTCAACAGTGTATTTTCTCCCCATGAGTTTTAGAATTCTATCGCTGCCGGATTGTAGTGGTATATGGAGGAATTTGTATATTCTACTCGTGTTTTTCATAATACTTATTAATCCGTCTATTAGGTCTGGCAAGTGCTCCGGGTTCATCATGCCAATTCTCAACATGTAGTTTCCATCTACTTCGCTCACTATTCTCTCGAGCAAGTCTACTAGTTTTCTCTTTCTATACAAGTCTATTCCATAAGCACCTAGATCCATACCTGTTAATTCTATTTCTACAGCTCCCGATTCAACTGCTTCTCTCACTGCTTTTACAACTGCTTCTATACTGTGACTAACTAGTTGTCTCCTAGCGTGTTTTGTTATACAGAAGTTGCAATTGGATAAACAACCTTCTTGTATGGGAATAGGAACAACGCGTAAGCCTTTAACGAGGCCTATTAAATCCCTTGTACGACTACCCTCTAAGAGAATTATTCTACCAGGGTTTTCTACTGCTAGATATATTTTATCGGCGTTTTGAGGTGATATTAGAGATGCTTCTGGTGCAATAGTTGTAATAGTAAATGGCTGTGTTTTAGCCATACATCCAGCTACAACTAGTTTTTTACCTTGTGTTAAACAGGTTTCTCTCAGCTTCTTTATTCTATTGATCATTTTATACTCTGTATCTAGTCTAACAGTACACGTATTTACAACTACAACGTCTGCGTCTTCAATACTATCAACTACTCTATGACCCCTTTCCAATAGCTTAGCAATCATGAGTGCTTCATCGCTTTTATTCAATGCACATCCATAGGTTTCAATGTATACTTTTACCATTATTCATCCACGAGGGTTTCTACTACACTACATTATTTATAATACACCCTTTTTACTAACACATATTAGAACTCAAATAGGTGTACTAGTTGAAGACTATAAGAGAATACAGTTACGAAGAACTACTAGATAGAGCATTTACAAAACTAGCTGGTAGAAAGGGTAGTGAAGAAGTATTCGAAGTACCCAAAGCAAACGTCTTAGTAATAGGTGGAAAAACCATTATCCAAAACTTTAGAGATATAGCCCAGGTTTTAAACCGCGAAGAAGAATTATTGAAAAGGTATTTCATGAAGGAATTAAATGTTCCAGGATCAATAAACGAAGCAGGCCAATTAGAGCTGAGAGGTAAATTCAGCGCTGTATCAATAAATCAACTCCTCGATAGATTCGTCCAGAAATATGTTAAATGCTCTACTTGTGGTTCATTCCATACAAAACTAACAAAGAAAGGCAAGGTCTTTATATTGAAGTGTGAAGCCTGTGGTGCAGAAACAAGTTTCCAGGCATTTTAGTGGTTGAAATGCAGAGTGAAAAAAAGATCTATGTTAAAATACACAGGTCTAATGGAGAGGTAATAGTAGCTGCATGTGATGCTGAATTACTAGGTGTTGTTTTAGCTGACCCATCACGTAAAATAAAATTCCACGTTGACCCATCCTACTTCAAGGGAGAGTTGAAGACACCAGAAGAACTGTTATTAGACCTAGAAAACGCGAGTAGTGCAAATCTAGTTGGAGATACAACGGTATCTACAGCTATTAAATCTGGTTTTATCCACGTAGACTCTGTACTCGTAGTAAATAATATTCCAATAGCGTTTTTCACGAGGTTGTAGTACTTGTGGTATTGTATAAAGTGTGGAAAACCAACACCCAAAGAAAAATTAATCCGGGGTTACTGCCCAGACTGCTTTGTTAAATACAATGATGTATTCAAAAAGCCACTAGAAGTCAAAGTAACAATCTGCCCCATATGTAATTCATGGCAGTATAGAGGAGAGTGGAGTCCACCTCTCTCAATACCCGAGATAATAGAATACATCCTGGTACACGAAGCAAGTAAGAGTTTAATTGAAGGAGCAGAATTAAAATCACTATACCTAGACGACTGGAGCCAGTTAGACCCCTCAATAGTGAATGTTAGAGCTGTACTAGAAGTCAGCGTAGATGGTAAATCAGTAAGTATAACAAGAGAATTCACAGCTAAAATAACATATCATAAATGCCCTCGCTGTCTAGCACGCTCGATCGGTAAATACAGCCACTTAGTACAAATAAGATTTACTAGTCGAGATTTCACTCGTGAACTAGTTAGAGATGTTGTAAAAACAGCTACATCGGGAATAAACCCTGATTTAATTATCAATATCAACGAACTACCCGAGGGAGTAGATATAGAACTAGACAATCCTACAATTGCAAGGAGAATTATAGAGGTATTAACTAGAAAATACTCGGCTAGAATAACCAGCTCATTCAAGCCAACTAGATACGATTCATCTAGTGGTAAATGGCTTGGAGTAGTAACATACGTCGCAAGAATACCAGTTTTCAAAGAAGAAGACATTGTATTATACAAGGGTAAACTCGGAGTAGTAAAACTAGTTGATAAAAACAAATTGCTAATTATGAATTTAGAAACCAATACACTCGAAGAAGTAGATTTAGGATTATACTGGAAAAACCAGTTGAAACACCCCACGAGAATAGAGAAGGAAGAATACATTGTTAGAGAAGTAGTAGATAACAAAATACTCGTAGAAAACCCCTCTACAGGAGAAAAAAGAGTATTAAAACCAAGTCGTTTAACCAATAATCTTAAACCCGGAGATAGAATTATATTAATTAGGGCAGACGATATAGAATCATTTGTACCCATGGAAAAGGGTGGTTGATTGGGCAAGAAAAAAGAACCAGTAGAAGAAAAACCAGTTGATATTCCACTACCAAACCCAGATGAAGCAACAATAATTTGTGGTGTATTAAAACACCTTGGTGGAGACTTCGTCCTTGTAAAATGTCTTGATGGATATGATAGAAAAGCTAGAATACCAGGTAAAATCAGAAAGAAAGTATGGATAATGGAGGGAGATATTGTACTCGTTGGTTTATGGAGTCCTGGATCAGACAAGGGAGACATCATACACAAATATAGTAGGAGTGAAATCGAGAAGCTAGTAGAGCGTGGCGTAGTACCCAAGGAATTCATAGATGCCATTAGTGGAGCAGTATGAAGATAGATGAAATAGACCGCCTCCTCAAAGAAGCAACAAAACCCTGGGAAGAGAGAGTAAAAGACAAGGATTTATTTGAAGTAGTTGATGAAGTTTTTGATACATCTACAGTAATGACTATTATTGAGCTCTATAGGCGCGGAGTACTCAGAAAAATAAGTGGAGTTATAAGCTCTGGTAAAGAAGCAAAAGTATACCTGGGATATGATAAAACCGGTAAACCCCTCGCAGTTAAAATCTACCTGACTAGCACGGCAGAGTTTAAAAAAGGAATCTACAAGTATATAATGGGCGATCCTAGATTCGAAGGGTTAAAACCCAAAGATACCCGCTCACTTATTTTTGCATGGACTAGAAAGGAGTTTAGTAATTTAAGTAAGATGTATGAAGCTGGTGTTAAAGTACCGAGACCAATAGCCTACCTCAACAATGTCTTAGTAATGGAGTTTCTCGGAGAGGATCGAATGAGATATCCACTACTAATAGAGGCGTATAAGGAACTAACAGAAGAAGAATTAAACACTATTTACAAACTAGTAGTAGAGGAACTAGAAAAAATAGTGTGTAAAGCTAGACTAGTTCATGGAGACCTATCAGAATACAACATCATGGTTAAACCAGAACCACTAGATATAGCAATAATAGATGTGAGTCAAGCAGTAGATGTAAACCATCCAAATACATACGACTTTCTCAAGAGAGATGTTGAAAACATAATTAGGTTTTTTAAGAAAGAAGCAAAAATAGAGACTGACAACACTGAAGAATTACTGGGGAAGATAATACCATGTCTGGAGAAGAGAAAGCAAAGTTTATAATGGGCGTGACGAGACTATACGAGAAACTACCACTAGATAGAATAGGAGTACTACTTGGAGAAAACGGTAGAGTAAAAAAAGAAATTGAAGAGAAAACACGAACAATTATAACAGTAGATTCAAATACTGGTTCAGTCATAATAGAGCCAGCTTCACCAAATACAACAGCACTAGATTTAATGCGAGCCCAAAACATTGTTAGAGCCATCGGGTATGGTTTCAGCCCCGAGAGAGCGTTTAGACTACTAGAAGAAGACCAGATTCTAGAAGTAGTAGATGTTAGACAATACGTTGGAGACAAACCAAACCATATTAAGAGAGTACTAGGCCGAGTTATAGGTGAAGAAGGAAAAGCACGTAGAACACTAGAAGAACTAACTGGAACCTATATATCAGTATACGACCACTACGTAGCTATAATAGGAGACTATGAAACAGCTAATATCGCAAAGAAAGCAATAGAAATGCTCATAGAGGGAAGAATGCACTCAACAGTATATAAATACATAGATAGAGAAATGTTTAATATTAGAAGACGTAGAATGACTGAATTATGGAGAAGAGAAGAAAAACTTTAATCAACTTACATCTAGCCTCCAGTCTACTCTGAATACCCAACGACTCCCTCGTTGGGAATTCCCTCGCCTAGAATTCCTACTCGAAACTAGTTAATTCGCAGGTATTTACTAGTACTCGACTACTACAAAACAAACGAGTTATTCAACGAGTTAAGGTATATAAGTTCTACTGGAAAAATAGAGTTAAAATAGGGGTGGGCTGAAAAGTTTTTGGGGTTGTA
>DADP01000038.1 GCA_002495025.1 Desulfurococcaceae archaeon UBA285
ATGGCAGTACTGTTGAATGTGTGAACGTAGTCTTTAATCATTCCCTTTCTTCTCACTAGTTTAATTTTTAATCTATAGCTCTGCCAGTCCGTGGTATTACTACAACTAACCATTTCACGGTAGAGGCCCTGGGCAGGCATCCATGTTTCTAAATCATACTTCTTTGCTGCTGGCGCGCCGAGGTCTCCACTTGCAATATTGACTACACGGTATGGTAGTTCAAGTCCCTTGAATAATTCTTCGGCGTTAGCTATTAACTCCTCCATTATATCCCAGCTCTCTTCTGGTTTAGCATAGACGTATTGCTCGACTTTGTGGAATTGGTGTACTCTAAATATGCCTTTCAAATCTCTTGATCCAGCGCCGGCTTCTTTTCTAAAACACGGTGATACTCCAACGTATTTTAATGGTAGTTCTTCTTCGGGTATCTCCTCACCGGCGTGTAGTGCTGCTAGTGAGTGTTCTGCTGTTGCTATTAAGTATAAGTCTTCGCCTTCAATCTTGTATATTGCATCCTCGAATGATTTGAAGTCTATAACGCCCATCATAATACTACGTCTCAACATGTATGGTGGCAGGACTAGTCTATAGCCTTTACTAGTTAAGTAGTCAATAGCATACATTAATAGAGCCATGTCTAAGAATACAAGGTCGTCAAATAAATAGTAGAATCTACTTCCAGCAACCTCGCCTGCTTTAATAGTGTTTCCAAGTCCAAGAACGTTTTCTAACATATCGGCGTGTCCGATGGGCTTCCACTCTATTACCTCGTAGTCTACTTTGAAGCCATATTTCTCTGTTTGCTGTTTAAACTGTTCTACATAGCCAACCCATACTTTTGGCTTTCCATAAAACCTAATGGGGACGTTGTATGTGTCGTCTGGCCCTATTGGCACACTGTCGTGAACTATATTTGGTAGTTCGAGTAGTGCTTTTTCTCTCTCTTCTTCGATGATTTTTAAACGTTCTTCTAGGGCTTGTAGTTCTTCTAGTAGTTTCTTGGCTTCTTCTATTTTACGCTGCCTCTCTGGCTCCGGGGTCTTTGAGATTTCACGGCTTAAAACATTGTGTTTATGTCTTACTTCTTGAACTTGTGTGAGTAGTCTACGCCACTCTAAGTCTAAATTATATGCTTTATCAACAATACTTGGATCCATAAACCTCTTTTTTACGTGTTCACGTAGTTTCTCCGGGTTTTCTCTTAAAAGCGTTAATATACTCCAGCTCATACAAGCCAACCCTATTCCTGCTTCTGAGTTTGTATATACATTTCCACTATATCATATCCAAACCTCTCTTTAAACATTGCTCTTCCTTTTTCAGTCATTCTGAGGGGTGTCCACGGAGGGTCATATACAATATCTATATCTGCATCTATTCCCAGTTTTTCTTTCAATTGATCTATAATTGTTAATGGTATAACAGTGGCTAGTGGACAGAATGCAGTAGTTAAACCCATATCTATTTTAACGTGTTTTTCATCAAGGATTTTTATATCGTAGATCAATCCGAGATTGTATACATCTATACCTATTTCGGGGTCAATCACTGTTTCAAGAACATCAATAATCTTCTTTTTCAACTCTTCAAAGTTTGTAGACATTTACTACACCAATTAGTTTTATTCAATAACACACTTATTAATAAAAAGAATCGTTGAAAACTACGAGGGTATATAGTCTCTACCGTAGATAGCCCACAGCTCTCCTGGTCGCTTAGAAGAAATCCTTACTGCAATATTATATAGTACTACTACTTCTTCGTCTGTTGCATAATCCAACGGCTTTCCCTGATAATTGTTTTCCTCCCATTTCTTGTTAACACGCTCTAGAATTGATTGTACTTCTGGTTGCGAGTAAAAAGCTATTTTATAGACTACTTCATTGTTTTCGTCAATTAATCTAATAATCTCTTCTTTCATTTCGCCTGGTGTTAATTTACGTTTAGATCGGAAGAGATGCATATAAAACCTACTCTAGTATTTTCTCCAGGTTTTCTAGTATGTTTTCAGAATACTTTATACTTTCCAACGTCCACCCTAATTTGTCAATAAGTATTAGTATTGCGGCTTGCGGTGGTAGAACACCATACTCGGTGATAATAGCGTCTATGTATTCAGGTGGAGTTACATCGAATACAGGATTTAATATTCTTACTCCTGGGTGTTTTTCAATCCATTCACGTGGAACTACTTCCTCTGGGTCTCTATACTCTATTTTTACTAGTTCACCTATTAGAGTCAATGGTGAAAACTTATATGATTCTGCTGCAACATATACTCTAACTCTTGCTTCTTTAGCTACTAGTGCTACTTGACTAGTACCTATTTTGTTTACTACTGCTCCATTACTAGTAACAGTGTCAGCACCTACTACAACATAGTCTACTTCGTGCATAACATATCTCACTGCACTGTCAGGTATTTGAACTACTGGTACACCATAACTCTTTAAATGACTAAATGTAATTCTACCCTGGAAGAACGGTCTTGTCTCTGTATTGTAGACTTTTACAACCCTCCCCTCTCTATAAGCTCTTGCTATTACTTCAACAGCTGTAGAACTATGACAGTGGGTTAGTACAACCGAGTTCTCTTTGATTCTCTTAGCTCCAAACTCGCTTATTCTCTTCACGGCGTTTAATGAATTCTCTACGAATGAATCAGCTGTTTTTACAATACTCTCTCTTGCTTCACTATACGATGAAGCGTTTCTCAGTGCTTTTAACACGTATATAACAGCGTTTGGTAGGCTTACAGCTGTAGGCCTTGTTGATATTAGTAGTCTAGCTGTTTCAACCATGTATTTTCTAAACGAGTCTAAATCGTGTTCGCCAGGGTATTCAAGAGCTGCTTTTTTCATTGCTTCAGCTGCTGATCTAGCTATTTTACCAGCACCTCTAATCTTCATGGTTTTAATATCGTTGGCTATTTGCAAGACGCTCTCGGGGAACTTCATCGAATCCTCACCCCGTATTTAGAAGCTAGTAATTCAACGAGCTGGCTAAGTGTAGGTATTTCTGGGGGGTAGGAGCCATAAATGTTTCTCAGTAATAGTGGTACTGCTTGCGGAGCGATTAATCCATATTCTGTAGCTATTCCATCAATGTATTCTGGCGGTATTACTTCGTATAGAGGTACTTTAGCAACAAAGCCTTCCGGAGGCTCTCCCTCTCTCCCCGGTTCAATAATCAAATCTGCCCCACCCTCTGGTAGTTTGAGTAGCTCGCCATATATTGTTTCATAGTTAAACTTCAGTGTTGGCGCTACAATGAATACTCTCCTACGTGCTTCGTGTGCAACAAGAGCTATTAATCCACTACCAATTTTTGACACTACTGCTCCATTAGCAGCTATTGCTTCCGCACCAATAAAGACTTTGGAGACTTCTTTAATGAAAAACCTTGCTGCAGAGTCTACTATGAGGTTTACTTTGAAACCTAGTTGCTCAGCGTATTCAGCAATTAATAGTCCTTCTTTTCCAGGCCTTGACTCTGTAACATAGAGTTCTATTTTTCTACCCTGGTTTCTAATGGTTTCTAGTAGTCTTCTAATAGCGAGGCTATTACTATTTGTCAAGACAACATCTCCATCAACAATTCTCCTTGAAGCTATTTCTGCCGCCTTCCACAAAGCTCTATCATAGCTTGTTTTCAACTCAGAGATGTAATCGGCGAGGCCATCAGTACCTTTTTCCAACAACCTCGTTGAAACCATTCTCAATAGATTAAAAGAAGCTGTTGATGCTGGACGCTCAGTGTTTAATGTTCTATAATACTCGATTATTCTAGTAGCGAGTAGTTTTTCATCTCCTCTCAGAGAAATCTCTGCTAGCTCACTTGCTATTTTAAAGAATAACTCTGAGCCCGTGTACCTAGTAAACTCGGTCAATTCAAACCCCTAGTTTGAACCGGGCATTGTTAGAATTTATTTACTCATGCATCCTTATATAGATTGAACTCGTTGAACGGTGGTAGTGTATGAAAATACTAGTTAAACCAGGTGTATTATTAATTGCACTAATTACACTTTGGATTATAAGTACTGGAGTAGCTACTAGTGCACAACAGGGCTATAGAAACATTATTGTCTTCTTTATACCCGGTGGTGGAGTAGAAGAATTAAAAAGTGTTTTAGACAACACGACACAGTTGAAATACCAGGTTTTCCCATTAGAAAACCCATATAATGCTCCACTAGACTACTACGTATACTGGTTGCTATCAGCTTCAAAACCAAGTAGGACAAGTATTCAACTCACTAGTGAAAGCATTAATCAATCAAGAATTGTATACTACTGGGGAAATGCTACACTAGTTGATATACCATCAGTAGATCCAAGTATTCATCCATCAGCAATCAACCCACTAGTAAACCTCTCAAGCTACTCAATACCACCAGCAATACTTAGAATACCAATTAATGGATCAATCTATTGGGAAACACTTAAAACAGAAGTTAAAAGCACACTAGAAGGAAACACGTTGAAAATAACACTAGTTGCATACAATACAAGTGGAAGCACTACGAGCCCCACTAGTGGTAAAACAATTGGCCCAATAGCTATAAACACTACAGAAACAACTGGGAAGAAGGGCTCGTATAGACTATTATTCTACATAGTAGAAACAACCAGCAATGAAGTCACATTGTTCTTCCCAGGAGCACTTGCAACTACGGGTTATGCTTCCAATGGGTTTACAGAATTCAACGATGTATTCATCTATTGGTTCTTCCTCCAAGAATACAAAGACCTAATAAGCAAACTAGACTCTAATACAATGGAGTGGTGGTTTGCACAGACAGCTGGTTCATCTATTAGATTCGTGAGAAAAGCCCTCTCAGAATCAAACAACAATGTGATCTACGCATATCTACCACACCTAGCTCTAATCCAAGAATTACTTGGAGAAGAATGGTATAATAAAACAGCTGTAAACTTCTATAAAGTAGTAGTTAACGAACTAACTGGTTTTGCAAATACTCTTAAACCAGGTTACCTCGCTGTAATAGTCTTGTCTAGTAGAAACGGCGACTACGTTGTATATACTAGTCCACAATTGAAAAACGAAGAACTACTTGCACCAACAAGCTATCCAGAATTAATTGCTATTCTATCTACCTACAGCAGTAGATCGGTATTTAATAATTATGGTTCACTAAGAGATAGTAGTGAACTAGTAGACATTAAAAACCAGTTAAACGAATGCCAGCAGAATATAACCCAGTTAAACCAGACAATATCGGGTCTACAAGACAGGTATTCAACTTGTGAAGCGGAGAAAGAACTATATCGTATCAGAGTAGAAGACGTTGATAAAACACTCCAACAGGCTAGAGAACTAGAGAAAACAGCTAGACAATACCTATTGATTGGCCTAGTAGTACCAATAGCTATATCAATACTACTAGGTTTTATTGCTATTAGAATTGCAAAAATGAAGCATAGTGAATAACCTGGTCTCTGAGTAGATATACAAGTATAGCAATTGAAACAATAATAAAGAACAGGTTACATAAAAATCCATTACTCCTACATTTTTTCAATCCATAATACCTATTAGAAAACGGGTAGAATAAAGCCACTCCTCTAACTGTAAATGAATCGAGGAAAATATGACTAAGCCAGCCTAGAACTAGTGCTTGTGGTATATAGGGTATTCCAAAGTCAATATAGCGTGTTAAATATTCGAGTAGAAGGTATACAAGGACTACTATGAATAAATTGTGGAGTAGTCTTCTATGATATTTTCCAAGATCTAGATCTGGTATTACCCCTCCCAGCCCCGAGATTAATGCGAGAAATGGGCCTCCATTTACACTCCACAAGCCCATTAATCCACTAATAGCAACTGCGAATAAAACATGTGTTGTTCTCTTCATACTCTATCACTTAGTATATACTCTTGCACCGCCTGGATAGCCAACTACAACCACGTCTACTAGTTCAACAGCTGGAAATATACCTGTTTCTACAACTCCATGAATAGATTTTAGTAATTTATGCGTGTTTAACGGGTCTTCTATTGGTTTTAATGGTTTGAGGTCTAATATGTAGTTGTTATTATCTGTTACAACAGGGCCGTCTTTACCACCACCTACTCTTAGAGCTGGTTCAAACAATCCTGTTTTTGCAATGTTTTTTACAACGTAGTTTAACGTGAATGGTACTATTTCTACTGGTATAGATTTTGAATAGAGATAACTTCTACCAGTGTATTTCGTATAGTCTACAACATATATTCTCTTAGAAGACAAGTATGCAAGTGTTTTCTCTCTTAGTAGAGCACCACCACGCCCTTTTACCAAGTCTAGATTTATACTTACTTCATCTGCACCATCAATATATACATCTATATGGTTTACCATTAATGGGTCGAGTGCTGTTAAACCCTTGATTTTAGAGTACAGTAGTGTGTCTTGTGATGAAGCAATAATATACTTGTTTTTCAAGTAGTCGAGACAAACATCTATAAACTTCTTTACTGTAGAACCAGTTCCAAGGCCTACTAGTTTAACTCCTTGTATACCATGTAGTATACTACATGCTTCTATAGCCGCTGTTTTCTTGGCTTCTTCAATTTCAATAGTATTCATTTACACCGCCGTTAACTACATATCTTATCTATTCTATGTTAAATTAAAGTTATAACCGCGTTGAAAACTATTTTAAACTGGTGATGTATTTGAAGGCATTTATATCTGTAGACCTAGAGGGTCTTCCAGGAGTTGCATCTATAACTATGACTACACCTTGGAGTAGTCAGTTTGCAATAGCGTCTAAAGTAATGACGCGCCTAGTTAACGCTGTAGTAGACGAGTTGTATAAAGCTGGATTTAGCGAGATACTAGTTGCCGATAGCCATGGCTACATGACTAATATCAACTATCTCGAACTAGATAGTAGAGCAGGTATAATTCAGGGTTTTCCACGCCCCTTCAGCATGGTTTCAGGTTTGGAAAAGGGGTTTAATGCAGTCTTCTTTATTGGATATCATGCAGCTGCTGGTACAATGCATGGAATATTAGACCATACATATAGTGGCAGAGTATTCGCTGAAATCAGAGTAAATGGTGAGAAAGCAAGCGAGTACTTGATAAATACCCTCTACGCCTCAGAACTAGGTGTACCAGTTGCACTACTAGCTGGAGATGAATACTTGAAAGAAGAAGTTGAAAAATACACTCCATGGGTTGTCTTCACTCCATTAAAGAAGGGAGTATCAAGATATGCAGCATACTATCCAAGCCTCGACGAAGTAGAAAAGAGATTAAGGTCTAGTGTGAGAGAAGCAGCTGGTAAAACGAGAAGAGGTGAATTAAAACTACTAGAACTGGAGAAACCATATATTGTAGACTTGGTGTTTAGAGAGTCTTTGATAGCTGATGCAGTGGAAGTACTAGACTTTATAGAGAGAGTAAATGCATATACAGTGAGGTTTAAAGCAGACTCGGCAAGGAAAATACTTGGAGTTATAGAAGTAATGGCACTAGTTGGATCAGCAGTACTCAACATGGCTACAAATATAAAGTAGGTCAGACCAGGCCAGCTTCTTCACCAATCCGTCGAGGTGCATTACATCATCAAAAAATATTTTTTATAGGAGGCTTAATATCCTAGAATGTCATCCCAGAGATCTCTTTCAACTTGTTTAACAACTGGTACTTTTATTCTAGACTTGAAGAATTCCTGTGCTACATCTGGGAATAGACAATACGTTAATACATCTTCTTCTTTGCTATAGAATCCTTTTTCTAATACTTCTTTTCTACACTTCTCGTACATCGGCTCTAATAGGTCTGCTGGCCGGACGGTTATTGGTTTATCTCCCTTTAAAACCATTTCTACTACTTCTGGTTTTATTGGTGCTGGTGGTCTACCATATAATCCCTTGACATAGTTTACTGTCTCTTTGGCTACTACTTGGTATCTACCATACAATACGTTTAATACTGCTTGTGCACCCACTATTTGTGATGCTGGTGTTACTAGTGGCGGCCATCCAAGGTCTTCTCTTACTCTCCTTACTTCTTCTAGTACTTCTTTCAACTTGTCTTCTGCTCCTATTTGTTTGAGTTGTGCTATGAAATTCGAGATCATACCGCCTGGGATTTGGTGTTCTAGGACGTTTGGATCAGGCATGAAGACTCTTATATCAAGTAGCTCCTTGTATTTCGCAAACAATACTTTGCCTAGGTATTCACTTATTTCTCTAATGGCCTCCATGTCTAGGTTTGGTCTGTGTTCTGGGGGTAGTGCATAGTATATTGTCTGAACGCCGGGGTGGCTTGTTCCAAATGCTAATGGACTAATAGCTGTGTCAATAAAGTCTGCTCCTGCCTCTACTACTTTAATATATGTTGCTACTGCGAGGCCTCCTGTAAAGTGGCTATGTACATCTACTGGTATTTTGAAGTGTTCTTTTAGTGCTTTTACTAGATTGTAGCCTGTATAGGGGTCTAGTATACCAGACATGTCTTTTATTGTTATATGGTCTACTTCTAGTGCAACTAGTTCCTCGGCTACTTTCAAGTAGTGTTCTATTGTGTGAACAGGACTAATAGTGTAGACTAGTGTACCCTGTACAATAGCTCCCAGACTCTTTGCTTTCTTGATAGATGTCTTCATATTTCTAACGTCGTTTAATGCATCGAAGACTCTAAATATATCTATTCCATTATTATATGCTGCTTCAACGAATTTCTCTACTACGTCGTCTGGGTAGTGACGATATCCAACGAGGTTTTGTCCTCGTAGAAGCATCATGAGTTTTGGTTTTCTAACTCTCTCCCTAATAATCCTCAATCTCTCCCACGGGTCTTCCTTCAAATACCTTATCATAACGTCGAATGTAGCTCCTCCCCACATTTCAATAGCGTAAAATCCAGCCCGGTCAATCTTGTCTAGTATTGGAATCATATCTTCTGTTTTAAATCTAGTAGCTATGAGTGATTGGTGTGCATCACGTAGTGTTAAATCAACAATTTGTACCAATATTACACCTCTATTACTAGCTTATAACACATTTATTAAGTAGAGGGGTAATATAGCTACCATGATATTATCAGTAGAAGGGTATTGTGGCTTGACTATTGAAGTAGAACACGTCTCAAAATCTTTTGGACGTGTACAAGCCCTACGAGACGTTTCTTTTACTGTTAGAAATAGTAGTGTAGTAGGATATGTTGGATTGAATGGAGCGGGTAAAACAACAACTATTAGAATAGCAGTAGGCGTTCTACCACCAGACACTGGCGATGTCTTAATTGATGGATACTCTATAGTAAGAGAAAAGAAGAAGGCGTCTGAGAGAATTGGCTGGGTACCAGAACTACCAATTTTTGAATCTGATTTCAAAGCACTAGACTACTTCGTCTACCTGGCTGGCTACTATGGATACTCTCATAGCGAAGCCAGGCAAATGGGGATCGAATTACTTAGTAAACTAGGACTTGGAGAAGCTTTGAATAGAAAACTAGCTACTTTCTCGCAGGGAATGAAGAAGAGGTTTGCACTAGCAGTATCACTCATCAACGACCCTCCCAACTTTATATTCGACGAGGTATTAAATGGACTAGACCCACAAGGCATAGTGTTCTTTAGAGAACTCGCACTGGAATTTAAAAAGAAGTGCAAAGCAGTATTATTCTCCTCACACATACTCAGCGAAGTTGAGGGAATAGCAGACGAAGTAGTATTTATACACAAGGGTAGAATAATAGGAGTATACTCAATGGAAGCTATTAAATCAATGGTTAAACCAGCAATTGAAATAACACTATCTAGACTAGACAACGAGGTCGTAAAACTACTTGAAAAATACGGTGAGCCAGTAGTGGTAGACGAGAAAAAGATTATTCTACGAAATCCTAGCTCCGACCCAAGCAGTGTAATAGCTGAATTAGTAGGCATGGGAGTAAACGTAATGGAGTTCAAGAGAGAAGAGAAGAGCTTGGAAGACTTCTTCTTTGAATTAATTAAGAAAGCAGAGGGCGGTGTGTAATGGTTAATCCTGTATTCTATGATTTTAAAAGAGGTATTTTGAGGCTATCGGTATTACTAACACTACTATTATTTATAAGTATAGGAGTAGGTCTAGCTTATCTAGTTACTTCACTACTTGCAACCACTCCACTACCGCAATACTTCATCTATTCTTCTACTATTGATTCCTCAACGGGAGTATTCAACCTCGAAGTATTGTTAATGTCTCCAGAGATGTGGAGTGTAGATGGTGAAATATCCTATAAATTAGGGTGTTCAAAACTACTGGGAGAAGACCCCAAAACAGGCTCTGCATTTTGGGATTTTGTCATAGTAGATGAAGGCGTTGCTAAGAGTAGTAACGGGAGAATCTACCTTGAAAAATCTATTTTCAAACAAGAAACCCAGTTTGATAAAAATGGAAGACCAATTGATAAAACAATTCTAGAAACATATACATGTAGTCTCTACTTAAACGTGACAACTCCACTTGGTACACAAACTACAATGGTGCATCCAACGGGTGGTTTTCCATATACCCCACTGGTATTCGAAAATAAAACCATTCAAGTACTAGTCGGCTCTAATCCAGTTTCAAATAGAAACAACGTTTACTTCTCAACTAGTGAAACCCTAGTACTACACCCGTCAAATACAGATGTTATAGGCGTAGCTTCTACATCTATATACTATAATAGACAAGCCGGCAGGGCATATCTACTACTATCTTTGTATACTCCAATAGACATGGAATTCGAAGTATACATTGAAAAACCCGGTTTACAAAACACTCAAATCATACTCGGAAAGCAGGGTATACTTGAATTAAACCTGAGTGAAATAGAAGAATACTTCAATAAAATAGACGTAAAGGTCAAGAGGGGGATTAGTATAGTCGAATTGGATACTAGTTTATTCAATAATACTCTTGGGAGAATGCCATCGTACACTGTCCTTGTATTATCACGGAGCAACCGTATTGCATATAGTTTCATACCGACACCGAGCAATAGTATACTTAGAGGTCAAACAGCGAGAATAATTTATGGTCAGCTACTAGGGTCTACTGGAATAGGTTTATTTGCCTCTTTCTTCCCGGTTGTAGTTCTCTACCTTGTCTACGTATATATAGCTAAACCAAGGTCTCAAGGAGCACTGGAATTCGTTTTAGCTAGGCCTATTACAAGGTTTGAGCTTTTTACTACGAGGTATGTAGCGGGTGTTCTAGTGGTTTTCACTGCTAGTTTACTCTTCTATATTGGTTTAATGGTATCTATTTACTTTTTGACTGGTGTTTCAACGAGTATTCAAGGAGCAATACTCTTGTTTACGGGTTTAACGCTATCTCTAGTAGCGTTTTACTCTCTATGCTATTTGCTAGCATCTCTCACTAGTGGAACAAGGTACATTGTTGTATCTGTCTTTACATATATATTGTTTACAATGCTGTGGAGTCTTATATCCCTGGGTGTAACACTGGTTGTTACCGGTGGATTTACAACACGCTTCTATGATGAGCTTGTAAGAATACAGTATATCTCCTATTACTTTAACCCATTGAGAATAATGGATTTCATGCAATACTACTTCATGACCGTTGAATTCGAAGAATTCATTTTACAACCTAGAGTAGAGGAAATTCTAAGAGAGGTTGTTAATCCGTGGTTTGTAGCGTTGAGTACAATAGCGTGGATTACTATACCAGTTGTTCTAGGCTGGTTAAAGTTCAAAAAAGCTAGTTTATCCACGTAGTTTTTTACTCAATGCTCTGTTTATTGACTCCTCACTGTGGATAGTTGATTGTATAAAAAGTGTTTATATGGGTTGCCTATAATACTTTGTTTTCTTCGAGGAATTCTCTGAGTAGTTTAAATCCTTCTACTAGTTCTTCTTCTTTCATTGTTACAAATGTTATTCTCAAGTGGTTTCTTCCAGCTTCTCCAAATATTGATCCTGGTAGCATTACTACGCCTTTAGACTCTGCTAGTTTCAATGTGAATTCTACGTCGCTTACTCCCATTTTTGATATGTATGGTGTCATATCTGGGAATAGATACATACTAGCTGTTGGCTTGTGTAGTTTAGCTCCCGGTATTAGCTCTTTGAAGCCTTGGTATGCAGCGTCTCGTCTACTCTTGTATACTGGTAGTACTTGTGCAAGGTATTTCTCTTTGAAGCCGTTTACGAGGTAGTAGTATGCAAGCCACTGCATTGGAACTGGTGCTACAATACCGAGTATTCCCTTTAACTTTACTAGTTCTGGCATTATATCGCTTGGCCCGTAAATGTATCCAAGTCTACCTCCAGGTATCGCGATGTCTTTACTGAATGATCCAACAACTACTGTCTGCTCTAGAGCAGGATCTAGCTTCTCGAGCCAGATGTGTTCTCCCTCGTATACTAGGTGTTTGTATGCTACGTCGTAGATAACCCATGCTTTCTTTTCGTGTGCAACCTCCATTATGGTTTTTGCTACTTCTTCGCTGATTACTCTAGATGTAGGGTTGTCTGGACTTGCAAACAATACTGCTTTAGCTTTTGAACCGAGTTTCTCTTTGATGCACTCTGGGTCTGGATTGAAGCCTGTTTCATGGGTTTGCCTGCAGGTTTCTACTTTGAGTTTTAGATATCTTGCTAGGTCCCAGTAGACACTGTATGATGGGTCGAATAGTAATACACTATCTCCCTCGTCGAGTAGTGTTGCTAGTGTTAGATATAGTGCTTCGGCTCCACCAGTAGTAATCAATATCTGGTTTGCTGGTACATCTATTCCACCATACTTCTTAAGGTCTTGTGATATTGCTTCTCTTAATTCTGGAAGTCCCTGGGTTGGCATGTAGCGGAAGTGTTTAAATGGGTCTTTTCTAACTTGTTCTATAAAGTATTCTAGTGCTTCCTGGCATGGTGGGAGGCCTGGCTGGCCCGCTGTGTAATCATATACTTTTACACCGCGTCGTCTCAACTCGTGTGCTTTGTTAATAAGCACTCTATGAGGGTTTTGTGGTATTGATTTTACTCGTATAGATGCTCTAGACATATATATACACCAATATACATGTATTTAAGAGAATATAAAAAGCCTTTTTACGAGAGTTTAACAATAAATTCTTCTATTTCAACTCCATTGAAACTTGTTTTTTCTCTTCCAATTCTCTCTATTGGCTTCATTAAGTGTTTAAACGCGCTTGGAGGCGGCTGGTAGATGCCCGGTTTTATTTTTCTTGGTTTAATAATTGGTGTTTTAACAGCCCTTGGATCTCTATAACCACACTTTCTACATCTATACCCTTTACCCCTCCCCATACTCTCCATTGTTGATCTGCAAACCGGGCATTTTGGATTAACGTATTCTACTAGCTCTACTAGTTCCACTATTCTAATTTTCTCTAGGTTGAGTGTTAATCCATGCTTGCTACTCGGCGGCCTTGAACAACCCATAACTTCTACTCTATCTCCAACTACCAGCTCTTCAACAACATCTCTCAATTTCTTAGTTGGCTCGTAGACAGCTACATCTATACAGCACTCGCCACTACATAGTTTGAATACTACGTGTCCACCTGGAATTCTAGTTGGCTTTGAGGAGACAACACCCTCTACTACTACACACATGTAAGGTCTTAGATTGCAGAACGAGTCTACTCTGTGTAAGTGTGCATCGGTGTGTTGGTTTGTACGGTATATTGCAATGTACTCTACTGGTTCATGTATAACTATTTTTCTAAATGCTTCTAGTAGTATGTGTGGGTTTTCACCGCGCAGTCCTAGTAGTACGGGGTCTGGACCCCTCGGTGTTATAAGGGGTCTCTGCGCGTCGTAGTCGTAGTTTAATATTAGTTCTCCATGGTAGAGTCTATCTACTTCTATAATGCTCATTTCATCTACTTGTCTCTCACGGCCCCAGTACTCTTGTTTTCTATATGCGAGTAGCTCGTATGTATAGTCTGTGTTTTGCATTGTATAGCCAATAGCTGATAGTGCACCAATCAAACCCCTCTTTCTACTATTGTATACTCTTGTCTCTGGGTGTTTCATGAGTACTCTCTGAGCTAGGTCTAATGGTATAATATCATATAGTGCTTTCTCAGCAAGCCACTTGTATTCCCATGGAATATCCCCGGTGTGTAATATTAGTCCTGGCTGTTTCTTGGGGTCTTGGAATAAACCAGTGTATTCTTCAAGTGTGTTTCTAGCTAGTTCCCATATATCTAAAACATCTGATTCTGAGGGTACACTTAATCTAAGTGCTACTGCTCCATTACCCCTTGTCTTCCATGGAACAGCCGGGTTGAGCCTTACGAGGTTGGGATAGTCTGTAAACAAGTATCCACGTCTACGTAGCTCCCAAGCTAGTAAAACAGCGTAGTGTGTAGTACAACCACCATTAATAGAGTCTACGTCGTCTATTCCAATATGTATATTAATCAATTACTTCTTCACCAGTTGACACATAGCACCTACAACTATTAAGGGTAGTGCGATCGTGGCGTCAGCGTATACAACTATGTTTTTAGCACTTGGTTTTATTTTACCCCAACTAACAGCTTCTCGTGGGTGTGCACCACTAAGACTACCATCATATTCAACAGCAGTTGTAATGTATATTGCGTAGTCTAATCCTTCTTTGAGCTGTGCCCACCATATAGTGTGGTGTTTACTAATTCCCCCGCCAATTATTAATCCACCCAGTCTCTCAGCTGAGACAACTAGCTCGATAATTTTTCTCTCGTCACTAATTAAATCTAGTTCCAACCCCAGTGAGTGGTAGTTAAATACCACCTGGGAGCCAAATGCACCATCGTAAATACCGGGTACAAATACCGGAACATTACGCTCGTAAGCAGCTCTAAGAATACTGTTTTTATCACTTATCCTCCTACCTGCTTCTCTCAGTACATCGCTTACACTCCACTTCTTTTTCTCTCTAACTAGTTCTTCGAAGAGTCTACGTGCAAACTTCTCGACTACTAATCCATAGTCTTCAACGGGGATCAAAACATTGCCCAATCTATGTACTCCAATAGCTCGTAGCATTGAATCGTCATATCCCCAATCACCCTTGTAGTATTTTCCACCAGTAGACCTTGCTATATCGTGGTCTATTGCACCACAAGTTGTTATAACCGCGTGAAACCATCCTTCACGGATCATTTGTGCAAGCACTCCTCTTAAACCAGTTGAAACAATATTTCCTGTAAATGCCAGTATCCTGGTTGCACCCGGATCAGAGGTCATTTCGGCCAGTATTCTACTAGCTCTATACACATGTCCAGCCATAAATCCATGAGAATCACCGAGTTTCTCTACTAACTCGCATACAGTCATACTTGGTGATACTTCATAGTCTTTAACTACCTCGCCAAGTAGTTCCTTCTTTACGTCTTCAACAATATCACTCAATTCAACCACCGTAATTAAACATATTGTTGAAGTGTAATAATCTATTAATCAATAAAGTGTATTTAATAGAGACAATGGCATTAAATGGTTTAAACTATGAAGACAGAGACCAAGGTATTAATGACTGCTTTAAAATACAGGAGGATTTTCATCGAGGAACTAGCTTCTCTAACAAGTCTACCAGTAGAGATCGTTGAACAAGTAGTCCGGGAAAACCAGGATTTACTAGTTGTAAAAAACAACGAGGTATTAGTAAGAGAGCCGGTTGAAGCAGCGTTAAAACTGGTTTCAAACGGTGTTTCAATAGATGGAATTAGTAGTCTACTCAACTGGAGGGATTTCGAGTATTTTACTATGAGAATACTGTTTGAAGCCGGCTACGAGGTAGAACATGGTTTAATGATAACGAGCCCGGTTAGATTTGAAATAGATGTATTCGCCGTGGAACCAGCAACTGGTTTTACACTAGTAGTTGACTGTAAGCACTGGTCGTATACTTCAACTAGTAGACTAATAGAAGCGGGTGAAACACACATTAAGAGAATAGAAAAACTCATCAAGTATTATTCATATGTAAAGCAAAAATACAGAATTGCATCTAAAGCAAGAGAGTTAACACCTCTAATAATAACCCTGCTAACACCACCAATAAGAATCCATGCAAATACACTATTTCTCTCAATAAGAGAACTACCCGTATTCCTATCAAATAGACATTACATATTAGACTACTACGAAGTAAAACCAATTAAAATACCACTATAACGAATTTAAACCACATCGATCAACCCAAGAACTTTAAACCCTTACAACAGTGATTTCTATAATGGTGGTAGAAATGCCTTGTAAGAAAAAGAAGAAAGAAGAAGTTAAAAAGAAAGAAAATGAAAAAAACTAGTTAGATTATAATGTTGTTGTTTAATAATCAATAACAAAAAACTATAAAATTTATAAACCAAGATTAAAAAGTAGTACTACGCAACCAGTGCTTACACTATGTTAATTATCTTTGGTGATAAAATGATTATTTCCGAGAATAAAGGATCAAGCATGTATACATTTAAACTAGTTAAACCTCTAGTCAACTTGATATCCCATAACCCTGGGTTAAAACACGAGTGGACTATTCAAAGTCCTTTGCCACTACAAGCTACCAGTAAAATTCTATGCTATCCTTGCCTACCCCTCTATTATTCTAGTAAGTTTAATAAAACATATCTCACGAACAATTTATGTACTACAGAGTGGTGCATATCTAGGAGGCTTCAAGGTCTATTTAAAAAGACGTGTTTAGAAATTACAATACCCAGGTATTCAATTGAACAAAATGAAAAACTCGTTGTTTATGGTGTAAGTCGGTTTTTTACTCTTAAGTTATTTTTCGAATTTAACGAGTCGCCAACTAGTGAAACAATAATTACTGCAAAAGCTAGTTGTAATGGCGATGAAGAAATATGTCTGTCATTCACTAAAGACTACGTCCAAGCCATCCAAGAACTACTCGTTGATACACCTCTCTTTATTTTACGTGAATTATTTAAAATAGAAACTCCCCCAGTAGTTGTAAATAAACCTTCTAACGGAGGAATAGAAGTCTTAGATTTATTGCTAAGTATTGAATCTATTATTCATGTTGTAAAAAGAGCTTCTAAATTTAGTGCTTTAGAGCTACGGTCTGGATGGGATATCAGTGATTTAATTGATTTAATTAAGAGTGAGATAGAAAAAAGTAGAACTCGTGTTCACGTACACTTATTAATTCACTTATTAATTCCCGGTTTAGTCAACTTGTGGATTCTCATGGATAGAAATCTCCACGTTATTGCTTGGAGAGGAGTTATAAAAGGCGTTGAATACCCTGTTACACTGGGTAACAGTGTTTTTAATATACTTCAATCATTTAAAGACAAAGATGTTGAAGTAAAGTTGTGGATTACAGAGAGTAAGGAGTAAATGTCTACATTAAAACACCTTGAATTTTTATTTTAAATCTGTAATCCAATAACTAATACTGGTGTTGACAGTGACTCGTATTGTATTACCTGAAGCCAAGTTGTTTAAAGAAGTTATTGATGCAATCGGCAATATAGCAGATGAAGTAGCACTATTATTAACACTTGACGGATTAAACATTAAAGCACTCGATGTAGACCAGTCTTCACTTATAGACGTATCTCTACCCAAAGACATGTTTCTAGAATACGATGTAGGAGAAGAAGTAAGTATTGGTGTATCTATAAACAACTTGAAAAAAGTATTGAAGCACTTGAAGAAAGGTGAAAACCTCGCTATTGAACTAGAAGGAGACTTCGTGAAATTCACTATTGGAGCGGGTGGAGTAGTAAGCCGTGTATTCAAGTTTAGAAATCTAGATGTACCAACACCAGAAATACCAGAATTCAACTTGGAATTCAAAGCCTCAGCTAAGTTAATGGCTCAAGCAGTTAAAAAAGTAATAGAGGATATAGAAGCAGTTGGCGGTAGCACTCAGATAAAAGCCACACCAGAAGCAATAGTATTCAAATCCATCGGTGCAGGTAAAGTAGAAGTAAGATTCGCACAGGGTTCACTAGCACTTATTTCACTAGACGTACAAGAGCCCTCCGAGTCAGTCTACGACACTACAAAACTAGTAAATGTCCTCGGAATAGCAAAAGTATCAGATATAGTGACACTAGAATTCTCGAGTAAAAACCCGTTAAAAGCAGAATTCTCTATTGGAACAGGTAGAGTAGTATACCTACTAGCACCATTCGAAGTATAACCACGCTCTTTTTAACAATTTTATATATAGATGCCCTCCCCGCCGAGGTTTAATAGGGAACACATTATTATTTGATTTAATTATGGATAACACAATTACATCCCTCCGGGGTGTTTACCAATGACCACCGAAAACCTGTTTTCAAAACTACAAGCACAATCACCAGGACAAGAAGAAATAATTAAAGCACTAGCAGACAGAAAAGTAGAGATAATAGGATTGTTTGGACCAACAGGCTGTGGCAAGAGCTTGTTTAGTATAATCTATGGATTAGACTCGGTATTAAATGGGAGATACAAGAGGTTTATTATTACAAGACCACTAGTCGACGTAGTAACAGGCAAAGAGCTGACAGCGGCGGAACTCGGAGATATGTATTATAAAATGGTTTTCTCCTATGTTGAAGACGTTGCATCACCATATATTGAAACAAGTAAGTTAAACGAGTTGATCAATAAGGGCGTAGTAGTATTCGCAGACTCTCACTACTTGAAGGGTAGGACATTCGACGACTCAATAGTATTTATAGATGACGCCCAAAACCTACCAGTAGAATCAGCTATCGAGGTAATTACTAGAATGGGTAGAAACAGCAGGTTGATCGTCGCTGGAGACCCAGTATTCCAGAGGAGTATTGGTAGTAAAGACTCGGCTTCAATGCTTAGAGAGCTACTACTAGGCGAGGAGAACGCTAGAGTAGTAGACCTTGGATTAAAAGACATTGTGAGGCCGGGAGCTAGGAGAGGTATTAAACTACTACTAGAGTCAAAAATGAGAAACCGCCCACTAGACGAGACAGAGAAACAAGTATTGGCAACAGCTAGAATACACGCTCCAGACGCAGATATAGTTACAGTATTAAACCTCGTAGAATTAAAGAAAACATATAATATAACTACTGATAGAGTACCAGACGCCCTAATAGTATCCAAAGAAGGATATCAGGGTAGATTGATCGGTAGGGGAGGAGAGAGAATAAACAACATGGAGAAAGACCTTGGAATGAAGCTGAGAGCAGTAGAATTATCACTAGACTTCAAACCATTCATCCACGCAATACACCCAGTAAGCTGGATCTACAAACACATAGTAGACGTAGACTTCGCCGGGCCAAACCTAGCCGTGAAAATAGAGAGCGAAGCATACGCACCATTCGTAGGGCAAAAAGGAGCACACGTTAGATTCATAGACCACGCATTTAGAAAACTATTAGATGTTGGTGTAAGAGTATACGAAGTAGAGACAACAGAGGAGAAACAGAAAAAGAAGAGAAAAGAGTAGATATAGGGATTTTTTAATTCAAACCAGGAGTCCTACGTGGCAACCAGTGTTTTAAACGGTATTACTCCTAGAAGTGTAAGTATAAACGATGTAAAGTGCACTATTACCAAGGCTGTTACAATCCACTTAAACCTAGATGGTGCAACCTGGTAGACTAGTACAACTAGTGTTGTATAGAGAAATGGGAGTGTATTGACATAGTACCAGTCTAGAGTCCCGGCAACAACGTTTAACAGTGAAAGCCACGATAGAAATACCGTGTCGCCTAGTCTACTACTGGCTTTTCTAGTCAATACCAAGTATGTAGCGTAGAGTAGACTCGGGAAGAGAATATGCCAGAGTGGTGAGCCACCCCCAGCATAGAATACAATATACCACTTGTTGAGAGGTGTAAACTTAGTGTTTACTACTTCTAAGAATCCATTACTAGTTGAAACGAGAAACGTATATTCTCCAATATACCTCCACGCTTCAATGCGGAAAAAGAGCTTTGTAAAACCAAGTATTGCTATAACTGGTGAAAACCCGTGTCTCCAAGACATATAGGTATACATCTCCACGTGGTGTCTTAGAATAGCATCTAAACCCAGCCTTAAATCAACGAGGTAAGTAGATAAATAAGTAGCAAAAGCAAGCAACAAGTATAATATTGAATTCTTAAACCCCCGCTCTCTGATTACTAGTGTCAGCCACAACCCTGCGACAACGGGTACAACACTAAACTTAGAAGCCACTGCTAATCCAGCTGTAATAGCAGATATGTATTTACGCCCAGAGTAAAACAAGCAAGTAGAAAGCAAAACCAAGAAGACTGCAACGGGATCTAAAAGCAAGTACCTATGAGTATTAAACACAATAGTATCAAATAGGAAGAGAGTAGAAACCACCAAGCCAGCAATCCAATACCCAGTAAAACCAGAAACAAGGAGATAAAGCAGAAAACCGGATACAACAGCCAATAACATGAATACATAGCGAGCAATACCCAGCACACTGAAAAACCCAATAAAATACTTGGCGAATGGAGGATGCTCAAAATTACACATTAATGGAGGAGTCAAATTAGAAACATAGAAAACACCACACTCAATATAGTACTGTTCATCACGATAATACGACCAACCAGGAGTAAACACGTAAACAAGAAATGGAAAGACTATGAGAAGAGAAAAAACAATCCATTTAATGAATTGGTTAATCCCCTTACACCTTTGCTTGTACAGTTACTGTGTAGACGTTGCCTGCCTTTGTATAAATTTTCACGGCGTAGTTAGTACCGGGAACAACATTTTTGCTAAGTGGCACTTGTAAGGTGTCTTCAACTCCAGGAGATATTGTACCATCTGTTATCGTTTTACCATCAAATCTTGATGTGTCGGTTAGTTCTTCGACTCCTACAACTTCTATTTTGTATATTACTGCTGCTGCTGAACCAGTGTTCTTTACGTGTATGTATAGCGTAGTATTACCCCCAACACCTATATAGCTGTCTGGGTAGAATTGTAGGTTTTCTGTTGCTCCCATTGTTCCCCACCATCCCATTATCCAGCCGATTACTCCGATTGCTATTACTAGTGTTACTGCTACTAGTATTACTACTGCTATTATTGGTTCTATTCCACGCATGGTTTTCATGTTTTATACCCCTTTTACACTCTTAATTTTATAGGGGTGGATATTTATATTTGTTATAGTCTTTTTACCTGCGGTGTTTATTGTCTATTTGTTTTAGTTTCTCTATGTTTTCTCTCTCGGTTGGGTCTGGTTGTTTCATTGAGAGCCATGCATCTATTATTTCACGTGCTAGTATGTTTGTTACTAGTCTCCCGCTCATTGCCAATATATTTGCATCATTCCATAGTCTTGCTCCACGAGCTGTCTCTGGGTCGTTGCATAGTGCCGCTCTCACCCCGGGTAGTTTATTTGCTACTATTGAGACGCCTGTACCGGTGTAGCATACTAGTACTCCGAATTCTACTTCTCCCCTTGATACTGCTTGAGCCACTTCGTATGCTACGTCTGGCCATGGCTCTGGCTTCCCGGTCTTCAATGCCCCTGTTACTATTACCTCGTATCCCTTTTTCTTGAGGTATTCTACTGCTTCTAGTGCACATGCGTATAAATCATCTGATCCAACTATTACCTTGGGCATGAGGGTTACACCAGTAGTATAGTATTTCAAGGGAGGTTTATTTACCGAGTTGTAGGCCCTCTACTTGTAATCTTTAACTACTGGTTGACTCTATTGTTTTATCTTGGTGATGAAGACCTTTGGAGCCGTAGTGGTGTGGAGACGGTGGGTTTCTGATCCACTTCTATCCTCTTCTTTACTACTCCTTTAACCCAGTTTCCACGTAGAATCCAGGGTATAATCATTAACCCGGCTACTAGGTTGCTTAGACTCATAGTCATCCATATTCCAGTTGTCCCCCATCCTAGTCCAAGTGATACTAGGTATCCAAGTCCTATTCTTATACCCCATAATCTAATTATACCGACTATTGTCGGGTATAGTGTGTGGCCGGATCCACGGCCCACTGACATACCAATAAAGAATACTGCAAAACCAGCTAGTGTTGGCGCAAACCACTGGACGAACAAGTCTGCTTCTCTATATATTTCTGGTACGTCGGTAAACAAGTCTATGAAGAAAGACCTGGTAAAGTATACTATTATCGAGCCGGTGAATGATGCTAATCCAATATATATCATTGCTTTTACAGCAACACTTCTAGCTCTCTTTTCCAATCCAGCACCAATAGCCTGGCCAATCATTGTTGCAACAGAAGCAGTAAAGCCCCACAACGCGGCATCTGCTAAATCCATTAATAGAAAGCCAATTGCTGCCGCTGCCGCTACGTGTGCTCCATAATGGTTTATCAATCTGTGTTGAAACATAAAGGCGAGGCTGTTACTCATCATCATGAGTGCTACTGGAATACCTATCTTCAAGCTCTTTACAATCCAATCCCTCTCTATTCTAAGCGATGGTTTTACAATGAGGAATGGATACTTCTTCTGCAATATCAATAATACTACTATGAAGCCGGCAAACCTCGATATTACTGTTGCCCATGCAGCACCAGCTACACCCATTTCAGGTATTATAGTGGCACCATTGAGTCTAACACCAAATATAAATAACGGGTCTAACACGATGTTTGTTAGTGATGATACTATTCCAGCTCTCGAGGGTGTTCTTGTATCACCAATCGCCTGGAATATAGTGCTATATCCAATGTATAATCCTGATAGTAGTAGGTCTAACGAGATTATTCTAGCATATGTTACAACATACTCGTATAGGTCTTCTGGAACACCCATTACATACTTGAATACAAAGGGGCCTAGCAGTAGAAACAATAATGCAACACCAGTGTTTAGAATTAACAGTGTTGATACATAATACGATACTACCTTTCTAGCGTAGTCATAGTCTTTTCCACCAATAGCCTGACTAATCAATGCTAGATTAGCCGAGCTAAGCGCTTGTGTTACTGCATTTAGAAACATGAAGAAAGGCCATATTTGCCTCGGGGCAGCATATGCTATTTTACTATACATACTCAACCAGTAGGTATCAGCGAAGTTATAAGATATATTTACTATTTGAACTATCATTAAGGGTAGTCCAAGCCATAACAGTGTCTTACCCACTGGTCCATTAACTACTCTCTCTCTATAAGCATCGATCGATGCACTCATAGTCTGTGTTTTCATTTCTACTACACGCTCGCATTCAGTGATTAGTCTATAGGAGATACGTGTTTTAAATAATTTACCCTTTTTCATTAAAGAGCGAGAAACAGCTTTGCAAGTACATCTATACCCAGGTATGCTACTAGCAGTACTATTACCGAGGCTATTAACACTCCTATTTCTATTGCCAATATACTCTTCTTTCTGTCAAAGCCGAGTACATATGCCACTAGTGTACCAGTCCATGCACCCGTCCCTGGTAGTGGAATACCAACAAATAGAGATAGTGCAATATAGCTTGTTCTACGCAGTCCAAGACTCCTCTTTCTACCCAGTTGTAAAAGCCAATTATAGAAGTTTTTAATGAAGCTAGGAGTGAACCGGGATTTTACGAGGTGGTCGAGGAGGTCTAGTATTGGATACGCTATAAATGGCACGAGTAGATTAGCGAGTATTGAGAGAGTTATACCTATTATCCTCGCGTTGAATCCATCCATGACTATTAAAACATATGGTATTGCACCTCTAACTTCACTAATGGGTAGTAGTCCCAGTATTACGCCTACTAGTAGATGAATAGTGCTCAATACCCTATCACCAATTAAACCAATTATTTCCTAATTGGGTTAATAACGAGTATTCTAGCTGGTTTCAGGTGCTTCTCTCCTCCTACCCTTAATAGAGTTTTCAATTATTATTCTCGACAGTGATATTACTTCTTCTAGGTCTCTACCACTCAGCTCTCTGTATTTAACACGGTTGATGTATAGGGAGATTAATACTTCTGATTTCAAACCGTATTCACGTGCAAACTCGTTGAATGACATGTAGTATTTATCTACTACTTCACCGTCTTTCACATCTACTACGAGGATTTTACTGGCTACTTCTTCTCCAGCTGATGGAAACACGTCTATTTTGTCTATTAATACATAAATATCGTTTTCACTTACTCCCTTATGTGATAGTTTACCTGCTACTTCTCGTTTAATCTTGTCGAGTATTGCTTTTCTCACAGCGTCTCCTATTTCACCAAACAATACTTTTGCTTCTTCTAAGTCATATGTAAATCTCTTTACTAGTTTCCAAATAGGCTTTCTATGGTAGAATAGGCTCTCCAAGGCCATTTTTGTAAACGTTTTATCTTCACACTCGTATTCAGATGGGTTTTTCAATAGTAGCTCTTGGAGTTTCGAGTACAGGGAGTGGTCTGTTAATGCAATGTATTCTTCGAGGCGGCCCTCAATCATTTTCTCGAGGCGGCTGGCAATATCTGTTTTTATACACTCTAGGATCATGCCGATTGTTTCAATAAACGCTACGTTTACTGGGTGTAGATATACGTATTTATACATTAATTTCCTCGCGTCGAATAATCTAGCTACTTCATCTAGTGCTTTAGATGAAACACCCAGTGTGGGGCCCGTGTCGTCTCCTACAATATATGAATTCCTCATTATCCAATCATCGTTTATTTCGCCGACTGGGACACCAGTGTAGTAGCTGTCTCTCTTTAAGTAATCCATTATGTCGCTGGTGTAGATGTAGTCTCTAACAATCATTCTTACAACTCTGTCTAAACCCCCACTCCTACCATCATAAAACTCGTTTTCTCCCAGTAACCCCTTAGCAACCAAGTCGGTAAAGCCCTTCATGCCACTTGGTGGTTTTAAACCAGAATCTAAGAGTCCGAGGAGGTAGTCTACATCCATGCCTAGTGCTTTCTTGTTTTCAAGTAGTGATTTCTCAATTAAATCTCTCAAGTAGTCTCGGTACAACAAGTAGCTTACTACTTCATGGTTTCCTACACGGTAGGGTAGAAAACTCCTTGTTTTATACACGTATTTATCAAATGCATGGCTGAAGGGGCCGTGTCCAATATCGTGTAGTAATCCAAGTATTCTAGCTGCTGTTACTAGTTCTCGATAGTGGGTTTTTACTTCTCGGGAGACTTCGTCTTGACTGCTCTGTGATAGACCTGTCCTCAAGACGAAAGAAGCGTATTTGTGAGATGAATACATTACACCAATAGAGTGTGAGAATCTAGTGTGTGTTGCACCAGGATAGACAAAGTGTGCTGTCTGCAACTGGTATATGTAGCGGAGGCGTTGCAATACCCAGGAGTCCATTACTACTCCTTCAAGTTCCTTGACGAAGTCTATATATCCATAAATAGGGTCTCTTACCTGTCCATTAAAAGGCATAACCATAGATAACACTGCTTCACCCTGGCCTTGAAGTCCCTGTTCACTAGTCACTTTAATCACTTCAATCATTATATTTCACACTAGATCGAATTATGAATATATTGCTTAAAAATTCTTTACATTGAGCAATTCTATTGTAAATTAAATACTTATCTTCTCTAAGTAAGTATTTCTAGTTATTGGTTTATTTTTCTAAACAATGTATTTTAGAAAAAACTGTCACCGGTAAATATTTATAAACCCCCTGTTATATTTAGTTAAAAACGAGGTGAATTAAATGCCGGGCACAGTACCCCTAATAGGAGAAAAATTCCCTGAAATGACTGTTGAAACAACACATGGTGTAAAGAAACTACCAGACGACTACAAGGGAAAATGGCTGGTGTTATTTAGCCACCCAGCAGACTTTACACCAGTATGTACAACTGAATTCATAGCTTTTGCATTGAGATACAATGAATTCAAAGAGTTGAACACTGAGCTACTAGGCCACAGTGTCGACAGTGTATTCTCACATATTAAATGGGTTGAGTGGATTAAAGAAAAATTCGGTATTGAAATACCATTCCCAATTATCGCAGACCCCAACGGCGAGGTAGCAAAGAAACTAGGATTCCTCCACGCGCAGAGCTCCACTCACAGTGTTAGAGCAGTTATAATTGTAGACCCTGAGGGAGTAGTTAGAGCAATACTATACTATCCACAAGAAGCAGGTAGAAACATGGATGAAATACTCAGACTACTAGTAGCACTACAAGTAAACACCCAGTACAAGAGAGCACTACCAGCCAACTGGCCAAACAACGAGTTAATTGGATGCTCAGTAATAGTACCACCAGCAAGAACCATAAAAGACGCGGCAGAGAGATTAAAGCAATTCAAGTGCTTCGACTGGTGGTTCTGCTACGAAGAAGGAAAAGTACCAGCAGAACTAGTTGAAAAAGCAAGAAGATTCCTACAGAGAGTAGCAACACCATTCTCTGGTCTAAAGAAGTAGTTTTTACACAATCATCCCTATTCTTTTATTTTTTTAAATACACATACAGACAGTGCTCTTGGTATTACACACAGCCCTTTCTTTTTATAGTTAGCATTGAGGAATATCTCTGTGGAGGATTAAACTTCATACTTGTCCATGGTGGAGGAGTTGTCTCAATCTATGTATTCAAATAGAGAGGGGTTTAAAGCAGTAGAGCTACTCGATAAATACGCTGAGATGCAGAGAGTAGTAGATGAAACACTAGAAAAATACATGCCTAGATTTATCAAGCTACTACTAGAAAAAGTAGATGATCCAGTAAAAATAGAAGCATGGATGGAAGAATTAAAGAGATGTAGAAACGAAGAAATCTCATTGGAAATCAGATATGTTATTGCTAAAGCCATTCAAAGAAAAACCATGGAACTAGAAAAAACATAGTTTTTACAAATTCCACTCCTCACATCACTTATTTTTACAACTCTCTATTAACTACCTCTCTGTAATTACTCATGAGAGATAATATCGTTTCAAAACGAGTTCTTTGACGATCGGTATACGCAAATAGAATAAAGCGTCCATTATAAAAATCAATGGTGTTGTTTAGATTTTTTAAGAGGTGTCTTGTAATTCTAGATGGATAGGTATGACTAGTTGTATGGGTGTATGAGTGTGTTTCCACCCGCTATACTCGTCTTTGTAATTCTCGCAGTGGTTATTATCCTCGTTGTTATAAACCTCGTATTGATCTGCAAAGATAAATTTAGAGTGAGTGTTCGTATTAGTGATAGAGAGGTAGTAGTTAAAGGACTGCTTCGTGAGTAGAGGTATACAAAGCCTAGTTTTCTCTCACTGGATAATTACGAGTCTATTGCTAGTTATGCTTCTACTACAGCGTCAAATATATAATCTCGTCCCTGTATAGCAGTCAGCGTTGAACGCGTTGGTATACGGGAATACAATGTGCTAGTAGAGTGTAGATATACATATGGCAGAGTGTGGCGAGCGGTATCATTTATAGTCACACTCATTATTCTCCTAGTGGCATTGTACGTAGTATACTTAGTAATGTCTACTGTAATATTCTATCCATTTATATAGTGTTTTAATCCACAAGTAGTTTTGATTAAATCTTGAGCAAAGTACGCCCTGAATACTGCTTCGCCTCTTGTAGATAGTGGTTCATTACCAGATAGACTAGATCTTTGGTGGAACTTTATATCTTGTTTTGTCAATTAATCCCGCTTCTCTAAATGCTCTTGCAGAAGTACAATCTAGGTAGTTGAAATCCCTCAACTCGGTGTTGTATACAGTATCGTCTAATTGTGTACCGTATACAACGAATGTTTTTACACCTGTTGATTCTCTAATAGTGCAATGCATAAACCGACGTGATTGCGGGTATAACAATGTTTCTGATTGGTACAACAATACTTGGAGCATAGTTTTCACTTACTTCAACGTTTTCATCTGTTAACTACGTCCTCTCCACAATTCATGCACAAAGATTATATCTACAATCTTGTGCTCTAGAATTCTAGTTTGAGTATGTGGGGCCCTGCTTCATTGCATCCCGTTCGGGAGCCTCTGCGGGCGTCGCGGGTTTCAATTTAATTGTATAAGTTTAGAGTTTTATATCTATTAGTCAACTGTAAATAGTTCTCTATCTTGTTCGTATTCTTTACCTAGAGACAACGCTATTTTTGCTTTTGCTAGTTCATATCCCAGGTAGAAGTAGTGTTTTGGGTCTGATGCCAGTTCACGATCTATGATTGTATTTAGAATAGCGTATGGGTCGCGAGACTCTATTTCTAATACTGGTTTATTCTCTCCATATTTATAGTATTGTACTATTATTGTTTTATTAGAGTGATCGACGAATATCTTGAAGAAGCCTTTGGGGTCTGGTTTCCATGGACTCTTTTCTACAGCAACTACTCTATTCTCTGCTCTCACAGGTATACTTGTCTTCAACTTCTTGTCTTTTAATACTAAGAGGTTTAATGTGAGGTCTTTTGGTGGTTTACCGAGCTTCTTTGCAATAACAGCCATTTCTAGTGCTTTCTTTAATTCTAGTGTTGCATTACGTGTTTTTACACTGGCTTCTGCTGTAAGATATAATTCAACTCCTAGTTCAACACCAATAAACGCTAATAGCGCGTTTAACCCTATACTATCAGCGTCAACTAGTTCTGTAATGTTTCCAACCCCCATTAAAACAGGAAACTCGGATTGCATGTTTTTAACTTCAATATATGCTGTTAGAGATTCTATTAAACCCTGGAGTGGTGGCTGCAACACGGGGTCCAATATGATTTTTTCCAACCCGTGTTCTCTGAGATACCGGGCAGTTGAAACTAGTTTTTTGGGTTCTACTCCCCGACCTCCTACTAGTATAATGGGTTTTTCCCTGATAGCATGGATCATACTGGTTAATACATCAATGTTTTCAATGGATACTCCATTAATGAAATCTACTTGACGAGACAGTTCGTTGATAATGTCCATGTCTCCTGTATCTATACCTACTGGTTTATTGAATAGTGTTTTTGCTTCTTCAATAATTCTCTGTGTTTTAGATAAGTCGAATCCTATTGGTACACCTATAGAGATTAAATCAGCATGACTAGCTGCTACGCGGTATTTCTCTAAGTCGCGTGGTGTATCAGCATATACTTCGAGTACTACAAGTGGGTAGTGTTTACTAACTGGTATTCCATTGATATCAAAGTATTTGTCTACACTGGCTTTCTCCCGGGCTTCTCTAAGTACTTCCACTTCAATTTTCTCTTTTTCAGCTTCTAGAATACTATCAGCTGGCTCGATTGTTGAGAATTCAACTCCTTTGAGAATGTATTTTACCATTTGTGGGAGGTCGTAGATGTATCGAGGCCCCTTAATAATTCTCAATCCGAGTTCACGAGAAACAAGTGAGACGTCGCCACGTGTATATCCCGGTACGATTACGTAGTCCTTGTCTCTCAGGGAATCTATGTGTCTTGGCAGTTCTCTCAATAAGTATTCACTTGTCATCATTGCTGCTACGGGTATTGGAAGCTGGATTACAGTGATTTCAACTCCGGGGTTTTCACGCATTATTTTCTCAGCTACTTCTCGAACCATTTCATACGCTATTCTACCAGTTACAAGGGCTATTTTCACTGCTTTACACCTAGTTCTACGAGTATTTCGCGGGGATCTCTTATTACTCTAACACCTGGTATCAACTCGAGTTTTCTAATTATATCTAGGTAGAATGGTACGGGTTTAACGACGAGTTCAACATCAAATGATATAGCATTAAAGGGGCATGTTTTTAAACACATATAACACCTATTACACTTCTCTAAGTAGACGTCTACTTTGTAATACGGGTCTTCTACGAGAGCACCTGTTGGACAAGACATAGCAGCATAGCATTTTTCGCATTCAATACATTTCTCTCTATCTACTACTATGGGTATGTAGCTCCTAGTTTCAAACGCGTCAACGGGGATTATGTAGATTGGTTTTTGTGTTTTAATAGCGTGCATTACGAGGTTTGATACTAGTGTATCTGCTATTCCACTAACTATTTTTCCAATAGTATTCATTGTTGCCGGTGATACAACTACTATTTTATACACGCCTAGATATAGCCTACCCGTTGATGGAAATCCAGGCGGCTCTCTACTCTCATAGATAATGCCTGTTGGATACTCTCCTTTAACAGTGGATTCTAGTATTTTGCGGAGTCCATACATATTGACTACTTGCTCGCCAGCCCTGGAAATAAATACTGTAACTCTATAACCCGCTTTAACGAGTTGACTGATTACCTCTACACTCTCTCTAAGCAGTGCACCGGCTCCAGTAATACCCCAAGCTATTGCCTGTCTGCTCAATTCTAATCCTCTTGTATGTCTTCTATGTATCCTAGATTATAGTCTAATTCGGGTATGTATCTAAGCCTCGCTGTAACTCTACACCTACCATATTTAATAATTATTCGTGCATCTATATTTCTCGTTTTAATCGTAGTGTAGGCGTATGGAGAGTTTGACTGTGGGACTTCTATGTTTAATTCTACTTTAACTTCTTCACGGAATGGCTGGGCTAGTAAAGACCTCTCAATGGCTTTTTTAATTATTTCCAGGTCTTCGAGGCTTCTAACTGGTATACCAGTGAATTGGTGGACAAGAGTGCCTATTGCTATTCCAGCCTCGAATACAGCTCTATCTCTCTCTGTTGTTTTAGGCGAGAAGTATTTAGAAGCAGGGTCATTCATGCAATTCACCAATGTGTTTAAACACTACTCCTTTTTCTTCTAGGTATTTCATTATTAATCTAGCTATTTCAAGCTTCTTTATTTTTGATTTTAAATCAATTCTTGTTTTACCAGGACACACCCCCGGCTCTTCTAAGTCGAAGCCTGCCAAGTATACTTCTCTCACTCCGAGATGGTATAGTATAAATAGTGCTCTATCTCCATCTGTAAATCCACCATAATTGTATACATAGGGTCTTGGCTCAACCTGGGTAGACCCAGAGACAAACCCCTCAATTAGTGGAACGTGTTTTTCAAGTAGGTCAATGTTGTCTCCATGTGCATGTATTATAGTTATAGAGCCCATTCTAGATGCTTTTCTAATAGCTTCTATATCACCATCTAAATCAGTAACAATAAGGTCTGGTACAACACCGTTTTCTAGTAATACTCTAGTTGCTCCATCAGCGGCTACTATTAAAAAACGAGTTTTATCTATAGTCTTTAGAAAACCAGTTTCTCTGAGTAGGCTTCCACCACATCCAACAACAATTCCACTCACACTACTCTTTATTTTTGATTTAATATCCTCGAATAACACTGCGCGGGGGTGATTAACGAGTATATGGCTTAGTAAATCAGTTGCCTCTTGGTCTCTTTGAAAACTAAGCCAGGGAATTCTCTCTACTATTAAACCATATATTTTCAGCCACTCCTCTCTACTTATAAGCCACGCCATGAATACACCGGTATTAATTCAAATTCTAGTTTACAAGTATGTTTAAACGTGTTTTTAATGGTTGGATCACGAGTAAAATTTAAAAATGTTTTAATGTAGAAATACCCTTTATGACTGCAGAGTGAATCTATATAGTCTAAATAGGTGTCTATACTTGTATATCGTGGTATTGCTAGTAGCGGTTGCTATCTCGCTGGGTATTGCAATGATTAACGGTGCACAAAATATCGGCAAAATAATTGGTGTTTCAACTCGTAGAGTTAAGAGGAGATCTAGACTAGTTTATACTGCAAACGCTGTATTTATGGGTATTGGTGCCTTCACGCTTGGTAGTAGGATATCTAAGACTATAGCGAAGGGAATTATTGACTTCTCACTCCTACCGGGTGAAACCAGTCAGTTACTTGCATCTTCTTCTATTGTATTTTCAACTATTATAGTAGCATCTATTTCCCTCCACTATAAAATACCACTTAGTATAAGCCAGCTTGTTGTTGGAAGTGCTATTGGAACGGGATTGGCTCTATGTGGATTAGAGTGTTTAAACACTGAGAGAATAGCTCTAATTGTCTCCTCGTGGATTACTACTCCACTAATTGCTGGTTTAACCTCTACTGTACTCTACAAACTAGATGAATATGTTTCAAGTAGGGGCAATCCCAGGATTGAAGTTGCACTGTATACCTTTTACTTCTCGTTTTCTATGTTTATTGTTCAATACCTCTTATTATCCGAGTTTACTGGTCCAGAAATATCTTTTGTATACGCATTATTCTTCGCTATAAATATCGCACTAGCACTCATAATATACTCTTATACGCTTGAATACCCGTGGGAGGAGGAGCTAGATATACTTAAATTCTATACACAGTCAATAATCGTCCTCCTACTAGGACTTAGTTATGGAGCACACGACATTGGAAACGCTGCCGGCCCTCTATCCCTAATATTCTCCTATATGTATCCATCAATAGATCATCTCCATACAGCAATAACACTGACTTCTCTCGCGTTTTTTGTAGGTGCTGCTATTTGGGGTTATAGAATTGCTGGAACTATTGGTGGTGGAATTACTCCTTTAACACCTACAACAGGGTTTATTGTACAAGTATCCACGGCATTTACGTTATTCCTTGTTGTTTCAATGGGTATTCCAAGCTCTATTACACTAACACTACTTGGTTCAATTGCTGGTGTAGGATATGCTAGAGGATTAAACTATGTAAATACAAAAATGTTGATTAAAATAAACCTCTTCTGGATTGTGGGTGTTGCATCTACTATTGTTGCATCTTATTTGTTTACTATGTTGTTTAAAATAATACTTTAAAGAATAATGTGAGTAGCGGTTTATCTCCGAGTATCAAAAATAGTATAAATCCTGCAAAGAAGTATACTATGAAGGGTAGTCCGGGACTAACCCATATATATCCTTCTGGATCAATGAATTTCTCTTCAACTAGTTGTTTTAGAGTGGATCGTATATCATAATCTATTCCTGTTAAAACTCTGTATTTCACCACGAGGTTTCCTCCTACTAGTTCAAATGATTGTAGGGGAATGTAGTGTTTATACTTCCCCTGGATGTAGTCAGAAATCTTTACTGGTTTACCAAAGAGTGGAAGTAGTATTCTATATACTCCTGGTAAATCTTGGACGAATTTATAGCTGGTTAAAACCACGTATATGGAGTTGACGATAATTAGTAGTATTGCTCCAAGTGTTGAATACAATATAATCATGATGGGCGGTGGTAGAATACCTCTAGAAGCAAGAGTAGCAGAGTAAGTAGTGGGATATGTATACATTAAACCAAGAGAAACAGCAACAAATACATCTCCATCACCAATTAATCCAAGTCTATACAATGTGTAGAATACTATTCCAACTACTCCAATCGAGAAAAACACATAGAAGAGTTTCAATGTTAATACTAGATCGCTGAATACACTAGTCAATACAAACATCACTATTGAAACAACAAGATAAATGTAAACCAAGCGCGCATCCAATTCTCTACTCTTATAATCCTGTATACTGAGAACTAAGAGTATTGGAAACGTTACAAGTAGCTTTACATACTCGATAAATTCAATACTCACTGTTAATTCCAATCCAAGCCACCAATTCCAATACTAGTTTTTACTCCTACCTGTCAATTATAGAGATTTAGGATATATTAGCCACTACAATTATACACTTAGTTGAGAGGCCTCGGGGACAGCCGCGTGTCCCGCGGCAGTGTGATCCGGGGTGGGTCCCCCCGGTTCTTCGTACACACATTTCATAGTGGAAAAAGAGGGTTAGAGTGCTCTACGAGCTATTTCTAGTAGAGTTGATTTATCGATGTTTAAGGGTAGGTTGACACTATATCTTTCTCTTATTGTCTTCTCGACGAATTCTACTACTTTTTCAAGATCGACTTCTCTAATTCCATAATCGCTTAGTCTCTGCTCGAATCCGTGTTTTCTCTGGAATTCCTGTATTATTTTTACTGCTTTCTCAGCGTCTTCGCTTACTGGTTTGATTGAGGGGTCTAGTATTCTAAGTATTCTAGCTGATTCTTCCGGTACTGCTTTATGTATATAGTAAGCTGCATAGGGACCTACAATTGCTAGTCCAGCACCGTGTGGTAGGTCTGGGTTTAAACCACTAAATCCATGTTCTAATGCGTGAACTAGGTGTGTTCCACTGGTATCAATACACATTCCAGCTAGCATTGATGCATATAATAGGTTTGTTCTTGCTTCTAGATTTCTCGGTTCACTGAGTGTTTTTTCTAGGTAGCTCGTTACTTTTTCAACTGCTTCTTCTGCTAGTGTTAAAACAAATATATTGTTTCTCTTTGAAGTAGCTGCTTCATATGCGTGGTAGAAAGCATCTAGTGTAGTATATAGTGTTTGCTCTCGGCTTAGTGTTAGAGTGTAGTAGGAGTCGTCGAAACTGATATCGGGGTATCTTGTAATAAATCCCCGTTTTTCAATGGTTCCCGAAACCGTGAGAACAGCAAATCTATCTACCTCAGATCCCGTTCCATGTGTTAAATTTACAGCAATTAGTTTTAATTTACTTCCCTGTGGTCTCTTACCATAGACATATTCTTCTGCTTTAACCCCCGTATATGGTAGTATTGATGCTACTTTAGCAGTATCTATAACACTACCTCCACCAATAGCAATAATTGTATCGGCATTATACCCCTCTATTAATTCAACTAGTTCATTAACTATTCCTGTTGTTGGATTAGGAGTTACTTTATTGAAAACAGTGTATTCAATACCAAGAGTATTTAGAACTGATACAATATCGTCGAATGCACCAGATATTTTTGCAGCTGATTTCGACGATACAATTACTGCTTTCTTAGAGCCCTGCAAAGCTTGTTTGCTGTTGTCTCGTAAAACACCTGGGCCGAAGTATAATTCTACTTCGCCAAATCTTATTTTAAACTGTCTACTCCACATCTCTGTAAACCCTAGTTTTTATCAATAACCACATATCCATTTACATTAATAAAACCATAGACTCTAGATGATGCTTCAATAATACCAAAGAATGGTAGGAGGAAGACTAGATATGGTTTTTTAGACTTGTATATACCATAACTATAAGTTGTAACATAGTATAATCCACTAGGTACAATAAACCATAAATAACCAACATAGTATGCTATGGGCAAGAGGAGGAGTAGTAGAAAGAACCCAATACTAAATGTAAAACTACGAAGTAATACAACAATTTTCATGCCAAGAGGAGCTCTTTTAATTCCATATACAATACCCTTAAACCACCTACCCCTCTGAAGCATCAAGTCTTTCAAGTTATTGGGGCTTTTAATTGATACTCTTGTAGCTGACTGCCATGTTTTATATCCACGTTTTATTAATTCAGATGCAAATTCAAAGTCTTCTGTTAGAGTCCTACGGTTAAACCCTATTTCCTTGAGTACTCTACCCTTAACTATTAAGAGGTCCCCGTGTAGTCCAATAAGGGGTTTTCCAAGGAGGCCCGTGAAAAATCTATAGATGAGTATATCGTCCATAAATCTAATCCAATCCATAACAAAAGCAATAGTACTTGAACCCGGCCTTGGGACGAGGATACCGTTAGCAGCTACATATCCCTCTTTATCGTAGACGGGTATTTCATAAAGGAATGAATCGTCTAGTATTAAGTTGTCATCGTCTATGAATACATACCATTTGTCAGGGTTTACACAGCAATCTACAAAGTATTGTAGTGCTCTACCCTTCCCAACGAGGTCTCTTCTATACTTAGATGGAACAATTACTAATTCAACGCCTTTGATTTTTCTTATCATGTCTATTAATGGTGCTCCTTCATCTACAACTACTATTATTCTACCGTATTTTTTAACATGGTAGCGTATTGACTCTAGGAGACTGTTTTTAACTCTATGGTCTGCTTTTGAAACAATAACTATTTCAACTTCTTCAGCTCTCCTACTTCCCTTTTTCGGTTTATAGATAATATAACTAACTAACCCCATTGATATCAATAGTGAATACGCTACAACACTAAATAACGCAATAGTTAATACGCTGTTTACCAGTGCTTCTTGCTCCAATAATGAACACCATTACTATACATGTTTACAATAACGTATATGAGCTAAAAAATAGTCTCAGCGTTATCCTTGACTAGATAACCTATCATATATTATCTTAAAGAGCTTCTCGCTTGCAAAAACTATTTCTACTGTTTCATTGTATACTTTGACTACTACTCCTTCAAGTGGGTTTTTAGGCGGGTCTGGTAGCTCGGGAAGCGGCTTGTTTTTACCAATATAAATCCACTTGATTTTACCACCTGGTTCTTTTTCAATTTTATACCAGTATCTCCCATAGTAGTAGTATTTAACAATGCCTTTATCCTGTAGTTTTCTGGCAACTACGTGGACTGGTTTTAAATAAAATCCTTTTTGCTTAACGATATTATTGTATTCGTAGAATACGGGGAGTATTTCTCCCATTATTAAATTAAACTTGGCTAGTATACTGGGTGATTCTTTTATCGAGATTTTTCCTTTTTTTGTAGACCCTGGAAGCATATTATCAGTCCATGGGAGTTTTCTCATTGATTTCTCAAAGACCGCTATTTTCATCATCTATTATATTATTCTAGTTAAACCGGTTTATTTAAATAGTTGTTACGCCCTGGTAGTCTGGTTCTACAATGTAGTATTCGTATTTCTTTGCTGTTAGCCCCGATTTTATTTTTTCAAGGTTTTCTCTACGTGTTAATCCAATAATTATTCCGCCGCGGCCTGCACCGCTTATTTTTGCCCCTATAGCTCCTAGTCTTATTAGTTCATACACTGTTTTATCGCATTCTTCTGATGAAGCACCCATTGCCCAGAGTAGGCCGTGGTTTACTAGCATTAGTTCTCCGAGTTTATCAATGTCGTTGTTTTCTATTGCTTTAATTCCATTTTCAACTATTTCGCCTGCTGCACGATATATATACTCGCCTATTCTACCCAGTCTCTCATATCTCTCTAGTACTTCGCGGACTACTACACCTGTCTGTCTAGGTATTCCCGTGTTGACAACTACTATTGCTAGATTTGCAGGTAGTTTTAAATCCAGTCTTTTAAACACTCCTTGTTTATAGTAGAGAAAGCCTCCATGTGTAGCTAGTGTTGTATCTACACCACTCGGTCTATAGTGTACTGTTTTCTCTGCTTCATGAGCTATTTCCTGGACTTCTCTCTTTGTAAACTCTACATTGATAAATGAGAGGAGCGCGTGTGTTAGTGAAACAGCTGTTGCCGCTGAAGAACCCATTCCCGAGGAGATTGGTATTTCAGAGTCTACTACTACGTCTACCCTGGGTATTTCTCCAAATCTTGCTTCAACACTATTAAATACGGCTTCAAAGAGCGGCCAGTGCTGGCTACTAGGTTTAATTAATCCCAGTTGCTTCGAGTATATTTTCCCCTCTCCTCTCTCAATACATGTTTTTACATAGAGTGAAACAGCTAGTCCAAGAGCAGGCTCTCCCTTTACGACAAAGTGTTCTCCAAACAATAATATCTTGCCGGGTGCTCTACTACACAGCATTTGATTCAACCCATTATTGATTTAATAAACACGTTATTGATATCTATACTCAAGCCTTGATAAAAAGGTGTATAGGTATTGAGTCAAACCCCGGAGAAAAGAGTACGGTTCCAACCAGTATTTGGATTACTCAACGATGCTAAAAACAAATTGAATAGCTTTAAATACAAAATACTAGTAATGAGTGGAAAAGGAGGTGTTGGTAAATCCTTTATATCATCAATGCTAGCTCTTGGATTAGCAATGAAGGGTAGAAAAGTCACTGTATTCGACGCTGATGTCTACGGCTCATCTATACCACTACTACTCGGAGTACAGGGAGAAAGACACATGGCTAATGAAAACGGTGAGATACTACCCGTTGAAGGCCCCCTCGGAGTACAAGTAGTAGCTGTAAACCTAATGCTTGACTCTCCAGATGTACCAGTAGTTTGGAGAGGCCCCCTAGTTGGTAGAGCAATAACCGAGCTGGCAGCAAAAGTAGCTTGGAGTGGAGGAGACTATTTAATAGTAGACCTGCCACCGGGAACAGGTGATGCGGCATTAACAGTTGCACAAGTAATACCCAATATAACCGGTGCTATACTAGTTACAGCTCCAAACGCTCTAAGCGAAGTTATCGTGGCAAAAGCAGCTAACTTCGCGAGCTCTATGCACATTAGACTATTGGGGATCATAGAGAATATGAGTTATTTTAAGTGTCCACATTGTGGTAGAATAACCAATATAATGGGGAGGTATAGTGGAGAATACCTTGCATCTAAATATGGAACCATTGTACTTGGAAAACTACCCCTAGATCCAAGCGTAAACGAAGCTGTAGACGAGGGCGTACCATACCTCCTAGCAAAACCAGATGGAGAAACATCAAAAATCATACTTGAAATAGTAGATAAAGTAATAAACCTTGTTGAAAATAATGGAAAACAAGACACACCTCTTTCAACCTAGGTAAAAAGGGTTGGTTTTTGTGAGTAGTGAGGAACTGGGTAAAAAACCCAATTGGTTGCTGTTGAAAGAGGCGGCTGAATCCCTATATAGAAGTGGAAAAATATACTTTACGAGAAAAGAACTAATTAATGAGGTTAAAAAAAGAGACCCCAGTAGAAGCGACGAAAGCCTAGAGCTCGAAATAGACCTTGTCACAGTAAATAGTAATAGTAAAGACAAGTATAGAGACCCAGAGAAACTATTTCTGTATAGAATAGAGAGGGGCAAGTATACTCTATACAATCCAGAGGAACATGGAGAACTCGAAAAATACATTGGTACACAGAAACTAATAGCTACGAGGAAGAAACTCGTTGAAGAAGTTATTAAAGCACTTGAAGGACTTGGATTTGACGTGTCACCTACAAGGTCTAGTAAACCACTTGAACCAGACCTCATAGCTGAAAAGGGAGATGAAGAACAAGTTATAGGAGTATGGATTATAGACCCATCTGCACCTCTCTCCACTCAATACAGATATCTAGCATACATTATTGGCTCTACACTACTGAATAGAAACTACTCTACCTATATAGTCATGGTTCCCGGTGAGCTATATAAGAGAATACCACAAGAGATAATAGAATTACTTTCAAAGTATAATGTAAAGATCGCGATTATAAAGGAGGAGAGGAGATATACTGTTCAGCTCTAGCTAGCTGGTTCTAATTTTTCTTTTAAAGCTACTTTTGCTTCTTCAAGTATTGCCTTGACCTCGCTATTAGTGGGTGGATTATAGTCTACTACTGGTAGATCAGTATAGTCCATGTCTGATAATTCTCTAATATTCTCTTCTAGATCAGCGAATAATACACCGAGATCCGGTATTTTAGTTTCTGGTAATTTACCAACTTCTCTTATTAGACTAGATAACTCCGTTGCAAGTGTATTGAATTCATAGCGTACAATAGCATGTTGTACTGCAAGGTCTACTTTGTCTAGTATAAACATGAGAACTGCAAGCCTCTTTGACAAGTTCTTTAAATTCGCTATTTCCTCGGCGTACCGTCTAGATAGGTAGTTATCACCCTTCATTTGTAGTTCTACTAGTTTCTTAGTCAACTCCTCTGCTCTCTCATCAATTCTAGTTTGTATTCTACTTAGTTTATCCTTTAACAATCTAACATCACGTAATATCTCAAATCCCTTTCTCAATGGATCCTTCTTTTTTCTCAGCAAAGAAGCCCCTAGAATTAATCCATTAATCATGGTTTTTAAAGGATGGGTTTGAATCAATGGTTATTGGTGTTTACATGAGAGTTGCCGGTATAGACCCTGGAACACGCACATTCGACATTGTTTTATTAGAAAATGGTAGAGTTGTAGAAGAAGAAAGCTTTGAAACAAAACTCGTAGCTGAAAATCCACGAGTATTAATAGATTCTCTTGGAGAATTAAACCCCGACTACATTGTTGCGCCTTCTGGATATGGTATACCACTAGATAATGGAGGAAATGTACGTAATCCCCGAAAACTAGCAGTTGAAGTATTATTATTGAGTACAGAAGAAGCGATTAGAAAAGGCGTTGAAGCTGGAGAGATAGGTATATGGGTTTACGATGCCCTCGCTAAAACAGTTGTTGAACTAGTAGAGGGGTTTAGAGAAAGAGTTATATTTATTCCAGGAGTAGTGCACTTACCCACTGTTCCAATCTACAGGAAGATAAATAGAGTAGATATGGGTACAGCTGACAAACTAGCCTCCGCATTTCTAGCAGT
>DADP01000010.1 GCA_002495025.1 Desulfurococcaceae archaeon UBA285
ACTAAGTAGAGTATAAATAGTAGAAGTGTGCGCTGAATAGTAATATATCTTTGTTTTCTTACACTAATAATTAAGTATTTAGTATTTAACTCGAGGTAGACTGCAAGAAATCCAAGTGCAAGTATTCCACCACTACTCGCTCCCAGTATGATTTTCTTCACACTGTTTACGCTAATTAAGAAAAGCGACTCTGAAAATAAGAGTATTAATGAGCCGGCAAGATATACCCCAATTATGGTTTTCAAACTCAAACTAGTATTTTTCACTAGTAGTGTTAAAAACAAATATGCAAATACAGCGTCTACTACCAGTACTACTATCGACGAATAAGTCACTATAGATGTAAACGGCTCTAATATACAATTCCATGAAAATAGACAATATGGTGTATAGAGAATTGAATAATAATAGCCTGTATTAACAGCTACAAATAATATGAATCCACTTATTAAGTAAATTGTTAGAAATAGTATTGGAATCAATTCGCGGCGTTCAGTATTCAATTCAAAACCCCTTGTCTATATTCTCAAATAGATATATATATCCTCTCACAAGCTCTACAATACATTATTGAGTATTTGCACTAGTAGTGTTTTGCATAGAAGAGTATTGCGTAGTGAACAGTCTTCTAAGATGTAGTCGTATTGTTTACTTAGTTCTTCATAGTCTTCTCTATTGAGCCTTCTATTGGTAATTAAAACAAGAATGTTGGCATAACGCCTGTATTTCACTGCTTGTTTAATTGCTTTTGAAACCCATGTTTTAGGTGCTCCTTGTTTACACTCTACTACTACTTGTTTATCACTAGTAGACAATAATACATCTGGTTTTGACGCACCAATCATTCTCTCGAGAAAAACCATTATTCTCCTATCACCAGTTTTATATAGTGTGCTAAACCCCTTCCAATCAACACTACTACATGATTTAACAAGTCTACATATTCTTTCAACTTCTTCAAAGCCGCTTTCTAGATGATAGCCCTTCTCTATTAGAAGAGAATGTATTAGTGAATATATGTATCCAAGATACTCTATGGAATACTCAATCCAGGCTTCTTTAATCCTCCGGAACAACCCGTAATTCAAGCCTATTTTTGCTTTTAAAAACACTTCGTATAATAATACGTGTTCGTCGACTCCTCCACACAGAGTACTACTCCATGCTCGTCTATATGCAGCTATTTCTTCAACAATATCGTCTACTCTGGTAAAACCAGATGAAACTCTTATTCCACGTGGTTCAATACTGTATTCCACTATATTGTTTTTATATACACGGTATACTCTAACACTAGGCCCGTTGTAGCCAGTAGAGAAAACATATACTTCCAATGGTTGCTTCAATTTATTCATGTCTAGAGTATATACTACTCCACCGTTTTCAAATATTGTTTCTATTAATCTATGATTTCTAAACGATGATACATGTAGTGGTGGTTTATCTTCACCTGTTTTTATAAATACTCTACACTTGTATTTCTCGCTGTCTACTTCTCTAATGTATAAGTAGCCTCCATGTAGGTCTATGGTATTCATTACTACACCATTAATACTCCGCTTGTTGTCTGTCTTCTAATGTCTCTTTACTTCTTTAATGGTTAATATTCAAAAATCCATTGAATCCTTATTTCTTTTCAATAATGTATGACAGGTTTATTAGGGCTTATCTATATACCATTAGTTAGGAACCAAGAGTTTATAACCCTAGGTGTTGAAAACGGGAGTAAGTAGAACCAAGAGGAAAAAGAGTGTAGTCCTTGGTAAATACAAGCCATTAACAATGTGGAAAATAAATGAAAGAGATGTTTTGAAAAAGAAGTTGCTAGAGTATATTGAGAAATTAATAAACGAGTCTCCAGAGTAATTTTCACACTGTATAAATCCTTGTATACTTTATTTACATGTTAGTTAGTAGAGGGTAGCTTCATGGATGTAGACGACGTGATATCAGTACTTGCCAATGTATTATACCATGTTAAAACAAGAAAGATATCTGTCCGTAAAGCATTTACAGAAGTATGTAGAACCCATAAGTGTAGTAGTAGAGAATACACGCGCGAAGAATTATACCAGCTTTCAAGACTATTTATTTCAAAATACTATACACTCAAATACCTCTGTGAAAAACACGGTAGACTAGAGCCAACACATAGAGTGCTAGCTAGATTATTTCTCTACCTATATCTCACGGAGAAGGGGGTTAAACCACCATCAAAACTAAAAAAGACTGTTTTACGAGATCTGCCAGGATTGAAAGAGGGCCTTGAAGAAGTAGAAGCATATATAAAATACTCGTTTCCAAAATGGATGTACTATGAGTTCCTAGACCTGCTCGGCTCTGTTGAAGTAGAAGAATTATTTTCAGCACTGAATAAGAGAGTATTGTGGTTGAGAGTAAATACCTTGAAAATAGATGTTGATAAAGCAGTGAGAGAACTCGACGAAACCGGTGTTAGAGTAGAAGTAGACCGTGATATACCATACTTACTCAGAGTAGTAGAATCAAAGAAACCTATTAGGACTCATAGATTATTTAGAGAAGGCGCCATTATACCCCAAGACAAGGCCAGCGTACTAGTAGTAGAAGCATTGAAACCGGAACCAGGCTCTCTAGTATATGATTTTGCAGCTGCACCAGGAGTAAAATCATCTCTTGTAATGCAGTTAACTGAAAACAAAGCGAGAATTATTGCTATTGATGCTTCTCCACGTAGACTAGAAGCAATGAAAAAACTGTTGAAGCTATATGGAGTAGATGATTCAAGAGTTAAACTAGTACTTGGCGACGGCCGCTATATCACTCTGAGAGAGTATGGAGATTATGGACTCGTTGACGCGCCTTGTAGTAGTAGTGGTGCTATATCAAAAGATCCTGCAATAAAGATCTTTCTCGAAGAAGACAAAATAGTGTTTGAAATGAAAAAACTACAAATAGGTATATTGAGTAACGCCCTCAAACACGCTGAGAGAGTAGTATATGCTACTTGCTCGCTAATGCCTGAGGAGGGAGAAGAAGTAGTATTAGAAACACTGAGTCAAAGTATAAACCATGAACTGAGAGAGCCGAGAGTACAGGGTAGTCATGGCTATAGAAAATACCCTATACACGAGAAAGTAAAGAGGTTATTTCCACACCTACATGCAACTGAAGGCTTCTTTATAGCTAGATTGGAAAAATAGGAATTATAGACGCTAAAACTCTATGTAGTAATCGATAGACTACTTTCTCCTCCGAGTGGTTTATTTAGAGACTTTAATTTCTCGAGTACTAAGTCGTGTAGTCTCGCGAGAAGCCTCCTCATATCCTCCATTAATACTACATCTGTATAGCCATGTACTACTATACTATGCGCGAATGGCGTTGGAACATCTAGTGGTCCAATAATCTCTACTTTTATCTCGCCCCGCTGTACAGCTTCGAGAACTCTTATTGCTTCATCAATATGCATATAGTCCATTAAGATCTCTCTATATGCTTCTTTTAAGACAGGAAAGTCTTTTATTTCCTCGACTGCTTTCAATAATTCTTCAGCGTTTAATTGTAGTTTATGTATTGATTTCTCTGTGTCGCCATATCTTCTTAGTAGCATAAAGCTTCTAACAGCTACATGTCTAAATCTCCTCTTCAACAAGTCTGTTTTTCTAACGACTTTTGAAAGAATATCCCATGCTTTATCTACTGGTATACTCTTGAATAATTCAACGTAGTCGGCGTCTAGGTGTCCAGGTATTGTGAGCATGAAACCATTATCTGTTACAGTTATCTTCACGTTTACTCCTAGCTTCGAGCCGATCATGTATGCATAGAGTCTAGCTAGTGCATCATTTGCTCTTCTCCCGAATAGAGAGTGGACTATTATATTTCTCCTTGATTCTTCATCATAGATTTCAATTAGTATGAGTTTATCTGAGGGAACGAGGTTTCCAGTGTATAATTTTTGCTCCATTATATACTCGCATATTGATCTAGCTGCTTCTCTCTGCAGTCTATACTCTTTTACAAGGTATTCTATTGTCTTTTCAAACCCGTGTTTATCAAGCATTTCAGAGATTGTTCTTCTAAACCTCCCTACTTCAATAGCTGAATCAAATGATAATGGTAGCATTTCACTAAACCATGATGGAACAGTTGGTCTCTGTCCATCTGCTCTACGCACAATTGCCGTGAATCCCCTAGATTGAAGGAATTCATAGACTCTCCCGCCTAGCACGAATAAATCTCCTGGTGTGAGGTATTCTACAAATCCCTCTTCGAGGTCTCCCACGTATTTTCCATCGGTTGTAAATACTTTTACTTTGCTTTCATCTGGTATTACACCAATGTTTAAATAATAGATCATTCTAGTCTTCTTTTTTCTACCAAAAACGCCTTTTTCCTCGTCTAGCCATATCTTTGAGTATACTCTCTGGTATTCGTAGAAGTCTCCTAGTTTACCAGCTAGATAGTACACTACGTTTTTAAAGTCCTCGTAGTTCAACTCGTGGAATGGATAGCTCCTCTTTACCAATCTATATGCATCTTCTAGTTTCCAGTCTCCTTCAAGTGCTAGTCCAACAATGTGTTGTGCGAGAACGTCGAGTGGGTTTCGGGGTATTCTAATATTGTCTATTTTTCTCTCCATTGCGAGTTTAGCTAGTACAGTACACTCTACTAGGTCGTCTCTGTCGACAACTATTATTCTACCCTTGCTTACTTCTCTAATGTGGTGTCCAGACCTCCCTACTCTCTGTAGTAGTCTAGTAGCGCTTTTAGGGCTACTTAATAGTATTACTAGGTCTATGTATCCAATATCTATTCCGAGTTCTAGTGATGTAGAACTAACTACTACTCTCAACTCTCCTTTTTTTAATTTCTCTTCTACATTTAACCTCACATCTCTACTGAGACTACTGTGGTGTGCTTCTATATCGTCTATGTCGAGTATTTTCTCTTTCTCCATTATCTTGCGTAGTTTGAATACTACTCTCTCAGTTGCACTCCTTGTATTAGTGAATATTAGTGTTGTTCTATGCCTTTTGACATAGTCTATTATTTTCTTGTATATTGCTTCATTAACGATCTCGGCTGGTGTGTGAACCAGGTCTTCAACCGGCGAGACAACTCTAATATCAACTTTTTTATCAAATCTAGCATCTACGATATAACAGTCTCTTGGTTCACCATCATCTCTAAATCCAACGAGGAATTTTGCTACTTCTTCAAGCGGTGATATAGTTGCACTTAAACCAATCCGCTGGATTGGAGTATCCACTAGGTTTTCAAGTCTCTCAATACTAACAGCTAAGTGGCTACCTCTCTTGCTCGATGCTAAATCATGTATTTCATCAACTACTATTATCCTAGTATTTCTGAGTAGCTCTCTAAATCTCGGTGCATTCAATGAGAGAGCTAGGCTTTCAGGCGTTGTTATTAAAATATGGGGTGGGTCGCGTAGCATTTTTTGTTTCTCGTATGGACTAGTATCGCTTGTTCTAACAGCGATTTTTATTTCTGGTAGTTGAATCCCCATTTCCCTGGCTACTTCAACTATTTCTCTAACTGGTTCGTATAGATTCCTCTTCATATCGTTGTTTAATGCTCTTAGAGGGCTTACATAGACTACGTGTACACCATCGGGTAGCTTGTTGTTTCTCTCGTAGTAGTCGTACATGTTGTCTATTATTCCGAGAAATACAGCAAGGGTTTTACCAGTACCCGTTGGACTAGAAACAAGGACATTGACGCCTTGTTTAACGAGTGGTAGGGTTTTTCTCTGAACTGGTGTAAACTCTCCATATTTCTTTTTAAACCATTCTGCTACATATGGCCTTAGCATTCCATATAATTCACTCGTGGAAGGATCAATGTCGCTGTATTTAATCACTATAAGCACCTCTCCTTGAATAAAACTAGAGAATAGAGAGTTAAAAGACTTCTCTACTCGTAGAAGACATCACGTGGAAACCTGTAAACTACGTATAGGTAGCCCAGTGAATACGTGGTTAACCACAAGCCAATGAGCATGCCACCAGTTAGCATAGACTTCAATCCCGCTGTAAAGAAGAATACTCCAAATATTAACTCCCATGGAATCCTCTTTTTCAACACAGTAGTTTGAAATACTCCTTTTGGTGTTCTCTTAAACCCCTCTTTAACCCTCAATACTGCTTTTACTGTCTTGTAAAATGCAATATATGAAATAGCTACTGTTAACGCCGACAATCTACCTATTTGCACAATGTACTTCTCGGTATTATTACTCGCAGTGTACTTCTTCATTACAAGAGAATACATAGCGAGAAAAACCAGCCACACTATAAATAAATACCTGGTTAATAATGGTTCTCTTACACCCAGTAAAACCAGTAGTGAGGCTAGAAATGACCCTAGAAATACAATAGCTTGAGGTATGTATTGAAGAAGGTGGAAGAATGCATCTAGTTTAACAATCGGTTTAACTGGTGCTTTAACAATGTGTTTAAACCTTGATATTGCTGTATCTACTGCTCCATAAATCCACCTAGACTGCTGTATTCTAAAACTCTTATAGGTATCTGGGTTTTCCACGTATACTGCACACTCATTTAAATAAACAAGTTTGAAACCAGAAGACAATATCCTCCCCCCTAATTCCAAGTCGTCTGCTACTCTATTTTCATCCCATCCCTTGAAGACTTCTTTTAAAACCCTCGATTTGTATAGTGTACCTGTTCCCAGTGGATATGTAAACAAGTTCTTCTTCCACTTGCCTTCATATAGAATTCTAGTATAGAATCTCAATGCTACTGCAAGTGCTTCACTAACACGAGAACTCTGGTTTCTCGGCTCCCATCTACCTATAACACCAATTACTCCGGGTTCTCTCTCGAGTATTCCAATTGCTTTTTCAAAAAAGCACTTCTCAGGCCTGCTATCCACGTCAACTATGTATATATAGTCTCCACGAGACGCGTATAAACCAGTGTTTAAAGCACCTGATTTAAACCCTCTTGGCTCACTCCGCCAGATAAACCACGCGTTTACTCCGTCTTTCTTGAGGTTGATGTAGAGGTCAAGAAGCTTTGATTTACTATCTACCGGGTCATCTGACACTATTATTAATTCATAGTCTTCTATGCCGAGAGAGTGGATATATCTAGCTGCTTCTTCAATGTATTCCAATGGTTCTTTTCTAACTGGGAGTATAAATGAAACTCCTCGTGGTTTTACAGGGTTTACATCGATTACTTGGCTTCTACTCCTATTCGTTGGTGTGAGGAGTAGTATGTGGTATAAGTAGACTAGTATTTGAGGTATAAATATCAATAGTCCTGCCAAAGCCATTGCTATATCGACATTCATTTCTCTAGCCCTCAGTCTTCTTTAAATATATTTACTCGTCTAACACTAGAATAATATACGGGTGTGTAAATAATGTTGGTTTCCTGGCATGGACATGCATGTGTTTCACTCCAAGTAAACGGGTATACTATTGTATTCGACCCCCATGACGGCGCCAGTATTGGATTGAAAAAACCAGTTGTTAGAGGAGACATGGTGCTTGTAACACACGACCACTTCGACCACAACGCTGTAAACACTGTATCCAAAGAGAAAACCCGTGTATTCAAGTTATTCTATGGTGAGTCAATAATAGACAATGTAAAAATCACTGGGTTGAAAACATATCATGACAAGCAAAAAGGTAAGAGGAGGGGTGAAAACGCCGTCTATATTGTCGAGGTTAAAGGAGTTAGAGTGGCCCACTTAGGAGATCTCGGGGAAATACCAGACCAGCAAGTACTAGATAGATTGAAAGGAGTAAACCTACTAATAATACCTGTTGGAGGAACATTCACTATTGAACCAGGAGAAGCATGGAAAATAATAGAAAAAACCAAACCAGTAAACATTCTCCCAATACACTATTGGATACCAGGTATAACACTACCTCTCAAACCAGTAGACGAGTTTTTAAAACACGTAAAAGAATACGAAGTAGTAAAACTAGAAACAAATAGTTTTGAACTCGAAAAATACACTGGTAAAGTAATAGTAGCGAAGCCACCATAGAGTATAAAACCAGTGGTGTAAAACTTGAAGTATACATTGAATGGAGTTGTAGTAGTAGTAGAACTAGGAGACATAACAGAGTTTAGTGGAGATGCAATAGTAAACCCAGCCAATACATTAATGATAATGAGTGGTGGAGTAGCAGGAGCAATAAAGAGGAAAGGCGGTTCTACAATAGAGGAAGAAGCGAGAAAACACGCCCCTGTCCCGATCGGTGAAGCTATTGCTACAACTGCTGGTAGATTAAAAACAAAATACGTTATTCACGCTCCCACAGTCGAGTATCCTGCATCCCCTTCAACACGTGAATATGTATATAAAGCAAGTAGAGCTGCACTAATAACAGCTAGAAAACTCGGTGTTAAATCTATTGCTTTTCCACTAATGGGTGCTGGTGTTGGTGGTTTAACACCCGAGGAATCCATAGAAGAAATACTAAAAGCTGTACTAGAAGAGGGAAAAGGTATTGAAGTACACGTTGTAATAAGAGATCAGTCAACATATGAAACCGTATTGAAACGCATTGAAAAACTCGGCTGGAGTAGAATTGAATAGAAAATAATTTTTAATAATCCATTATTTCTTGTTAAACACAGTGATGAGATTTTAGGCCTCTGACTTGGTGAAGAGGGATCAACCGGCTGATAAATCATGGCTTATACATGGGAGCCTAAATGGGAACTTATAGAAGTAGACGTCGACGGCATGAAAATAAAGACTTGTAGAGATAGAATAACTGGTTTAATAGCTTGCCCTATTTGCATACATGCTGCTTCAAAGTGTATGGATGAACCAGCACCAGCAAACTACGAGTATGAAAACGTGTTTTTCTACAGTGTTGACGATTTAATCAATCACCTGCTATACTATCATGCAAGAGGTTTGAAAAAGAAATTTGAGAAAATACAGAGTAAACTAAGTAGTGAGGAAGAAGAATGAATTTTTGTATTTATGGTAATCCAACAATAGATATTATTGAATACAGTGATGGATCAACTACTATAGCGTATGGTGGTGGAGTATACTATTCTTCACTACCACTACTTACAAGAGGCTTCAATATAGAAGTCTACGCTGTTAGAAACCCGTTAATAATAAACCACCCAGTATACAAGTACATTACCGGGAGCCAGTACTCTACAGATGTAAACATTTTTCTCTTAAAGTATAGCAATCACGAGAGAAAACTACAACTATATAGAAGAGCACCACCAATACATGAATCAAACACTCACAACGGACTATGTAGTGTAATAGTCAATCCTGTAGCAGGCGAGATCACTCCAAACCTTCTTAAAACACTACGAGTAAAATCTAGTATACTAGCACTAGACATACAAGGCTTTATAAGAGAAGTCGTAAACAATGAAGTATTGTTAAAACCAAAACCAGAAGCCTACATAGCAATACAGCAAGCAGATATTATACACATGGATTTAAACGAGCTCCAAGTACTCGTCAATACATCCAATCCTGTTCAAGGAGCTAGCTCACTAACCAAGTATACAAGGGGGATAATAGTAGTTACAAATAGACCGAATAGATTTATAATTGGATTCAACGGAGTAGTTAGAGAACTAGTCGTCAACGAAGAATACACTACAAGCGATAAAACAGGTGCTGGAGACTACTACCTCGCATCATATACAGTCCACTACATGGAAACACTAGACCCAGTGGAATCAGTATATAGAGCACACGAAGATACAAGTAGGTGGTTGAAGTCTAGAAGCACTAGTAGAAGCCTCATCGCACCTCCACCACTCAGTTCAAGCCGCGTATACGCGGCATCACGCTAAAAACCACGCTTCCTATACACTACTGTATACTCGTAATGCTGGATAATCGTAATCTTACTGTATGGCATACACGCCACATGGAAATACTATGAATCAATTGATTTACTCGTTTACTGAGTGGTGGGAGTGCTCGGCCATTAATATATTTGTTTATACTCCCTTATATACTTTTATATACCGTATATTCTGCTATTGATTTTAATTCTAATTATTTGGGTTTGATCTACATTATAAGAGAAGCTTCTGGTGTACCCCCGTCAAAATTGACTTTGGCAAATACATTGCTGGATACTTCGGCTGGTTTTGGTGGTAGACCAGCATACTCTAATATTGCTTGTTTTAATTCTTTTTTAGATGGTGTTCTACCTACAAATCTCAATTTACCATTTATGAATATCTTGGGGAAGTCTGACATTTCTGCTTGAACCGGGTCTACAAACCAGATGTGTGTGGGTATTATTTCAACCCATATATTGTGTTTATCTAGTAGTTCTTCTGCTACTGCAAAGAGTGTTCTAAGAGCTTCATCGCTTTCTTCACTGAAGTCTAATTGTACTTCAACAATTACTTTTGTTACCTCCATTGTCGCCCCTATTCAATACTGGGTTAAAACTTTGCTTATAAAGTAGAGGACTAGTAATACCATGTACACTACTAATTGGAGTAAAAAGAAAAGAGTCTACTTTGAAACACGTTCTTTTTTAACGGGGTGTATGTAGTCTCTTGGTGCTTTATTGAATACTTCTAGGTATTTTCTGAGTGCTTTTGGTATTGTTACTGTTCCATCTTCGTTTTGATGGTTTTCAAGTATAGATGTTATAGTCCTCGTACTGGCTATGGCAGTACTGTTTAATGTGTGAACGTATTCTTTAATCATTCCCTTTCTTCTCACTAGTTTAATTTTTAATCTATAGCTCTGCCAGTCCGTGGTATTACTACAACTAACCATTTCACGGTAGAGGCCCTGGGCAGGCATCCATGTTTCTAAATC
>DADP01000001.1 GCA_002495025.1 Desulfurococcaceae archaeon UBA285
TGGAGAGGGTGCTGGTGTAGGCGTTGGAGTAGGTGTTGGAGTAGGAGTAGGCGTTGGTGTGGGAGTGGGTGCTGGTTGCATCATTATCCAAGCAACTACTCCAATTACGGCTATTACAACTATTGCAACGAGGAGTATAGCTGTGGTTTTAGTAATTGCATTCATATACATATAGTCCACCCATTTAAATTTTAGAAATACATAGTTTATATATCTTTTAGAAGAACACATAGAGTCAGTATTTTTAGAACCATGTTATTTTTAACATGTTTACGTAAAAAACTAATTGACTTGAAGAAGCAATAATTACTTGCTATTTTTTGAGGGCTCTGAGTACAAAGTAACCTATTGTTAAACCAAGAACTAGACTTATAAGTGCTATTCCTACGAGTTGTCCAGTAGTATATCCAACTGATTTTTCAATTGTAATTGTTGTAGTCTTCTCTACTTCTCTAGTGTCTGTTACTGTCTTTGTAATTATTGTTGTAAGAGTAATTGTTGTTTGAGGTGATGTCTCCGGCGGGATCACGGGTATTTTAGATGCTTCGGGATTGAAGTTTAACAACCACTCGTATTGCTGGTTTTCCCTTATTCCATTAGTATATTCTGGAGAGTACAATGCAATATCGAATACTTTGGGTATTAATCCCATCATTAATCCAGCGATTATTCTTGGTTTTACTGTTTCATTAGCATATGCAATAGGGTCTACAATCCATTCTCCACCACCTGGTGCAAAACTCCTTATTCTATCTGGGTTTTCACCAGCCCAGCCCGCTACTGCTACAAATATCTTCCAGTTCTTCAAGTTCTCCCAGTCTGAAACAAGATCGCGTGGTATTCTCGCCTCAACATAGTTTTGACCTGTATTTCCAAACACGGTGAAATCCCGGTCTTCAACATATATTGTTCCATTAGCGTAGAGTAAAGCTGACAACTCGCCGCTTGGAATAGGCTCCGTACCCCAACCAGGCGTGATTACCAGGGCATATTGCCATGCATAGTCCTCTCTAAACTCAATGTTTAATCCAAGAGTATCTCTTCTATAAACCTTGTTTGTAACTAGGGGATTTGTTGTTCGAATATATACGTGAATGTATTGTAGACTAAAACCATTAGGCCCGTTCCATGGATTACCACCAAGTTCTCTAAGGAAGACTCTTATAACTAGTTCTTCTCCTTCAATACCCAAGTATACTTTTACAATATCGAATACTCCTGGTTTGAAAACACCCGCTGTGGGGTATCCATAAGTGCCTGGTCCTTTATCATCTAATACCGGGTCTGGGTATTCAATGTATATTTTCTCTTTTACCACTATACTAGCATGTACTTCTATACTAGTATTTACTATAAACCCCTTTACCGAGTAGACTCCTGGTTTATAGAATATGGGTATATCGCCCCAATCAACAGGTGCGGGTTTTATTGAATGGTCTGAGTATACTACTAGTACACTACTTGGTAGAACTGGTTTAGATCCTGCGTAACTAGTAATATTTATTACGCGTGGGTCGTACAGTGATAACGGCTTGATCTCGACATATTCTGATGTATATATGTATTTAAAGACTTTGAGAGATGGGAGTGCACGGCCATTGAAGTCGAATAGTGCTTGATTCTCCCATGGATTACCCTCTCCAGTCTTCCATCCAGCACCCGGGTATGGTATCCAGGCTGCACCCCAGTAGAAGACACCTAGGCCTTTATCTCTAGCTGTATTATATAGTGTATCAATAATATCTCTAATATAGGACGCCTGCCCCTGTATTGTTGCTTTATATCCTCCTTTCACCTCGAGATCACTACTACCAAATATATTGGGGTGTCCATCAGCGTCTTCAAGAGTCCATGGATAAGCAATCTCTGCTAGTATTATCTCTTTATTGAATCTACTAGTTAAACTACCAATTATCGCTCTTAGTTTCTCGAGGTCTCCATGCCAATAAGTATAGTAAGATAGTGCGATTACGTCGAAATCTACTCCACTATCAACTAGTCTATTGAAGTAGTCTATATAGTAGTCTACTTCGCGGCCTCCAGATAAGTGAATTACTATCTTGATAGATGGATCTACTTCTCTCACAGCTCGAATAGCCGATTTTAGAAGAGTAGTAAACTGTGTCCAGTTTTCTATTCTACCCTCAGGCCATAGAAAACCATTGTTTATTTCATTACCTATTTGAACCATGTCTGGTTTACCACCATGTTCAACCATGTATTCCAGTGTACTTCTAGTCCAATTGTAGACAGCTTCTACTAGTTCTGGAAAAGACAGGTTAATCCATGCTTTGGGCTTGTATTGTTTTCCAGGGTCGGCCCACCAATCACTATAATGAAAGTCTACAAGGAGAGTAAACCCCTTGGCTTTTGCTTTCGCTGCAAAACTAGTCATTCTATATACATCACAGTTTCCACCACCATAGGGGTTTCCCTGTTCATCGTATGGATCATTCCATATCCTCAATCTAACGGCATTTACACCATTCTCTAATAGAATATCGAGTATGTCGCCCTCTGTTCCATTTTCATAGTAGTATCTACCGCCAAGCTCGAGAATCCATGGAACTTCTGATAAGTCTACTCCACGCATGAAACTCCTCGGTAGCCCTGGAACGGGGTTGACATGTATATTCTCAGTAATATCTGCTATAGGTACTACTTTATAGTTAGCTCCCATTAGAGATAATTGTGTTAGCAAGAGGAAAACTAGAATTATTCCACTCAGAAAATAGTTTTTCACGTTGAACACCTAGGTGCTTTTATTAACTAATGCGCTAATATATTTTAAACGGGGTAAGCCTTGAAAATCCCCAGAGATTTTCTACTTGGATTTAGTGAGTCTGGTTTTCAATTTGAAATGGGTTATCCTGGACACGAAGACCCATACACTGATTGGTGGCAGTGGGTTCACTCCCCGGATAATATAGCTGGTGGAATAGTGAGCGGAGACCTACCTGAAAACGGCCCTGCATACCTTGCACTATACAAAGTAGACCATGACATAGCCGAGTCTCTTGGAGCAAACACTCTGAGACTCGGTGTTGAGTGGAGTAGATTATTCCCCGAGTCTACTCGAGATGTAAAAGTCAGTGTAGAGAGAGATGAAAACGGTGTTATAACACATATTGATATCAACGAGTCTTCTCTCAAAGCACTACTGGAAAAAGTAAATAAAAACGCTGTTGAACAATACCGG
>DADP01000013.1 GCA_002495025.1 Desulfurococcaceae archaeon UBA285
GAATACAATAAAAAGAATTGAAAGTGTTGCTGTCACTCGAATGCGTATTTTAGCAGTCTATACGTGAGAATACAATAAAAAGAATTGAAAGGGGCACTACTAGCAAACGACAAGTATGGATACGCCAGGTTCGAATACAATAAAAAGAATTGAAAGTGTATTTACACAAAACAGAGATAAACGTAAAACTAAACGACGAATACAATAAAAAGAATTGAAAGTTCCCCAATGGTGGGATCATGCGTAGATTGAAATATATCATGAATACAATAAAAAGAATTGAAAGTACTCCCAGTTCGCTGCGAGCAGAAGATTCCTATAGCGAGAATACAATAAAAAGAATTGAAAGCTGGTTTTTTCTGCAACTGCTCTATTTTGACTTCGACACCGAGGAATACAATAAAAAGAATTGAAAGTTTTCTCGTTGTCGCTTAGCGTGAATGGAATTTCAATTCCGAATACAATAAAAAGAATTGAAAGACTACAAGAATGGGGGTGAAAAAATGGCCCAATCCCAAACCCCGAATACAATAAAAAGAATTGAAAGTTTTTCTTTCTTCTCGCGTATTCTAACCATGATCTATGAATACAATAAAAAGAATTGAAAGAGTTTCTCAGCGTCTTTGATTACGTCTTCTAACTCTTGGAATACAATAAAAAGAATTGAAAGCGTAGACAGCTACAACAATGTATGGATAGGAGGATACATTAGGAATACAATAGAAAGAATTGAACGAGTTTTAATTGCTTTTATAAACAGTGGTCTTTGTGTTTGCAAAAAGAAGTTGTTACTTAATGGTTTGAGAGTTTAATAAGTAGAGATCTAGAGGCTTGTATTTGGGGGCATCCACGACTCTACACTGATATCTAAATCCATGCATGCAGTGTAGAATCTCTTGATGCAATAAGTGAAAATAAATCTATCTCGACAAGCACCTAGAAGCAAACAAGGTGTTCTTGTATTAATTATGTTTATTTATATGCCTTGCGATTTTATAATGGTGCGGTGTTTATTCATGCTTAATAAACTTGTACTTGTAAGAGTTGACGTTGGAGTCTCTGGTTTTTATGGTTATCTATATACGAGTAAGCTGGTTAAGACTATTCTTGTGAGAGCTTATCCCCCGCTAGAAGAGCATTTTAAACCTGTAAGGGGATCTATTCCAAAATTGATTCATATAACACCGCTCTACGAGAATACTTCTCGGGGTGTTAAGTGTATTTATAGTTATGCTAATTGCAGGCCTAGTGCGTGGATGGCGAAGTGTACTGGTCCACCGAGGATAATAGAGTTGAACTCCAACTACTACTTCTACCTTGGACTCCACGAGTCACTAGTTAAACACAGTGATATTGTATCAGCACTAGTAAACTACAACGAGTGCTTTGAATTCATAAAGCAGAGAGTATGCGTTGAAACAATGGGAATAGAGGTTTTAAATCCACACCACATCGCGGAGAAGATAGTAGAAGAAGCATTGAAAAACAAGGGCGTGAAAATAATATTCTCGTCCCCAACGCTCCTCAGAGACCCATTGAAGACAATGCGAAAGCATAAAACACTACTGCCAACACCAATAAACGTCTTTGCAACACCAATCTATCTACAACTACACACTACGGGAACATATAGAAAAGCAGTATTTAGAAGACAACTACTAAGAATACACCGTTTATTCAACGAGACATACAGTATACTGAACACCGTGAGGGTAAAATGGGTCTACTACACAGACAAACCGATACCCGCATTAGCGGGCTTTGCAAATTATAGAATAGACGAAAACTACATGAAACAACTAGAAACACACGGAGTAGACGTTAAAAAATGGCTCATAGAAATCTTCACACACGCAATAACACTCGGAGTAGGAACGGGGCGAGCAACAGGCTTCGGACACATAGAAATAAAACCACTACAAGCCGGGAAGGTAGAGAGTAGACTAGACTAATCACTATTTATGGAATAACTCATGGAATACTTTATAGATTTGCTTATATATCTCTAAAGCACTTTGAGTATCTACTTTCTCCTCGAGCTCTATCACCATGAATCCATTAGCTAAAGCTGATTTTCTAGCGAGCTCTGCTAGCTCCCTAACTACAATTACTTTGAGTTGAGATACGTCCTTCAAGTTGCTTACTCTACCTATTTCTTCATCCACTATTTTCCCTCCAATTATCCTATTCCAGTTCTTGCAGGAAACACATACTGAGAACTTTGTATCTCCCGCATACCTAGTGGCGTAGACATCCACCTCTATAGGCTCTCCAACTCTAGACTCCATTCTAGCATTGATTTTCACGTCGAATCCTAGGTCTCCGAGAACTTCTGCTATGATACCGTCTAGAATTTCACGTGTAGGAGTTGCATAGATGTATTTTTCTAAGTGTAGAGGTAGAGAAATATACTCTCGGGTCTCTAGGCGTCTAGGAAACCATATCGAGGATTTCTTTACTATGTGTGATAGTAGAATTACTCTAGCTTCATCAATATCTGGACAAATAGACATCAAAGAAGTTGTGAAGAGTTCAGCTACATCTCGTCTCTTACCTCTAGGCCTCTTCGACTTTATACTATCGAAATTCAATACCAAGTAGCTGTAAATGTCTACGTCTCTACAGACTACTCTAACTACTACTGGAAACAATATAACTAGATAAGCAATATTCCGGAGAACATCGACTCCAAAGCTAAGCACACTCGAAACTTTATTCTTCAAGTCACCCAGTTGGTATTCACCAGTTCCGAGAAAATCGAAGAATACAGCTAGATTCACTAGTATTGATAGAATCGGGGAATTCTCAATAGCTTGTATACACTTCTCACTAATTCAAACCAGCTACTCTATCAATGCCTTATCAAAGCACACATTAGCTAGTGGTATATCTCTTAAAACTAGGAAGTGGCGTTCAAGAGACTGAATATTTAACCTCTTACTCACGGAAATACCTCTAACACCATGAATGTATGGACTAGAACCCACATAGTCTTTCAATACAGCAACTAGGATTTCTCGTTGCTAATTCAAATAAGCTATTAAGACCAATCGTATAACATCCGTAGCTCTTTTCACTGCGTTTTCGAGTTGAAACTCGACACTCCCTACATACTCAGTAATAGAGAAACCACCTCGCACTTATACATCAATGTATTTTCGATTTCTATGATTTCTATTTATGCCTTTAATACAAAATGCTTAATTAAACCTCAAGTAATTCCAGGCAACCCATATTTAAATATACTTGTCTATCCCATGTTTCCTATAGTTGAATTATTGTAGTATTAAACACAATACTCCTAGTCTATAATCTATACAACTAAAAATAGAGACTTCGGCGAAGTCCTAATTATGTTCCATGGTTCAAAAACGTGTGATCGCCAAGTTTAAGAATTATTTCGCGAGCGTTTAATTTAGGCTGGGCCATCTACTGTTAAAGTCTTTTGTAACGTGGTGAGTAGGCTTCTGAGTCCTCCTTGATAAGTCTCATAAGGAGTAAGTGAAAATATTCTTACGGCCTTATATCACGTGAAAACACCCGTAGAACTCTCCCTACATACAATGGACTACTTATGCATCAGTAGTGAGAGGGTCTGTTTATTGCTTTAAGAGCAAATATAAGAGATGGGAATTGTTTGGAAATATAGAGATTTAATTCACTTATAGTCCTCTACGTGATTACTCTGAGGAGTAGAAAGTATATGTAAACTATGTATTTGGAGAAAAATGGGTTGGAATTAACTCGGTGTTACTCCAACTCTTTGCTTCCTAGTGTGTTTTTTGATTTTTCCAGTTACTTTTAAAACAGCTAGTGTTACTATAATCGTGATTGTAATATAGAGGATATCTCTAGGGCTGGGTTTTAATCCGAGAGGGTAGAGTACAGTTAAAACAAATAAGACGTATAATAGAGTTATTGGGAAGTATATTAAAGCAAGTATAGTAACTCTCCTTATACTCGGTGGCCACTGTCTCCCAGCCCATTTTAACTTCGCAAGAACAATCTCGGAGATAATAATACCTATAACTCCTCCAATACCCCCTGCAATCGCCAATGGTAAATTCTCAAGTACACTCTCTAACACTAAGACACCGAACTCCATGTTAAACTACTAGCAGAGCCCTATTAATTTATATGTAGCAGTAATTGTAAGTCTATACACAATGACAACTCCAAGTATAGCGATACGATGAGAAATTATCCACACTTGGAATAAAGAGTGCTACATATATAGCTACTCTAATAGAATTGAATATCGAGCTATATACTGGATATAGCGAGCACTAGTAATAAACAAGTAGGTCCACGCGTTATAGTAGTTGTAGTATTCTTCAGTGAAATCGCCTCATTAGCGCTTATAATCCATGTTGGCAAGAGCCTCTATTATAATAATTAAAATACCAGACTACACGGCAACAGGGGTATTAGAGTAGGAGAACACATAGAAGACCAGGTATTTCAATACGTTTAATCTATGAACACCCCTTCTACTTGGATTTTTTTTCTACATTACATCTCACTGGTTTCTCTAGTCAAGCCTAGTACTCGTAGTAGCTTTCTCTTCTAAGATATGTGGAGTTCTCGTGGTTTACTACTGTTATTGCTAGGATTAGTCTTATGGTTTCCTTGATGCCCCCGAGTCACTTGGTGAATAGTGATTCCACGCTTACTAGGCCTCTCCCGACAACTCTGAAACTACAACTACCACGAGTACTTGAAGTCTTTGCTAGTGTTGGTTTATTGTATTAGATTATACTTAGTGTTTTCACTGGTTTTTCACATTTTTTCTTCTCGCAGATTATTTCTGCCCATATACTGATCGCTATTTCCTCTGGTGTATCTGAAGCTATGTCTAGTCCGGCTGGCATGTGTATTCTACTCTTGTATTCTTCTATATTGAAGCCTTCTCTTGCTAGTCTCTCTAGCATCCATGATGCTCTCTTCCTACTACATAGTATCCATGCGTGGCCTTTGAAGTCTTTTTCCAGTAGTGTTTTTAGTGATTTATAGTCTACTTCTGGGTCTCCATACGCTATTACAACAATGTCTTCTACGCCTAGTTCTAGTTTGCCTAGTTCTAGGGGTATGTCTCCAACAATAATTCTCTCTGCGTAGGGATATCTCTCAGTGTTTGCTAGTTCTGGTTTTGTATCGAGTACTACTACCCGGTATCCTAGTAGATTACCTATATCCCCTATTGGTTTACCAACATGACCTCCCCCCACTAGTATTAAACGCGGCTTCGGGTGTAGTACATTGATAAATACTTCTATTACACCGCCACATAGAGCATGAGCTTGTTTAGCGTCTGGTGGTGGATTCTCGGCTCCAAGAGATATTCTCAGTTTCCTCGGCTTGTCCTCTCCCAGCGCCTTCAATGCCTCTTCGACAATGATTTTCTCGACGTCTCCACCGCCAATAGTCCCCATTCTCTCACCACTACTTGAAACAGCCATCATTGCCCCGGGGTCTCTGGGGCCGCTGCCCTCCTTCCCAGTAATAGCCACTAGTGCAACCCTCCTCCCCCTCGACAGTTCTCCGAGAACCCAGTTCAAAACATCGTATTCATTCAAGGCGACCACTCTCCAAGATACAATATTAAACCATGTGTATCAAAAAGCCTACTCCACCTCTTCAACCCCACCCACCCCTCTCTCCTCGAGGCCAGATAGAAAGTAGTATAGTAAAACAGCGAAAACCAGGTAAAACGCGAGAACAGTTGAAACAGTAACCAATCCACCCATATAGGTCGCCGAGTACACTAGTATTGGGAGAGTCCAAGTCCTACCCCTAATACCACCACCAAGTATCAATGAAGCACCAAAATCACTAAAAGCCCTGGAGAATACGAGTACATACCCAGCCAGCACTCTACCCCTAAGCATAGGGAGGAGAACACGGTATAAATAGCCAATCCTAGTCAAACCAGACTCCAAAGCCAGCTCTTCGTAAACCCTTGAAACACTCGCAAATAAAGCAGCATAGTAGCTGAAAGCAATAGGTATAGATACAAACAACTGGGCTACAACAACACCCTCTACATCGCCGACAACACCGAAAACCCTGTTTAAATAACCACCAAGAGGATTCAACGTGAAAAACTCCAAGAGGAGAACACCAGTAGCAGAAGGAGTAATAACAGCTGTAACCATCAACAATGAATAGACAATTCTACGCCTCCAACCACGTAGAAACCTAGAAGTATAGTAGGAAACAGGTAGTACAAGCATTACAGATATAGAAGCAGAGAGGAGAGAAGAGAATAATGAGAGTAGAAACGCCCAGGTAAAATCACTAATAAACTCTTCTTCAATAAACACCACACTAGAAAACAAAACCATGAATGGCGTGGTCAACAATAAAGCAATTAATAGAATAATAAATACCATCACAGCCTTAAAGAAAAACCCGTCATTCAAAGACTGCACACCACCGGCAACTCAATACCTCTATAGTCGTAAGGTGCAATCTTTGATAAATCACTAATATTATATACAAACCCCGTCCTCACAGGATCAAGTGATGAAGCATAACGAGTAAACTCCTCAATAAACAACCCAGCTAAACCCTTGTTAACAGCGTATCGTGTAATACCAATTAACTGGCAACTAGCAATACCACTAATATCTTCTGGTTTCAACCACACAATTTCCAACTCGCTGGGATACCAGTATTTAACAATATGGGGGAGAATAGCAATATCGACTTCCCCGAGTGATAAATACCTCGCTACAACTCCTACATCAGAATATACATACAGTCTATTCTCCAATACACTGTAAACACTTGTCTTCACGAGTAGATTATAAGCCATTCTACCAAAAGGAGAAGCCTTCGGGTCTGCAATAGCGATTTTCGCTCCCTCCATGGAGAGCCTTGGTAGATCACGTATATCTAGTGGTTTAAAACTAGAATCCCTGTGAAACAATACTACTGGTACAATAATACTTATCCTCCTAGTAGACTCGGGGTCAACGAGCCCTCTTTTAACAGCCTCCTCCATGAAGTAGTGGTCAGCTGTGATAAGTATATCACCCTGCATAGTCGTCTCAAGTCTCGTGAGCAATCTACCAGTACTATCCACGACGACATTGACTCTCACACCATACCTCTCCTCAAAGAAACCAGAGAACTCCTCGACTATTTTAGCTAGTACTGGAGGAGTATAAACAATTAATTCTCCATTAACTCCACTACTACTCGAGTATAAACCACGAGTTAAACCAATTAATCCAAGTAAACCTATTGCACCGGGTAGTATAATACTGAGTAGTACAACTATGTATTTATCCATTTCAACCAGTCCTCCTTCCCGCCTTGTCTAGGAAGGATTTGAAGAGGCCTCCCTCACCAAGCGATACGAGATACTCGCGTGGAATTCTTACGCCAGCTACGATCCAGGGTAGTAGAACGTCTAGTGCATTCTCTTCTCTAAAGTATATTATTCCAGCTGAAACCCCGATTATTGGCTTACCGCTCCTATAAGCAAGCATAGTCATAGTTGTCGGCTTGATTGGCAATCCATACACTACTACTTCATCAGCTATTTTCCTAATAGCGTGTGGTGTGTAGTCGGTTGGATCAACACTCATACCACCCGTGGCGATAACAGCATCGTGTGTTTCAAGTAGTTGTAGTATTCTTCCAGCTATTTCATCCTCGTCGTCTACAGCGTATACTATGTCGCCTGGTACCCCGCCATACCTCTTAATCTTCTCTACTACAACGGGTGAAGCCTCATCTCTAACTAGTCCAGAAGCAACCTCTGTACCAGTAACCACAACCCCTATTCTCACTGTGCGGGCAGGGTGTAGATTAATAATTGGTAGATGTGGTTTTACCTTCTCTACTATTTCATTGAATTCACTTTGTGATATATACATTGGAATTAACTCTACTACACCAACCAACTCATTTCTATCTAGGAAGCAACCAGTCTTTCTCGTTACAACAACGAAGACCCCGCTCTCATTTATTATTTTTAAACCAGTAGTGTTTATCGTTACTAAACCCCTCTCCTCACTGTATATAAATGCCTTTGCTTCTTCACGGTGTTCTATTCTCAAATAGGGCCCGGTTATTACACTAGCCAGCATATCTACTGCTTCGTCTTCATGTATATATCCTGGTTTACCAGGGTCTTCATCGTAGACGTATACAACGAAGTGCCCACACTTCTCTAGTAACTCCACGTCTTCTTCTCGTACAACATCTCCCTTCTTCTTCACTGCTCCCTTGTAGCTAGGTGTTACACAGGTATAGTCTTGAGCTAGCTTCATACCTATTGCTTCACGTGCTCTAACAGCAACGATCACTACTAAGCCACCCCTATAGAATCTAGTTCGATGAGTAGACTTGAAACCCTCTCCAAGGGCAACACGTCTACTTCTCCATCTCCATAGAGCAGTACGAGCACTGGTTTCTTGACGACCTTGTCTCCAATACAACCCCTTGCTTTAAACCTCAATAATTTAAAAATCAATGTGAAGTCAGCGTTAACCCTCACTCCAATTCTATCTGCTTCTTCAAATATAATACCGGGGACGTCTACGAGCCTAGTACCCTCTCTCAACACTATTTTCGACTTTGCAGAGAGTAATCTGTAAACCAAGAGTGTAGACTCTGCCTTCTCAATGTTTCTAACTGCTCGTTTAATAGTCAACGCTACATCTTGGTGTGAAACACCCAGTCTCCCAGCTATTTCTCTAGTGGTATATCCATTCAACCAGTATTTCAATACAACAACTTGTTTTCTAGTTAAAAACCCGTATTTACTCATCAAATCCACTCTTTGCTTGTCAACTAATTATAGTTTAAACCACGCTGGGGATTTAAATTATTATGTAGTGTTTTGTCTATTGGTTTCCATAGACAAGTAGAATCCATAGTAAAAAGTCTACTAGGGAATAAATAGGGAAACTATTGATTAAAAACAGGTTATTTAACCGGCTTCTTCAAGTAGGAGAGTACTTCTTTTGCTCTTGGACCAGCAAGCCAAGTTATCAACTCCTCGGGGAGCTTGTATTCTCTCGCTATTGCAGCAGCGTATTTTGGATTATTTGTAAATATTACTCTCAAGTATGGTATAAACTCTGCTTTCACAGTTGCCTTACTAGTGAGGAGTCTAGAAGCAAAGTATTCTGCCAGTGCCTCCCTGTATTCCCTAGACTTCTTGGTCTCGGACAGTATTCTTATTCTCTCCGGCATTTTGAATGCTACGAATTTACCTTTATACTGTTTTCTAGCAAATGCCACGCCAGGGCCCATCATGTCGAGTGCGTATGATAGTAGATCCCAGTTTTGTGTTTTAACTATTCTACCAAAATAGACGTCTGCTCTACTAAGTGCTTCATAAGCCCTCCAGACTTCTTCGGGGTTGTCGTACCATGTTGGAATGTGTTCATTTATCCAGGTCTTCATTTCCTCCGGGTCTAGATCAGTCGATGTAACAGCGTCTTTTGCTTGAAAAACATACTGTGCTGAAAAGAGCTTTCGTAGCGCCTCCCATGGAGCATACACTCTATCTCTATATGTTGATACTGCTTTAACTGATTGAAGAGTAACTCTTCCATCTATAACAGCTGCCTGGAGATCGTTTATTGCACTTCTCAAATCACCCTCGCTCCTCTTTGCTATTTCACGTAGTGCTTCTTGTTCACACTCTATTTTCTCAGCTGAACATATCTTCTGGAGTACTTTAACCACGTCTGTTTCTTTCAGTCTATTCATTGCTATTACTTCTGCGAGGTCTCTAAGGGGCTTTAAGTGTTCTCTATACGGGTTGTTCGCAGTCATTATAATTGGGTTTCTAGTGTTTTTAATAACCTCTACTAGTGCTTCAACACCTCCCATATCTGCTCTTGGGTCTAAACCATCTACTTCATCTAGTAGTATAATTTTCTTTTTACCTCTTAGCGCAGAGGTTTGAGATGCTGTTTTTGCCAGTCTTTCAATGTCTTCTTTCCTCCTACTATCACTAGCATTCATCTCGAATATTTCATAGCCATAGGTCTTGGCGATCGCCTCCACCAGGCTTGTTTTACCGCAACCCGCCGGCCCGTGTAGTAGAACTGCTTTCTTCTGTGGTTTCCCGGTCTCCCATGATTTTAACCATGCAATTAGTTTTTGTTTTGCTTCTTCCTGGTTTACTACTTCGTCTATGTGTTTCGGCCTATACTTTATTATCCAGGGTAGGTTTCGCATACTCAAAAACTACTACACCTTGAACTTTCTACCTAGTAGTGCTAGTCTCGCTAGAAACGCGTTTAACTGTATTTCATCATCTGCTCCCTCAACCAGTCTAAACTGTATTTCACCAGCATAGTCGGCGATCATTACGCGGAGGTCTTCTGGAATCTTTAAATCAGAGGAAAATATCTCTCTATGTACTTGTTTAATAACGTCTAGTCCACTCAATCCATACGTGATCATTAAATCCCTTAGTTTCTTTCTAGCTTCAAGGAAGTTTCCTGCTAGTGCCAACTGGATCATTTCTCTTATTTCTCTTGGATGAGCTAATCCAACAACTTTGTAGACTACTTCCTCGGTTACTTCACCAAGTGCAGCAGCTGATTGTAGTATGTTTATTGCCCTCCTCATATCTCCCTCTGATAACTCGTAGATTACTTCTAGTGCTCGTTCACGGCATTTCAAGTTCTCGTTTTGACAAATATATTGTAGTCTTGGTACAACATCTTCTTTCTTCAGCGCTGTAAACCTAAAGACTGCACACCTACTTTGAATTGGCTCGATGATCTTGCTTGGATAGTTAGCTGTAAGAATAAACCTTGTATTTGCAGAATAAAGCTCCATGAGTCTTCTAAGAGCTTGTTGCGCATCAGAAGTCATATTGTCTGCTTCATCCAATAACACTATTTTAAAGCCCACCTCTCCTACAACCTTCGACCTGGCAAACTCTTTTACTTTTGTTCTAATAACTTCTATTTTCCTCTCGTCTGAAGCGTTTAACTCCAACATATACTGCCTGTAGTTTTCACCATAAAGATCATGTGCGAGAGCGTGAGCAACAGTGGTTTTTCCGGTCCCTGGTGGACCGGCAAACAACATGTGGGGAATATTTCTCTCAGCTACAAACTTCTTGAGTCTTTCAACTATTTCTTTCTGGTTAATTACCTCGTCTAGTGTTTTAGGTCTATACTTCTCAGCCCAGAGAAGCTCACTCAAAACATACCACCAGTAATACCCCATTAAAACTATGATTAAAGGAAAGGGTAATAAAAGGGAGTGTGTTTTCAATATGAATAGGGGGTGCTTTTTGACTGGACTCCTAGAACTATCACTTGTTTTAAACACTGAGCTAGTACAGAGAGAGTACGAGGAGGAAGAAGTTAAAATAGTCTATATTGGACAGAACATGAAGGTTTTCTTGGAAGATGGATATATTGAACTCATAAAGGGATCTGAATACACGCTTCCACGGTGGCTTGCCAAATACCTAGCTGAAAAAGGACTGGCAAAGATTTCCGAAGCACCAATCGAGGAAAACATTGTTGCTAGACTTCAATTCAATGAATCCCGTTCAAAAGGACAATTAAAATTCGAGAAGCTACAAGGATACTTCTACACGAGGATCAAAGAGCAAATAATAGAAACTATTAAAACACTATTCAAGGAAATAAGCGATATCAGTAGAGTACAACAAGTACTACAATCGTATTCAAGAATGGAGAGTATGACGAGAGAACTCTATAGAACTCGTTTAAGTAAAATACTCAATATTCTTACAAGCGAGGTCTCACCAGAAATACTGAGCAATCTAAGCGAAGAAGAAAAACAATTATACCACTCACTAAAAACAGTTATTGATACATATAATTCAAGAGTATTCGATTTTAGAGAGAAAAGGTGACAGCTACGAGTACACTGGTAGTTGAAGACTACGTCCAGAGATTCAAGGTATTTCTACTAGAGTTCAGGTCTAGTGAAGGCATTGCTAAATACGTTGAGAGAATTAGACAGTTGATTAGATTAAACCAGAAGAGTCTAATAGTAGACTTCGACGACTTAATCCTATACGACCCATCACTAGCAAACTACATACTAGACAATCCAGAAAAAGCCCTTGAAGAGTTCTCACTAGCTCTAAAAGACATTGTTAAAACCGAAAACCCCGAATACGCTAATCAAACAAAGAGATTCTATGTGAGAATACGCAATCCACCACAAATACTCAAAATAAGAAATCTAAACACAGACTACCTTGGAAAACTAATTGCAATCGAGGGAATAGTTACAAGAGTCACAAGAATCGATGCCAAAATGGTTAGAGCAAGATTCAAACACATCATAGTTGCCAGAGAGGAGAAAGAAGAACAAAAACCAGGAGAACAAGAAGACCACGAATTCGACTATCCAGAAGAAGGATACTTCACTGATCGAATAGAGAAACCCCCATACTGCCCCATATGCCGTAAATCAGGAGGGAAATTCGAGTTAATAATAGAGAAATCAGAGTTCATCGACTGGCAGAAAATAGTAGTCCAAGAAAAACCAGAAGAAGTACCAGGCGGCCAAATACCCAGGTCTATTGAAGCCATTTTAACAGCAGACCTCGTAGACTCTGTTAGACCAGGAGATAGAGTAGTAATCACAGGTATTCTCCGTGTAGCACCAATTGCGGGTACTCCAGAAGCAAGGAGCTCTAGGAGTCTATACTACTTCTACATAGATGTCAACCACGTAGAAGTCCAGGAGAAAGTATTAGAGGAAATAGTTATTACAAAAGAAGACGAAGAAGCTATTTTAGAGTTGTCGAGAGACCCGTGGATCAGAGAAAAAATAATTGCTAGTATAGCACCGGGTATATATGGAAACTGGGATATAAAGGAAGCAATAGCTCTAATGCTGTTTGGTGGAACACCCAAAATCCTACCCGACGGCACTAGAATCAGGGGAGACATACACGTATTATTAACCGGCGATCCCGGTACAGCTAAATCACAACTACTACAATTCACTGCTAAAATAGCCCCACGTGGATTATACACTAGTGGTAAGGGCTCAACAGCTGCTGGTTTAACAGCCACAGTACTCCGAGACAAGACAACTGGAGAATACTACTTAGAAGCAGGAGCACTAGTTCTAGCTGATGGTGGAGTAGCCTGTATAGACGAAATAGACAAAATGAGGGAAGAAGATAGAAGTGCAATACACGAAGCACTCGAGCAACAAACAGTTAGTATTGCAAAAGCAGGTATAGTAGCAAGACTAAACGCGAGAGCATCTGTACTAGCTGCTGGTAATCCAAAACATGGAAGATATGATTCAACCCTCTCAATAAGTAAAAACATCGACTTACCCCCCACAATCCTCTCGAGATTCGACTTGATATTTATTATAAGAGATATTCCACACAAAGATCAAGATAGAAAACTAGCAAGACACATACTCGGTATTCACACAGAAGCAGATAAAGCACGTGGATTTATAGATCCACAACTACTAAAGAAATACATTAGCTACGCGAGGAGGTATATAAGACCACAACTCACACCCGAAGCAGCAAGATTAATAGAAGAATTCTATGTTGGATTAAGACAAGCCTCTCTAACAACAGGCGAGGAGGGAGTCTCCGCTATAGCTATAACTCCGAGACAGCTAGAAGCACTAATAAGGCTCACAGAAGCACATGCAAAAATGGCTTTGAGAAGCAAGGCTACAGTTGAAGACGCTGAAGAAGCAATTCGTATAATGATGGCTACACTAGCAAAAGTAGGATTAGACGTGGAAACAGGTAAACTAGATATAGATATAATTGAAACAGGAGAATCAGCCTCACGAAGAGAAAAGAAAAAGAAGTTTACTAAATGGTTATTCGAGAAACTAAAAGAAGTCGGTGGAGAAATGGAGCTTGCACAGCTACTTGAACTCGCACGTAGAGAAGGATTTGAAGTAGACTTTGCAAAAGAAGTCATAGATGAATTATGGCAGAGTGGAGAAATAACATATCCAAGACTAGGAAAAATCAGAAAAGTATAGTCATCAAATAAATTAGAGGTATTCTATAAACGGAGTTATATGGAGTAGTTTTACTGGGAGTATTTTGAATTCCTCTGCATATTTAACACCTATTTTACTACCAGATAACTCCATGTATTTTAAAATGAAGAGTAAGAAGTCTTCGTTTTCAAATTGAGACCTATGTTTTCTCAGCGCGCTTATCTTGTATTCTACATAGTTTGAAACATCAACAATGGTGTTCGGTCTACTCGTATAGTAGTAGCCAATAAATCTAGGCGAATGTGGAGTTAGTCCTTTCTCAAGGTCTTGTTTGTTAAACAATGGCATACCAGAAAACAATACAGCGGCTGATACTAGTCTACCAGTGTAGTAGTGGTCTGGGTGTGCTTCATATGGAAGGTATGGGTCTGGTGTTAATACAAGATCTGGGCGCGTTATTCTAATAATGGTTATCAGTTTATTTAGTACATCATAGTTAAATGTTAATTCTCCATCTCGTACTCCAAGAAAATATATGTTTTCTACTCCGAGGACTTTAGCGCTCTCTTCTTGCTCCCTCCTCCTAGTTGATGCTACTTCTTCTTCTCTTGCATGAGGGTTGAATGTTCCCTTTGATCCATCTGTTACGACAACCAAGTCTACTTTTACCCCGCTCTTAGTAGCTCTAGCTATTGTACCACCCGCACCTATTTCACAGTCGTCTGGGTGTGGTGATACACATAGTACTTTTCTTGATACTTCAAGTGGTCTCTTGTAATCAGGTTCTATTTGTTTAACTAGTGAGGAGTATATTTCAAGCCATTCTTGTTTCAAGGTTTATCCTCCATGAACTATTATCTACCGCTCTCTTTTTATACTAATTAAAGTGCTAGTTTATAGTGGGGGTTCAGTTGGATAGATTGAAAATAGCTTTTATTGGTGCTGGTAGTGCTGTATGGTCTAGTACAATAGTTGTCGACTTATTGATAAACGAGAGGCTTAGAGATAGAATTGACATTTGGCTCATGGATATTGATGAATGGAGGCTGGATGTAATATATGGATTTACCAAGCGATACATTGATGAACTAGGTGTTAAAGCCCGGGTATACAAGACAACAAGTAGAGTCGAAGCCATTAGAGAAGCAGATTTCGTAGTAAACTCTGCAATGGCTGGAGGACACTCGTACTATGAACTACTAAGAGAAATCTCGGAGAAACATGGGTATTACAGGGGGATTAACAGTGTTGAATGGAATTACGTGAGCGACTACCACACTATATGGGGCTACTATCAATTCAAACTATTCATGAATATACTAAGAGACATCGAAGAGTATGCACCCAACGCTTGGATGATAAATGTAGCAAACCCAGTATTCGAGCTTTCAACACTGGCTTTTAGAGAATCCAGGGTTAAATACATTGGTTTATGCCATGGACATCTAGGCTACTTGAAATCAGCTATACTAGTACTAGGTATGCGTTTAATGAAAGAACATGGATACGACATGGTCGTTAAATGCGCTATGGAGGAGCCAGAATGCTATTTCAACACCATACAAGTAGTCGACCCACGCGAAGTAGAAGTAGAAATGCTCGGCTTCAACCACGTAATATGGCTGACAAAATTCAAGTATAGGGGTGAAGACGCCTATAAATACCTAGATGAATGGATAAAAGAAGACGCCGAGAAATACTGGAAGACATGGAGGGAATACTATCACAACCCATTCGAAGTTGATTTATCACCAGCAGCAATAGACATGTATAAAACCTATGGACTCCTACCAATAGGAGACACTGTACGTGGAGGTACATGGAAATACCACTGGAATCTAAAAACAAAACAATATTGGTATGGACCATACGGCGGGCCAGACTCAGAGATAGGTTGGGCAATGTATATAGCCCACCTGAGAGGAAAAATGCGAGAACTAGCAAACGCCGTCTATGATTTAACAACACCCATTACATCGAAGTATCCACCAAGACCAAGCGGCGAGTCACTTGTTGAAATTATAGATTCTCTTGCAAACAACATCGAGAAATCATGGTACTACCTCCACCTTCCAATGGGGGTGAAAATACCTGTACCAATACAGGTAAACACATTGAATAATGGTGCAATAAGTAGTCTACCAAGCAATGTAGCTGTTGAAGTACCAGCGAGAGTAAGTGGTAGAGGTGTAGAGCCAATAGTAACGAGTAGTATACCCAGAAAAATACTCAACCAAGTACTACTACCAAGACTAATGAGGGCAGAGTGGGCAATAGAAGCATTTCTAGAAGGTGGTAGAGACCACTTGTTCAACTGGCTAATAGTAGACCCTAGAACAAAGAGTACAGAACAAGTAAACAATGTAATAGACGATATACTCAAACTACCAGGAAACGAAGAAATGGCAAAACACTACTCGTAACACTATAAAAATAATTTTTGAATTCACTACTTACCCACAGCTTTTTTCTCTGCAATCCACTGTCTTCTATACTCCCATAGAGATGGAGGAGTCCACATTACCCATAATGGCAGTGCTTTAATAAACTCGTAGGCTTCCTCCCAGCCTTCAAGACCAAGTCTCTCAGCTAGTTCTTCGAGACTCATAGGTGTTCTAATATATTCACGAATAATTTTAAGTAAGTCTTCTGTTATCGGTATTTCTTTCTCTCCTACTTTTACAACAAACAATATTTCTTTTACTTCACTCAACCCATAACCACCCATTGAGACAAACCATTGTATAAAACCTTAAAAATATTGCGTAGTGGGGCCGCCGGGATTTGAACCCGGGACCACCGGCGCTCCGGGAGTCCCAGGCCACGGGGGACATCCCCCCAGGCCGGCATCCTAGCCAGGCTAGACGACGGCCCCTCTTTCAAGTCTCATTAGATATACTCTAGGGGATTATAAAAGAATATCCATGGTAGAACAATACTTCATTATCTATCCAATACTTTCGGCCACCTCTCTTCTTTTAAAACACCTAGCCTTTATAACACATTACACGTTTATTTAAAAAAATGCATATCACAAAATGCCCACTCAATGAGATTTTTAATCATGTTAATTAATTGTATTGTGAACCCTTACCTTTACTATTAATGAATAGAATATTCCCAATTGGCTTTGGTGAATAGTAATGCCTGTTAGATATAGATGTAGCCACTGTGGAAATGTAATCTACGAGTTTAAAGGTGTTGGCCAGAGTTATACAGGTTTGATCTCTCCACGTGAATTCGTAAAACTAGTTGGCTATCACTGTCCATACTGCAAAGCCCCCTTAAAAGAGCCTGAGGGAGATGTACGCAAGTATATGTATATTAGACCAGCAGTGCCGTTTACAAGAGACTCGCTACCACTATTTGATTCGTCGAGAACCACTATTACTTCAACTGCATAGCTTCAAGTAGTTTTTCAAAGTCTTCATCTAGATAGGATTCTTTGTATTTTCTCAGTGCATCTAGAACTCTGTTTCTATCAATACCTAGTGTTTCTATGAGTTTACTGCTATTTCTATATCTATATAGTAGAAACGACGTAAATGATGTAGTATTTACTGGTCTACGCGTTTTTCTAGCGCTCTCCCAGTCCAGTATTTTAACATCTTGTTCTCTGCATACAAATACGTGTCCACTTGGTCTATTGATCTCTGTGTGGTCTATACCAAGCAAGTCTAGTTTTCTCAGTTTAATCATGGTATTTAATAATAGTGTTTTCAATTCATTCAATCTATTCGAATTCAAGTATTCTTCTAGTACAATAGTGTAATCTCTACACTTCCCAGGCGGGAGTAGCTCGTAGAAAACATAGAAGTCGCGGTAGGCTAGGAGTTTTGGTGGTAAACTAGATGGATAGGCCTCGCTCATTAATAATGCTTCTCTTGTAAAACTCTCTCTTCTACTATCTAGTCTTTTTATCTTCAGCGATCCAATTCCATTGAATTTATTGTATGCAACTACTACTATTGCAGAGTAGCCCTTACCAAGTATTCTCAAGTCGAGAAATTTACCACCTGTTTCCAATAAATAGGTGAAACCATCTAGTTTAAGGAGTTCTAATCTCTCTTCGAGCTCACTACAATTCTCTCGGGGAAAGCAGAGTACTCGCTCAATATACGTGTCTGGTTTATCTAGGAAGTGCAGTACTCCATCCAACTCGGCTTCTTCAATATAAAGTCTCGTAGCCACCTGGTAGCACCTAGATCGCTGAGTTTCTTGAATACTTCTTCATTGAGAAGCTCGACTACGGGTTTAATAGTCTTTAAATGTGGTGATACAGTAAACTCGCTCCATCTCTCCGAGATTACTTCTAGTACATTGACTTCTCTCCTCGGGTCTAGAGACTCCATACACCCCTTATAGTCTATCCATGGGCCGAATCCTCTACCAAGGTGTTTCTTGATAAATCCGTGTATTCTATCTCCTTCATGGCCGAGACAGGGTCCACTGTACAGTTTGAAGAGTGGTAGCTGGCAACTTTCTAATTCAAGTGCTATTACAACAATATCTTTTTCATTACTCCAAGCTGAATAGTCTAAAACCCTTATATCAAATCCGCCTAGAACCCGTGGAGCAGTAGATGCAACCCTCCACGCCTCGCCCCATACAACGTCTGGTGGTAGTGGTTCTTTTAAATAGTATTCCAGGAATACAATACACCTATTTCTAGTTTTCTCTAGTAATTCTTCTACTCGTGGAGCTACTGGTTCTCTAAAGAAGGAAACACTTGGATTAGACAAGTAGCATTGTGATGCAATTATAAACGTGAAGAGACTGCGAGCATTTACACTAGCTGTTACATTTCTCAAGTAGTCTACTGGGTCTGGCATATATACAAGTGAATCAGGGTATTTATCTCGTAGTTTCTTCAGCAATTCTCTCGTCAACTTGTCTCCAATGGTATTAACTACTACGGGAGGCCTCCATTCACTAGCTGCTTTTAAAACCTCTCTAAAACCTCCATATGCAACTATTAGTAGTTCAACGGCATATCCGCTAAAACCACGTGTTTTAACTTCTGCTCCATATACACCAATAGACTTCATGAATTTCTTGAGTAGTCTAACATGATCTCTTTGCTCGCTACTCAGTGTTTTATTAATGAATAATGTGTGGAATGGTGTTCTATCAACAGCTGTTTTTGCAAGTGTAGGTGTATCTAGTTTCAAACCAGCTACGATATCTGCTTCTACCTCGCCTAGTCTTACTCTTACATATGGGTGTTCAGCATATCTCAATTCGTATTCTCCAATCTCTCTTGCTGCTTCTATCAGTATTGGAAGTGCTTTTTTCTCGAGGTCTTCTCTACTCCAATCACTGGGGAATAAGACGAATACGTCTAGATCTCTATCTCCACTCAGCCATGTATCATGTGCTACACTCCCTTGAAGTGTTACTTCAGCCCGTATGCTGTGTTTACTCAGTGTTTCTTCTATAGCATGCTTTACTTTCTCATATGTCTTCAATAACAATTCGTATTCACTGGGTTTTGGCTTGATTTCTTCTAGTATTTTTAATTCTACTTCGCCCAGGTTTTCCATCGACCACCACTATTCAACTATTGTAATTCAACAGTGCAGAGATCGCTGTATATGGGGCCGCTTGGAGTCAATACACTCTTTTTTACGTGAATCCTAGTTACACTTGAAACTCCAAAATCCATGTCTTGCATAGACTGTATTGTTTTAACTAGTTTGTCGACTCCACGTCCACTTTTCACTCTTGCAAGTGTAATGTGTGGTACAAACTCTTCTCTCTCTGGTGGAACACCAAGTCTTCTCACTATTCTCTCTACTATTCTAGCCAGCTCTACTAGTTTATCAGACCCCTCGGCTACACCAGCCCATACAACTCTCGGCCTCGCTAGATTGGGGAAGACGCCAAGGCCTTTTACATGCATTTCAAATCTACTGTACTTCAATGTAGAGATATCACTACACAGTACCTTGACTAGGCCGGCTGGTATTTCACCTATAAACCTCAGTGTTAAATGTATATTCTCGTCTTCTACAGGTTTTAAATCAGCACCTGTTTCAACTAGTTTATTTCTCGCTTCTACTAGTTTTTTGAGTACATCGCTGTTTTCTATTTCAATCGCTATAAATGTTCTAATCATCTCGCTCATTAAACCACCATTATCAGCAATACACTCTATCCAATAGTAATTAACTCTCAAGGCTTAATTATATAATTGAAAGCATTATGCTATAAAACTCATAAACCCTAGAGAAATAATTAATCTCTAAACCACTTAGACTACCCATTGGTGTAGTCTATTGAAGCGCTTATACATATTACTAACTGGAATGCCCGGCTCTGGTAAAAGCATTGTAGCAGAAGTTGCAAGAGAAATAGGTATTCCAGTATACACAATGGGCGATGTAATTAGAGAAGAAACACTTAGAAGACACGGTGTTGTAACACCAGAACTCATGGTTGAAACATCAAAGAGGCTTAGAGAGGAATACGGTGATGAAATAGTAGCAGTTAAAACCATTGAGAAAATACCCAGCGAATACAAAATAGTATTAATCGACGGGGTTCGAAGCCTGAGAGAAGTAGAAGTATTCAAGAAACACGGCGAAGTAGTAATCATAGCTGTACACGCCTCGCCAAAAACAAGGTTTAAGAGACTAGTTGAGAGAAAGAGGCCTGGAGACCCCTCTACATACGAGGAATTCCAGAAGAGAGACTATACAGAACTAGGATTTGGAATCGGGAGCGTTATAGCACTAGCAGACTATGTAATAATAAACGAGACCTCTATAGAAGAAGCAAAAAGAAAAGCCCGTGAAATATTATTTAAACTGGTTGAAACCCATGGTTGAAATCACTGTTGAAGCAGAAGTAAGACCAACAGAAGACATTGAAAAAGTAAAAACAGCACTATTAAACATAGCTAGACCCGAAGACCTAGAAGTAGAAGAAGTAACAACGGGTTTTAGAGTAATGAGGATTAAATGTAGTAGAATAGAGTGTCTAGAACCACTGAGAAACATGATTAAATCCCAGCAAATAGAACCAGCATTTAGAGCCCACCTAGAAAAATACTGGGAGGGAGACACTATAACCATACTCCTCCATAAACAAGCATGCTACGTGGGAAAAATATCCCTCATAGACAGCTATAGAGAATCACCACTAGGACCAATAAAACTCACAATAAAAGGAACAGAAGAGGAATTAGAAAAGATCATCGAATACCTAACAAGCGAATAGTATTAACAACTCACTTCCACACCCCACTTGTTGATTCCAAATGGGATTCAAACGGGATTTCTACTGAGATGAGAATATATATTGAGAAAGAAGAAAGCTCAATAGGTTTTATAATCGCAACTAATACTTGTCTCCGTTTCCCCGTTTGGCTAAAACGATTTGTTATCTAGGCGGCTCTCCCCTGTAAACCCTATAGGAGTAGAGAGTATAGTGGCTACTCAAAGAAACCATGATGAAGGAAAGTTTATAATATAGTGGGAGAAAGTGTAATCATGGTAATGTAGAGGTATATATCAATGAAAAGAGATATAGTTCTCAGTGTACGATATATCCTCGTCGCTGTTTTAGTCTTTTTCATTGTATTCTTTGCTTTCTCGGAGAGTAGTAATTCAAATAAAAGTAGTATTGGTGCTAGTAGACTACCTACAATGGAAGTAGTAATTAGTGATAGTGATGTCCTCGAAGATTGTAAAGTCTACATAGAGAAGCAAGAGGTTAGTAATGGATACTATGTAAAACAGGGTTGGTGTCAAGCATGGGTTAAAGGCCCCTATTTATACAGTATAGAAGGCCTTGAAACACACTTCTGTATCACCGCTCACTCTAAAATATACCTTGATAGCTTTAAGAGTAGAGTATTCTGTTCTCCACATACATGTGGAGAAATAAAGCCTGTATTAACGAGTAGTGGTAAGGTATTGACATATTCCTCCGTGGGTGCATGTAGAGGAGGACTTACAGGCAACAGCAAGGTTAGAATATACTTTTATGTTAAATACGTATATGAAGAGAAGTGGTGGTGTAGTCAGTATTCAGGACGCTGCATAGTAGATATAACTCTGTATCCAAGAGCTATATATGAAATATCAGATATTAAAGAGCCAGTCCAGCCGTATCAACCACCCTCCCGACCGTGGCATGCTCTTGGACCCTACGCTGGTCACAGCATAATCCTATTTAACAAAGAGTTTCATGGAGTCTTTGAATTAGGAGTACCACCTGAAGTCATTAGAGACTACTTTGAAAGCCTACCACATTGTATCGTAGATTCCTATGTCAAAGTAATTGATTTAAGTGGTAGGGGGCCCGGCTGGTATTACTGGTGGTATAAAGACGATGATCCATTCACTTATGAAGTAATGTTTGGGATTGAATAACTATAAAATCCCCCCTACTTTTTTCTATGAAGTAATTGAATCATAGATATAACACCATGCCTTCTCTTGCCACTATTGTCTTCATGAATACTCTTATTGCATCCACGAGTGCTTCTTCCTCGCTGTGTCTAGCACTTATGTGGAATAATACCAGTAGTCCTACACCTGCTTCACTAGCTGTTAAAGCAGCATCTTTTGCAGTCGAGTGTTTTTGCTCGTGTGCTTCTTCTTCGTAGAGGCTTGTAAACGTTGCCTCGTGGATTAACACGTCTACTCCTCTACATGCCTCTATTATAGTCTTAGAGGGTGCTGTATCACCCGTATAACACACGGTCTTCTTTCCTATTGTTACACGATACCCGTATGATTCAATACTATGGTTTACTGGGAATGCGCTGACTGTTATCTTTGAGTCACTATATGAATAGTTTGAATCTACTACTTGTAGTTCTACTTTGAATCCTGGTTTAATAAGACTTGATTCAAACATGTATCTGATTGTATCTATGAATTGACGGGGCCCGGCGATCACGAGTGGCTCTTTCCGGTTTGAAAGAGTCATTGTCTGTATTAAGCCTGGTAGTCCCAGGTAGTGGTCTCCGTGTGCGTGTGTTACAAATATTGTTCTCACCTTTAGCGGGCTGAGGCCGTATTTAAACATTTTTGACTGGCATCCCTCTCCAGGGTCGAATAAGTATATTTCCGAGTCTACTTTCAACGCTATACATGGTAGTGAACGCGTTACGGGCATTGCTGCACCTGTACCTAGAAAGTGTATTCGGGCATTCACTGTTTTCTCACCACGTTTATTACTCTTGTTAATTGTCCATGGACGTAGTCATAGTATCTCTCTGTTAGTTTAAACCCGTATTGACTAATTAATTCGTCTACGTAGTCTTCTAGCCATAGTGGAGTCATAAAACAAGCATATCCATTTCTCGACAAGTATTCTTGTAGTCTCTGAGTAAAGGATTCATATAGTTTTTTTATTTCAACTCCATGTGTGCTAGCTCCTCTTCCATATGGGAGATCAGTGGCTATTCTATCTACCTCTCTAAACACTATTTCGCTTGAATCACTAATTACTGGTATAATTGGAGCTTTTGAATATAGTACATTGGCTTTAAAGCCAACCACTAGTTCATAGTCTATTTCAACACCTAGACCTAAAACCCCCATATCCCAGGCTTCTAAGAGTATAGTTCCCGTACCTGTAAACGGGTCGATTAGTAGATCTCCTCTTTTAGCTCTTGTTAGATTGACTAGTGCTCTTGCAATATCGGGTTTTAAAGCAATACTCCTCTGAAACGGTCTGCTCCGAGCTTTCTTCAATAATACACCATAATCCTTCTCGAATAGCTTCCTAGCTAGAACCGCGCGTCCATCAGTAAAAAACAACCTGTATTCTCCGCGCCCTCTAAAACCAACTTCTATTCCCCCTACTTCTATGAATCTATTTACCGATTCCTCGCTAATAGTGGATTTCAAAATAGAGACGTGTACCGGGTTTTTACCTACTAGTCTACCTGTTTCTCTAGCGTCTTGTTCTGAATAAGCGTCGAATACGCCTATTACTACTCCAGCTTCTTTTAAAAACCCAGATCTCTCGATAATTTCTACTACTACTTCACTCTTAGTTCTAGCTATACACAGCATTGTAAAACAGTTTACTCTGTTTCCACCAGTATAGACTTCTAGTAGTGCTTTTAGCTCTCCTAGTGCTAGGTATTCATTATTCCCTCTTAGTAGAAAATAGTAGCTGTTTTCAACATGCTCCTCCATGTTCTTAAACCGTATTAGTATAAAAATACCTAGGAGGTTATTTTCTCCAGTACTGGTTTCAATGCCTCTGTAATATTAACGTATTCTATTAACTCGTGTTCGTGTTTTACTAGTAGAGTATTTGCGAGAATTAGTTTTTCTACTCCTGCTTCTTTCAGCTTCTTCAATGCATCTCCCACTAGTAGTCCATGAGTTGCAGCAACAACTACTCTTCTAGCTCCTTGTTGTAGTAGTATTCTAGATGCTTCTGCTATTGTACCACCAGTGCTAATTATATCGTCTACTAATACTACATCTCTACCTTTAACGCTGAGTTCTTTTGGTTTATATGTAATAGCACCCGTAACTCTATCTCTACTTTTAACTAGAAAGTCATAGTTTAAACCTAGAGTTCTAGCTGCATAAGAGGCTCTTTCAAGAGCGCCTTGATCTGGTGCTAGAACAATTGGGTTTTCAAGGTATTTCAATGCTGCCTTGACCAGTAGGTCTGATACTAGTACATTGTATGCCGGACCCCCGAAACACTCTAGTGTTTTTGGACTGTGAATGTCGACCACTACTAGTACATCCAATCCAATAGTCTTCAGTGTTTTTAACACCATACAAGCCGATACAGGCTCTCCCGGGAGGAACACCTTGTCTTGTCTCGAGTAGGCTATGTAGGGTATTACCGCTATGATTCTCTTAGGGTTGTTTTGTTTAACAGCATCTATTAAAAGCATTGTTTTCAATAACGAGCTCTCTTGTTTTGGATAAGTAGTTGAAACAACAACTACATCATTAGATGGTATTTTATCTGGTTCAAGTATTCTCACATAGAATTCTCCATCCGGGAAGACCTTTTCAGCCACTCCTACTTCTACTCCTCCAAGTATTGAAGCGATTTCTCTAGTTAACTCGTAGTAGGGAAACCCGGTTACAACGAGCAAGTATCCACACCCATGGATATATTGGGTTATACTAGATATTAAATTATAGAGAGGTGGATCTCTCAACATGTTTAAACTTAGAAAATTCAACCCAGAAGATCCTGGTGTAAAACCAGCTAGGTTGTGGGAGTCTCTTAGTGAAAATAGAGTAAAGTGTAATCTATGTAGTCGTAGATGTATTATTGTACCAGGCGCTTTTGGAGCTTGTGGTGTTAGATACAACTATGAGGGTAAACTCTACACTCTCGTATACGGGGTTTTAACAGCTGCAAACGAAGACCCGATAGAGAAAAAACCCCTAATGCACTTCCATCCAGGTGCATGTGTATTCTCGATTTCAACATCTGGCTGTAACTTCTACTGTAAATTCTGCGACAACTGGATTCTCAGCCAGAGCAGGTGGGATAGAGTCTTCGGGAATATATACGATCCAGAAGACGTTGTAGAAGCGGCATTGAAATCCGGGTGTCAAGGTATAAGTTACACCTATAATGAGCCAACAATATTCTTTGAATTCATGGCTGACACTGCAAAACTAGCTAAGCAAAAAGGATTGTTTAACACCATGGTTACAAATGGATATATTACACCCGAGGGTGTGAGAGAACTAAGTGGATTAATAGACGCTGCAACAGTCGATTTTAAAGGAGGTGGAAACCCTGAATTCTACAGGAACTACATGGGCGTACCCGATCCAACACCAATATATAGTGCACTCCTCGAAATGAAGAAGAATGGATGGTGGATTGAAATAACAAACCTCGTAGTACCAAGAATAGGTGATAAAGAAGAAGATATACGAAGACTAGCCAAGTGGATTGTTGAAAACATAGGGCCTGAAACACCGTTTCACCTTTTGAGATTCCACCCAGACTACCTACTACAAGAAATACCACCTACACCAGTAGAAACACTCGAAAAACTAGCCAAGACAGCAATGGAGGAAGGATTGAAACACGTATATATTGGAAACGTGTGGGGACATCCATTAGAAAACACGTATTGCCCCAACTGTGGAGCACTCGTAGTAGAGAGAAAAGGCTTTTTTATAACAAAGTGGAAGCTTAAAGAAGACTTTAAATGCCCTGTATGCGGTTATAGATTAAACTTCAAAGGAGTATTCCATGGAGTTAGATTTAGAAGTCTATGGTGGTAGAAATGCCGTATTTCATAGTGGTTTTGGGTACTGCGGGTAGTGGAAAAACATCGTTGACTAGTGTATTACAGACGTATCTCGAAGACCACCAATTAGACTCAATAATTGTTAATCTAGACCCCGCCGTAGAAGAACTACCCTATGAACCACACGTAGATGTAAGAGACTATGTAGATACACGTGAAGTAATGAGGAAAACAGGGCTTGGACCAAACGGCGCACTAATAGCCTCGATAGACATGTTGTTAATGAATATTGAGGACTTAAAAGAAGAAGTATGGAGTTATAAATCAAACTATGTCATTATTGATACCCCTGGTCAAATGGAGTTATTTGCATTTAGACAAACAGGTCCACTAGTATTGAAAGCATTGATTGGAGACGCTAAATCAGCTGGTGTATTCCTAATAGACTCGTCCTATGCACAACAGGCGTCAAACCTACTCTCAGCACTACTACTAGTAGCATCTACTTATGTCAGACTCAAAATACCACTAGTAAACGCATTGACAAAAACAGACCTTCTCGACGACACCCAGTTACAGAGGATTATTGACATGATTGAAAACCCCGATGTTCTAGCAGCAGAGATTTCAATGGAGAAAGATGCTGTGTTAATGTGGGATCAAGAGGAAGTATCGAGTATAGTGGAGAAACTAGCAGTCTTCGAGACAATACCGGTTTCAAATGTTACAGGCGAGGGATTTGATGATTTATATGCTGCAATACAGAGAATAGTAGCTGGCGGTGAAGACTACTATACAGAAGAACCAAACCCCATGTTATGAATTAATAAAAAATCAACTAGTTATCTTAGAAGCCAATTCCCTTATTCTAGCCTCACTAGTTCTACCCTTGAATTCCACTGTGTCTACTATTTCAAACCCCATGTCCGAAGTTAAATCCTTTATTTTCTTCGCGGCGACAGGGCCCCATCCATACGAGGATATTACTACTAGTCGTTTACCAACACCCTTTGTTTTAGCTTTCATAATCTCTAGGATGTATTTTCCAATTGGGTATAAATCAGCGTCATAGGTTGCCGCCCCGAACACTATGGTCTCAGCATCATAAAGATCTGTTATTACCTCACTTATTAACGAGTGTTCTTTATCGTCGAATCTATGTATTACCGGTTCAACACCCCTCTTTCTAAGTTCGTCTACGAGGATTTCTACTGCTTCATTTATAAATCCATACATTGAAGTATAGACCACTACTACTTTGCCTTTTACAACTCTCCTCTCGCCTAGCTCTCTGTATAATTCAATAATTCTATTTGGCTCTCTATGTAATGGACCGTGTGACGGGGCAATGACGTCTATTTTCAAACCTAGTTTGGATAGTTTATCAAGGTTTTTAACAACCCATTCAGCGTGTTTACCAATTATGTTTGCAAAGTATTTTCTAGTATATCTATTAAACAATTCTTTTTCGGCTACGGGTAGATCTTCATAGAAGATTTTTGAGGGTATGCCATAAGAGCCGAATGCATCACACGTAAATAGTATTCTCTCTTTTTCATAATATGTGAATATAGTGTCCGGCCAGTGGAGCCATGGAGTATGATAAAACCTTAACACTTCTTCACCCAACCCCACTGCTTCTCCATCATTAACGGGTTTTACTCTCTCTGCTACTCCATAAAATGCGTTGAGTAGGCTTATTGCTATATTGTGTCCTAGTATAGTGGCGTTTTTAAGTGAGCCTACAAGTGTTTTTATAGAGCCGCTGTGATCCGGCTCGGTGTGGTTAACCACGATGTATCTCACATCTCCTGGATCTACAATACCTCTTATTGTTTCCAAGTGGAGTTCTCCATACCCCTTCTTCCATCCATCAATAACCGCTGCGCCTTCACTAGTAGTTATCAAGTAGGAATTGTATGTTACTCCCTCGGGTATTTCCCATATGGCTTCAAAGTAACGAGTTTGATCATCGTCTAATCTAAGAAGGTATACATTTCTAGTTATTTTCTCAACTATGGTTTTAACCAATGAGACCACCTTTACGTATATAGTAACGAGTTGAATCCTTAAAATTGAAACAAATAGACTTACAGGTCTCTACATATTTCAATAGCTGAGTTTATAGCCGCCGGCAGCTGTATATATGATTCAACTCTGATGAAGTCTACGCCCAGCTCAAAGGCTACTTTTTCATCGTATATTGTATCGCCAATAAACACTATTTTACCCTGGAAACCCTTCTTTACATGTTCTAATTGTTGTTTTCTACTTGGATAGTTGTCTCTAGTTAGCGAGCTCGAGGAAAACTCTGTTAAACCCAGTTTTTCTAGTAGTGGAAGTAGTGTTTTTCTACTCCTCATTGTTACTAGTATTACTTTGTAGCCGTTTTCCCTTAATTGTTTTAAAATCAATGTGTTTTCTCTGACTAGTTCAGGGTTTATTTTCTCTATTGATTCTAGCTCGGCGTTTTCAATTATCTCCCATGCCTTTCTCTTATCTTCTTCGTTTATTGGTAGATTGGCCAGGCTTTCTCCCAGTGGTTTTAATGGATGATTTATACCGAGTAGTCTCCTAATTTTCTCTCTAATCTCGTCGAAGTTTACAAGTAGTGGTATTATTGTTCCATCAACGTCTACGACTATTAAACAGTTATTCAACGTCATTTTCTACACGGTTTTAACAATGTTTATTTTTAGTTCTGGTTTTAATTCTACTACTACCTCGTCTTTGTACATGTATCCAATTAGCATTGCTTCTGTATTGTATGCGTATAGTATATTGCCGTTTTTATCTACGGCTATAAACCCCATTGTATTAGAGCCCACTGTTTTCTCTACGTATTCGGCAACATTTCTCAATGCTTCTTCTGGTGTCTTACCTGCTTCATACTCCATACTTAGTTTTAAACAAGGCATTGATCTAATTATGAACTCGCCAATACCAGTTGCACTACATGCTACACTGGGTGAGGCGTAGAATCCAGCTCCAGGTATTGGTGTATCTCCAACTCTTCCAGGTAGTTTTAGAATTACGCCTCCAGTACTCGTAGCCGCCGCTAGTACTCCATTGTCGTCAACTGCCACCGCTCCAACGGTGTCGAATACTCCAATCATTTCTCTAACTATTTCATAGTATGTCTTGTTGCTTGTTACAAAAGACTTCAAGGCCTTGTAGAAGTAGTCTGATGGTTCTTCACTAAATACTTTCTTTAAGACCTCAACATACCTCTCTGCGAGGTTTGGAGGCATTGGTGGTAGTGGTGGAAGACCATATATTGTAGCGAGTTTATCAGCGTTTTCACCGGCGAGTAATACGTGTGGTGTTTTCTCGGCTACAATTCTAGCTAGTAGTATTGGATTACGAGTTGCCTTGACAGCGGCTACCGCACCCATTAAACCCGTAGAAGTCATCAATCCAGCATCTAATTCCCTCTCGCCCAGTAGATTGGGTACACTACCATATCCAGCATTCAAGTGTCCAGAGTCCTCCATACACTTAACTGCTTCAACAACCGCTTCTAGAGAACTATTTGTTTCAACGAGCTTCCTCCACCCTCTCTCAGTGCATTTTTTAACTGCTTCAATAGATTTCTCTACACCCGGCCTTACACGCCAGGCCCCTGCCCCACCATGTAGAATAATAGCTTTAACCATGACTACACCACCATAGCTTGATTAAACCCCCTTAGTTAATATTTTTTCACGGTGTAGAACTTGACATCTACGCAAAATACAACAATTGAATCAGATATGTTTCAAAAACTGGTTTCAAGTATTAAATTCGAAAAAATAAATCTGCTACCGATACTACTTCCTTTTATATTTCTCTCCTCGGGGATATTGCTACTCTTATCATCAGGGTTTTTAAAGAGCCTTCTCGGGGGAGGTATTGTAGAAAACAGTATTCAAAGTGTTCAGATAGATTATAGTTTATCTTCATATGGAGCTCTACTAATAATTGGCTATCTACTATCATCTACAATATCAGTATACTACTTAGTTAGAAAGGTTTCAAGACACCTCCACGACAGTATTGTAGCTACAACATACTTCACTAAGGGTTTATCCGTCGAGAGCCTACTCAGTATTTTAGAGTCTATGGTTAACAAACACTCTCTTCCATCACCCATTACAAGTCTATTACTAAACATTGTTTCATCTGGCATAACCTATCCAATTATTCTACTACTAGTAGAGAAGGCGTTTATAGAACACTGTATACTAGAAGAAGAGCTATTATTGAAGTCTAAGTACTCCAAGCAGAGAACAAGTGTTTACATAGTGCTTGATGCTGCATTAATTGTACTAACACTTGGAGCTTACGGGCTGTATATAGCTTGGAGGTTTACAACCAGCTTCAATAAACACTATGAGTTGATTCATAGTACCCATCCCTATCCACCAGAGCCAAGAGGAACAATTCAGTCAACTAGTACACCTTCAAATACGTATTCAGGTTCTAAATACGCATATATTCTGCTTTTATTGACTCCTATTTTGAGTATTATCTATACAAAGCTGGGATCTACAATAATGCCTGTTATCCCAGCGGGTTCAGCACTCATAGTATCAAGTATATTGTTTTCTATGAGGAGTGAAAACTCCTGGAGAAAGTCTGGTTTAGCACTACTACTACTCTACTCTATTATGATAGCTGGTTTTACAACGGGTTTACTTGCAAGTAGCGAGGTTTCCAGCTACACAGAGATTGTTAGAAGAGAACTGGGGAGTAGAATACCCAGTGAAGACCCAGTTCTACAGGTTGTAATGATATTTACAAACAACTTTATAATATCTATTCTAGCTGTAATACCATATATAGGGCTCATCCCAGTTGCTATTGGAGGCTATAATGCCGGAGTAATTATGGGTTATTTTACTACAATACCCGAATCTAGAACTGTTGCTTTATTAACACTTGTCCTTCCACATACAATACTAGAGTTTACTGGCTACGCCATACTAGTTGTTTCATCCACTCTACTATTCCACGACACCAAGAAATTCGTTAAAACAGTACTCACTGGTGCCTCTGTTCTCTTGCTTGCAGCAGTAGTAGAAGTAGCAACAATCATTCTACTCTAGTATTCAACTCCAAGAGACTCTAGTATTCTACTCTGTATTTTCTTTAGTTTAACAGGTGGATTTACTATTAGTGCTAGTGCTCCATAGAGTCCTACATCGTCTCCAAGCCTAGTTGGCTTTATCTCTGGAAGCCCTGTTACTATGTTTTCTCTCACTAGTCTAAGTATGGGCTCGTATAGAATGTCTACATTGTTTAAAAAGACGCTTCCACCAATCGTTATTAATTCTGGGTCGTATGCATTTATAACCGACGATATGCCCGCAGCCGTTGCTTTAATGTAGAGGTCTACTATATCCACTGCTAACGGGTCTTTCCTCCTATAGTATTCAAAAATAGTTTTTGCATCTACAGGGTTTCCACTATTTGCCAGTCTAGCTAGTTCTGAATCATATCTCCTGGTTTTTACCAAGTATTGAAGTAGTTTTGGTAGGTTATTGCCGCCTGCGTAGGCCTCCCAGTGTCCTACTCCGCCACATCCACACTTTATATTTGAATCAAAGTTTATGACGATGTGTCCTACTTCGTGTGCATTACCCATTTTTCCAATTAATAATTCTCCATCAACTATTACACCAGCTCCTACACCTGTGCTGAGTGTAATGTAAACGTAGTTTTCTACTCCACGGGCATCACCATAGTGTTTCTCGCCCCATGCAGCCGCTATAGCATCATTCGCTATGTATACTGGTTTTCTAAAGTATTCTGCGAGGGGTTTAAGCAACTCTATTCTCTTTATTTCAAGGTTTGGTGTATTAATTACTACTCCTGAGTGTATGTCTAGTGGCCCTATACTCGCAATACCTATACCCCTTACATCTCTAATCAAGTCACGCCATTGATTCATTATAGCTTCTATTATGGTTTTAGCAATAGTGTATTCATCTCCCTTCTTGGGAGTTGAGTAGACTGTTTTCTCGAGGATTTTTTCACTATTTGAGAGGGCAATTCTTGTCTTTGTAGCTCCCAAGTCGACTACAATGTAGTAGTTCATCTAATACACCTTCTCCTGAAAAATTTACTTCTTGGGTGTTATTTTCTTGTATAGTATTGGTGCATCTGTTACATTGAATCTCTCTACTGCTTCAAACGAGTATTTACGTGGATTGTCAATAGTAAACCCGAATACACTAGATATTGTTTTCGCTGTTCTAGGAGTGAATGGAGCTAGCATTGTAGTTGCTAGTTTTATTATTTCTATAGTGGTGTATAGTTCACGGCTTGGATCGCTTTTCTCCCATGGTTTTGTTTCGTTTAGGTATTGATTACCTATTCTCGCTACATCCATAGCGATAGAGGCACCGCGTGCTACGTCAAAAGACTCCATTGCTTCTATATAAGCATTTAATTTCTCGTTTAACTCTTCTTTCAACTTTGAATCAAGACTCCTCCTGTAGACCTTACCATGTAGTTTTTTGAGGGCTAATACACCAACTCTTCTAACTAGATTTCCATATGTATCAGCTAGTTCACTATTATAGATACTGTCTATTAATTCATAGTTAAACTCGCTGTCTTTATCCATATTGAAAATTCTCATTAATACATATCTAACAGCGTCGGGTGAACCATATCTTTCAAGCAACTCCTCTATTGACACTATGTTTCCAACACTCTTACTCATTTTTGCCCCTTTTACAGTGAGATATGAGTGTACTAAGAGCTTTCTCGGCGGTTCAATATCGAGGGCTTTAAGTATTGAAAACCACACTGCTGTATGGAACCACAATATATCTTTACCTATCACGTGGTGGACATTGCTCCAATACGACTTGAATCTCTCGTTGTCTACACTGTAACCAATCGCGCTAATGTAGTTTAGTAGTGCATCAAACCAAACGTATATAACGTATTTCTCGTCGAATGGTACTGGTATACCCCACCACACTCTTTCAACGGGTCTTGCTATTGACAGGTCGCGTAATCCCTCTTTCTCTATTTTAGCAATTACTTCCTCGGCATAGCTTCTAGGGTAAACAATGTCTTTGTTTCTCAACACGTCTAATAGGTAGTCTTTAAACTCGCTTAGTTTGAAGTAGTATGTCTCCTCTTCCATGAATTCGAGTGGTTTATTGTGGAGTGGACAGTATGGTTTTCCATCTACTTCTATGTATTCACCCGGTGTATAGTATTTCTCACAGTCGACACAATACCATCCAGAATACTTTGCTTTATAGATCAATCCCTTCTTGTAGATGTAGTTAAAAGCTTCTTTCACAGCCTTCTCGTGGTAGTCATCAGTAGTTCTAATAAAATGGTCGTATTCAACGTCGAGGCTTCTCCAATAGGATTTAAATACCTCGGCCATTTCATCAACGAATTCTTTTGGCTTCTTTCCTTGTTTCTCAGCTACATTCTGTATTTTCAACCCGTGTTCATCGTTTCCAGTTAGAAAGAACGTCTTGTAGCCAAGTAGCTTCTTGTACCTGGCTAGTACATCAGCGAATACTGTGGTGTAAGCGTGTCCAATGTGTGGAGGTGCATTGGGGTAATATATTGGTGTTGTAATGTAAAATACATCCAATGCTATACACCAATCAATACTCAATATTTAGGGTTTATCTACTACTACTTTTTAACTATTTCTTCGAGTTTAACCATGTATTTGTTTACTTTGTATTTAACATACCACAAGAAGTATTTTAACAGGGCTTTCACTGGGAGGTAGCGCGGTGAGTCCATGTATACCTTCATTATGTCCTCAGCCCAGTAAATAGTGTGTTCATACATTTTCTTCAATGCTTCAATATGCTCTGGTTTTAATTGATCTCTCAAAAACCACTTGTTATTGTTCTTTAATACGCCCATTGGTACAAAGAACATTGGAACAATAATGCTTCTATAGGGTTTTAATCTATCTATTAACTCAATGGTTTTAACAACATCATCTGGTGTTTCTTCGGGTATTCCGAGAATTACTGTTGCAGCTGGTATAATTTTGTTTTCATGCATTATTCTAAAAGCGTCTTCAACAATACTCGGCCATTCTTCTGGTGGATACGGTGCTGATTTCGCTACCATTATTTTTCGTGCTAGATTTGGACTACCTGTTTCAATACCTACTTCGACACCAATAAACTTCCTGTGTTCACTCAATATGTATTCATGCATTAACTTAGATATGAGTCTGTAGTTTTCCTCCGCGTATTTTATTGCCGCTAGACTTGCATGCGACCATGCAACGCTTCCATCAGGCCCTATTCTCTCCAAGACTTCTTTGTGGAGTTTAATCAAGGGGTCTGGACGCGGTTTTACACCGTCGGCATAGTAGAGTAATACGTCTTCACTGTGCAGTATAGTGCTTTTTACTCCTGCTCTCAGGTTTACTTCGACTTCTGCTAGTATTTTTTCGAGTGGTATAAATCTAAGCGGTCTTAGTGTTACACTACAGAATTTACAGCCTCTTGGACAACCCCTCATAATCTCTACTAATCCATTAACACTAGCCCCCTTGATTACTGGTATTTCATTAACTCCGGGAGCGTTGTCTACTCCTACATATACATATCTCGGTAGTGGTTCTCCACGTAGTGCTTTTTCAACTAGTTTTACAACTACCCGCTCACCCTCTCCTTCAACTATAGTGTCTACACCCCACTTCTCTACGAATTCTGTTTCATATAGCCACTGCCACGCGGCTGGACCACCCACTATGATCTTTGCACCATTCTTCTTCGCACGCCTTATAGCAGGGCTCTCCATTAACCTAATAAAACTCCTTCTATTAATTGGTTCTAGTCCAGTTAGACTCCACCACTCACTACTTGGAGGACCATATGCAAAGTAGTCGTGGTGTCCAATCATAACGATCTTCGCTGAATCAACATGTTTATCGAGGTGGTCTGGATCTATTATTGCAGCATTGAATCCAGCATTAACTAATACAGCTTCTATTTTCCTCAATCCATAGGGTGCTTCAACCGGTCTACCCAAATCGTCTACTTTTGGTTTCGGGGCTGCTAGATAAAGCCATAACCTTTCACTCATCGCTATGGGTGGCCCCGTGGCGATAAAGCCAAGGAACTCCTTGCCATGATGATTACTCATCATTGTTCTATCGCTTGTTATTATAACCTCGTATTTCACTGTGCAACCACCTTGGATTTCAAATTGCTTGGTAGGGCTTCTAAGAGCTCTTGATCACATGTAACTACATCTGTATATTTGTCGACGCCGGATCTCGTTGCATCACCCGGGTTTACTACGTATAATTCAATAGTAAACGACGTGTTTTTCTGGAGGAAGCTACGCATAGACTCTAATACTCTAGAAACACCGGAATTAGAGATTACTATGAGTTTTAATCCACGTGGGCCATAAACCCTGTAGAGTGTAGTTAATCTCTCTAGGCATTTATCATCTGGGTTGCCTATGATGAGAACAGCCGCTCCAGGGTCTTTAAATCCCGCCTCCATTGTAATCCACACTCAAAAACAATGTTTATCCAATATGTCTATAGACACAGGTCCTAGTTAATAAATTTTTCCTTGAATCATACTATACTTGTTTAAACGGGGGTTGAAGTGGCAGGCATTGACTTGAAAGATAGAATAAGTGCTTACATATACAATGTAGAACAGTTTCTAAATAGCGTCAAAGAAGAAGAATTGAGTAGAGAAGCCTCTTATATTGTTTCACTTGCAAGAGACTACCTCAATGATGCAAAATACTACTTGGAGAAAGGAGACTACATTACTAGTTTATCGTGTATTGCATATGCAGAGGGATTACTGGACGCACTAAGACACCAAGGTCATATTAAAACAGCTGATTGGAAGCCTCTAAGCGAAGCATTGAAACGACCACTAGTTTTAGTAGCTGGTAGCTTTGAATTCCTCCACCCAGGCCACCTTGCACTATTGAAGCGGGCTTGGGAGCTTGGTAGGGTACACGTAGTAGTATCTAGAGATAGAAACTTCGAGAAATTCAAGGGTAGAAAACCAGTTCTAAGTGAAAACGATAGATTGGAAGTCGTGAGAAGTGTAAAGTATGTTTCTTCGGCGTCTCTCGGAGATGAAGAAGACTTTCTCAAACCCATTATTGATTTAAAACCAGATATTATTCTACTAGGCCCTGATCAATGGATAGAACCAAGTGAACTCAAAGAGCTCTTAGAGAAGAGAGGACTAGTTAATGTCAAGATATTAAAGTATGAAAAGAGGGAAGGTTTGTGGAGTTCTACTAGTGTATATAGTGAATTGAAAAAACAATTGTGTATTAACCACGATTGAGTTCTTCTAGTAGTTTAATTCTCTCCTCTTTACTCCCATTATTGTTATTTGCATAGTTCTTTGCTAGAGCTGCGAGTTTTTCTATGTCAACTTCTGGTTTGTAGCCAATGTGTTTACCATATGTTTTTAGTGCTTTTATTGTCTCTACTACTAGGTATCCAACGTTATATGCGTCTCTTACTGCTCCTTCATCGCTGACAGCGTCTTCTTCGTGTGTGTATGCCATACTCCATGGAGCTATAATTACACCCATACTGTTTAATACTATTGCGAGATAGGAAATAGTCATCATTACACCGCTATCTGCTCCTGTTGCTATAAATCCTGCTACTTTACCCTCTAATAGGCTCCTCTGCCCGTGGAATATCATGTTTTCAAAGCTTGTTAGTCTATCAATAAAGTTCTTTAATACGCCGCTTGGTGCATACCAGTATACTGGTGTAGCAATTATTAATCCATCTGCTTGTAGTATTTTCTCTCCTATTTTATTGAAGTCATCGTCTCTTATTATACATGGAAATCTACAGTATTTAACATCGTCTGAAACACAGCCTATACACGGCTTTATATTGTAGTCGTATAGAAAAATAGTTTCTACTTCACCACCAGCATCTAATACTCCCTTCTCGGCTATTTTAGCTAGTTGTATTGATGAACCATATTTTCTCGGCGAACCATGTATTATTAATACACGTGGCTTCCAAGTCATACATTACACCTCTAAGCAAACCCTAGAGATTTTAATCTAATTGAAACATGCTTATATATTGTGTCGCCAACCAGGGATTTAACATGGAGAGAACATATCCAAAATACGCTATTACAGCAGTGGGAGCCGTATTAATACGCGGCGATGAAATACTACTCGTTAAACGCGGCTATTCACCAGGTAAGGGCAAGTGGTCTATACCCGGGGGAGTTGTTGAAGCTGGTGAGAGCTTAATAGAAGCCGCGAAACGAGAACTACTAGAAGAAACAGGATTGGAAGCTGAGCCAATAGGTATTATCTGGGTATTAAACAACATTGTAAAAGACCGTGAAGGCAGAGTAAAATACCACTATGTAATAATCGACGTATTATTTGATTCAAATACAATAAAAGGAGATTTAAAACCAGGTAGTGACGCCGTTGAAGCATCATGGTTTAAAATACGAGATTTAAGAGAAAACCCCGAGGTATCGAGGACAGTTAAACTACTCATAGATAGAATCCAAGTATATGGATTAACCTATATACCAATAACTAATACTGAAAACATTGTTGTAGAGTGATAGTCTAGAGATAATAACTATACATATTTATTAACCACACCCCTTTCTACTTATAAGTGGGTGAACTGTGTGAAAGCAATTACAACTCGTACTATAGCCATAATAGGAGTTCTAGTTGTAATTATAGCAGTCATTGCCGGAGTAGTCTTTTTGAGACCTCCTGCACCAACAGAAACTACTCCAACCCAGACCTCTCCCACACCATCCAAGAAATACCTCCATGAAACAGTGTTGTATATTATTTCCAACGAGGAATTGACGAGAATCCAGTTGTTTAAAGCTGGAGTAGCAGATATCGCAGCTATAACTCCAGCTAGGTGGAAAGACCTAAATGGAACCCCTGTTGGAAACTTCTACCTGGTCTTAGAACCAGACCCTTCAAAGCCAAGACTGACAATCCAACACATAATATTGAATACTATGAGAGAACCATTCAATATACCAGAAGTTAGACAAGCACTTGCCTGGGCTGTACCATACGATACAATTATATCACAAGTATTTGGAGGTCTATACACAAGACTATATACTATTGTACCAAAAGGCGTGTTTGGTTATACCGAGTTCGGCATTGTAAAATACGAGTACAATAGAACAAAAGCACAAGAAATAATTAACAAGTTAAAAGAGGAGAGAGGGTTTGATCCGTCAAAATACACTATAACAATATACTACAACATTGGAAACACTGCAAGAGCACAAATAGCTGCACTAATTCAAAACGAGTGGGCAAGACTAGGCTTCAAAGTTCTAACACAGCCGCTGAACTGGCCCGAATACCTAGACA
>DADP01000027.1:0-42780 GCA_002495025.1 Desulfurococcaceae archaeon UBA285
TTTGAACCCGGGTCCTCCGGCTCCGAAGGCCGGCGCCCTGTCCTGGCTAGGCTACGGGCCCTGTCTCCATTGATTTAATTGTTGTCACTACTGGTTTTATATTTAAGCGTGTTTACAAATAATAATTGTTTCGGGCTTCCCTGTTTTACCCGGCCCCTTGATCTTGCAACTCACTGGTTTTACATACCTACCGCTTTATTTGTGGTGGTGTTTATGAGAGATATTGTTGAAACCAAGCTCACTGGTGCTTACAAGGGGTTTGTGTATTCAGCGTTGTTTTCACTAGTTGGACTCATAGTAGAGCTTGTAGTGTTTTCTCTTTGTGGTAGTATTATATTGCTTACTGATATAGTGCACTGGGCTATTGATACAACAGTAGAGTTCTTTGGGCTTCTCGCATTGTACTATGCTATTAGAATTGGTAAAAGGTTTCCATGGAGTGTAATGGTTTTAGAGAGCCAGGCAATGCTATTATCTATTACTCTCGCACTTGGAATCTACATTGTATCATTTTCTAGTTATTTAACAACAAACTATTCTCAGAATACAGCGACAACAACTAGTCTAGTACCAGCGGTTGCAACAATACTGGGAGGTGTTTTCACAGCTCTAACACTCGTAATACAGAGGAGAAACTATGAAAAGTATAAACTAGAAATACTAAAAGTAGACTATACACACGCACTACTAGACATGATCGCGGCTGGCGCGGCCACAATTGGTGTAATCCTAGTGTACTATACACAGAGCAGTAGTCTAGAATTATTGTTTGTAGTGATCTCCTCAATGTTTATAATACACAGCCTCCTCGAAATACTGAAAGACATTGTTAAAACAATAACTGGTACAAATATAGATCATGCATTAAGCATCAAGATATACAAGAAACTAATAAATGAATACGATAATCTACAAGTAGAAGACGTAGTAGCACGTAGAATAGGGTCATTCTATATCGTCGAGGCAAAAATAGGAGTAGACCCAAGAGAGAGAATAGGAGACATCTATAGATTGAGAAAAAAGATAATTAGCAGTATACTCGAAGAATCCAGTTTAATCTACCACATAGACATAAAGATATTTCCATTGAAACAACTAGCTAGAAAGAAAAAATAAACACAGTAGTAAATAGTAAATATTGTTAATACAATGGTTGTCTACATGCACCAAGACTTCATAAGGATATCCACTGGAATTAGAGAACTAGACGAGGCACTAGAAGGAGGCATACCAAAGGGAAGCTGGGTTGCAATAACTGGAGAACCCGGAACCGGCAAGTCAATTCTATGTATGCACTACGCCTGGGCCGGGCTACTTGGCGGAGACCCAGTAGTCTACGTTACAACAGAGGCAGAGTTTCGAGACGTTGTTAGACAAGCCCGGATGTTCGGAATGAACTTTGAATCCTATAGAATCCACGATATCTCGAGTAGAGAAACACCCAGTGAAACACCAGACATTGTTGTAATAGATATCTTTGGATTACTGAAAATAGCGAGGCAAATGAGCACGCAGCCCCAAGTAGATACAGAAACGGCGAGAAAGAAGTGGTATGCCGCCCTAGACATTGAAACACTCACAGCGGCAATACACGAGGCATATAGAATACTTGGTGTTTTAAGAGACGAGAAATCAAAGTCTCCATTTAAACACGTGCGTCTAGTAATAGACTCTCTAAGTGCATTCTGGGCTGACAAGCCAGCAATGGCGAGGAAGTACAGCTACGACTTGAAAATAGCTACTCATAGAGAAAACGTAACAGCATACCTTGTATCACAGTATGCAATGACCACGAAGTCTACATTTGGCTTTGGACTAGAACACATTGCTGATGGAGTATTCCACTTGTGGATGGATGACGTGGAATCAGCCAGAGAGGTAAGGAGATACTTGATAATAAAGAAGATGAGAATGACCAACCACAAGAGAACAGCGTTTAAACTAGAAGTACAACCCGGTAGGGGAGTAGTCCTCAGCGGGCCATGAGCAAACTACAAAATCCACTCATATTTACTGGCGAGGGGTTTACACTGGGGTTTGGTAGTAGTTCTCCACGTCTAATACGCTCTAGTGCTCTCGATAATGGCTCTGCATCTAGTGCTATTGTCGTGGCAATAGAGGCTAGTCCAGACCACTCCCCCCACTTTGAAACCCAGAATTCCTCGGCATACTTCTCGTCTACACTGTATACCACACTAATGATCTTCTTCAACCACCTGTCGACTGGTGGTAGAGTATAATTATTCATTGATAACACTATTGCTAGTCTCGCCGTGTAGGGTCCAATTCCATCAATTCTCTTCAGCGATCTCTCTGCTTCGCAGACACCACTCGTGTTTTCCAACTCGTCTATTAAACCAGAGACAATTGCCCTGGCCGTGTTTAAAATAGTTTTTGCCCTGTAGCCAACACCAGACTCTAATAAAACCTCTGGTTTCTCTAGTACCTCGATTGGTTTAGGAGGCCTTGGAACTACGAGGTTATCTAGTGATACATGTCTACCATAATTCAAGACTATTTTGTGGAGCATACTCCAGCCTTGTTTAAAACTAGCATTTTGCTGGCAAATCCCTGTTACAAGACTCCACCACAAATCACTCTGTCGTAGCCTCCACCCTCGATACATTGTCGCGAAGTCTCGGAGTAGGGGGTCTCGTAGTGCTAGATCATAGAATCCAGTATAGTCGTTTTCAACGCCGAGAACCATTTTAACAATTGCAGTATAGCGAGTATTACACTCTGATGAATAAACTTCAAATCTCCCATTATGATGTATAATTGCTACAGTCGTGTTTGCTCCGGGTAGAAACACTATTGACTTATCTTTCAAAATCCAGAAACACAAATTGTAAACACTACTAGTTAATGCATAGTCTACAATACCACTGGGTAAAACACCTGTTTCACATTGTTTCAATTCTTCAACTCTCTTCATCGAGTGCACCAGTCTAGTCTCATCAATGGAAAATCTAGTTATGGATAAAATACTGTTTGCTAAATACATTAATCTAGTGATAAGCCTTGATATCCAAGTGTTATGAAACCAGTTCACCAGGATTAGACTCGAAAGGAGTCGAGCTAGTTGTAGACTGCCCTATTGCAAAACACGTGGGTGGAATACCTGATATTGAAGAACTCTTAAAGGAGACTGTGAAACAAGTGTTTCCAGGTCTAGAAGCAACTCCTGTATTCGAGTCGAATGAGAGTATTGGATACACCCATACACTCCACAGGTTTAGAATACACGTGTCAAATAGTAAATACATTGGAGTTAGAGTAGTCGTTAGAAGACGTGAAGTTATTAGAATACTATTTACAATACCGAAATCTACGAGTGTAGAGGTGAAGTATAATAGAGGAATATACGACCCAGAACAAGACAAGTTTATTAATAGTCAAGGAGAAGTAAAACCCCCACCGGGACAAGTCTACATTGATATACCAATAGTCTACGCTATTCTAGGAGTCCCCAAAATAGACTTCTCCACTTGGAGCCTACGTGTTGATGGACTAGTTGAAAACCCGATTGAAATAGGACTACCAGGCCTATACGAACTCGGATTAACAAGGATAAAAACAGACTTCCACTGTGTAACCGGCTGGAGTGTAAGAGACTTAGAGTTCACGGGTGTACCGGTTACTAGAATAATAGACCTTGCCAGGCCACTAAACGAGGCTAAATGGGTGTATATTGAATCCCTCGACGGGTATTCAACTATTATTCCAATAGAGGAGTTTACACGGAGAGAAAACCTAGTAGCCCTGGAAATGAATGGTAAACCACTAGACATACTCCACGGTTACCCAGCGAGACTAATAATACCGAGCCTCTACGGCTGGAAGAGTGCAAAGTGGGTTAAGAGAATACACTTTACTAATAGATATATTGATGGATACTGGGAGGCCCTTGGATATCATCCAAGAGGCCGGGTAGACCTCGAGGAGAGATTTAAAAACAAGTAGAGTGAAACATTAATTATCCACGGTTTTAATCAGTATTCTTGGTGTAAACTATGGAGTATACAAATCTAGGATGGAGTGACTTAAAGATTTCTAGAATAGGGCTTGGAGCATGGCAGTTTAGCGAGGCGTGGGGAGTAGTGGACTACGAAGCCGCCAAGGCCGTTATAGCTAAAGCACACGAGTTGGGAATAAACTTTATTGACACTGCTATGGTTTATGGCCGGGGACTAAGCGAGGAGTTTATTGGTAGAGCACTCAGAGAACTAGGTATTCCAAGAGAAGAAGTTGTAATTGCAACTAAAATACCAGGTGAATTCCTAAATCCAGACGACGTGTTCCGCGCAGTAGACAAGTCGTTAAAGAGACTTGGAGTAAACGAAATAGACTTGCTACAACTACACTGGCCTCCATGCTGGCATAATTATCCAACAGGTGCGTATGCGAGAGCACTAGAGAGACTAGTAGCAATGGGTAAGGTAGTCCATCTAGGTGTTAGCAACTACCCCGTTGCACTAATAGAAGAGTTGAGATCATACTTCTCATTTACAGACATTGTTAGTATGCAATACAGATTCAACCTCGTTGAGAGATGGGCTGAATACGAGTTAATACCTTACGCAGAAGCAAACGATTTAACCTTTATACCATGGAGCCCACTTGCAAAAGGCTTATTGTCAGGAAAATACACGCCGGAAAACCCACCAGAATTCAAAGACGTGAGAAGCAATGAAGCAGTATTCCACCCAGAAAACTTCAAGAAAATGAGTGAATTATTAAACGCATTAAAGCAGTTAGCAGAGAAATACAATAAAACACCAGCTCAAATAGCATTAAACTGGTTGTTAAAGTATAGCCCCGTTATTGTTCCAATACCAGGTGCTAAAACACCCAAACAAGTAGAAGAAAACGCTGGAGCAGTTGGATGGGAGCTTTCATACGACGACTGGAGACTACTAGACGAAATAAGCAAGTCTATTAAAATAACATATGTTACATGGTAGTTTTCTTTTCTACACACTCTTCTTTTTAACCAGGAAGAATACAACTACACCTATAATCAATACAATACCGAGTATTAAGAGACCACTATTTCCACTCTCTCTATTCGACACCAATGGTTTTATAGTATGCGTTTCATTCAAAGGTGTTGTCGTAGTTGATTTAGGAGTATTTGTAGTCTCTGTAGCTGGACGTGTAGGAGTTGTATCCAGTCTCGGTGTGGTTGTAGTTGGTGGTTGAGGAGTAGTAGTTATTCCTGGCTCTTCTTCGCCGAGTTCACTTGTTAAAACGAGTTCTAGTGAGCCAACTCCTCTTATCAATACTCTACTACCTGTTTGATCCACTTCAACTATAATTCCATTTGAGAATACATTGTATGAAATATTGTATGGATTTAACAGGTTTAAGTAGACTTCATTATTTCTCGTCAACAAGCCGGTATCACTTGTATCAACGATTACACTATATACACCGGGACCATACTCAAAGAACAAATCGTTTACAGCGAAATATGCTTCGAAAACTCCTGATCCACACGCGACTACTTCTAGTATTCCAGTAGACTCGTTGAAGTACGATCCTAGAATATGCAAGTTTCCTTCAACAGTGTAGTCTATGTATTCATACATGCCAAAGTATGCTTCTACTACTTTAACAGGTATGTAGAGACTACTACAATCACCGAGTGAAATACTGGTTTTTAAAACAAGTAGTCCAGTGTTTTCTAGAGGTTCGTATAGTAATTCATATCTAATACTCTCAACTGGTGAAATAGTATTTGCATCTACTAGTATAGGGGTTAATACTACTAGAATCAATAGTGTTAATTCTAGTTTAAACCACGTCAATTAATACACCTGGAGACTTAGAGCTGTCTTTAACTATTTAAACTTAAATAACTCGCAATGGGTATTTTTAATTGTAGTCAAGGGAATGGTTGTAAATGAATTCTACTAGTAACCTGTCTGCGCGTCGAAGATGGATGGCTAGTGAGAAAATAGCTATAGGTGCACTCGAAGAACTGGGTTATAAAATCATCGAGACGAGTAAGAGAATAGAGATCAATGGTGTTGAAGTAGGAGAAGTAGATGTAGTTGCAAGCGACCAGCAGGGAGAAATATATGCAGTCGAAGTAAAAGCTGGTAGAATAGATGTCAGTGGTATTAGACAAGCATATGTAAACGCCTTATTAATAAATGCAAAACCACTCGTTGTATGCAAAGGGTTTGCAGACGACGCCGCGAGAGAACTAGCCGAGCACCTGGGAGTAAGAGTTATCCAGTTGTCTGATGTATTCCTAGTTGAATCAGAGGAATTGTACACTATAGTACGCGAAGTAATAGAGGAGACACTAACAGACTACTTAGAAGTCTTCTATGGATTCAACCCCCAGTTAAAACCAGAACACCTTGAAATCCTATACGCTATACACAACTCTACAACTATAGATGAAGCAGCTAGTAAACTAGGATTAGACCCTGCTGGACTAGCTAGAAAAATAGATGAATTAAAGAGAATAGGAGTTATCCCCAAGTGGGCAACGAAATACAATAGCGTTAAGAGAATAGCACAAGTAGTTATTCAAAAACAAAGCATGATGAGTGCACTGGAAGAAACCCGGAAACTAATAGAAAACCTGAAGCAAGTAGAAGAACAATTAAAAACAATACAGGGTAGTATAAGTACATTAAACCAGCAGTTGAAGAAACTACAAGACTTAATAGTTAAACTAGAAGTAAAAACACAGAGTATAGGTGAAACCAGGCAATCAATACAACAAGCAACACAGCAGACTACACAGCAACAATAAATACTCCACGTCTACTCGTCTTCACCACTGCTATCTCCACTCGGCTCTACGTGAACAGTTGGCTCGTATTTGAATTTCTCTCTAATAGTAGACTCTATTTTCGACGCTATATCGTGTGCCTCTTTTAAAGACATCTCACCGGGTAGTTCTACGTGTAGTGTAACCTCGACGTGGTCTCCATACCTGTGGAAGTGAATATGATGTATATTTGACACCATGGGGAACTCACTCTGAATTACTTGTTTCAATTCTGCTATTTCACTAGGGGTTGGCCCCCTTCCAAGAAGCTCCATGCCTGCTCTACTTGATATCTCCCACGCTGTATAAATTATTATAGCTGAAACAAGTAATCCGAGAACACCATCGATCCACCAGTAGTCTCTACCGATAAATATAGTTATTGCTAGTAGACCAGTTGCAAATGTATCTGTTAAATGATGCCAGGCGTCTGCCTTCACAAGTTCCGACTCTGTTTTAACTCCGAGCCGCCAGGCCCATAGAGTCAGTAATCCCTTTGTAAGAGTTGAAGTAATTAAAACTAGTACTAGTAGATCAGAGTATACGAGTGTTTCTTTAGATAGTAATTTTTCAATACTAGAAAATCCAAACTCGAAACCAGCTACTCCAAGAAGTACACCTATTACGAGGCTTCCAAGTAACTCGAATCTCCCGTGTCCAAATGGGTGTTCTTCATCCGCTGGTTTACTTGCATAGCGGTAACTAATAATTAGTATTAGAGATGTTGCAGTATCGCTTAGTGTATGTATTGAATCCGCTATTACAGCTATTGAATTAGAAATCACTCCTACATAATACTTGATTATAAACAACAACGTGTTGACCACTATAGAGATAAATCCTTCTTGGTAACCCGCCCTCCTCCTCTTATTGAATTCACTATTCAATATTACACCATTTAAATTAACTGTATTATTCAGTGAAGCCCATGAGCCTCATAGTCTCCATTCTCAAAGCGAAATCTCTGAATTTGCCTCTTATGGCCGATGTTACAACCTCGGCGTCTTGTGTTTTAACACCCCTCATTCTCATACAGAAGTGTTCTCCGCGTACTACTACCATTACATCGTTGCTCCCTGTTAACTCTTGTATTCTACTCGCAATGTTCTCGGTGTATTGTTCTTGGAGAGTTATTCTTCCCGCTTCATCTAGTGCTACACGTGCTAGTTTACTGATTCCTACTACTTTTCCACGTGGAATATATGCAATGTATACTCTGTAGACTACTGGTAGGAGGTGGTGTGGACATAGAGAATACGCGAGAATATCTCTTACTACTACGAGGTCTCCACTACTTGTAAAATACTTGTAGTCGTCTTCCGTGATCTTGGGTGATAATAACTCTTCGTAGAAGTCGGCGACTCTCTGTGGTGTTTCCTTGTAGTTTTCATCTTCTGGGTTTAAACCCAGTCCTTCAAGTATTAATCTAACACCCTTCATTATCTTCTCTTTATCTATTTGTCTATTCATAAACACCACTGTAAACACTTGTCTTCAATAAAAATCGTGTTTTTCATAGAGGTTTAAAACTATAAATTACTAAATATACTAGGCTGATATAGTCCTTCCATTGCTCCAAATAGACTCTATGTATTCTACTACTTGCCTTGCGAGTTCAGGGGAGTTTACTAATAGTGTTGTTTCATGGTTTCTCGTTAAAGCGCTTTCCGTCCAGTTGTGGCTACCTATAAACACGTATTTCCCGTCTATTACAACTATTTTTGAGTGTGTGGTTCTACCATTGGATTCATCTAGTTTTACTGGTACACCGTTTCTCACTAGGAATTCTATTGTTTCCGGGTAGCTGTCATATGTTTCGTCGTCGACGATTACTTTTACATCTATACCCATGTTTTTCAACTCTACTAGTTTTCTAAGTAGGATGTTTACCGGGTCATTATACTCCTTTGGATCATACTTCATTACATACATTACAACATATACACTAGTATTGGCGCTTTCAAGATAATTGGTTAGATTACCAAAGTATGCCTTGTCTGGTAGGAATAATACACTGTTCTCTCCTAGTTGTACACCAATAGTAGTATTTATTGCTGGAATTGCTTGTTCTTGAGGTGTTTGCTGGAGTAACTCCATTGATGCAAAAAAGCCTATTACTAGTCCAGCAATGAATACTATTATGAGACTCCACGCCACGTCACTTCTACTAGGCATAATCAACACCTCTGTTTTTGACTATACTCTAGAACTTATATATTGTATTTTGAAAACCCGGCTCTACGAGTGTAGTTCTCTTAATACTCCTAGTAGTCGATCTAGGTGTTCACGTCTATGATGAGGCATTAACACTATTCTCAAAGCATTAAGTGATGGTGCTTTATACAAGTAGAATCCCTTGCTCCACAGTATTTTATATAGTTCTAACCCATACCTCTTGGATTTAAACACTATTATTGGCAGTGTGTATGGGTATACTTCTACATCTCGTATTTTCGATAGCTCTTCATATAGGTATTTAGTGTAATTCATCATTCTAAGAGCGTTTTCTTCGTATCCCTTTAAGCCAATGGCTCTCCATGTATAGTATGATGCTATTACTGCTCCGCCTGGTCTTGTACCTAGTAGTCCGCATGATCTTCCAGCTGGCATATACTCCATTTCAAAACAAGTATTTTCAAGTAGTTCACTATTACTAAAGAAGAGTATGCTTGATGGAATTGGTGCAACACCGTTTTTATGCATATCTACACTTATACTTGTCACTCCTCTGCCGATCTTTAAACTTGTTTTTATCAATCCGTGTTTGTTGAGAAATGGTATTAGTAGTCCTCCATACGCTGCATCTACATGGAGGTATACATTGTATTTCAATGCTATCTCTGCTACTTCTTCAACCGGGTCGACTACTCCCGTCTCCGTAGTGCCAGCTGTTACTACTACTAGGCTTGGATTGTATTCACGAATGTATTTCTCGAGGAGTACTGGGTCTACTGGTTTCAATGGATTAGTTGGTATTTTCACTAGTTTACAATTTAGTAATATACATGCTTTATCAATAGATTTATGGACTGTAGAGGGGGCTACTACAACTCTATTACCTGTTGCTCTAATAGCCGCCAGCACGGCGAGTATATTTGACTCTGTTCCACCAGACGTGTATAACCCGTATTCTGCATTGTAGAGAGAGCCGAGTTCTCTAACTAGTTTTTCCTCGCATTCTTTTACAATGGGGAATAATACTGGGTCGTTACCGTTAACATGTATAAACTTCATAAAGGCATATACTCCTATTTGATGAGGCCAAGTAGTCATTGAGCCGAGTATGCCTCCATCTATGTGTCTAGGTGTCTTCTCGTAGAGTTCATTTATTTCTCTTATTAATTCATCATAAGCACTCATAGACAAACCCATGGAGACTAAGAGTTTAAATGAGCATTTTAATCCTTGTTGGTGACAGAGAGTTGCAAAATACTTTTAAATCTCTTTATGGATTGTTTTCTAGTGTGGTGCTTGGTGGTTTAAATGATTGATTTAACATACAATACGGTTGGTAAAAGAGTTAGATTGAGTAGAATTATTGGGAGAGGTAGAAGTGTAATATTTGCATTCGACCACGGCGTGGAACACGGCCCCAAAGACTTTACTCTAGAGACATTGAACGCTAGAACAGTAATAGAGAAAGTTGTTGGATACGTAGACGCGATAATGGTATTACCTGGTATTGCAAGGTTAACATGGGATTTATGGGCTGGTAAAACAGGACTTATTGTTAAAGTAACAAGTAAAACTAATCTAAGACCAGACGAAGAAAGACTACTACAATCACCGTTTGGACTAGTAGAAGAAGCAGTAGCTCTAGGTGCAGATGGAGTGGCCGCCACCGTCTACTGGGGTAGCCAGTACGAAGACGAAATGCTTAGAGAATGGGTTTCAATTAGAAGCGCAGCTGATTCATATGGACTACCAGCACTACAACTAGCGTATCCAAGAGGACCAGCAATTATAAACATGTATGATGTCGAAATAGTAAAATATGGTGCGAGAGCGGCTGCTGAGTCAGGTGCAGACTTGATTAAAACATATTATACCGGTAGCGCCGAGACATTTAGACAAGTAGTTGAAGCGGCGAGTGGTGTACCAGTATTAATGAGTGGTGGGCCAAAGAGAAGTAGCGACTTAGAGTTCCTAGTAGACGTCTACAATGTGATTAAAGCTGGTGGTAAAGGAGTAGTAGTTGGTAGAAACGTCTTCCAGCATAGAAACCCACGTGGAATGCTAAAAGCAATAAATGCCATTGTACACGAAGATAAAACCCCTGAAGAAGCAGTTAAACTAATCGAGTAGTGGGATAGACAAGCTATGAACGAGAAAACATGTGATGTAGTAACAGTTGGACACATACTCGTAGACATAAGGTTCATAGTAAACAGGTTTGCAGGCCCCGATGAAGAAGCATCAATACTATCACAGACAAGGGGTACTGGTGGATCAGCTGCAAACGTAGCAATAGGAGTATCGAGACTAGGAGGTAGAAGCGCTGTAATAGCGAAAATAGGACTCGACAGTTTCGGTAGAATAGCAATAGAAGAGTTAATGAAGGAAAACGTTGATGTATCAGGTATAAGAGTATCATTTAAAGACACTGGTTTCAGCGTTGTAATAATAGACAATGAAGGAAATATTGCAATGTACGGGTTTAAAGGAGCGGCAGAAGAGCTGGAACCAGACGACATCGACGCAAACATTATAAAGAAAGCCAAGGCACTACACATAGCTAGTCTACGAGTAGATTCTTCAATAAGAGCTGCAACACTAGCTAAGCAATACGGTGCAATAGTATCCTGGGACCCCGGTAGAAGAATGTCGCAGAAGGGACTAGACTACTTCAAAGAACTATTGAAACACGTAGACATAGTACTCGTAAATAGAAAAGAAGCAAAATACTTAACGGGCCTCGAAGACTATAGAGAAGCAGCTAAATTAATTGCTTCTACTGGCCCACGAATAGTAATAGTGAAACGAGGCGGTGAGGGAGTATATGCACTAGTTGAAGGAGTAGAATACGATATCCCAGCATTCAAAGTCGATAAACCAGTAGATACAACTGGTGCTGGAGACGCGTTTGCAGCAGGGTTTATCCTAGGATTAGTTAGAGGATATGATACTAGAAAAGCACTCGTATACGGCAATGCCGTAGCCGCACTTAAAATACAGAGACTTGGAAGCCACAATGTACCATCACACGAAGAAGTAGTTAGATTTATATGGGAAAAGCTCTCCTAGTACTCGTAGTCCAATCTAGTATTGTTTTTCCACTTCTATTATAAGTAAGCTTAAGCCTCAAATCTAGAAAATTCTAGATGAGACTTAGCCCTATTGGCGTGATTAGGTTTATAAACTCGGGAGGAAGTATGTTATAATGGGGGTATGAGAACTATACCTCTGAGTACTCGGCTTGTCGCCATCATTGTTCTACTAGTATTAACTCTAGCATTAATTCCTATAGTTATTTCACAAGAAGACGAGTTAGAGAGACTTTATAAGAGCTGGATTGAGGGCAAACCACTAGTACTTGTAAGACTTGACACAAAAATACCAGAAGTAGATGCTGACGAATGCCTTGTGGTTGTAGGTAGATTTCCCACTAAATTAAATCCATCACCGAATGGTAGACTGGAATATCTATATATCGAGTTTGTATCTCCGGGTTCTGTGGTAACCGTGAAGAAGTATATACCCGCGATTCCAATTAAATTAAAATACGATGAGGAGTATAGAAGCTATATTGTTGAATACTATGAACCACAGGAATTCTTCCTCATAATACACTGTACTAAAGGCAATGAAACCGTATTGAATTTCGGTAGGATTATCGAAGTCTACCCAAAGAGCTTAATACACAGAGAAGTAGTAGACGTAGCTAAACTCATAGAAACCACAGAATTCACTACACAAAAAAGACCTATCACTTATGAAGAAATAGTAAGCAGAGACGAGGGTATCACCACTGCTAGTGGAGATATATATCGCGTAGATGAAGGCATATATAACACAAATAGCCAGGTATGCAATATAACCATAATAGAGACAAGAACTGGATATAGACGCGGTGAATGTAGAACGTGGATTAGAGGACCCTATCTCTACAGTATAGAGGGTCTTAAGACGTCCTTCTGTCTTTACCACTACCCAAGGCCTTCAGCTGTATACTTAACAGCCTTTTCAGGATCCACTCTAGACCCCATTAATCCACCGCCACTCTCAAGTAGTGGTAAGAGATTAACACCTACGAGTGGGAGTGGATGCTCTAGTGAACTCACTGGTTACTCTAGAGTTAGACTGTACTTCTTTGTTAAGTATGTATACGAGGAGTTTACAGTGTGCGGTGTTCTCTGTAGAACAATCGCGTTACTTTACCCAGATGCCATAAACCGTGTTAATACAACTTCAGCGGAGCCTCCCGAGTCGTATCCACCGCCTCGTTATCGGCCATACTGTGCTAATGGACCTTTCGTTGGTGATTGGGAGCAGTCATTTGCCGAGGGAGGGGTCTACGAGAGCGACACTCCAATAAGCTCTATAAGTGTGACGTTCTCTATTCCCTCTATCAATGGTATACCCATCCCCGTTAGCTTAAACGTGGAGTTCTACAAAGCTGGTAGGGATGATAGTCAGTATACAACACCATACATTAAAATGATAGATGTAAGTGGTAAAACCTATCAGTGGTATTACTGGTGGTATAAATACTGTGATTCTATGACCTATGAGATAATATTCAGCACATAAATTTCTAACATGAGATATTAGCGTTAAGTAATTAAGTTTTTCTAAATATTTATTCGGCATCCATGCATTAATTCGTGAATTTAATTGTTTTTCTCTTGCTCTATTGTTAGGGAATTGTAGATATCTAGAAGTAAATAGGTAGATTTGGTTGTTTTATGTGGGTTATTGTTTTCTTGTTTGGATGGGTCCTTTAACATGGATCATTAGTGGTGTTAGTATTTTTGCTATGGATAGATAAGCTGGTGTGTATACTTCTTTCTTCTTTTTCTTTACTCCTTCTAGTATTGCTCTTGCTACTTCTTCTGGTTTTACTCCTTTTTCGATTTTATATCCTGCTTTCTCGTGGAATGGTGTGACCACTGCTCCTGGATATACTGTTAAAACGTGTATTCCTTTTTCTTCTAGTTCTCTTCGAATAATATTGACAGCGTAGTGTAGAGCTGTTTTAGTAGCGCCGTATACTGGTAGATCGTCTAGTAATACATATACACCAGCTGTAATCACGTATACTACCGTCGACCCTGGTTTCATAATATTCAATAGCTTCTTTGTGAGTAGTATTGGCGTTATAAAGTTCACCATTGTCATTGATAGTAATTCTTCATCTGTGTGTTCCAGTATTTTCTTGTACAGTCCGAAACCAGCATTGTTTACTAGTAGGTCTAGTTCCCCGAGTTTCTCTCTAACCTCTCTAACTACAGTGTCTACACCACTCATACGCGATAAATCAGCTGGAACTGGTATAAAACACTCTTTAAAACCCTCTTTGAGCTCCATTAATGCTTTTTCACTTCTAGCTACACCTATAACAGTGTTGTCTTTTTCACTACATAGTAGTTTTACTAGTTCTCTACCTATACCAGAGGATGCACCAGTTACAAGTGCTTTCAATTAAACCACCAGTGTATAGTTAGAGGTAGAAGGAGAGAAAAACCTAGAATGGTTTTCTCTCTTCTTTTTCACTACCGAGTATTCTACTAAATGCTCCTAGTAGTTCTAGTGGTATTACGATTTTTGTAGCGGGGCTTTGAGCAATGGATTTCAATGTCTCCATGTATTGGAGGAGTAGAGCGTTTGGTCCCAGCTTCATTGCTGCTTCTTGTATTAGTTCTAGTGCTCTCTTTTTACCCTCTGCTACTAGTACCTCGTATTGCATTTCACCCTCTCCCTTCTTGATCATTGCTTCTCTCTGTCCTTCTGCTTCTAGTATAGCAGCTGTTTTCTTGCCCTCGGCCTCTAGGATCATTGCTCTCTTTGTTCTCTCAGCGGCCATTTGCTTGATCATTGCTTCCTGGACGTCTCTTGGCGGCTTGATCTCCTTTATCTCGACACTCGTTACCTTTATACCCCATCTATCTGTTACCTCGTCTAGTTTGGCCCTGAGAGTAGAGTTTATGTATTCTCTCTTTGCCAATACATCGTCGAGAGGCATGTCTCCAACAATAGCTCTTAGAGTGGTAACAGCTATACCAGTGGCTGCAGTAACATAGTTTTGTACTGCTGTAACAGCGAGGTTGGGGTCGAATATCTTCATGTAGACTAATAAGTCTACATCTACTGGCGCGTTATCCTTTGTAATACATGTTTGTGGTGGAATATCCAATACGAATTCACGTAGGTCTACTTCTATGCCTCTATCGATGATTGGAACGAGGAATACTAGTCCAGGGCCTCTAACACCCATTAGTTTACCGAGTCTAAATACAACAAGCCTCTTGTATTCTGGTATTACTTTTACATGTTGTATAATTATTACTAGGATAATGATGATGAATAGTAGTGCAATAATGAACTCTAGAGTCAATTAAACCCCCTCTTTACTTAGATATAATGGAAGGCCCTGTTTAAAAAGTGTTTTTATCGACATAGATATCTATTTTTCAAATTTAAATACAGCATTGTATTCTTTACTGTGTTTTCTAAGTTTCTCTAGTATTTCAGGATTGGATTTCAATATATTGTCTACAATACTTAGATATCTAGCTACTCTCACAGCATTGGGATCTATTTTCACCAAGTCTCTTCCATCTACTACAACGTAGTGTTCTCTCTCGAGTTTCTCGCCTAGTATGTATTCTGCTTCGTTTACAGATGCTTGTAGTGTAAAACAATGTGGACTACCATCAATAGTTGCCACTATTATCCTCCTGGGTCTAGTGGATCTCACCATACTCGCTATTTTACCATAATAGGCCGCGCTCTCTCTTTCAGGACACGCTAGTAGTACTACTCTGTTTTCAGATAGTTTTTTAAATAGTTCTGGGTTTACAAGTGGTAGACAGGCTGAGGCTATTAATACTTCTTGGTTTTCCATAAATGGTGCTTTAGCCCATGTACTCCAAATCCATGGTTTTTCACTTGGATTACATGACATTTACACCCACCTCGAATCTCTGTATTAACTCGCTTGGATCAATGCTTGGCTTGCCACGAGTATATTTGTCTAAAACGAGGAATACACAGTATTGTCCGCACATAGTACAAGATTTCAATCCAGCACCACTAAACTGTCTTCTTATTTCCTCGGCTTTCCTCCGGTCTAGTGTATACTTTAACTGGGTTTCCCAGTCTAGTCCAGCCCTCGCTATACTCATATAGACGTCTTGTTCTACTACTCTACTACCGAGTTTTACTAGGTCACCAGCGTGAGCAGCTATTTTAGCGGCTATTAACCCCTCTTTGACTTGTTCGAGGTTTGGTAGTCCAAGGTGTTCTGCTGGTGTGAGGTAGCATATTAAATCCGCTCCAGTTGCTGATGCTATAGCTGCACCTATTGCTGCCGCTATGTGGTCGTATCCAGCAGCTATATCTGTAACTAGTGGTCCCAGTACATAGTATGGAACACCACCAGACAAGCTCTTCATTAGTTTAATGTCCGATGCGATCTTATCCATTCTCATGTGTCCAGGGCCTTCAATCATGACTTGCACTCCTTTTTCAACAGCGTCTCGAGCTAGCTTAGAATTCAATATCAACTCGGATACTTGGAACTCGTCGTGTGCATCTACTATGCAACCAGGTCTTAACGCGTCTCCCAGGCTGATAACGGCATCGTAATCCCTGAACAATTCGAGTAATTGGCCCCATTGCGATAAAAATGGGTTTTCATTATTGGTCTCGGCCATCCATGCAGCAATCATTGAACCGCCACGGCTTACAATTGGCATTACTCGCCTACTCTTTAATACTCTTAATCCCAGGTCTCTAGTAATTCCAGCGTGGATTGTCATAAAGTCTACTCCATCACGTAAATGCCTCTCTACTACTTCTAGAAACCATTCACGTGGAATACTAGCTATACTCCCGTATTTCCTAACCCCCTCTATCCAGGCTTGATAGACTGGAACAGTGCCAAATGGTAGTCCCTCAGCCGCCTCGATGAGCCTCCTACGTATTGCATCTAGGTCTCCACCAGTACTCAAATCCATTACTGTATCTGCACCGTATTCAAGTGCGAGTTTAACCTTGGCCTCTTCTAGGTCAGGGTCTACGTATACACCACTAGTCCCCACGTTGACATTTACTTTAGTAGTAAGTCCCTCGCCAATACCAATTAATCGAGCTTTTTTCTTACGGGTATTCCTGGGGATTACAACCCTTCCTGCCGCTACTTTCTTCTTTAATACCTCGGGGTCCAGTCTTTCTCGTCTTGCTACTTCTATTATCGTGTCTACATGGCCCTCTGATCTAGCCTGTATAATTAAACTCAAATTGCTCCACCAGTAATAAATAAGTAATCAAGGAATTAATAAGTAATTTATCTATGCGGGTAAAATTTAAACACCGAGTGTGCTCTTAATACTATTGTAGAATGGGTGTTAGAATACATGGTGTTCCACTACGAGAAAACCCCATATTTCCTATTACTGGTTTTAATACTACTGGCTTCTATCTACATATCAACAATACACTCGCAGAGTGAAACTAGAAGAGCTATTGTATTGGTTTTAGACATGAATATTGATGGTGGTGCTGTATCATTTATTGAGTCCTCTGTGAAATCACATCCTGGTGTAGTATATATATTGGAAATCAATAGTTATGGAGGATATTTGTCTTCGGCTGATAGAATAATCAATATAATTGCTTCTTCTGGATCACACTGTATTGCATGGATCCCCCCTGACTCATACGCCGTCTCAGCAGCCGCACTAATAGCTCTATCATGTAGAGAAGTATACATGGCCCCCGGATCTGTGATTGGAGCTATCAAACCATCACCATACGATGAAAAAATAGTTGAATACATAAAGGCTAGATTGAGGTCATTCCTCGAAGAGAAAAACATTGAAAACTCTTCTCTCATCGCTAGACAACTAGTTGAAGAAGCAAAAACCTTTACATATGAAGAAGCCGTTGCACTAGGAATTGCAAAACCAGCTATAGAGTTATCAGAAGTATTGTCGAGTGAAAACCTCGAATTAACTGGGAAGCTAACTCCCTCTTTATGGGATAAAATGATCTCATTAATATCTCATCCACTAATCTCAGAAATACTATTGTTTGTCGGCGTGTTACTCATATTAATAGAGGTGTTTACAACTGGATTCCAGGGTTATGGATTAGCAGGTATTCTACTAGTAATACTTGCACTTTATGGTTTAACAATAATACCCGTTGAAATACTACATATTGCACTAATACTAGCTGGAGCGGTATTAATAATAATAGAGTTGTTTACACCAGGCTTCGGCGTATTCGGGCTATCAGGCGTGATATTAACTGCAATCGGCTTTACACTAACAATACTCTCAACACCCCCCGAGACCCTTACAGGAGTAGTATTAACTACAACTATGGGTCTCGTAGCTATTGGTGGATTATTTGTATTTATAGGGTATAAGGCAGCCTCGACAATGAGAATTAAGAGAAAACCCCTTAGCGAGCAATTATTAAATGCTGTGGGATATGCAAAAACAGAAGTTGGTGAAACCACTCCTGGAACAGTATACGTGTTAAACGAGGATTGGACGGCGTTTTCCATTAATGGTACAATACCAGCTGGTAGTAAAGTAAGAGTTGTAAGAGTAGAGGGCTTGAAACTATACGTTGAAAAAATAGAAGAGTAAATATCTACGTATTCCACGAGTATACAGTGTTTTTGAGAGCTTTCTACTCTAATTTAACTATGGATGAGGAGGTTACTGCAGACTGATATGTGATGACTTCCGGCGGATCCGATCTACTCTTAACAATCAATACTAAATGAAATTAATAGTGGAGGAAAAGCCGTCAGATACGGCCGCATCGATCACGAGTTCTCATTGCTCGCCGTTCTCATCACTCCATTATTGAATTACTATTAAAGGGGATTTATTGTTTATCATATCCGTAAGCCCATGGTACTTCACGAGCCCATCCAAGAGCTCTCTGTACTGCCGACTTCCAACCCCTGTATAGTCTTTCTCTTGTTTCCTCATTCATTCTCGGTTCAAACATCTTTTCGGCCCTCCAGTTCTTTTTAATTTCATCAATACTAATCCATACTCCAACGGCTATGCCGGCTAGATATGCTACTCCAAGACTAGTTGTCTCATATACTACTGGTCTTACAACTCTTACATTTAATATATCTGCCTGGAATTGTAGTAGAAAGTCGCTTTTAGCTACTCCACCATCAGCTTTTAATACACTGATATTTATTCCCGTATCAGACTTCATTGCTTCAACTACGTCTCTTGTCAAATAAGCTATTGATTCTAAGACGGCTCTAGCGATGTGTTTTCTCTCTATTCCCCTAGTGATTCCTATTATTAAGCCTCTGGCGTATGGGTCCCAGTATGGCGCTCCAAGACCTACAAATGCGGGTACAAAGTATACGCCACCCGTGTCTGGTGCCGCCTCTGCTAGTGGATTTACCTCCGCTGAAACCTCGATTATTTTGAGCCCGTCTCTCAACCACTGGATAGCCGCTCCAGTAATGAATATGCTGCCTTCTAGTGCATACTCTGCTCTCCCTGGTTGTAGACTATAATATATAGTTGTCAGCAATCCGTGCTTGGATTCCACTGGGTTTGAACCAGTATTCATTAATATAAAGTTGCCTGTTCCATAGGTACACTTAGTACTCCCTACTTCAAACCCGGCCTGGCCGAAGAGTGCGGCTTGCTGGTCGCCTGCATCACCTGCAACTGGTATCTCAACTCCATTGAATAATTCACGAGATACTTCTGGCCCTGTAAAACCATAGATTTCACTACTGGGCCGTGGTAGTGGTAGTGTTTCACGTGGTATTTTACCTTGGATTTCCAGTAGCTCGTCATCCCAGTCTAACTTGTATATATTGAACAACATTGTCCTAGATGCATTACTATAATCTGTTACATGTGCCCCGTTTCTCTCGGGTGTTAAATTGTCTCGCGACCCCCTTGTTAAATTCCATATCAACCAGGTATCAATGGTTCCAATTACTACTTCACCGCTCTCCATACGCTCTCTTAGTGATTTATCTTGTTGGAGAAGCCACCATATCTTTGTACTAGAGAAGTAACAGTCTGGTATAAGACCCGTCTTCTTCTTTATAGATTCAAAATAGTGTTGTTTTAAATAGTCGATTAACGGTGCTGTTCTACGATCCTGCCATACAATAGCGTTGTAGACCGGCCTCCCGGTTTTTACATTCCACACTACAATCGTCTCTCTTTGATTAGTTACACCAATTGCTTTAATACTACGTGGATCGACGCCAGAGCCCTCCAGTGCTTTTTTAATAACGAGTTTTGTATTCTCCCATATCTCTATTGGATCATGCTCAACCCATCCAGGGCGGGGATAAATTTGTCTGTGTTCAAGATACGCTACTCCATTTTTCACTGGTAGACCGTTTTCATCAAATATAATTGCTCTTGTACCAGTAGTACCTTGATCTATAGACAACACGTAGCGATTAGACACAAAGAGACACCATTATTTAAATTGATCCATGGGGACATAATTATATTTTCAATCCATGTGAATAATCCAGAATTAAAACACTTTGAATTAAGTATTTAATAATTGATGATGAACTTTCGGTCGCAATGACTGGTGATTGAATTTCCTCCCACTGATCTATTGTAAATTAAAACTGGAAATTATATTCAAATATATCTTGTGGCTTGAAGGGTGTGTTAATGCTCTGTTTTCTAAACGGTGTGAAAAAAGCTCTTTTAATAGCGATTGGTGGTGGAGGAGATATTGCCTCGACTATTGTATTAGCTCGTAGACTAGAGAAATATGGTGTAGAGACAGTACTTGCTTCAATTGCATGGGAGAGATACATCTACGATCCTGTCCCAGGACCAATAAGACTAAGTGAATTCTATAATACTATAGAGGCTAATCCACACTACGTGTTAATTACAGGAGAATCATACGCTGTGAGAAGCAATAGAAAAATAATCCCACAAGTTGTAAAAGCCTCTAGATTTCTAGGTAAACCAGTATATATCGTCGACTTGTATAATGGTGTAGAAGGATACTATAAAGCCTTGAAGTCAATTATGAATAGAGAATCAATAGATATTGTTATAGGCGTGGATGTAGGTGGAGATGTAGTTGCAACTGGTTTCGAGGATGAATTGTGGAGTCCGCTTGCAGACTGGATGGGTTTAGCAACAGTATCAAGAGTAAATGGAGTTATCGCAGTCCACTCACCGGGTAGTGATGGAGAACTACCACAAAAATACATTATTGAAAGAATAGATGAGCTCTCAGTGAAAAACGGGTTGCTCGGAGTATCCAGTATGTGTAGAGAAGACGCTGAACTACTAAGTGAAGTATTGAAATACGTAGAAAGCGAGGCCTCACGTATCCCCCTATTAGCCTATAATGGTCATAGAGGCAGTATTGAAGTTAGAAGAGGATCTCGAAGAGCAGACGTCACGGTATTCAATACATTTACATTCTACCTTGATTCACAAATACTCGTAGAAAACACTAAACCAGTAAAACATATATTGTACACTACGAGTCTAGATGAAGCACGGCGATTATTGAACTCTATGGGTATATATACAGAGCTAGACCTTGAAGAAGACCTTGCAGCAATGGGGGTAAAACCAGGAGAATTGACTGGTGAGCTACTATTGAAAGTAAGAGAGGATGGAAGAAAACGAATTAAAAAACTAATAGGAAACAATAATGTTTTAAACACAGAGAACACTCTATAAAAACAAATTGTCTAAGGCGGTGTCTGGAGATTGGAGATTAATGTATTATATAGAGACTACACGTCGAAAATAATACTTGGTTTTACATTTATCTCTCTCTTACTTGGATTAACTATTGAAGTAGTCTACAGAGAACTCTTTGAATCACTTACAAAACTAGCTTTGACCGAGGAGTATAGTTATATTCTCGCCTCTCTATTCTCTATTCTAATAGTTATATACCTCTCACTTAGATATACCGGCTTCTCGTATGGAGTAAGAACTAGTAAGATATTAGCATCTATTCTACTAGCCACTCTTGCATTATCGATTTACGAGTTATCCCTAATAGACCTTGAACACAAAATACAACTACAATCACTTAGTTTCTCACTGTTTTTCATTGGATTAATACTATTGGTCTACGAGCCAAACACTATTGGAGAATCAATTCCACTACTAACCCCCTTTCTCCTCACACCACTACCAGCTAGATTTCTAGATTCTCTAACACCGGTTTTATCAAGGTATATTGGGAGACTAGTTGGATTTATAACTGGTGTAAGAGTAGTTGAAACACCTGGTTTTACACAACTAGAAGTCGCCACGCCCACGGGTAGTACTATTTATTTAAGTGTTGAAGTAGCATGTACTGGTATTGTAACTGTTAGTTCTATTATTGCCTCACTACCAATAATAATATACATGCTTACATTTAGTATTGATAAACCACGTAGAAAAATAGCTATTGCCACCGCATCGCTTTTAACCGCCTTGATTATTGGAATTATAGGTAATATAGTTAGAGCTTTGATAATGGTTTATAGTACTATGTGGATTGGCGTTGAGCAAGCATATAATTTATTCCACTACTCTCCCTCCCTCTTGTATTCTGCCATCTCGGTTATAGCAGCATTTAAAATAATCACTAAATACGCTAAGTTTAAATCAGTGTTTTCAAGAGTTCTCTCTAAAGGCGAAGTACCGAGAATTACATGGAGTTATATTATTGGAGTATTACTAGTATCACTTGTTTTTACAAGTATATTTACAGCAACGACTATTTACGCATCTCAATCCACTGTAATCTACCAGTCAATTCCAATACAAGTAGGAAGCATATACGAGTTCATTGAAAACCCGGAAAAATACTTGTCAAGAGAAGGAATTGAATTCACCACTAGGTATTATGATGCATTCCTCACAAGAGTACTGGGTGCACTAGCAGTTTATAGAGTATCACTCAGGTATTTTAACGAATATTATACAGGCTACATAGAAGTCGTAGATACACCTGCAAGAATCCACACGTGGCAATTGTGTTTAACACTACAAGGCTACAACATAACTGCATCATGGTACGAACAAGTAAACAACACTAAAATAGGATTTATAGCTCTAGAGAAACAAGGCTGGAGGGGTCTACTCGCATATACATTGTTCCCCGTGAAAATAAGTGTTGGAAGAGATGAATACACTATATACGTACGTGTATCAATTATGAATACTGGGGATCCGAGAAATATAGCTCCAAAAACAGCTTCTATTCTAAACTCTATTGCAGGAGTAAGCATTGAATCAGACAATAATCTACTACATATATTTTTTCAATCTGTATATATAATACTCGTATTGTTTGTCGTATACATGGGAGTGCTATTAGCGTGGAGTAAACTACGCTTAAAGCATGGTGGAGTATCATGAGTGAAACATTGAAACTAGAATTCGACGATGTCGTGGGCGAATTAGAAGCACTGTTCTCAGAGATATCAAAAGTATATGTTGGTAAAAAAGAACTAGTTGAATTATCTATTGCCGCATTGTATTCCGGTGGACACTTGTTAATCGAGGGATATCCTGGTACCGGTAAAACACTACTTGCAAAAACCCTAGCTAGAGCTATTGGAGGAACATATAACCGTATACAAGGACACCCAGACATACTACCCAGCGACATCCTGGGATTCCACATATATAGAGTTACCGGTGAGAGAATACTAGTTAAAGGACCAGTCTTCACCAATATCTTAATGTTTGACGAGCTCAATAGAACCCCAACGAGGTCTCAGGCAGCTTTACTAGAAGCAATGCAGGAATACCAGGTGACAATAGATGGAGTAACGTTTCCACTCGAGCGACCATTCATGGTAATTGCTACACAAGTACCCGAGAAAGCAGCGAGAGGTGCCTTTGAGGTATTAGAGACACTACTAGATAGATTTACACTGACAGCACCAAGCTACTATAATCCACCAGAAGAAGAACTGGAGGTATTGAAGAAGTCTGATTATATCACAAACCTCCCCATAGAACAAGTAACAACTCCACGTAGAGTCTATGAAATCTCGAGGAGACTACCAGAACTAGTCTACGCTAGTGACGAAATACTAGACTATATTGTCAGACTAGTCAACTATGTTAGAAACCACAGGGCCGTCCTCTATGGGCCATCACACCGTGCAACAATAAACCTCCTCAATGTCAGCAGGATAGTAGCGCTTTTAGACAAGAGAAACTATGTAATACCCGACGATGTGAAAAAAGTCTTTATCCCTGTTGTCTCTCACAGATTTAAACTAAGAGAGGAGTTTGAACTAGAGGGTTTAACACCTCAAGCTATTGCTGAAGAGGCATTAAGAAATGTCCCGGTACCAAAGTAGACTCTTAGAAGGCGACCTTGTATTTCTACTCCTTCTCGCTTTTTCAAGTATTTTATTCAAGTTTAAAATGGGGTTGGTAGCTGTTATTTTAGGGTTTACTGTATCTATAGTTGTTTTAAACACAGTCTACTTGTTTTTTAGAAACATAAATCTACGTGGTTTACTAGTTGTATATTCAATAATGCTTCTCTCATCGAGTATGTTTTACTTGTTAATAGAATACTATTCACTATTAGGGCTTGAAGTAGGCTTAGTAGTGGTTTACATACTAGTATTTCTAGTTATTACTTCCCATCTCCACGTTGAAATACCACAATACGGCTTTACAACTCCACTAATACCAGTTGGTATTTTTGCAAGTATTGTTCTAGGAGTGTTTCTCGGTGTGAAATACACGGTTCTACTAGTTACTACTGGATTAATAGATGCTTTTTCTAGTATACCAGTATTTAAATTAAAGAAGTCAACACTATATAAATTGACTTGTAGTCTACTTGTTTTTACAATTATCTATTCACAACCCATACTCGAGTTAAATCTATCTACAATAATCTTTCTTTTAGGACTACATATAGCTAGAGATTTACTTATTATAGTTGGAAATAAACATTATACAGGTTTACTCGTAGTAGTTGATGTTTTACTTAGACCAGTAGTGGTGACCGTGGTATGACTCCACAATTATTCATATTTGGATTGAATATAATTGTTATATCATTGTTTCTCGCATTATACGGGTTGATGAGTGGAGTTAATAGTTTAATAGGTGTTGCATCTTCACTTGGAGTACTAGGAGGTGTTTTTATAGTTTACAGTAGAATTCCACGAGACCCCACTATTACAGCGCTAGTAAACTATTCAAAAATACTTCTTGAATCAACTACGAGTATTATTGAAGACCTTGATTTATTGGATTCAAATCTATGTATTGTTAGAAAAGGAAATGAATTGCTGGCTGTCTACTCTAAAATACCTTGTCCTATTCAAGTAGATCCCGGTGTCGGCTTTACAGGTGGCTCTCCATATCTTGCAATACCAATTGAAATCCCCTTAGTAGAGGGGTTTGAAGCTACTGGTACAGTGGATCAAGCTACATTAGAGAGGATGCTACGTACAATAATAGTAGATGAACTAGGTATGGCTAGAGAACTAGGTCTTACAATTACGGGGAATACTTATCACGTGTATATCCATGGTTTAATAGAGGTGTTGAAGGACTACTCGAAGTACCCGGTAGACCCCTATGTCATTGTAACTGCAGCAATAATAGCATATACAACTTCGGCTAGTAGTATTAGAGTAGTTGAGAAAACTACCACTCCTGATGGAGTAGTAATTGCTTTGAGGGCTGGAGAGATTGCAGAGTAGGATCGTGTTATTTACATTAATGTTTACATCACTAGTAGTTATTTCAAATATTACACTTGTATTCTTAAACGAGTCGAGAATAGATGTATATATTTCACTCAGTATACTAGCATACTATGTTTCACACGCGTTATCCAGGCCTAGTACAACGTATAAACCAGTTAGAATTCTGAACATTGCTCTCTTTGTATTATTTGCTGTAATAGTAGCATATAGAGTATACGAGGTGTTTATATCATGAATAAAGTAATATCCCCATTACTACTTTTACTATTAATTCCACTGTTTACTACAATTATACACTTAGAAAGCCGTCAATCTATTACTGATTGCACGTATTTGCTCGCTGTACTCGAGAAAACACTTAGTTATACCTTGTCTGAGGCTCCGAGTGGTAAATACTATGCAGAGGTATTATTGAATACACCAGTAACCCCGGATCTATCTAGACTACATGAAGCAACATATAAAACAATAATTGAATACTACGAACTACTATCAGGTAACACATCGAAAGAAGAGAAGCAAGTAAAACTTAGTAGTGTAGATGAGGGTTTAAACTCTATATCCCAATACGCTGGTAAACTGGTTTCTTGCAGTATTGATCGAGAGCCCGCTGTTGCATTAAAAACAAGAATAGATTTAATGATCAATGAGTTGAGAGAGAGAATTAGAGAGTTAGAAGTATTATTTACAAGTGAAGACTACTATATTACAATACATACACCCCGCAATCTATACAATGCCGGCGAGGAAATACCCATTACTATTACATTGAAGAACACGTCTTGTAAAATAATGGATTTAAACATAGTAGCAGGTTTTGAGATATTAGAGAGCAAAGAGCCAGTGTGCACTGGTGGATTCTGTACTCTAGTTATTTCTACTCCTCCAGCTTATAGTATAGAAAAATACATTAGTAGTAATGGAATACTTGATGTTCTACTCGTAGCGAGAACCAACTGCAATAATACTGTCTTAAAGACATATAGAAAGATCTCTGTGAAATACTCTCAGCCCAGAATTTTTATTGAAACACCATCGAGGATTACTAGGGGCGACGAAGTCACTATTACACTCTACTCAGAAAAAACTATTGTGCAAGGTGTATTGATTATAAAGAATAGTTATAACGAGATCGTCATTGAAAACCTAACTATTTCTCCAAACAAGTTAATAGTGAAAGCACGTGGTGAACCACCAGTATTCACCCCTGGCTACAACACTATAAAACTATGTCTCAATGCGTCTGATACAACGCTATCCTACTGCTTTGAAAAACCCGTATTCTTCGAGCTGAGACACCCACCAGTCGAAGTGAAAACTCCACAAGTAGCTCTTACACTTGATGGTAGAATACCTGTTTTAATTATTGGTAGTGGAAACTACACAGTAGAAGTTGTAGCGGGGAATTTAATTAAAAATAGTGTTTCTCGTGTTCTCAATGGAGATCTATCGCTACAATTATTTACTAGTATTCTCCCGATATCCATTGTTGACGTAAATGTTTCTATAAGGGATTTAAATGGCTACTACGACCCATACAAATACACAGAGCGGATTATAGTGTTAAATATAGGGTCTTTAATGGGTTTTACTTTGTTTGGAGTTTTATCGAGTATAGTATTGAAAAACCATGAAAAATCATTTTTGTTGCTATTAAAAACAGGATTGGGTGGAAGAATTGAAAAACCTGGAAAAACTAGTCACGGCATACTAGAGGAGTTGCTAAAACCATATATTACAGGTCTTGGTTCAGCAATTGCTCTAATATACTATAAACTACTGAGGAGGTTTACACAGAGGCTTCCCCACGCTTATGAAACACTGCGTGAACACTACTACCTTGTACTCAAGGATTCCATTAAGAATACACGTGTAAAAGAACTCGTGTGGAAGCTATTATTACTTGCAGAGAGAGATATGTATTCACGTGAAAAACCCAGTGTAGAAGAAGCAAAGAATATATATGAGCGTGTTTTCAGTGAAGTGGAAGAAGAGTAACTATGTAATAATGTATTCACTGGTAATAGGTGTTATTCTAGCTGTTACTCTAGTCTTAATTATACCTGTTAATCAAGCCTACTCTATATTGAATAGTGGAGATAATGGATACACCATGTTGTCTGGTAATACATGTCTAATTCTCTATAACTTGAAAGACCTGGAGAATATAGAGGCAGAGAAAAACCTCTTGGTAGTTGAAAGAGGAGCCTTGTTTAGACAAGACGAACTAGATTACATCTTAGACTTTGTAGAAAAAGGTGGTATTGTAGTTGCCAGTGGTTTACCAAATACTACTATACAGATGTTAGAGTATAATGGATTGAAAGTAGAGTTTTACGGGTTTGTATACGATCCTGTATTCAGCGCTAATACATCCGAGTTGGTATTTGTTAACGATGTAGTCTACAATAAGACAATAGTATTGGATACACCATACCACGTTGTAATCACGAATAATCCAGGAGTAGAAGTCACAAGGATATTCTATACAAGTGATTTCTCATTTATTGATCAAAACAATGATAAACACTATACTGTCGGCGAATATATTGGTAAAATACCAGTAGCCTACGAAGTAAAAATAGGTAACGGCAGACTCGTAATTGTACTAGCTAGAAGTATTATGGCAAATAGAGTTTACAAGTACAATATAGAGTGGCTTACACATCTAAGTGAGGGGCGTTGTATTATAATAGATCAATCATGGGTTAAATCCAATCCAATACTATACTTTAAATCACTAGTTTACTCGCAGAGAGGTATCTCACCGGCTTACGCATCTATCACAGCTATTTTAGCAGCCTTGGTGGTAGTATATGCAATTAAACACCTCTACTCACAGTAGAAACCCTTACAAATACACCACTATACTACTACTTGCAACTCTAATACTAGTAGAAACAGTCTTTACTGGTATTAACCCCGAAAACGCATGGATCCTCCTTGCCCTCGTCATTTTCAGCTCTATGGTGTTTATAGGAGATTATGAATACGTGTTTATAGCTACAACTGGTGCGAGTATAATCACTTCTCTCAGTGGTAATCCACTAGTAGTCCTCCTTGCTTTGATTACAGCGCTGTGGGGTTTTATAATCCTATATCGTTTTAGTAGAGTTGATATTGTAAAAACCCTTCTTGTTACTTTATTTGCTTATTCTCCACTATGTATTATCAACCCGTATTCACTAATACCAGTATCAACTGTAGTACTGAGCTTTACTCTCGCTGTATTTAGAGAAAACATGAGAATCGGGAAATCAAGTGTTGAAGTAAAACAACTAGATAAAACAGTATACATTGGAGAAGACGTTAAATACATTGTTTCAATAAAATGCCCCGGCAACTACAAATACACTATTATTCAAGATGGAAAAGAAGTATTGAGAAACGAAGGCGTAAACAACGTAGAACTAGAATTATCGTTAAAACCAGGAAATATTGGATTTAATGAATCACAAGTAAAAGTAGAAGTAAGCGATATTCGAGGACTTGCAAAAACCGTTCACGGCCCCTATAGAATTACATATACTGTTCTCGTCAAGTCGACTTATGTAATTAGACTAGCCGAGAAAATTCTAATGGAATACACTAAGTATATTTCAATACCGAGAATCCTAAAAGTAGAAGTAGGAATAGGGGGATTTGGAGATATAGGCATCGGTGGAAGCGTTCTACGTGAAAGCTCTACACTTCAAGATAGGGTACAAGTATGGATTGAACAACCAGGTAGTGGTTTAAGTGTATCAAGTGGAGAGAAAAGCGTGCCAGGCGTTGGAGTACCACCTCATAAGACACCCAGCGAAACACCTACATTAGAAAAGCAGACTACTAGTAGAACACACGTCGCAATGCAAATTATAAGAGAAGTTGAAGAATATATTACTAAACTAATTGAGAGATCTTATACAGGAGAATATATAGGCATACGCGAATACACACCAGGAGATAATCCACGCTTCATCCACTGGAAAAAGATCTCTAGATTGGAAAACCAAGACGAATTATATATTAAACTATATGGAAAAGGGAGTTCAAAGAAGAGTAGTGGGCGTGGAGAGAAAATAATACTCGTTGATTTAACAACTACTAGCCCACAAGAACTCGACTTATTAATAACTACTGTTTACAGCGATTTAATCACTAGAGTAAAAGAGGGCACTGGACTCACAACAACCCACTTATTTATTAAAATACCAGGGAAAGAGTTCTACTATATCAATGGTAAAACCATAGATGTTCTCGCCGCGCTAAATACAATTGTGCAGAAGCATAGTATTAGATCTTTATTTGACTATCAAACACACGGCAGGACGAGAATTATGAAGATCGGCGAGGCTAGAGGGTTTATAAGAGAACTCGAAGACTACTATAGAGGTCTTGGACTAGGTTTAATAGAACTCTTTAAATCCCATGCTAGTGGAGTAAAAAACGTATCATTGATTCACTCAAATGCTCTAGCATACAAGTATGGAGTAATTAGTAGTGTATTAAAAGATAGTGGTTTTTACGTTGTCTCCTTGAAGAAATAGGTTTATAGACTTGGGAGATATACATGTTTAACGGTGTATAGATGAATACAAGATTAATGATTACAACGCTGTTATTAGTTTACATATTGTTAACACCAATAATTGCATCTACCCAAGACTTCGACTCAGTAATAGCCGAGTATATTGCTAGAGTGAGAAGACTTGAAGCTAAAAACGTAGATACAACTCAAGTTGTAGAATTGATTAATGAAGCCGTTGAAAAATACCAGGAGGAGGATGAAACCAGAGCTCTTCAAATACTTGGAGAAGTAGATTTTCTACTTGATTCTCTTGAAAGGAGTGTTGATCAAGTCTACTACCAATACGTGTTTACAAAAGCTATTACTGTTATTGTACTTGCATTAATACCTATTCTAGTCTATACACTACTACCCCGTGTATACCTCTACCTCTGGTTTAAGACTAGGAAGAGGTGGATTGTGAGGGAGTACTAGCCATGATCCTCGATGAAGAAGTATTTGCAGTAATACTCGCAGTATCAATAATTGCATCAACACTTGGAATAGCACTTGTTTTAAGACCAGGTAATATAGAGCCGTTTACAGCAATTGGACTACTAAATGAAAACTGTAAAATAGGAGAATACCCCGAGAAAGCATTTAACGAGTCTAATCTCAGACTATGTATATACGTTGAGAATCAGCTAGGCTATACTGGCTACTTCAAAGTAGTCTATAAAATCGCCTCTAATACTAGTCTACCAACAAATACTACTCCATCACCTACACCAATTGTAAAAGAGTGGAGGTTTGTACTAGCTAGTAATGAATCTATCGAAACATCAGTAGAGGTACCCGTATACTGTCCAAGTCCACCCTGTAGAATGGCGTTGGTTTTTGAACTCTGGGAGTATAATATTGAAGAGAAGACCTGGATGTATACTGGGAGATGGGTCCACCTATATATAAATATAACATCGTGGTAGCTATGAAGCGCGATGTAACACTCGAAGAATACATTGCTAGGAGGAATAAGGGTAGTAAATGGAGTGTCATTAGAGCTGTCTACGAGGAGGTTTCACGTGGTAGTATAAAACTAATTGATCCAAACCCGCCTAAAACAATAGCTGAATACATTGTTAGACTAGAATACTCGCTATGGTTTTGGAGTATAGTAGCTTTCACTATAGCTACAATAATAATTGTCTATACGAGTAGCAGTCTACCATTTATAATGCCGTTGAGATACGTGTTTGGAACAATATACGTGTTGTTTCTACCAGGATATGTATTAGTTGAAGCACTATACCCCGAAGAAAGAGAGTTAAAACCACTCGAGAGACTTGCATTATCAATTGGTTTATCTCTCGCAGTCGTCCCTCTCATCGGCTTAATACTCAATTATACACCATGGGGGATTAGACTAGACCCAATTATAATTTCCCTTGCCACCTATACACTTGGATTAACACTAGTAGCCACAATGAGGAAATTCAGAGTACTCAGGAGAAAACACGAATCTAGCTTTCTATATCCTCGGTGACACCTCCTTGATTTTTCACAAGGATTTTATCGATAGCCAGGTCTAGGGCTAATTCCGCGATATCTTTAGAGTACTCTGCAATTCTCCTAATACTTTCAAGTACTAATTGTAGCGAGGCGAGGACTTGGGGATCCAGGCTTCCAACATAGCTTGTAAACAACTTTCTTTCCTTCTCTCTCAGCAAAGATGTTTTCAATGCTATTTCATCGATAACGCCTGGTTTTGCATTGAGAAAAGACTCGGTGGATTCGATATAGATATCTCGTGCTTCTATACACAGTTCGCTCACTTCTCTTGCAATATCTTCTCTACCCTTTAACTTACTTGTATTTAACGCTATATTGACTGCGTGGTCTCCAATTCTCTCTAGTAGTTTACTCAGAGATCTATAGGCTAGAAGTGTTTTAATATCTATTTTTTCGTCTTCGACCTCCATATACCCCTCAGCTATCTTGTTTAGTACTCTTATAGTGTAAAAGTAGACTCTATCAACACTATCGTCTTCTCTAACTAATTGATCCATTGGTATTTCAATAGTTTCTCTAATATAGCTACATGCATCTTGAATAATAGATCTAACTACTCTCACTAGTCTCTTTATTGTGTCTTGTAGTGGTGTATTTAATGGGTTTAGTAAAACGAAGAGATGTATTTCTCTCTCGTCTTCACTTATTACTTCTACACCTGGTGTTTTATTGACTATTAATTCTCTAATAGAGTTTCTAATTAGAGGGGTTATTGGTTTACTAAACTTCAATATTATTCTATCAAAACCCATAACATAAGCCGAAATAATCCTCCTGCTAATTGCTTCTGGAGACTCGTTATCTAGTTGAATAACCGCTGTTTTCTCTTTTTTCTCTTGGGAGATGACAGTTGGCTTGATAATTAATTGACCACCTTTTTCTTCGATTACAACTTGGCTTTTAGCGTTCAAGCCCTGGTTTAAAACCCACGACTTGGGGAGGGATACTATGTAAGTTGATTTCCCCGTGAACTGCAGTCTTCTAATATACCTCTTCAATCTCTCACCACGAGTAATAATCTATATAGTGGTTTAAAAGACCTATTTAGATATATGAAGACAGTTATTTATATCCCATTAATCTCTATTAGACTCTGTAGTTAAATGGTGGAGTATGTGGCTATGATACCTGGTGGAGCAGAACCAGTTATAGGGAGACACAGACCAGTAGTAATAGTGTTTCTCGTGGTAATCAACATCATTGTCTTTATCTACACTACTAGTAGTGGTATCCCGCTATATGCCTCTTCACAACAAGCAGTGAACGAATTTGGTTTTAAACCAGGCTATATCTTTTATAATCCCCAGAGAGCAATAGTAACAATGTTTACTAGTATGTTTGTTCACGCTGACCTACTACATATATTCTTCAATATGTATTTCCTCTGGTTGTTTGGCTCGCGAATAGAGAGGACTATTGGACACTTAAAGACGCTACTGCTCTACTTTCTATCTGGACTAGCAGCTATTCTATTCCACATTGGCTTTATACCCATTGGAGGCTACGAATCACTTTTAATTCCAGCTGTTGGTGCTTCTGGAGCTATTAGTGGCGTGCTCGGAGCATACCTACTACTATTTCCACACACGAGGCTCTCACTATGCTTCTTCTACTTCTTCATACCATTTTGTTTTAATCTACCAGCCTATGCATTCCTCCTATTTTGGTTTGCCGAGCAAGTACTCTATGGATATCTACAACTAGGGGGAGTAGCTTACTTTGCACACATTGGAGGATTTGTAATGGGTTTATTTCTAATACCCCATCTCTACAAGCCGCGTAGGAGGTATCCAGTCTATTTAGACTATGTATTAAAATACCTCTATGAATACCTCGGCATACAAGTAGTCAGGCCACGAGGCCTCGGGAGAACCGCGAAAACAATACTAGTTATTCTACTACTACTTGTTGCAACTGGCTTTATGTATGCGGCGTATTCTTCTACCAATGCACCCTTTAACACCTATATTGTAAATGTGAAAACCACTCTCGTGGAAGGTGCTGTAGAAGACACTATACTACTCTACTTTATGCCCGGGTCTCCTACTCCAATAGATTTTACATTGTCTTATATAGACAGTGTTAGAATAACATTGAATCGTCTACAACCACTACTCTATAACTCAACATATGAAGGTAAAGGTGGAGAAGTAGAATACCAATACTACCTCTACACAGTGAGAATTAGAGGTGTAGATGTAGAAGTTGTACTAAGAGACTTTTATGCAAAATACAATGAAAAAGGAGTAATGGTTTACTCAAGGGGCGTTTTAGATACATATGTAGTAGTCGACAATAAACTGGGTAGTAAAACAACTATTTCATTTAATTACAATGCATACGATGTAAACCTTGATTTAATGGTGCCACTGTGTCTACTTGCAGCTTCATTATCTGTTTTTGCTATTTCATCGATACTGAAAAGCGATGAAACCAGTGTTTTTAGTTCACTAGAGCTTCCCGGCGCCTATCCATACATATAGGCTACTTGTTTTTTGATTTTACACCGTATTTATTATAGAATACTATTTCTTCTAGTGGTTTACGTGGTCTTGGTGGTGGGTTTTCATCTGGGTATCCAATAGCTATTATTGCAACTGGAACCACATGGTTTGGAAGGCCGAGCAGTTCTTTTAACTCCTCGACGTTTCTAAGTGATTGAATCCATGTTGCTCCAAGGCCAAGGGCGTGTAGTGCAAGGAGGAAGTATAGGGTGGCATTAGCACAATCCAGCATGTATGATGTAGGTGATTCATCAATGTGACAAGCAACTACTACGCCGAGTGGGGCGTTTTTCAGTGGTCTAGCCCACAAGTGTATTTCAGCCAGTTTGGTTTTCACTTCCGGGTCGTCTATTATAATAAATCTCCAGGGCTGGCTATTCTTGGCGCTGGGGGCGTATCTTGCTACATCAATTGCTTTAAGTATTAGTTCTAATGGTGGTTTTTCTTCTTTGAATCTTCTAATGCTACGTCTAGACTTTAAGAATTCGAGGTGGTCTTCCACATAGACACCTCTTTAAGGCTATTATGTTAGTAGAGAATATATTTTTCCAGTTGAAAAGGGGGGTTTTAAATTTAATGCAAAGCGATATTTTAAAGTCTTTGCTTCCACTCCATATTTTTCTACGGGTGGTTATACATGTCTAAAACACAGAGTTTTAAACCAGGATATATGCCGTTGTTTTTCAATATAGTTGGATTAACAGCTCTAGCAATAGTATTAAAACTAAAAGTATTTGAAATACCATATCCACCAGCACCATTTCTAAAATACGATCTATCTGGAATTCCACTAGCAATAATTGCATTTATGTCGCTGAAAGCCTATCCAGCATCTCTATTTGTATACTTCTTAGTACATGCATTAATGACGGCTGATCCAGCTGGGCTACCAATAGGTATGGCAATGAAGGCGCTTGCAGAGTTATCTACGAGTGTGCCAATAGCAATAGCCCTCAAGAAGAAGGAGCTGGGTAAAACCGGAGTGGTATTGGCCACGATTGGAGCTGTTGTCTCAAGAGTTGCACTAATGACTCTAATGAATCTACTTGTAGGGCCCTACTGGTTGGTAATGGCTAGGTGGACGAAGACATATGAACAAGCATATCAATACACATTGCTCTTAATACCCCATATAGTGGTATTTAATGCAACACTAGCATTAATAGTAGCGTTTTTCACAGTATTAACACTAAAGAGATTGAAGAGTTCAGGTATGATATAGATGAATAGAGAGCCCGCTATAGAAGTCAAAAATCTTTTTTACAAATACCCTGGTGGAGACTATATTTTCAGAGGTGCTTACTTCGAGGTATTAAGAGGCGAGCACGTCTTAGTAATAGGTGATACTGGCTCCGGCAAGTCAACACTTGTTAGAATACTGTCTAGAACAGCAGAATTCATTTATAGAGGAGAGTTATCCGGTGAAATTAGAATTCTCGGTAAAAACATAGGAGAAATAGGTTTTGAAGAACTACAAAGACTAGTACATGTTATTGGTCAAAACCCATATCTATACTTTACAGAACACGTTGTTAGAGATGAATTATATAGTTACGCATTGAAAATATATAAAACCAGTGAAAAAGCTGAGAGAGCTGTTAGAAAAGTCGTTGAAGCAACCCACATATACAATCTCGTCGACAAGTATTTTTACGAGTTGTCTGGTGGAGAAGCAAAAAGAGTTATAGTAGCAAGAGCACTAATTGCAGAGCCAGAAATACTCTTATTTGACGAGCCATTAATGTGGCTAGACGACAGGGGCGTCTCGGACTTTCTAGACCTTCTTAAACTATTGAGATATCTAGGTAGAACAGTACTTGTATTTGAACATAGATTTCTACCTATTATAAGAGAGTTCGACCGTGTATTCTTGTTAAAGAATGGTAGAATCTATGATGTATCAACGCACGCATTAAACGTGTTAAAAGAAACACCTGATCCGGATAATTCAAGCTCTACGCTGGATTCCAGGACGACTGGTAGAGAAATAGTGAAAACCGTTAATATTGAACACGGTTATAATGGACGAATAGTGTTGAAAAACATTAATTTATCTATTAAGCAAGGCGACCTGGTTTTAATATATGGATTGAATGGAACAGGTAAAACTACTCTTCTAAAAATCCTTGCGGGGTATTTAAAGCCGAAGAAAGGCCGTGTAGAGCGGAAGGGGAGGATACTGTATATTCCACAAAACACACTCTTGTTTTTCACAGAGGAAACTGTGAGAAAGGAAATTGAAATGATCTGTAAGACGTGGAAAAAGAATACTAATTGCATTGAAAAAGGCTTAGAACTAGTTAGTAAACAGGGTATCCCACTCAATAGATCTCCATTTACACTTAGTCATGGTCAAATGGTTAAACTAGCTATTATAATATCCGGGCTTGCAGGGGCAGACCTGGTTTTACTGGATGAGCCCTTTGCGGGTTTAACATATAGTGATAGACTGAGCCTACTAGAATACATGTTGTCAATGCGTGATAAAGCATTTATTCTAGCTACGAGTACAATACAGGGCATTGGAAGAGTTAACTGGACACAAGCTTATAAACTCGAAGATGGTGCTCTCTACCCATTCGACTTCGAGTCTAAAACTAGTTTAAAATGGGCTTCTCTAGTTTACGAGGCGATCAAGAATGGCGTCGGCGATTAGAGATTTCTCATATTTATTCATTTACTCTAAGAAACTAGAAGAATATAGTACACTAGCCAGAATAGTTTTTACATCGACTCTGGTTACAGCCAGTATACTCGCCGCTCGCAATAATAGCATTTTGAGCATGCTACTCGGACTAGTCTATGTTGTTTCAATTGCCCTCTATGTAATAGCGAGTTTCAGAGGGTGGAGGGTGTTACTGAATGCTATATCCCTAGTTGGCTTCTTCTTGATGATTGGATCGTCAATCTATATCATTAGCTACTTTATGGGTTGGAGTAGGCCTACACCACTAGAGGTTGTTACTGGTTCGCTGTTAACCCTCGCACTATTTCTATCATTTTCATGCCTCTTCCAATTAATATCTCTTAGAGAGTGGAGGAGAATACTTGACCTGCTTGGATTGAAGTCTATTTCACTACTATTATCTCTAACAGTATTGTTGGTCCCCACAGTATTGGTTTATACTTCAGAAGCGTTTACTGCTATTAAATTAAAGTATGGAAATAGAGGTCTGCATAGAGTTATAATACCACTGGTTCTCTACACGTTTTTCGTATCTAGAAGCCTAGCAGAGTCATACACGCTATTTGGTGTAATGAGTGAATCAAAACTTACTACTTGGAAATCCAAAGATGTATATCTCTATACTGCTTCAATTATTATTCTACTCGGTGTCTTCACGGTTGGCTTAATTAAGTAATGGTCAGACAGGGGTCCAGGGCTCATTGATCACTAGCGGCAGGGCTTCATCATCCAATATATATTATCTTCAACTAGGATATAAAGAAAACAGGGTTGTATAATGTCTTTATCTCAACTTGAACTAGAAAGATATGATCGACAATTAAAAATCATTGGTGTTGAGGGACAGGAAAAACTAAAGAAATCCAGGGTATTAGTAGTTGGTGCTGGAGGGCTTGGTTCACCAGTACTATTGTATCTCGCGGCGGCTGGAGTTGGAGAACTAGTAGTTGTAGATGATGGACTAGTAGAATTAAGCAATCTAAATCGTCAAATACTATATCGTACAAGTGATATTGGAAAACCAAAAGTAGATATCGCCTTTGAGAGACTACGCGAGTTAAACCCCCATGTTAAAATTACACCAATACATAAACGTGCTGATAAACAGCTACTAGAAGAACTAGTCCCCAGTGTAGACCTAGTAATAGACGCACTAGACAACTGGGAAACCAGGTTTATACTAAACGAGATATGTGTTAAACACCGGAAACCATTAATTCATGCCGGTGTATACGGGTTATATGGGCAACTACTAGTAGTAATACCAGGTATAACACCATGTCTTCAATGCCTTCTACCACGAAAACCAGCTGAAACAACTGGAATACCCGTCCTAGGTCCAACTCCAGGTGTTCTCGGAGCACTACAAGCAGTAGAGGCGATCAAGATTTTAACAGGGTATGGAAAACCAGCACTCAACAAGTTAATAGTATATGATGGAGTAAACGGTGAATTCACTACTCTACAATTATCACGGAATCCAAAATGCCCCGTGTGTAGTGGATTATAGTATTAAAAAATTAAGCAAGAAGTTCTGCTATTGCTTTTACACCCTCTTCAATCAAGTCTTTCGGCGCCATTGAGAAATTCAATCTCAAAGTGTTTAATCCACTTTCATCTGTAAAGAATGGCGCGCCAGGTATTGCCGCAACTCCTCGTTTCTCTAGTAGTTCCTCTGCAAGCTTCCATCCACTAATGTTTGGTGGTAGCCATAGAAATACAAACATACCTGCTATTGGATGTGTGTGTTTTATTCCAGGTAGGTATTTCTCTATTGCCTGCAACATTAAGTCTCTTTTCTCCTTGTAGGTTCTAACCGCTCTATCTCTAATTTCCTTGAACAATCCCTGCTTCAATATCTTATAAACTAGTAGCTGTGAGGGTACTGGAGCACACATGTCTGATGGGCCTTTCGCGGCCTTGAATACTTCTACTAGTTCACTTGGGAGATGAAGCCAGCCGATTCTAAGTCCTGTTCCAAGTACTTTACTAAAACTGCCCACGTATATTACTCTGTCTTCTCTATCTAGTGATTTAATTGGTTTTACATTGACTGGCTCGTATACGAGGTGGTTGTATGCAGTGTCTTCTACTATTAGCAAGTCGTATTGACTAGCTATTTCTAAAAGGTGTTTTCTTCTATCCATGCTCATTGTTAGCCCAGTTGGGTTTTGACCTGTTGGAATTGTATAGATTAGTTTTGGTGTTTTCTTCTCGGCTTTCAACTTCTTTAATACTGCTTCGAGCTCGCTTGTTTTCATTCCCTCATCGTCCATTGATACGCCTATTAATTTAACACCATATTGTTTCCAAACGAGGAGTGTGTTAACGTATGATGGATTTTCTACTATGACGATGTCTCCGGGATCAAACATTAGTTTTCCTATTAAATCAAGTGCTTGCGACCCGCCGAGTGTAACAATTATATCTTCACTCCTAGCATCTACCCCCTCATACCCCCTCATAAAAGACGCTATTTCCTCTCTTAGTTCTGGTAGTCCCTCTGTTGGAGAGTAAATAACGGATTTGCGTTCTTCAAATACGCTTTTAGCTAGTTCTCCATATAGTTCACGTGGTATTACATCAGGGTCGGGGTCTCCAGCCGCGAAACTTATAACTCTGGTTTCTCTCGACTTCTGCGCGATTTTTGAAACCATTACTCTTATAGGACTTGGCTCTACGAGGTTTACACGACTTGATTCAAACTTAGAGTAATCGGGTTTGGGCACTCTAATACACCGGATTGATATTTATCATATATTCTGATATAAATATTTATTGTATTTTTATACTCGTAGTAGAATTCTATTCTTAGATGCTGAAACCGCCAGTAGCTGAGATTAATGATGAGTAAACAGTCTGCTGAGTAATCGAGGGTAGAATAGGAGATTCAACCCGGCAGAAAGGATTTCGGTGTGAAAATGCTTATTATTTAACCCTTGTATTTTACATGTGCCCCCCTTGCAAGCATCCATAATTAGATAACGAAGGATATTAGCCATAGCGGTGTTATTGTGGTTTTAATACCTCTTTATTAAACGTTGTAAATTTATTCCATGCTAGGTGGGCTAGAAAGCCTGCTTCTGGAACTGGTTCATTGTTTTTAAATGCTGTTTCTTTATAGTGATATCCTACTACTTCGCCAATGAATAATACGTGGTCTCCATAGGGGTGTTTACCAATTACTCTACACTCTAGGTTTGCCAATGCGTTTTCAATAATAGGTGTTTTTACACTACTACCAGGTTTAAATACAAATCCTGTTTTTGATAGTTTACTCGGGCCGTGTTCTGTGCCAGCAATCCACACGTCTCTAAGTAGCTCAACACTTGGAACACTAATAACAAACTCTCCATACTTCTCGACTAGTTTAAATGTATATCTTGAAGGAGCTATTGCAACCGCTACAATAAATGGATTAGCAGAGACAATAGTTACCCAGTCTGCAGCCATTACGTCTACTTCTTCGCCTAGTCTACCAGATACTATTAAATACGTTCTCAATGGGTAGAGTAGTCTATACACTATAGACCACCAAGGTTTCTATTAATACTAGGGGGAGAGTTAAGCTTTATCTAACAGTTTTATGCGAGGAGTATCTGTGTTGATGAGTCGGCTTATTCTTGATTGTTTCTAAGACCCTAGTATAAATGTGGAAGCACTATGTTACCGGGGTTAACCATGCAATAACTAGGAGTTTTATTCTACGGCTCGCTCTAGCACAGGAGTCTGCTGTGTTTTCGAGTAGTGCGTTTAAATCATGTATTAGTAATTGTAGTGCAAATGGCTTTAACTTCTCGCTGAATGAGAGGATTAATCCTCTATTTTCTAATTCTAATTCATCTGCTTTTTCTTCTAACTCGATAATTCTAGATAGTACTTCATCTATTTTCTCATAGTTACCAGTTATTAATATTTTTATAAGATTAGAGAGGCTACTAACCATTTCTGAGACAGTATTAGTTAGTTTTAATAATCCTGTTCTTAATTGAACTGGTACTTCTAGAAAGGGTAGAATAGTGAATTCTCTCGCAGACTCTTTAACTAAATCACCAACGTCATCTACTAGGTTTATCATTGTCAATAATTCTTCTTTTAAACCCGGATCAAGACTTGTATTTGCTATTTCATCTTCTATAATTGATTTAACTCTACTACTCTCATTGAGTAGCTTGACAACTTGTATAAAAGTAGATCTCGACTCACTGATTTTTACATCGTTTAGTAATTTAACAGCTTGTGTAAACTTATCTGAAGCGCTTGTAATCAACTCTATATACTTCTCTAGTGCTTTCATTGCTTTATCTGATAAAACATCAGATAGTAGTAGCTTCAATTACACTCCCTTATTAGTTAAGATTAAAGCAAGGATTTATATATTGGAAATCATAGAGTATTACTACATGTGTGATTGAATTGAGTACTGTAAAGCTCCCCAGTCCAGACATGAATAAACTCCTTGCCCACTTACTAGTTAAGAGAAAGAGTATTAGAAAATATGGAAAAGACAGCGTGGATTTAACCACTCTATCACAACTCTTATGGTATACATATGGATTAATAGATGGAAAGAGAAGAGTTGTACCCTCTGCTGGTGCAACATATCCCGTAGAAGTATATGTAGTTGTAAAAAACGTAGTTGGCCTGGAACCAGGGATCTACAAGTACAATGAATACAATCACACACTAGAACTAGTTAAACAAGGAGACTACTCTAGAGAACTAGCACGTGCATGCCTCGATCAATCATGGGTTAGAAACGCTGTTTTAAACATAGTATTAGTTGCAAGATATGAAAAAACAACTGGATGGTATGGCGAGAGGGGATTTAGATATATATACATGGAGGCCGGGCACATAGGTCAAAACATATACTTGGCAGCGGCTGAAATGGGGCTGGGTACTGTTGCCGTTGGTGCTTTCAACGATGAAGAAGTACTTGGACTCCTCGGTCTTGGTGAGGAATATATAGCCCTCTATGTTTTCCCTATTGGCAAACCACCATAGTTTTTATTGAACGTTCCACAAGTTTTAACAATCCTTTCTATTAGACAATTATAACTGGTGGTACTACGTGAAACTAATTGATGGATATACATATCTAGAAAAACTAAGAGACCTCATCTACTCACTGCTAGAAGCAAGAGATAGAGCAATTGAAGCAGGATTAATTGTTAAACAAGCAACTCCACTAGTCAAATACGGATTTATCTCTATGTTCAAGGGAGGAGTAATAATGGACGTTACTAATCCCGAACAGGCTAGAATCGCTGAGGAGAGCGGTGCTGTTGGAGTAATGGTTTTAGATAAACTCCCATATGATGTTAGAATGGCTGGTGGTGTTGCTAGAACAGCTGATTTAAAAGTAATAGAGAGCGTAATGGAGGTTATAACAATCCCTGTATCAGCAAAGTGTAGAATTGGACACGAAGAAGAAGCAAAACTACTCGAAGAAATAGGTGTCGACTTAATTGATGAAAGCGAGGTTTTAACCCCTGTAGACGAGAAAGCCCATATAGACAAGTGGAAGTTTAAAACACCATTTGTTAATGGAGCTAGAAACCTCCCCGAGGCCCTTAGAAGAATCTATGAAGGAGCTTCAATGATTAGAACAAAGGGAGAACCAGGTACTGGAAACGTTGCAGAGGCCGTTAGACACATGAAAATTGTTAATAGAGAAATAGCTGTTTTAAGGGGATACTATCTCGCAGGAGACTATGAAGCAATATGGGTTTATGCAAAAGAAAACAAAGTACCATACGAACTAGCACTCCTCACAGCTAAACTCGGCAGACTACCAGTTGTAAACTTCGCGGCTGGTGGAATAGC
>DADP01000027.1:42826-44424 GCA_002495025.1 Desulfurococcaceae archaeon UBA285
TTAGCCACGGCCTTCTACGACGATCCAGAAACAGTTGTTGAAGCACAGAAAATGGTGTCTGAAAAGAATGCAATGATGGGTATAGACATTAGAACTCTGAAACCAGAACAATTAATGCAGGTAAGAGGTGAGTAGCAGTGAAGATCGGTGTACTAGCTCTACAAGGAGACTTCTTAGAACACACACAACTACTAAGAGAACTAGGTGTTGAACCAGTATACGTAAAGAAACAAGAACAACTAAGTGAAGTCAGCGCCTTGATAATCCCCGGTGGAGAATCAACCACTATTGGTAATTTAATAGTCTATAGAGGTCTAGCACAAGCAATAACGAGATTCGCCGAAGAAGGCAACCCAATACTGGGTACATGTGCTGGAGCAATACTACTCGCTAAGAAAGTCGTAGATAGAGTAGTTGGTGAAACCAACCAGTTTATACTTGGATTAATGAATATATCAATGACTAGAAACGCGTTTGGAAGACAAAATGATTCATTTGAAGCAAATGTGTGGATTGAGGGGATAGGTGAAGTAAAAGCCGCGTTTATTCGTGCACCAATTATATCGAGTGCTTGGAGTCCAGCCAGGATCACAGGGTATATAGAACACCCAGTTATTGGAAAAGTAGGAATAGCAGCACAACAAGGCAATCTACTAGCTATTTCGTTCCACCCAGAAATCACTGGAGACAAAAAAGTATACGAATACCTTATAAGCNNGGTAGAGAACTAGGAGAAGAAGGGTTTTTAAAGAAGTGTCCTTTTTGCGGAGGCCTTCCCATCATAGAATACAAAAACCATGTTTTTAAAATAGAGCAGTTAAAACCCGGGATAACCAGGTATTCAACACTCCTCCCTGAATTCCCCGTTAAATACACTAGAGGAGAGGGTTTAACGCCAATTATAGAAATAGATGGAGTCTACGTGAAAAACGAGCGTTTTAATCCAACGGGGAGTTATGCCGATAGAGCNNGGTTTTACAAAGTCTCTTTCACACTACCTCCCCTCGGGTTTGAAAGTGTATTATTGTATTGAAAAACCACTTGAAGTAGACGTTGAAGAATTATTTACACTAGCTAAGAAAGGAGAACTCGCTACTTGTAGGAACATTGATGGAGTACTAGTAGAGTATACTAGTGCATTGACAATAGAGGGATTGAAAACTATTGTGTTTGAAATATATGAAAAGAAGGTAAAAGGAGACTATATTGTCGTACCAGCAAAAACAGGTGTATTAGCATACTCGCTTGTAAAAGGCCTTCGAGAACTAGAAGAATGCGGACTGGATACTGGTTTCGAAGTAGTTGCAGTATTTCCAGAAGACTACGTTGTCCCTGATTTTATAAAGAATACACCAAGAGTGAATATCCTTAAAACCACGAATAGCGAAGTACTTGAATCATTTAACTACCTACTCAAAAAAGGTATTCACACCGCACCACTCTCAGCAATAGGTTTTCAAGTAGCGAGATCGCTAGGTAATTCTATTGCAGTATTAACTATAGGCTACAAGCCGAGAACAAGAAAGAGGAGGAGTAAACTAGCAGAACAGGTATTGAAAACACTTGAAAAACTAGGTAAGGCATCAGCATATGAAATC
>DADP01000039.1 GCA_002495025.1 Desulfurococcaceae archaeon UBA285
GAACAGATGAAAGACCAGTAAACGGACACTTCTCACTAACACACATATTCACAGACGACAAAAACGGATTCTACGTACTAGTTAAAACATATGCAGAAGGAGACAACCCAGTATTTCCAAGCATTATAAATGTTGTTCCAGGAGCAGACTGGTGTGAAATGGAAGCCCACGACCTACTGGGTTTTGAATTCACAGGTAGAACGCACTACAGACTAGTACTACCACCCGAGTGGCCTGAGGGAGTACATCCACTTAGAAAAGACGTTCCATATGATTATAGGCCACAAGTAAGAGGAGTAAGCGAGAAGGTATCTGAGTCAGGCGAGTATGGAGTAGTCCCCATAGGACCATACCACCCAGCACTCCACGAACCAGAATACTTTGAGCTATATGTTGAAGGAGAGAAAGTAGTAGACGTGAAATACAGGGGTTTCCACGTTCACAGAGGCATCGAGAAACTAGGAGAAAGTAGAATGACTTATCAACAAGTAAACTTCCTCGCCGAGAGAATATGTGGTATATGTGGCTTTGAACACAGCACCTGCTACGCACTAGCAGTAGAAAAAGCAGGTAAACTCGACGTCCCCGAGAGAGCACAGTACATAAGAAGTATAATTCTAGAAATCGAGAGACTCCACAGCCACCTCTTATGGCTTGGAGTAGCATTCCACCTAGTCGGCTACGACACAGGCTTTATGCACATGTGGCGTATACGCGAAAAAGTAATGTATCTCTCCGAGTTATTAACAGGCAGTAGAAAAACATATGGAATAAACCTTGTTGGAGGAGTAAGAAAAGACATCAACGAAGAAAAGAAGCAAAAAACCCTTGAAACACTCCGAGAACTAGAAAAAGAATTCAAATCCTTTATTGAAATAGCTGTCACAGTACCACAAGTTAAAAAGAGACTCACAGGGACCGGTATACTACCAAAAGAAGAAGCTTTAAAACTATCCGTAGAAGGACCCGTTGCAAGAGCGTCAGGTATAGATAAAGATGCCAGAAGAGACCTACCATACGCTGCATATAAATACGCGTCGTTCAAAGTCCCAGTATACAGCGAAGGAGACAATCTGGCCAGAGCACTGGTTAGAATAGACGAGACATTTGAATCTATATCTATAATAGAACAACTACTAGACAAAATACCACGAGGCCCAATCCTACTCGAAAAATACGAGATACCAGAAGGTAGAATAGGAGTACAAGTAGTCGAGGCACCACGAGGAGGAGACGTCCACTACGTTGTAACAGGACATGGAAAACCATACAGGTGGCGTGTAAGAGCACCAACATACAGTAATATACCGGCATTGAAGATAATGTTGAAAGACCAACCACTAGCCGACGCCCCACTCACAATAGCAAGCATAGACCCGTGCTTCTCGTGCACCGATCGAATCCTTATAATAAGAGAAAACGGGAAGAAAGAATGGCTCAAACTCACACCAGGTGGTAGAATATGAATCCCGTGAAGAAAATTGTAAAACCACTAGAAGTACTAGTAATAGCCGGTAAAACAGGCAAAGTAACAGTCAAATACCCCTTCGAGGAACCACTAGTATCACCCGAATTCCGCGGCAAAATAGAAATAGACCCAGCAAAGTGCATAGGTTGCGGAGCCTGCGTCAATGCATGCCCACCAAACGCACTAGAAATGATTGAATCCGAAGACAAGAAGACACTGAGATACTTCGTGGGGAGGTGTATCTTCTGCTGGAGATGTATAGACGTATGCCCTGTTGGAGCAATAAAGGGAACAAGGGAATTCGAGCTAGCAACAAACGACCCAATGGATTTATACGACTACATAGTACACTCCAAAGTAGTATGTGAAGAATGCAAACATCCAAGTAGCGAGACAGCCAGGATGTTAAAATACGTCTGGGAAAAAGCACCAATAACTGAAAACTACAACAACAAGTGCCCCGAGTGCAGAAAGAAATCATTTATAAAAGCAGTAGCGAGCAGGAGGGCTGGTCCAATTGGAGAAAAAGCTTGAGAGATTAAAGAAGAGCATATGGGTATTTCACTTAAACACTGGTAGCTGCAATGGATGCGACATCGAAATACTAGATGCCCTCACACCATACCACGACGCCGAGAGATTCGGAGTTAAACTAGTTGGCTCACCGAGACACGCAGATGTATTACTACTCACTGGTCCAATAACACTTGAATCACTACCAAAAGTTATAAACGCTATTGAAGCAACACCAAGACCAAGAATAATTGTAGCACTGGGTAGTTGCGGGTCTGGAGGAGGAATATGGCACGATACCTATTCAACTATTGGTGGAGTAAACAATCTACTCAAAATACTGAAAGAGAGAGGTATAGAAGTAGACGCCGTATACTATGTACCAGGATGCCCTATTAGACCAGAAGCCCTCTTATACGCCATAGCCCTCGTGAAAGGACTAGTGGAGAAGAAAGCCAAGTCAAAGGTGGCTGTTGTTGAATAACGAGTATTCTATATACATCTGTGGATTTGAACAACAAGAAACACTTTTCTCTAGGCATTTTCTAACTGGAATAGCTCCATGTAGAAAAATAGCTTCAAACATACAACTCTCTAAAATAGGAGAAATACTAGATAGAAGCCTACTCGAAGCCCTTGTAGACAAAGAAGAAGTAGTAGTAACAGAACCCAGTATTATCCATAAAATCCTAGTTGCACTGGGAGTAGCCGAGGAGAAAATCGAAGAAGTACTTTCATCACCCTATCTCTATGTATTAATTAAGAAAAACTAGTTGTCTAAAACAATACTAAGACTACATAGGTAATTAAGTAAACTATTATCAACCCTGCTGAGAGCTCTATTATTGTTTTAACATTTACTTGTCTACTCGGCTTCTTTTTCTGCTCATATCCACCACTCAACACTGGTAGTTTTACAGCAAATACGTATGAAGCGAGAATTACAAGAACTAGTAGTGTATATCTAAGTGTTAAAACACCAATACTGCTTGTTGAAGAGTAGTCTGTATACAGTGTATTTGAATATACCAATACGTAGACTGCCAGTAGTAAAGCCCATACAAACCCCGAGATTTTAACTACTAATCCTCCATATTCTAGTAGATTTGTCAATCCAGTTGTAATACGCTTCTTCAACATAGTCACCACGAACTACAAGTAAACCTTTTAACTTCAAGGATATTATAGTATGGCAAGGTTAAAAACAGGTGTTGTATTGATGAAAACTAGTTTAAACAACAAGGTATTTATCGCTGGGATAATACTACTTGTAGCTTCAATAATAATCCACTATGCTTCTCTCTACATCTTTAACTTCATTGATCACCCATATACTCTAAAAGCTATGAGAAATACTGGTAGCGTCCAAGAATATTGTAGAACAATCGATATTAGTGGAGCCTGTATGGGATACTATATCTATCTATGGCTATTCTCAAATATTCCAGTCCAGCTATCACCAATACTACAAGTTCTAGTAGTCATACTTGTCTATCTTACAGTATACAAGTTGACTAGAAACCATATTGTCTCGGGTATTCTAGCACTAATATACTCGTTAACACCTGGTGTTATACTAGCGTATTCTCTAGACCAAACTGGTTTGGTTTATACAGCATCTCTAGTGGCAATAACGCTACTACTTCTAATTCGTGGATTTACTGGAGAACAGTTATTCATGGTTTTAGGCGTATTACTCTACATTCTACTACTACTCCACCCACTAACACCAGTAGTCTTGATAGCAACATCTATTACATATCTTGTAGTAGGCGAAACAAGTAAACTCCGGAAAACCCCACTTTTACTCTTAATTGCAATGTCTACTGCTACTCTTATAGCAATGATTGTAAATAGTGTTTCATATTATGGCCTCTATGGAGTAGTCGGCGTTGTAATTGGTTTAATATCAAGTCTAATCCTACTCGTCGACAAGGGAGAGATTAAACCTGGATATAGAGTTCTCATATCTCTATCTGTAATTGTTATTGGAGTGTTAATGGGTTTAATTACTTCAAGACTATACGAGATTGAATTTACAGTACTCGTCGAGAATAAGAGCCTTGTAGTACTCTATGGTATAGCAAGTATTCTCTCTATTCCAAGCGTTATACTCGTATATGCAGGGAAATCATCCATCAATATAAAACACATACTAGTACCAGCCGTGGTTACATTGATTATATCTATGTTTGACCAGGCAGTATATGTAGTAGCACTACCAGTACTCGTAGTTTTAAACAGTGTATTTATATTGACTCTTGTAAGTCAATTACAACTGGCATTCCAGCAATACAGGAAAACACCTATTTCTATACTAGGAGTGTTTATACTAGTCCTACTGGTTTTAACTCCTGGGCTTATATATGCTATACCAGTATCAAACACCAAGACCTCCATTGATAGAGAACTACAAGTATTAATAGTAGATAAAGGATTTGCCGTTGAAAACTACGATGAAAAAACAGTATTAAATGAAATAGCAAGTAGAATAGCAAACTATTCCCAGAGTAATAGAGTTCTCATAGTTGCTCACTGGGACTACACGTATTCATTATTAAGTATGTTATCTAGTAGAGGAGTAGACACTCAATTCATTACCCATACACATGGAGACCACTCCAGTAGAAAACTGCTTTCAACAATTATGACTAGTCACTGGAATACATCTCTAAAGATCATGAGAGAAATAGCAAATCAAACAAACACTAGAGATGTATACATACTGGTCTCATTTGCGTATTCAAAACGCGGAAACGACTCATTCATCGGTGTCGCGGGAACACTAAATCTACCTGGATACCAGTATCCACAAGAAGCATACTATGCATATGGAGATACATACCGGATACTAGAATACCTACACTATGCAAACAAAACACTATCAAATTATGTATACAATGTGGGATTAGATGATAGATTAACAGCTCTACTATGGACTAGTAGTGGTGAAGAACTACTCCTCAATCAACTAGTAGTAAAAGCACTGATAGATACTGGTTATTCAAGAGTCTACAATAGATTGATAAATATAAATCCATTGAATCCAAGCATAGAAAACGTAGAGTTGATATACTACTACGATGTTAAAACAGGAAGTATTAGAACTATATATGGGGAGTATGAAATACACTATATGGTAGCAGTGTTTAAACTAGTAGCTTAAATGGTGAATACACATGGTTTTACCCAGAAAAGAACTACCCGACGTGGGCGAATTAGTAATTGCTACAATACAGGAAATACACGACTATGGTGCATATGTAGCACTAGATGAATATGGAGATATGAAGGCTTTTCTACCATGGAGCGAGATATCCTCAAAGTGGGTTAGAAACATTAAAGATGTCATTAGAGAAGGGCAGAAAGTAGTAGTCAAAGTAATACGTGTAGATAGGTCGAAGAAAGAAGTAGACGTCTCTCTAAAAAGAGTAACTGATACAGATAGACAGAGGAAAATGCAGTGGTGGAAGAGGTATTCAAAAGCCTGCAAAATAATTGAAATAGTAGCACAGAAAATAGGTAAAAGCATTGAAGAAGCATATAGAGAAGTAGTTTGGAGACTAGAAGACACATACTCCGATGTAATGTACGCCCTTGAAAGAGCAATAATTGAAGGCGGACAGGTATTAATAGATGCAGGCGTGCCAGAAGACTGGATTCAACCACTCATCGAGGAAGCATCAAGACACATCAAACTAAAAGAAGTAGTTGTAAGATACAAGCTAGTATTGCAATCAATAAAACCAGACGGAGTAGAAAGAGTCAAGAAATGCCTTGAATCAATAGCTGAAACGCTAGACTCCAAGGGCATAAGGTATAGACTCTACACAGCGGGCAGTCCACGATACATACTAGAAGTCTACGCTACAGACTATAAAACAGCCGAGGAGGCAGGAGAAGAAGCATTGAAAACAGGAGAGAAAACAGCTAGAGAACTAGAACTACTATTCCTAGCAGAGCGTGAAAAACAATGAACTGGTTAATGAGAAAATGCACCAAGTGTGGTAGATACACTCTTTCAAAAGACAAGTGTCCACACTGCGGAGGAGAACTAGTAGTACCCCACCCTCCACGTTTCAGCCCCGAAGATAAATACGTTGAACACAGATTGAAAATCAAGTTCGAGAAAGGTCTTTTAAACCTCGATGAAAAACCCTATTACATCCCATAATAATCCCACCTTGGAAACTCAACGTAGGTAGAATTTAAAAACCGTCTAAATATTTTAATTCTATAGGATGCCGCCGTAGTATAGCCCGGTTAGTATGCGGGCCTGTCGAGCCCGTGACCCGGGTTCAAATCCCGGCGGCGGCGCTAAATCCTACTATTCATTAATACAGCTAGTGACGGTAAAATCATCAAGTGTTTTAAATTGCAGGATAGAGATTTATTGTCTATTATTCTGGAGTGTAGAAAATATCTTGATTACTGGGTGTGTTATTGGTTGACCGCACTCTTTTAATACTGCTTCTATGAATTCACTAATAGTTAAAAGCGCGATTTCTCCTGGTTTATATAGTTTATTGTCTACTTCGCATTTTGCTTTGAATTTAAAGTAGTATTTTTCACTGTGTCCTAGAGTAAACGGTGAGAGTATTGCTTTCTCGGCTTCTAGAAGTAGTAGTATATACTTTCCAATCTCTTTATCAATTGAATTCTGGTCTATTTGTTTAAGCATAATTGTTTTAACTAGCCGGATGGTAGATAATCGCTCTAGGTCTCTCATGGTTTTTTCAATAGTCAGCTTCAATACTTCTCTACTTACATCTGGGAGGTCGTGGAGTTCTACATATGCGTTTTCAAACGCCTTTCTTATACTGTTTACTCTGCTAGGTGGAATAGAAGACAATGTTTTACTTCGTAGTTCTTCACGTAAAATTCTAAGGTAGTGTTCACTCATAATTTAACCTCTAATTCACTATAGTCGACTGGGTATACTAATTGTTTAATAACTAAGTATAAACCTATATGTGCTTCTAGTTTAATGGTTTCTCCACGTGAGAGAGAAACCTTTGAATCCAACGCGTTGAATTCACCTGTAACTAGTGATTTTACTTTGATAAAACCCTTGAATGGCGAGAAATACGAGTAGTTGATTCCATGGATGTCAGTGTTTAAACTGACCTCTCTCACTCTCAGGCCAGCCTTCATATTCAAACTATTTCCAAATCTTGAAAGCCTACTAGTATCCATTGTAACAGCTTTATCTATTTTAATACAGACTTCGTTTAGTAATTCATCTAGATAAGTTGAATCAATTGCCTCGTAAATAATGGGTTTTCTCGATTTATCGACTTCTTTCTTTACTACAATACCCTTTACACGTGCTTTTTCCAGTACTCTCCGTCTCAATCCATATTCACTCTGTGTGAATAGAATTGAGCCTCTGAGAGATGGAAACATTCTATCTCTATCTAATCCCTCACAAGACACGTAGTCTGCAATTGCTCTTCTAGCTTCTCTTGAAAGCAAGTATACTTGCTCATCCAACACTCTAACGTGAAAGCCTCTATTACCAGAAAAGTATACCTTTATATTGGAAAACCCGTATTCCAATGTAAGAATCTCTACTAGTGACAATACATCTTGCCAAGCCTTCTCAATACAAGTCCAGTCGAGAAACGAATACTCTACTGGTTTACCACCCATACGACATGATTCTACTTCCTCTTGGTAGATTTCACCCGTTGACGGGCAAATCCATATCTTTTTTTCGCAACCAGGGTATTTGTCTGCATCAATATCAAATATTAACTCCGAGCCCTCCCATCCCTTATCCTCCATTTTGCTAGCATCTGGTGTAGTATACAGTGCAGAAGAGTAATACAGGTGTAGTGGTGTTTTTTGTTTAGTAATATACTCGTATAAAAGATTCATGTAGGGAAAAGCCAAGTGTCTTATGTACACGCCGTCTTCAAGGCTTTCTAGTGCTATTTCCCTCTTGTGTAACATACTGGGTTCTTCTAAGGGCTTTCTAGCATAGTATTCACGAATAATGTTCTTTAAAAACACTGTTCGATTAATCTGTTCTCGGCGCGACATAGAATAGCAACAATCCCCCTCCTGGTAGGTCAAAGACGAGTTTTAAGGGTGTTTCTACGCCGAGACTCAGCGAGAGTGTTTCTGAAGCCTGCGAGGCGGCCGCTATATCTGACAGGTATTCAATAGTATATTTCGACCTTGCCTCACCAGTTGATTCATATTCAATAAGTGCTCCAGACGAACCACTCAATACTATTTCTGCCTCGGCTATCTCGCTCTCTGCTTTAACGTAGAGTGTATCAGAGTTTTCAGGTGCATAGAACTCTACAGCATCACTAATAGCTTCTAATTCTTTAATAACATCTTTAAACAACTTGGGTAAGATTTTACACTTAAATGTCTCTTCAAAGCTTATCTCTGGTAGCTCCTGGTATGGTAATTCAATACTTGGAAGAATAAACCTCCTCGAACCCTTACCTTCGAGGTAAACTCCTATTCTACCAGCCTGTTGGAATTCCAATACTAATTCATCTCCCTTCTTTGCTCTCCTCAATACTTTTGCTAAATCCTCCATGTTAACGCCGAGAGTAACTTCTCTTGGAACCTCGAATTCGTAGAATGCACTTGCCGGAATGAAGAAGTCTACTAGTGCTACTCCAGATGGATCCATAGCTTTGAGTCTCAATCCTTCCTCGTTTATTTTAAAACTAGCTTCTTCTATTATCTTTGATATTGCAACAATTGAATACTTCCACACAGATGCCTCTCTAAATTTGAGCCTCAAATAATTCACCATTTTATATTATACTCTAGAGAGATGTTTTAATATTAATCACAATAGTTTATCAACACTACTCGTATTCTCTCCAGACAAAGCCGCATTTAACACACTTATAGAACCTTGTTGGTGGTTCATCAGCTGCTCTTGTCTGTATAACCCAGTAGTAGGCTTCATGTGCACCACACTTTTTACATGTTACTTCTCTAGTTATTGGGAGTTTGGACACGTCGACTTGGCCGTCTAAAATAATTGTTTTCTCCTTAGCGCTGTGTTCTATCTTACTCGTTATCTTCATAGATGCAGTATTATTTGCTTCTATTTTATATCCACATCTACTACAAACCATTACTGTTTTTCCATTTTCTTTAGCAGGTTTCATTATTCCTCCACATCTAGGGCATATTTTAACCATAACTACCACCACGAATTGTTTTGTGAAACAACATCTACGATAAGCTCTATATCACTAGGCATAATTAAGCCCCTTTTATCTAGTAGACGCGATAAAAGCTCAACTAGTCTACAATGAGTGTTTTTCAATAATATCTCATCACTGCCTTCAACTACTTTAAACCCTGGTAGAGAAAACAATGCATCGTATTTACTTGTTTTACAGGGTAATACGTAGGTTACCTCGTTAATAGTTTTCATTTTCTCTATGAGAACACGGCTTAAATTGTATACTCTACTCTCTACAATAAACAATTCCTCGAGGAATAAACGCCTATATGTAGCAAATACCGCGTAGTATTCTCCAATTACATATGTTAAAATCCGTGCTTCTAGTTTCATTCTTGTCCCAGGGATTCCTCAACGAGTTTTCTAAATTCTACTACTTCGCTTCTTAGTTTATCAAGTATTTCTTTTAATACACGGGATAAGTCGTTGCCTTCTTTGACGATAATTGTAAACTCCATTATGTCTTTTAGTGGGTGGGGTATTCTATATGATGCATACTCTACACCTGGGTGTTTCAATGCTTCTTTCATTAATAGATTTCCTAGTGTATGGTCTTCTCCCTTAATTTCTAAAACTAGTTCCCTCTCTGTTTTAGAAACTATTTTTATCTCCATAAAGCACACCTCGATACAAGTTCATATTATCTTCTAGTGCTTTTTAAAAACACGTCTAGTGCACTACGCCAATCACGTGTCACAATATATTTACCACTCTCGTTTTGAGATAGTAGTCCCTGCTCTAGTGACTCTTTAACTATTTCATCAATTGATAAACCCGTGATAATACAGAGAGCTACTATGTAATTCCTCGTCGATGTATTGCCCGCTACACGAGAAGCTTCATTGTTTAAATCAGCTGTTTTCTCTGCTAGTCTAACTACTTCTTCAAACGATGCATTTGTAGCTAGCTGGTTTTCACCCTCAAGTAAGTCTGCATAGTAGTTTAGTCTTTTCAATACTTCTATTAGAACTCTTGGTGGAAAAGTCTTTTTAATCATTTTGGTTATTAAGTCGACGCTATACTTTCTAACTCCACTCTTCCTCGTGATTTCTTTTAGTGGGCCGACGAGTCTTTTTATTTCAAACCATAACTCCTTTACATCTGATTCATAACCATAAACTTCTATTAACAATCCTTTTTCAGTTACATCGAAAGACGCGTAGTTTACAGATGGCATTTTTTCTTTCAACAACTCGTATAGTTTAAAACACTCGTCTTCTCTACAGGGAACAAATAGTTTTCTTTTAACGAGAGGCAATCACTCACCTCAATACATATAAATATCCAACAGCTAATTTTCTCTTCTCCTGTCTCCCACACGATTTACATACTAGATATCCAGCTTGGTGTAGGTAAAGTGTTCCACCACAATTTGAACACTGAGCTGTTAATACACCTGTTGATGGTTCTTTAATTGATAATAAATATGGCGGAGTAGAATTCAATACCCTTGCTTTGACTATATCGCCTGGTCTAACATAGTCTAGTAGACTAGTAATATATTCACTAGTTATTTGTGAAATATGTAGTAGTCCTACGGCTTCTACTCTAGTGTTTTGATCTTGCGTACTATAAATTTTTACAATTGCCACTTCGTCAGAAGCACTTGTAACCAATCCTTCAACAATACTATTTGGTTTTAGAGTCAACTCTCTTTTAACTAGTGGTTTTACATCAATATTCTTTTTATACCTGTCTAGCGTGGCGAGACCTATTATCGTTGACCTTATATAGCCCTTTCCATCAATATATGCTCCTCTAATTGGAATGGCTTCCTCCTCTGTTGCCAGTACTTCGCCTGGAACTACAAAACTCATTTCTACAACACCTTTTTCTCCAAGCCTATAAACAGTGTTTTTACCCTGTAGATTCTACGTTTATGCCTACTATAAATCATTGGTATTTGAAAATCCAGTATTTCAAACCATGCTATTTCAAATCCATATTTACTAGCTAGAGACTTAATAATTTCAACCAGGCCCTCAGAATACTTGTGAAAACTGTAGACAACACCTGCACTTGCAACTGCTACTTGTAGAAAATCAAGGTCTAGTCCCCTATTCTCTCTATAAACCCCAAATGGGGGATTCATTAATACAACATCTACACCTGTAAAAACCATGTCTACAACATCTCCCATAATAAATATCAATCTATATACTAGCCCAGCGTAGTTTCTAGATACAAACTCTATTGCAACAACCAGTAAATCCCAGTCGATATCTACACAAATACTTCTCCTAGCTCCTACTAGTAGAGTAGCTATTGACAATATACCAGTACCACACCCTAAATCCAGTATTGTCGAGGACGCAGTCTTCTTCTTCATGTATAAAATCCACGCTGCATGAGCTGCTAGACTTGTTGGTGTTTGATATTGTTCAAGTTCTCTCTTGAACAATCTCGAGCCTGGAATCGTTGAATATGGAGATAAAAACATTTCTAGTTCTGATTTGCTTCTCGGCGTATTAATAGAGATCACCATGGATAAATATATCTATCTAAACCACGAACCATAGCTATAAACTCGCCGGGAGTTAAAACAGGCTTATAGAATTCATTCAAGTCGTCTATTGGTAGTCTAGGACAACTAGTTACAACATACAAGTCTAGTTTCAAAGCATCATCTATAGCTACAAGCCGGTTTACATCTAGATATCCAGCTGTAACTCTATATACTCTATAACCAGAATCCACGGCCAGTCTCTCAAGGTATTCAACTAGCTTCGGCCTATACTGTGCAAACCTAGCACCAATAATCAAGCCTAGTTTACTACCTGTATTTCTCGCTCTATAGATCTCGTAGAATCTTCGTTTAAGTACTTTAACGGCTTCTTCACTCACACTCCAAACTCTATTCATATACGGGTCTATTCCTACTACTGGCTTAGAAGAAGAGAGCGCCAGGCCTAGTGGATGAAACACTCCTCCTACTACAACTAAGTGTGCATCAACTTCTCTATCATATACGAGTACATTGGAGTAGAAACAACCAAGTATTGGTTTACTCACATTGTATACTGTAAAACCACTACTCAGTAAATACTCAGCTATTTTACTCTTCAATTTAGATTCTACTAGACTCGAAGAAACTGTAATCCTATAATACTTGTTTTCTTCGAGTACTCTACGGAGATTAATGAAAAGACTTTCATCGACCACTCCATTATAGAATACTGGAAGGTATACTACAGGTATATTATTCCACTCATATTCTGCTAACTCGTATTTTTCGTGGCCAATGTGTACTATTAAATCAACACCTAGAACTACTGCTTCATCTACTGGTAGATCACACGCTCCAAAACTCGGACTTGCAGATAGGTAGACTTCAACTCTCCTAGTAGAATCACTGAGGAATAGAGAGAGGCATTCATAAACATGTTTTAATCCATCAGGTGCTTGGAGAAGTATTCTTAATGGCTTTTCAGTTTCTCTAAGTATTTTCAAGAGGGGGGCAATATATACTTCGTAGCTACCACAAGTTAAAAACTCTTGGTTCAATATGTTTTTCTCCTTGTCTAGCCAGCTGGTGGAAGACCTTCTTTTAAGGGTCTTACAACTATTCTCGTTGGCAATGGTAGTTTTGAAGCAGCTATTCTCAAAGCGTCTTTCGCCGCTGCCAAGTGGTTTTTAAAGACTCTTAATACAATGATTTCCTGGCCTGGATAGACTCTAGCAGCTGTTCCAACTGGTTTACCAAATGCTAATCTCATACCTTCTTGTAGACGGTCTGCACCAGCGAACGCTAGCATTTTGTTTTCACGTATAACGTGGTGTGGATATACTTTTACCTTTAAGTAGTAGTTGTTTTCACCAGCTATTGTTGAAATCCTCTTTAATGCATTTACACGTGCTGATTCAAGCGCGTTGTGTCTAATTTGACCAGCTTCTTCTACAACTAATGCGAGTTCATAATCATAGTCTTTATGTATATCTCCCATTTCAAACTTGGTTATCTTTGGCATTGGAACTCCTGGAATATACTCTTTTCTAGTGTATGGCGGCCCACTAAACTTGGTATAACACCTAGCAGGCCTTAGAGGCATAGCTTAAACACCTCTTATTGATTTAACACGTCACCCCTTTTAAATAGCTTTAACAAGCTACGCGGTAGACTCAATTAAACATGATTAAAAGACCCCTCTAAAACTAAATAGTATAATGGGTGCGGGGGTGCCCGAGCCTGGCCAAAGGGGGCGGACTCAAGATCCAATGGCCCAGGAGAGATCCGCTGGCGTAGGCCTGCGTGGGTTCAAATCCCACCCCCCGCACTTTAACTCCTAGTAGAAGTGTTTTTCTACATACCTCCCTTTTATTGGTATTACTTCTCCACACCTAGGACACTTGTATCTACCACTACTACTATCTAGTTTGAAGTCTAATACTCTATACCCACTCCTATAGATCAGTGTTTTACCACACCTCGGGCACTTTGTAGACTCGTAGTCGGGATTCCAGGTATTCCCTACATACACGTATTTCAATCCCTGTTGCAAAGCGTATTCTCTAATCTCTAGTAGTTTACTAATTGGTGTTGGCGGCTCTCTCCACCTGTGTGCAGGGTGGTAGCGGTTTACGTGTAGGGGGGCCTCCAGCCCCAGGTAGTCTAGGTGTTTACTTATAATCCACTCATAACACTCTTTGAAGTCATTGGTGTTTGTTACTACTAGGTATACTATTTCAACATGTGCACCGTGATCTAGTGCTATCCTCGCATTTCTAAATACTACTTCATGGTCTACTCCGACAAGAGCCCTCTTCATTTGTGGACAGCCTTTTATATCAGCTGAGAAACCATCTACACCTGCATCGAGAACAGTCTTCAAAGACTTAACTGTAAAATACATGTTTGTAACCATCATTGAATACAATCCGTGTTTAACAGCTATTTCAGTAGCATCCACGACGTAGTCTAGATTAGTCAATGGCTCATTGAAACTAGCTGATAACCCCTCATCACCTTTTAAAACAGCTAGTTCTACGAGTTTCTCTGGTGGAATATATTCCTCGCTACCACTTGGTTTAACAAAGCTTAAATGGTCGTTTTGACACCATGGACAATAGAAGTTACAGCCATAATTACTATAGGTTAGTGCGGTTGAACCAGGCCAGTAGTGATACAGTGGTTTTATCTCTATAGGCCTACTCTCAATAGCACTTAGTCTACCATAACCCCTATGATACAAAACACCACTAGTGTTAACATAGTTACCACAAACACCCGTGACACCATTAGGGAGAACACACTTTCTCTCACACACTAAACACCTAGTTCTAGAATCACCTATAGACTCGTAGAAACGAGATATCTTCAAACAAGCCGTTTGTCCCTAGAGGGTCATT
>DADP01000033.1 GCA_002495025.1 Desulfurococcaceae archaeon UBA285
GTGTATGTTTTATTCAAGTTGAATAATATAGCTGTTACATTTGCTCCTAGGGTTGAGTTGTAGGTGGATTTTACTGTTACACTAAATAATGTCACGTATGGTAGCGCGGTTGCATTGTATAAAGCAAATGTTACAGTGTAATCTGGGTTGAGATTGGCAGATAATATGTATTTCTTAGCTCCATCTACTATGAGAATGCTTAATACATCGTTCTTGTTTATTGATTGATTGGCTGATGCTCGCGCATAGCCTAGTGTACCATTAATCTGCGATGTTGCATTGATAAAGCCTTCTAACCCTATATTAAGTACAGATAAGTCGAAACTCACGGTTACTTCTTTACCCAGGGTTACATTTCCTTCGGTTGCAGTTCCATTTACATCTCGTGGAGCAATATACACTATTGGAATGTATAATCCAGCAGTCATGTTTGTTGGTTTCTTGGATAATAGATCTGTCACATTGAAGCATCCACACGAATTAGTATAAACGTTCACTGGGAAGTCATAGTAGACATTAGTAAAGTTCGTGTTTTGTAGTCTTATCGTTGTTACTTTAACATTGGCTGGGAATCCATAACCCTCTACTACTATGTTATCCTTGAAGATGTTACCTGTAATATTCACCCACATTCCATGTCCAGCTGGCTCACCAGCGTCAACGTTAATTATTTTAACTATTGGTCTAATTGTTAGACTTGCATTCCTATAGAATGCTGAAGACACACCATAANNCTTGTGGTAGACATAGTCCGGTTAGATTTACTGGTACTATCACTCTTCCATATTCATCTGGTGTTTTAGATGTCGGAATTGAGTGTGTACCAATATAGATTTTTTGAACAACAGTGTTTTGTTGTAATCCATAAATGGTTACGGTAATATTGTTTTGTGGTGGTGTTACTGTTGGATATACTTCTACTAATGGTAGTATCGATAGTTGTTTTGATTCAGGTGTTGGGGATGGGCCAACATATAGATTTACTGTTAATATACCGTCAAAGGATATTAATTCTCTTAGTTCTTTTGGTACTACTAGTGTTACATTTACATATCCTGATTGATATGGTGTAACTGTTTTCTGGTCGTATACTATGCTATCATTATAGCTGTTTACTAGTTTAACAGTGAATGGTTGAGGGAATGGTACATATACTTCCACCATTATAGTATCGCCTGGATATACTCCAGGATAGGTTAAGCCTGCTACATTTATGGGGCCATGTATATTGACTATTACTGGTTGTAGCTGTGCTGTTACTAGTGGTATTTCTAGTACTAGTGGTGCTATTATGGGTAATATTATTGCGAATAGGGCTATTGTGGATATTATAGACTTATAGTTCATGTATAGACTCACCCGTGTTTTACAATAACGGTTTAGATATGTTTTAAAGATTGTGTCTATAAATGTGTATACACGGTGTATACATGTGTATACACTTTTTACATTAAACACTGGAATCACGTTTATATTGTAATAACACTATGTTTTTATTAGTGTAGGTTGGAGTAGATGTCGCGTAGTCAACCACGTAGATTTGTACCGTTACCAGAATCGCTTATAGATGAAGCAATGAGGGTTTCTGAGAGAGTTGGTATGCCGTATCTTGTCTTAATAGAGAAGATTTTAGAGTCGAATTTGAAGATTATGAAGTATAAGCCAAGTATACTTAGAGCACTTGTTTTCGCGGATGTTATTGATGACTTGAGACGTATTGGCTCTATTATTCTACCATGGAAAACAACGAGAATTATAATTGATAAAATGAGTGATGATGAATTCAATACTCTACTAGAGGAAATGGGTAGGACTTGTATATGGTTTGGAGAGTTAATGAGAGTTAAACATGGTTCTTCGCCCAGTTTCTTCGAGGCGGCATTATCTGCTTTTATTTCAAGTGCGCTCATAGACACTATCCAGGAGGGAGATGGATCATATAGATTTGTTATTTCATTCATGGAGCAGTCGCCGAGAATACTGAAACTAGCCGAGCAAATAGCTGTAAACCTGGCCAAGGGCTTCCACTTAAATATCCTAGAAGTTAAAACAGGAGATAATACTGTCTCTATAAGGGTGACTGGTTTCTTTGAGAAAGAATAGAAAAACAATTGGTGTAGACGCTGAATACGTAGAGTTATTAAAACAAATAGCTAGAAATAGAGGAATGAGCATAGCGTCTTACCTCAGAGAACTAGTAGAAAACGCTGTCAAACTAGAAGATATGGGCTACTATGCACCAAGAGCACTACTAGAAAAACAAATAGAAATCCTTCTTTCAAGACTAGGGTTTTCAATTCTACCACCAGATATACTCAATGCTAAAACAGACGAAGAAGTAGTTGAGAGAGGAGTAGTTATTGGAAAAACAATTAGAGAACTAGGGTTTAGCCCCGTGGAAACAATAGAGTTTATTGGATTAAGTAATCAATTAATAGTCTCGCAGGGAGAAAACATTATTCTACTACCTCAATACGATCCCGTGAAAAAGAAACTAGCATTGTTATTAAAGGGTATTGCTAGAGGTTCTGGACTAACAGTTATTGAGTCTGGTGAAACAACTATTATACTCCAGACTAGTAGGTCTCTAGCTATATATGAACGCCGCTAGTGTTTTACGTGGTAACATATATTAGTCTCTAGACCTATAACACTGTTATTGAGTGATACAATGCCCCTGCTCGAACTAGTAGACCTTAGAGTATGCGTTGAAGACAAAGAAGTAATTAAAGGAGTTTCATTGAAAATAGAGCCGGGCGAAGTACACGTTATAATGGGGCCCAATGGAAGTGGAAAATCAACACTACTATCAGCAATCATGGGGTTGAAGAAAACAAGGATTTGTGGTGGCTCAATAATATTCAATGGTGTAGATATAACCAATATGCCAAGTTATGAAAGAGCAAAACTCGGAATAGCACTAGCCCACCAAAACCCACCTGAAATCAAAGGTGTTAAACTCATAGATGTAGCAAACGCCATGGCCAAGAAATACGGGTGTAGCGACTGTACACTACTAGCAAAAACACTACTAGTAAACTCGTTTCTACATAGAAGCCTATTTGTTGGATTTAGCGGCGGCGAGAAAAAGAGAACAGAGCTATTTCTATTAATGCTCCAAAACCCCAAACTAGCACTACTCGACGAACCAGACAGCGGCGTAGATGTTGAGAGTATTGAAATACTAGCGAGAACTATGGAGACACTACGCAGTAGAGGAACTAGTTTAATACTGGTTACACATACAGGCGCGATCACCGAGAAACTGAGTAAAATCGACAAAGTACACATATTAATGAATGGTCAAATAGCTTATAGTGGATCACCCGATGTAGTACTACCTGTAGTCTTCAAGTTTGGTTTTAGAAAAGGATTGGAGGTACTTATGGGTGGTATGTAGTGTATGATTCTCAACTAGTATTTAAAGCCCTCGAGAAGCCGGCACCCTACGGTCCAGATCTTGATTTGTCAAAATATAAAATCGAAGAACCCGGCGTGGAAGAGACACGGGAAGTAGACCCATCGCTCTTAAAAGCTACTAGTAGAGTTGGATTAGATGCTAGTAGTCTTGCATATGCACAGAGAAACGAGCAAGCACTAGCTACTGCAATGGCTAAACTCCTAGAGAAATACGGTGTTATTGTTCTACCAACTAAGGAAGCATTGTTGAGAAAACCATTTGCAAGAGAATTATCTTGGAAGCTAGTAGATCCAACTAAAGACAAGTATACTGCGTTTGCATATCTCTACGGGGGCGAAGTAGGCTACTTTATATATGTCCCACCAGGCGTTAAAGTCCCTGTTCCAATATATACTTGTCTCTCAATTACAAGCAATAATGTTGTTCAAACAGCACACAACATTGTATATGTAGATGAGGGTGCAGAAGCACACCTTGTAACAGGCTGTGCAATACCACATGGTGTAAAAGACGGTGTACACATTGGTATATCAGAATTCTATATCGCTAAAAACGCCAAGCTGACATTTACAATGCTACACGCATGGGCAGAGGGACTACATGTAAGACCCCGCACAGTGGTAAAAGTCGAAGAGGGAGGCGAATACATAAACTACTATGTAACCTATAGTCCAGTAGCATCAATACAAACATATCCAGTAGTCTACCTCGGTAGAAACGCCAGGGCCTATCTAGCATCTATTATAGCGTCGAGTAATAAGGGCATATATGACATTGGATCCAAAGCAGTACTAGAGCAACCAGGTGCCGGTGTAGAAAACGTATCACGTGTAGTAGCTAGAGATGAATCAGAATCATATGCGAGAGCTGAAATAGAAGCCTTGGAGTCAGATACAAAAGGCCATATTGAGTGTCTCGGACTACTACTATCTCCAAAAGCCGTGATTTCATCGATACCAATAATAACCTCAAGAAAGCAGGGAGCACTACTCAGCCACGAAGCAGCAATTGGATTAATAGCAGACGAGGAAATAGACTACTTAATGAGCCGTGGATTCACCGAGGAAGAGGCAAAAGCAGTACTGGTAAGAGGCTTTATGAGTATTGATGCACCACTACCTCCATCAATCAAGAAACAAGTGGACTATATACTAGACATGGTTGCAAAATACGCTGTGGGATAACCAATCTCACCTTTATTTACAGTTATATACACTCATCTTTTCCTATTATTTAGATAGGTGTTTTTATTGAGTGAGAAGAAGTTGTTGTTAATTGCCGGTTATGGTGGACACGCTGGATACACGTATTCAATTGCATGGTATCTCAACAAATTGGGATTCAATAACAATACAATACTAGTAGCTAGAGGATACGAGTTTCTAGCTGGAAAATTCGAGAACTTCGGAGAAGTAGAATACCTCTTCCTGCCACGCAAGCCAGGAGAACCATTATACAAGGGGTTACACAGATGGATAAACGCGTTTATTCAATCAACACGTAGCGTATTGAAAAGTAAACCCAGAGCAGTCTTTGCAAGCGGATCTAACTTCTCTATTCCGCCATCCCTAGTGTCTAAAATATTATTAAAAACACCTGTTTACACACTTGAAACAATTGAGCGTTTTACAACGAAATCTAGAGCGGTAGATATACTGGTAAAAACAGGTGCAAAAGTCTTCCTCCACTGGGAAGAACAATTAGAGTTGTTTCCACGTGGAATAGTCTCCGGCCCTGTATACGAGCCAAGAATATATGAACCAAGAAACCAGGGCTATATCCTCGTTACAACAGGTACTCTTGGATACAAAGAGTTATTTGATACCATATCACAATTAGGCCTGGAAAACATAGTATTGCAAACTGGTGATGTAGACCCTGAACCCTACAAGAAAAAACACCCGTCTTGGACTGTATTCCAGTATACTAGTGACATACACAAGTGGATTGCCGGCGCAGACATCGTTATAGCACATCAAGGTGGTGCAACAACCTCTACTGCTAGATTTGCATATGGAAAACCAGTTATAATCGTATACAATCCAAGAGTTTCACTAGGTGCGTCTAAAAAAGACGTTGAAATCTACGCCGAGAAAATAAAAGCAGTATTTCTCGATAAACCAGACCCCAGACTACTCCGTAGAGCTATTGATGAAGTAGAAAAAACAAGTTTAAACTATGAAAACGGAGCGTTATTTATTGCCAAAAAACTACTTGAACACTTAGAAAAATAGTGGGATTTTTAGACTAGTGCTAAGAGAAGGCCAAGTAAAGCTGGTGGATACCCGTATTTCAATAGAAATACTACTACTTGTTCTGGTTTATACCTTGGCATTACATTATCGATTATTGTAAGCACTGTAAACACTAATAGTGTCTTTAAATACACTACTATTGTTGAGAGAAGCCAGTTTGATGGTTCAACAGGCCATGTACAACCAAGGAAGAGACACGCATAGAGCATTGGAAATACTATTCTCTCGGCAAACTTCAAGAAGAATCCAAGTGCTAGTCTCGACCCTCCCACCTCTGTAAACACACCCCAGTATATCTCCGACTCTGCTTCTGGTGTGTCAAATGGTTTAACCATTAAAACAGCTAGTAATGCTATAAAGCCGGCAATAGCAGAGAGCAGCATTGCTATAAAGCTCGTTAATCCACTACTCCATATTTTCGGTGACAATATACTTGTAAGGTATATACTGTACTCTCCACCGAGACGGGCACCAATAATTAATGGTGTAATAACTGTAATGGCAAATAATGGCTCAGCTACTACTAATTGTGCTAGAAACCTCGCTACGCCTATACTTGTATAGGGGTTTGGATGAGCTGCCGCTAGATATGCTATTGCAAATGGAGCTATCAACATAAAGTATAGTATGGCGAGTGAATCATATCTCGCATATAGTGGTTTATAGGCTACTGGAAGAGCTAGTTGAACCAGTATCAAGAAGCCTATAGCTAGGCTAATAACGATTACCGGGCTCACGTTGAGAGAATACTTGTTTACCATGTCTCTTTTAGCTACGAGCTTCAATAGATCTGCTAGTGGGTGGAGGAAGCCAGCTGGACCGGCATGTATTGGCCCTCTTCTATACTGGATTCTCGCTGACAGTTTTCTCGCATACCACTGTGTAAAAATAATGAATACTATTGTAAATAAGAGGCCTGGATATAGTAGAGCCTGTACAATCAAATCAAGTATCATATTCTACCACCCCGATACAAGTGCAATTATAACTATTAATGCGAGTACAACCAGGCCGATTAGGTACCAAGTAGAGGTTCTACTAGTCCACTCTTCAACTAGCATGAGTCTACCAAGGGCCCTCTTATAAATATCCTTGAATACCTTTGTAACTGGTATTCTCGCTGGTTCTTCAACAATAAATCCACCCATAACAATAAGACTTGATACCTCATCTCTTTCAACTGGTGTTTTAGACGCTACATACTTCTGGAACATCCAGTAAAAAACAAAGTATATTATTAGCCCTGTAGTAATCGAGGTCAATGTATAGATTAATGTAAATTCATATACATCCATACCATGATCACCTATTCAAATATCTTGTAAGCATAGTTTTCAAACTCCTCTGAAACACTCTTTCTAGCTTCTTGGTCTTCAACGCTAGTAGCATCTATCCAGTGTACGTATAGATACTTTCTCTTCTCGTCGACATCTATTACTACCGTACCAGGGGTATTGGTTATAGAGTTAGATATTAATAGTATTGAGTAGTCGCTTGTTACACTATATGGTATTCTCACTATTGCAGGATTGTATTTAGCACTAGGCATCAATATTAGTTTTAATACACTCCAGTGTGCTTTAGCCTCGATTATAGTGAAGTATTTAACTAGATAGTATATTGCTGTAATAAACCGTCTCGGCGACATCTTACTTGGATTTAGAATTAAGTCTGGTGCCAGTACTAGTGAAACACCTACTCCTACTAGTAGTGCAATAGTAATCTCTACTAGTCCATATGAGCCAGTATAGACGAGATATACAACTGCAAGTATTATAGTGAAAACCACTATTGATACAGAGTAACCCCTATTCATCTCCACTCACCTCTCTAATCTTGGTTGTAATGAGAGTACCGTATTCACGTGCTATTCTAAGAGATACAATTGCTAGTAGTAGGAATACAGCTAGACCTATAACAATCGCTGTAACTATAAATACTTGGGGTATAGGGTCTACTGTTGAACCTATAAATCTCTGTATATCTGTTTTAGAGGAGAATACTGGGTTTTCCAGGCTTCCACCTGGAATTACTGGCGGATTAGTGGAGTTCAATGTATATCCAAGATATACTAGTAGTACGTATACGGCGTCTCCAAGTATTGTAAATAAAGCCATCTTCTTAACTAAGTGTGGTCTTACTGCTATTCCGTAAATTGAAAACCCTATTGTTAATAATATAGTAAAACCTATATAGTACCATAACAACTCTTCTATCACTCTCCACCACCTCTCTTCTCGAATTCTCTTGTTAGATAGTAGAATGCAAGAGTAAACCCTGTTAAAACAGCAATGAATTCAAGTATATTCAACAACATAATTGTTCCAGAGACGAGAATTGTAGATATAGGTGTTTGCAGATATGCTGGATAATTGAAAAACGAGTCTGGTTTAGCCTGGTTTTGAAATAGATATGCATTTATATTGGTTGTATACGAGTATACTACTGGTATTAGACCAGCCAGGGCAATTAGTGTTACTCCTAGACCTCTAAGTAGGAGTAGTTTTCTATCTGTAAATCCTCTACTTCTAATCCAATCACTTGTATATGCAAGCATTAATAGTAGTGGTGCTATAACGAATACTGCTCCTCCCTGGAAGCCACCGCCTGGTGTTATATGGCCGTGTAGCGCAATTGATATGCTTACTACTACTATAATGGGAGCTAGTATTCTCGTCACTAATCTAACAATAATTGTTAGTGAACGGCGTTCTCCAATAATGTCTTCAAGCTTTGATGCTATAGCTAACGTAGCTATTATTGCAAAGAACAGCACGCTTGTCTCGAAGTATGTGTCAAATCCTCTTTGATCCCATATAACAGCTGTTACAACTTCAAACGCCATTGAGGTGTAAATAGAAGACGCGTCTGGTATGTATTCTAGGTATTTCTCTGCAAGTGTAGTTAGCGATCTCTCTACACTCAACAAGCCCGAGTTGTATAATAGTATGAATAATCCAAGACCTATTACTATGGGTATAACTACTTCAAGCTTCTTCATATCTCTCACCCTTTGTCAACACGTAGAGTAATACAACAGTGTTTAATCCAAGACCTATTCCAACATATGCTATTAGCAAGTCAGGAGCGAGAAACACTTGGAGTAGTAGAGCGTAGAATACAGATTCTACTCCAGCTAATACTACGGCTTTAGCAACGTCTTTCTCGTATAGTACTAGAATTGTTGATATTAGTGCTAGTGTTGCCGCTATAGATGAGAGTAATAGGATCACTCCATCTCACCCCTCTCCAAGTCCTCTCCCAGTCTATCTATGATAACACTTGGAGATTCCTCTCTCGACCTATATACTCCACGAGCAAGAATGTGCGAACCGGCTGGTGTAGCAAGCGCTATTATTCCAGCCGCTATTATCGAAGTACCAGTGAAAACCAGTTTTAAATTGTAGTCTATGTCTAATCCAAGTACTATAAAGACTACTCCAATCAATGGATAAAGTCCTCCACCAATTGATCCAATTGTTGCAGCGTGTAGTCTAGTATAGAATTCTTTGAATTTAAAGAACCCGATGGTTGCAAGTATATCCATAACGCCGCCAATAAAGACTAGTGCTACGCCTATATAGAATAATATCAAGTCTATCACTTCGACCACCTCTTCTCGAGGTATCTTGCTACTACTACATCTAGTAGAAATACCCAAGAAGCTAGTGGAATAACTCCTATTAAGAGAAAAGCCGACTTGTAGTAGAGAGCAACCAAAACCATTAAGACAACAAGGTCTACTACAAGCGCGTCAATAGCTAATACCATACTGCCAAGTGTTTTAGAAGTAAAAACTCTTATTGAATATATTATCATGGCTATTGTAAACAAACTCATTAGTACTGGGAGGACTCCTAGTAGTGTTTCATAGGAAACCATTACTCCCCCCTCTTGAGAGGTACTTCGCCTAGTTTAACAGGAGTAATTCCCACTACAAAATCCTCTTTGGTTACTGTTACCTCGCCTTCTATCCTGCATAGTTCTAGTGGGCTTTTTAGAGTAGTGTTTTTATCTATTGTAAACAATTCGTAGCCAGTTCTAGTAGTCATTGAGAGCGCTCCCACTGGACAGTACTCTACGCACAGCGCGCAAAAAGTGCATTTTGAATGATCGATTCTCGGAAACCTCTTTCTAGGGTTTTGCGGGTAGTTTCCTTCTACTTGAACCATATCTATACATGCTGCTGGACAGACTTGTTGACACATTGAACAACCAGTACACTTATTCATGTCTAATATGTGTGCTCCTCTAATCTTCTCTGTTTTAAATGGTTTTACCTTTCTGGGGACTAGTCTTGTATATGGTGTTGTAAACAGGTATTTGAGTGATTTAATAAGTGTTTGTGTAGCCATTGATTCTCACCTATCTAGGTCTGGTGGGCATGGGTCTAGTGAAGCAAGTAGAACGGGGAAGTCTGCTATTGTAATCTCCTCTTTTGACAGTATATAGTCGACAACTGTTGTTAATAGCGGCATAGACATACTTCTCAATCTAACTCTATAGGGTTTTCTACCGCCTTGGCTTATAATGTGGATCACGTATTCTCCTCTCGCTGATTCTACACGTGCAACTCCTTCTCCAGGTGGAATGGTTAGTCCAATTTTAATTCTCAGTGGCTCGTCGAGTTTTACTTCTTCTAGTGCTTGGCGTATAATCGATATTGACTGGTAGATCTCTTTGAATCTAACTACGCTTCTATCATACGCATCTCCAATGGATCCCGTGGGAACTTCGAATTTTACTTTGTCGTAGTTGAGGTATGGAGCATTTACTCTTAAATCATATTTGTAGCCAGTTGCTCTCAACACGGGGCCTGTCACGCCGAGCATTAATGCTTCTTCACTTGTTAGTTTTCCAAGGTTTCTTGTTCTCGCTTTGAATACACTGTTTTTCAATAGTGCTTCTTCAACGTCTCTTGCTTTTTCCTCTACGAAGTCTAAGACTTTTAATGTGTGTTCTTTGAAGTCTGCTGGTAGCTTGTATCTTATTCCACCAGGTACACTTAGATTGTGGTATACTCTGTGTCCTGCTATTCTACCAAACCACTTGAGGATTTCTTCTCTGGCTGTTACAGCCCAGTATGCTGGTGTTCTCAATCCAATACTTCCACCAATAAAGTGGCTCCAGAACAAGTGTGATGCTATTCTACCCATTTCAGCCTGGATCATTCTAATCCATTTAGCGTTTTCAGGTATGTTGGCGTTAACTATGTCTTCAACCGCCATTGCATATGCTATTTCAAGGTGGTCTGGGTCTTCAACACAAAATCTATAACTAAGTGTTACATTCATCTCCCATGTACGGTTCTCCATCATTTTCTCGAATCCACGGTGTAGAAAACCAGGTATTACCTCGGCTTTAACTACTCTATCTCCATCTAACCATAGTTTAAACGCTATATTACCTGGTACACCGGGGTGTTGTGGTCCAAAATAAACTATTTGAGTATTTCTACCTTCCATACTTGTATCCACCATATACGTGTTTTACAACGAATTCAACTGTATCTACGTCTTTTCTAAGGGGTGGAGGGCCCTCCCAGTTGCCGTCGAGGATCCATTTTCTGAGAGATGGATGTCCTTTGAATTCAATACCCATCATTTCCCATACTTCTTTCTCAATGTAGAGCGCTAGTGGGTATATGTCGTGTATGCTGTCTATTACAGGGTTTGTTCTCGGTACATATGTTTTAATCCACTTCTGCTCGCTGGTTGACGGGTTTTCAAAGATGTAGTATATTTCTATTACGCCTTTATCTGGGTAGTCAACAGGGTTGATGTTTACTAGTAGTTTATACCCTTGATCTTTTAGTTCTTGTACTACTCTCCTTAAGTCGTTGTTTTCAATACTTATTTTACATATTTTGTGTTTTTCATTGTATTCATAGCATTCTGGATAAGATGGTGTAAATTGATAGTTTACTTGTTGCTGGCTCTTTTTTAATTTCTCAATGTATTCCTCTAGGAGTTTTCTCTCGAGTTCTTCATACTTCTTTATTTTCTCAAATGCATCTGGTTTAATTCTAGA
>DADP01000023.1 GCA_002495025.1 Desulfurococcaceae archaeon UBA285
TCGTAGAATACCCAACCTCCATCAAAACACTCAAAGAAATCGCGGAGGTATATAGTGCCATCAATCAATCCTACCACCCCTTAATAACTATTGAAATAGGGCAACTTGAAAAGAAACTAAGTGTAATCACTACTAATAACTGGGTTAGATACTGCGATTTATACGAGGAAAAATGTAAAGACGTAAAAACACCTGACAAGAGAATTATGATCGCCCATGCGGGGTTGCAAAAAGAGATCGTCGAAGTACATCCATCGGGTCTAGTACGCTACACGGGTAGAGTCGAAGAAATTCTACGTAGTTCAGGACTACTACTAGAATGCGAGATGTAAAGACTTATATATTCAAGTCTGCATTAATGTTCCATCGTGGTGTGGTCAATGTATTCTCAATCCACACTCTTATACATTAGAGCTCTAACTCCCATACACGTTGGCGTCGGCCGCGGTGAAGGTGTACACGTAGACCTCCCCGTCCAGAGAGACGAGTTTGGCTTCCCTACTATATGGGCTAGTAGCTTTAAAGGCGCTGTTAAAGCAAACGTTGGAGGCGAGGTAAAGAAGTACCTTGGATCTGAGCCGATGGAAGCTGAGAGCACTCCATCAAGTATATCTCTACTAGACGCTAAACTAGTCTTCATCCCCGTACGAATACTAGACAACGTGTGGACTTACGCTACAACACCACACCTTTTAGGTTATCTCTACAACTACCTTGAAATACATGGGAGTATACGTGGAAGAAATATCCCTGAAGAAGCCAAATACCTCAAAGACCCTACAATCTCAACACTAGATAAGAGTATTTCGACGAAATTCAGCGGCCGCATAGTAGTAAACGAAGTTGAATTAGAAGTCGTGAAGAGAGATGATTTATCCAGTAGGCTCTCTAAAATCCTACCTAGCGAGATCAAAGAAATAATCGATAGACGTGGACTAATTGTAGTGCCAGACAAGGATAACATCGGGCTGGAAATCGTCAATAGGAGTTTAATGATTCAATACAGAGTAGCCTTAGACCGCGAGAAGAAAACAGTCCGTGCTGGTCCTTGGAGCGAGGAGTACATACCCATGGAGACGGTCTTTGTGAGTACAGCACTATGTAGAAACTACCAGCAAAAAGACGCTAATGCAATCTGCAACGAGTTTAAAGCCGAAGTTAAAGACAAGACCATATTTGTAGGAGGAAAAGAAACCATTGGGAAAGGACTCGTTAAAATAATAGTCTACGAGTTATAAGGTGCGACAATGAAAGACGTTATTAAAGTCTCGATAGAATGTATCGACAAACTAGTTAATACAACCTTCACCGACAAACCTGAAGAGAAAAAAGATATATTGGGAGCATTTAGAACTAGAGCTAGGTCAATACCGACACTTGTTTTTACTAACGGAGTCGCGTATGCTATAACCTTCCTAGTAGCGAAAAGTAGCCGTACAGCTATTGAAATAGGTCTAAAAGCTAGTAGTTGCGAAGAAGCAATTACAAATGCCTACAATACTGCTAAAGAAGCGAAAATCAAAGACACAGATGAGCTCGGCTACTGGCTGTATTCCGCAGTAATATCGTATATTATGAAACACACGGGAATCACCAATGCCACTAGTTTTAAAAACCTAATAGAAGAGTTCATAGGAAATCCAGCGAGCGGCCTCAAAGCTAGAATAGTCTTTGAATGGACGAAGAGATTCACCGAAGCCTATATAATGGGTGTAACATAGTGACTTCGAATATCACTATCGAATTAAAACTCAGTACCCCAGCGAGTATAGGATGGTACAATCCTAATATTCAGGATCCTCTTGGACTAAGACCCGCCGAGATAAAGGGGTTATGGAGGTGGTGGTGTAGAACGTGTATAGCTGGGGCAATGTATGAGCTAGGACTATTAAAGGGTCTCTCGACAAGCGATATCTTTCTAAAACCAAGTAAAGAGGAAGTAAAAGCCATTAGTTGCTTTGTTGGTAAAATCCTCGGACTAGGATACGCAGGCGAGAAGGACTCTGAAGCATCGAGATTCAAAATCTACATCGAAGCTAAAGAAGACATAAAGAGTAATATAATTGAATTGGCAACACTGAGAAATCTTCAAAGAGCCGTCCTGCTAACTCTGGATAAGCGAGGTAGGCAACAAGTAAGAGGCATTAATAAAGGATTTAAATTCACACTCGTAGTTAGTAAGAGAATTTCAAAACCCAAGTACTTGGAAGCAGAAGAATTAGCGATCAAGATCCTATACCTAGCACTACAGTTTTCAGGAGTTGGAAAAGGAGCAAGAAGAGGTATGGGTTCACTAGACATAACCAGTATAAAGGTAGATGGTCGAGAACAGTCGATCCCTAGAAATATCAGCGAGCTCCTCGACGAAGTGTACAATAAGTGTAGAAAAATCGTCGAAGAATACTGTAGCGAGTGTATAGATAGTTCGAAAACCAGGCATCAAGTTAAAAACCATTCTATTCCTCCAATACCCGTACTCTCAAAAAGCAAATATCAGAATATCTATCTAACTCAAGTCTATATAGTTAGAGGTGTGAATTTTGAAGATGTACACAACTTCTTTGCAAGACCTACGCGTTGCAGAGTCCTANNTAAGAAATAAGCATTATGCATGGGTATTAGGACTTCCGAGAACCCAGCATGAAACAGGTTACTTTATCGGGAATAAGGGTAAGATTAGGAGTGAGGTTTCAAGAAGACCCTCTCCAATTATGGTGAGCTACCACTCAAATGAGAACATCTTTGGTGATGGAGTGTTCATTACTACCTTCTTCTCTGGAGATTGGCCAACACATATGGAGTGGCGTTCCCCTAGTCAAAAACCCCGTGAAACCCGCGAAAAATCAGTGTCAATAAATGTAAATCCCCAGACATTACTGGACGCCTATGTTACAGCCATCAATGAGTTGAGTAACTACTTGAACAAGGTTAGAGCTCGAATTGTAGCTTCTTGGCCTTAAAGAGGTGGATGCTGTGAAAGCCTCTAAACAGCCTCCGCAAGTACAAAAACGCCGCGAAGACCAGGATGAGCTAGCTAAGTGTATTAGAGAATACCTAGCGGGCTCAAGTGGGAGAAATGTTATGAGTGCTTTAAGGTATTCCTTTATAAAATGCTATGAAGTATTTGAACAACTCGTGAATACTGGTCGTGTAAAGGGTAAGTACAATACTCTATTTAGTCGAGTAGCATCTGAGATGTTGCACGAGGAATTTAAGTACTCGAATATTGGAGATCTTCTAGGAGAAGCTCAGAGATATATTTCCTCCTTGGTTGAATTTATGGGTGAAAGCTTCGACGTAGTATACTTAGTAGAATTCGAAACCGTTTCAAGGCTGAGTATTTGTACTAGAGACTCTAATCTACCATTGGAGATTTCAATTTCGTGGGATCCTGTATTGAATCTGCCATTTATTCCATCTAGTAGTATTAAGGGGTTGGTTAGAGCCTATGCCGAACTCTACAATAAACTACCTGAACATGTAATCAATAAATTCTTCGGAAATAAGGAGAGTGTTGGTTTAGCTATATTTACAAATGCATATCCTGTTAAGTGTTCTCCAAGTGGTGGTAGTGAAGCTAGCCTAGTAGATCCAGATGTCGTAACTCCACACTACAGTGAAGTTGGAGGTGCTATAGATGAGGCTAGTTCATCTCCAACGCCCCTAGTCTTCCCCACAATAGCTAAAGGTGTTACATTGGCATTTGCCATCGGAATAAGAAGTGAAGATACCCCACTCAATATTAACCTGGTTACACAGTTCATAAATGTTGTTAATGAAGCCCTAGATCAGGGCATAGGCGCTAGAACTAGTGTTGGTTATGGTAGAATTAGAATTGTTAAAAACGAATCCACCAAGCTGACTAGTTCTCCAGGTAGATCTATTATGTTTACGAGGTGATAGATGTGCACCTTGATTTTAGAAAATTAGCTCTTCTTAAAATTAGGGCTTTGACCCACGATCCACCCAATAAGTCTTTTCTAATTAAGATTCTAAAAGAAAAACCAGACACGGATTTCAGGGAATTGCATGAAAAAGTAGCTGGGGAGTTTAGAGAACGAGTAGTCGAAAAAACTAGACTGTATGGTATTGGGTTAGAAAGGGAACTTGAAGAAGTAGTGAATAATGCCGATAAATTTGCATCGTCATTTGATAGATGGATTTTAAGGATATCAGAGTGGCCTGAGAAAAGCTATGTATACTATGACTACATACACAACCCGTTCAACCCGGTAATTAAACATCCATTAAAAGACGTTGACTCTCAGTCTATTCAGAGAGTTTTAGAGAAAATTAATCGAGTTATACGGGATTTAAAACTAGATGGTTTAATAGAGTCTGCTCCTGAAGGAGAACTCCTTGTCTATAATGCTATATACATACTTCTAGAGGCAACATGGTATGCTGAGGGTCTTTCACCATCACTAGCTGATACCCGAGTACCAACACACACTGTTTTCGACCACTTATATGCTACTGCCACAGTAGTAAACATGGTTATTCCACCTAGAAGCAGTACTCTACAGGGATATCTAGTAGTTGTAGACTACCCAGGAGTACAGGGATTTGTAAACTCAGGAAGGAAAACAGGAGATTTATGGGCTAGTAGTTGGCTACTATCTAATCTAATGTGGAGTGTAGCAAGCCACTTTGGACTTAGATACGGCTACGACGTCATTGTAAATCCAACACCACGTTTAAACCCCTACGCGGTTAGAAGCTTTATAGCTAATGTACTGAGTATTAAGACTGGGATTAATAGACTCCACTTAGAATACAATTTAACACTAGATTACAAGAAAACCATACAGGAGTATAGCCTCGAAGATATTAAGACACCTATTGAAAACATCATGCAAATATATAGTAGTGTCTACGGCCTTGAAAACCCAGAAGACTTCGCAAATCTCTGGTTGCAACCAATAATACCAGCAACAATATTAATGATACTACCTAGAGAACTACCCGGTAAATCACAGTTAGAACCAGAAGATGTTATTAGAGAAGTCTTAGAAGTCTACAATAACTCGTGGAAGGCGATTAAAGACTTTGTCGTAGAGAAAATCAAAGAGAAATCCAGTGGAAAACCAGTTAATAAACTAGTACTAAGACTTCTCGAGGAGTATAGTGGTCTACTAGATACTCCTCCACAACTACCAAGAATAGCCATTGTAGACTTGGCTAGAGTCTATGATGGTATAAAGAGTTGTCTGTTAGAGGAAATTGAAGACTTGTGTAGTGAACTAGGTATTAGCAAAGAGTTTGTAGAGAGGGTTAGAAAAGAGTTTAAGAGCGAGGATATACCTGGAGTAGCTGGCTTTCTATTGTGGCACGTAGTTTTCAGTAGGTGGAGACTATTATCTACGAGGGGGTTTGGAGTATTCCATGCTAGTATACCGAGGCCCTTCTGGTACATGGATGATACTGAGAGGTTGAAGCCGGTTGCCAGTGGTATCGAAGCCCACCAGACTGGCTGGATACAGTGCTCTACGTGTGGTGATGAACCAGCAGTCCTAGTCACTAGAAAACGCATTGGTCAACATAGAGAAGCAGTATTCAGTAAAGATACACTAGATTTCTTCAAGGAGATTACAGGTAGTGAATTTACAGAGGGGGATATCCAAGAAATCCAAAAGATTATTAAACCAGGTGAAACTCTAGGCCCCTACTGCTTCTTCAAGAGAACAGTATACTTGGTATTCAGAGACAAACTAGATATTGCTTCAACAGACGACATAGCACTACTGGGTATATCTGTATTTATGAGTAAACTAGATAGAGGTGTAAAAGATAAACTAGTTGATACTATATGTAAGAATGTGAATTGGAGTGCTTGTAGAGAAGTAGTAGAATACCTCTTCTCACCGAGTACTCCACAAGTCAAACTAGGAAGGGATATGGTATTGACGGCTACTTCTCTAGGGAGAGGCTATGAGGAGTTTCGTAGTGAACTCACAGAGGCTTTGAGAAAGGCTTGTTATGAAGTATTTAGTGGAAACTATGAAGTCTTACTTGACAAAATAGTTGAATTATTTGGATTAAACGGGGTTCCACTAGAAGAGCCGATTAGAGAATTGATTAGTATTGCGAGGAGAGAAGAACTTGAAAGTAGACGTAGAGAGCTAACTCGTCGAATTTGCAACTTATTCTCACTACGTGATGTATATGCAATTATACGGGGTGATGCAGACTTCATTGGCGAGGTATTGAGTGGTAAGCGCCTAGCGAAGCCAAGTGAGCTACTAGACACTATATTGAAATCTATTGGTGAAACGGGCGGGTTTATTGGAGTTAGAGAGAGGGTATTAGAGTCTTTGAAAAAGGGTTATGAACGAGCTATTAGAATACTAGGGGGCGATACACCACTTATATCACCATCTACATCACACGCTGTATCTCTAAGTCTAATGTTAACTGCTGTTGAAGACTGGAAGAGGCTGAGGAGTCGCGGTATTCTAGTGTATAGTGGTGGAGACGATGTCTATGGTTTAACACCCATAGAGTACTCTCTACTTGTAACACTTGAATTAAGAGGGAACTTTTATAGTGAGGGCTTTAAGAAACTACGTGGTCAACCAGTAGCCCCCGAAATACCTACTGGTAGGAGTTTCAGTGTTAGATTTGCAAGACTCATGGATTGTCTCCTCGAAGAAGCATCTACTGCTGTTAAAATACTAGAAGAGGACTCTAAGAGTAGTATTTGGGCGAAGCATACTAGTGGTTTTGAAAACGTGGAGATTAAACGTAAAGATGCATTGACGATATCTAGTAGTATTTGTGGTGTTTGCTCTACAATTCCATTACACCAGTTAGATCATAGTTCAAAACTAGCTTTGCAGACGGCACTAGCTACTCCATTTCTACTACTCACACTACTCTCTAGTAATATACCAGAGGACTTAGAAAACTACAAAATAGACATTGTCACTAGTGATCCACGTGTTCTAAGTAGAATAGCTTTACATGTATTTAGTAGAAATATTATTGTTGGAGGTGAAAGTGTAAAGAAGAAGATTGATGAAAATCTTAATAATATTATTGAAAACACTGTAGATTTATATGTATTGAGGGATAGAAGGGCTTCTAGTGTGATTGAAGAGCTCATTGAATTGATTAGAGTGTTGAGGGTGGTAGTGTGAAACTAGTTGAGTTTCAACCTGTGAATCCTCCATCACTTCACTCAGCGTTTATTGGTGGTATCGACGTATTCGGCGTAACTAGAGCGCTGCCAATACCTCTACCAACTACTATAGCTGGTGCTATAGGTAGCTACTTGAATATTTATTTAACTAGTAGCGACCCGGTAGACGCCCTGGTAGAACTCTATAATGCTATTAGTGCCAAGTTGAATTGTCGTGATTTAGCTTGTATTAGGGGTCCACTAGTATACTTTGAAGTTGATGATAGAAGGATTGGTCCCTATGTTTCTATTGAAGACTATTTTACACAACTCGATTCTATTAGAGTGTATGGGTCTAGTGTTGTATGTGTAGAAGATACTGGTGAAATAGTTGAGTGGAATCCAAGAGTGAGGGTTGGAGTAGCTCTTGAACGACGTGGTGTAAAAGGTGATAAGAGGGTTATACCTGGCTATTTCTACAAGTATGTTGTGTCGACTTATAGACTTGGTTCTAGAATTGTTAATCCTGTTTTTACCTATATAACTCCACTAACTATAGAGCACAGTGTGTTGTTAAGGCTTGGTGGTGAGGGCTCAGTAGCTGTAGTTAAAAGTAGAGATGTAGACTACTTGGATAGAGTAGTTGAGAGAGTTACTAGTCCCCTTGGAGAACTCGAAGAGGGATATTATATTGCTCTAAGTCCAATACCCCTACTACCTAGAAAGTCAATAGTAGAGTCATGGAGAGATCTCGAAACGCCATTAAACCCAGAATACAGTGAAGTACTCGGAATACCCATGAAATGCCCCAGTACACAGAGAGAAGCAATACAACCACCAAAACTAAGAGTAACTAGAATAGGACTAGGATACTCAGAAGCAAGTGGAAAGAGAAGACCACAAATCCTAGCTCTACTACCAGGAACACTAGTAAAAATCAATAAGAAACACAGAGCAAACACAAACAACCTCCTCTTAAAAACACTATTAAACCTAGGCTTTGCAACACTCTACAAACTCAAACTCTAATACAATACACCTCCAAACCCAAAAATACCACTCAAACAACTTTCCCTTTCAACACATTCATAATAACAGCCATCACCAACAAAGTAGAAAACTAGAATCTTTTAATCCTATAATCCTATTCTATCTACTAAAACCATTCAGCCCAAAGAACAAAACCAACCTTTCAATTCTTTCTATTGTA
>DADP01000021.1 GCA_002495025.1 Desulfurococcaceae archaeon UBA285
CCTAGTCCACTGAGTACTTTGAAAAACACGTAGTCGTCGGCGTCTTTAATATCCATTGAGAAAATACTTGTTGGGTTTTGATTTAACTCGCCTTTAACTACAATGTCTACTACTCTATCAACTATGTTTTTATATACATTGTAGTCTACTACTGGTTCACTGACAACATAGTATATTCCACTCTTATTACATCCAATTTTTACTTCTACTCCTCCACGGAGCTTATACGAGTAGAGGACTTCATCTAAATCCACTTGTTGTAGAGTATAGAGTTTTAAATATGGCTCTATAAATTCAACTAGTATCTCGCGTAGCTCATTCTTTTCTCTTTGTTTGAAAAGAATGGGGTTTAAAGAAGATAATTTGTAAAAAAATGGTTTTAATTTAGGGGTTTTAGTCATAGATAAACCCTTAGCTGAGTACTCGTATTTTTACTGGGTCTGTTGAACCCTTGTCATATACTACTATAATGTATTTTGGTAGCGTGGGTTGTGTCCAGTTTACTTGTATTATTCGGGATTCACCTGGTTGTAGAATAGTATTTATTGTTGTATTTACTACTATATTACCATTTACATCTACTATTTCAACCCTCTTGATTTCTACTTCGCCAACACCTATATTTTCAACGTTAATGTATATTCTGCTAGCTGTTTTCAAGTAGTATGCATCATGAACTATTATTCTACCAGTGTTCAATGTGTTTAAATACCCCATAGCATAGGTGTATAGTAGAACACCACCCACTATTGTCATTACAAGTATTAGTGCTGTTGCAACTATACTCGATATAGCCTTCACGAACTACCCCTGGGTTTATTAGAGGAGTTTAATAGCGGTTTAACGAATTAAAATATATAAGAGTAACCACGTGGAGTTAGCCGAAACTAAGACTCCAGGGTCTTTTAACACATTGATTACCAAATAATAGAGTGTGGTGTGCTTATGAATCAAACAGAAGAGATTTATCGAGCTGCAAGTCCAGCAGAATTCTTCTACAGGTATAGAGAAATAGCTGGATTTGCAAACCCCGTTAGAGCAATGTATCAAACAATACGTGAACTAGTAGAAAACGCATTAGACGCTACTGACGTCCACGGCATACCACCAGATGTAAAAATAACTATTAGAAAAGCAGATGAAACACAGGAATTCTACCAGATAACAGTTGAAGATAACGGGATTGGTATACCACCAAACATTGTTCCAAATGCTTTTGGAAAAGTATTGTTTAGTAGTAAGTATGCTATGCGCCAGTCGCGTGGAATGTATGGACTAGGAGTTAAAATGGTTGTTCTATACGCTCAAATGACAACTGGTAGACCAGTTGAAGTAATAACTAGTAAAGCAAACTTCAAGAGAATATACTACTTTAAACTAAGAATAGATGTAAACAAGAACGAACCAGTAATCATAGAAGCAGGTAGTTGGAGGAAAACCCGAGACTGGCATGGTACAATAGTCTCAGTGACAATCGAGGGTGATTGGAGTAGAGCTAAGAGTAGAATACTAGAATACATTAATAGAACTGCTATTGTCCTCCCCTACGCTAATATAACACTTGTAACTCCGGAAAACGAGATAATACACTATCCTAGAATAGTAAACACTCTACCAAAACCACCAGTAGAAACAAATCCACACCCACACGGAATAGACCTTGAAATACTTAGTGGACTAGCAAAAAACGCTGGTTTCAACACTATTGAAGAACTATTAATTAAGAGCTTTCAGGGAATAGGCGATGTAACAGCTAAAACAATACTACAAAACGCTGGAATAGACCCCTCGAAAAAACCAAGCGATCTTACAAACGAAGAACTACTAGCACTAGTAAACGCTATTAAAGCCTATGATAAATTCAAGCCCCCATCACCAAAATCTCTATCACCACTAGGCGAAGAAATAATAATTGCTGGTTTAAAACGCGCATATGAACCAGAATTCGTCACAGCTGTTTCGAGAAAACCAAGTGCTTATAGTGGACACCCATTTATCGTCGAAGTAGGATTGTCTTATGGTGGAAAAACACCAATTGGAGAAGATAAACCAGTAGTATTGAGATATGCTAATAAAATACCACTACTCTACGATGAAGCATCAGATATGGTTGTAGAAGTAGTTAGAGATGAAATAAGTTGGGATCACTACATGATTACATTCCCCGCACCAATACTCGTATTAGTACATGTATGTAGTACAAAAGTACCATTTAAAGGAGTTGGAAAAGAAAGTATTGCAGATGTTCCAGAACTACGTAGAGAAGTAAAACTAGCTGTAATGGAGGCTGCACGCGAGTTAAAACAATATATTTCAAAGAAGATGAAAGAAGAAGAAGCAAAGAAGAAGGCCGAGTCTATAGCAAAGTATATACCAGAAGTTGCTAGGAGCTTGGCAATTATACTAGCTGATGAATCAACACTACAATCATTTAAAGACAATATCTCTGTAAAACTATCACATATTGTAGCAAAACGCACTGGCGTCCCCTTAGAGCTAATACAGAGTATTGTTAAATCCATAGAAGCAGAGGCCTAGGGTGGAAGCATGGTTTCAACAATTGACGCGTCTGCGAGGAGTAAAGCCCTCGACATTATAAAGTCTTCAATGAGGGAGTTAATAGACCAGATAGAGAGAGGTGAAAAACCAACACTAGTAATGCCGAAGAGGACACTAACAAACACAATATACGACTATAAACACAAAATGCTATTACTTGGCCCCGAGCTCCAAAAAAGGTCTTTTACCGATGTAAATGAAGCAAAGAAGTTTATGCAAACACTACTCATGGCTTCAATAATATATGATGCACTTAGAAACAATGAATATCCAACAATCCGTGATTTATACTATAGGGGAAAACACTCAATTACCTATAAATCAATAGATGGAAAACGAGTCTCAGAAAACACGTGGGATGAACAGAGAGAATCAGATAGTGTAATCAGAGACCTAGAAGTATTATTATCCGTTCTAAGAGAAGACCTGTTAATACTCAGCAAGGAAAAAGGCAAAGTAGTAGGAAACCTTGTTATTAGAAGTGGCGATGACGTAATAGACTTGAGTAAAATGGGTCATGGCGCATATGCAATCGAGCCAACTCCAGATTTAATAGAATTCGTAGATATAGATGCAGAATACATTCTAGTAGTAGAGAAAGACGCTGTGTTCCAACAACTACACAGATATGGATTCTGGAAGAAAAACAAGGCAATACTAGTAACAAGCGCGGGCCAGCCAGATAGAGCTACAAGGAGATTTGTGAGAAGACTAAGTGAAGAATACAATTTACCAGTCTACATACTAGCCGACAGCGACCCCTATGGATTCTACATATACAGTGTCTTCAAAGCAGGAAGTATAACACTATCTTATGAAAGCGAGAGGCTTGCAACACCAACAGCTAAATTCATTGGCGTTATGATGACAGATATCTTTGGAGACAGTATTTTTAGAAAAATAATCAAGGATAGAGAAGCTAGAAAGACACTAGAAGAAATAACACCTGGAATAACTGATCTCAAGCCTAAAACACCATATCTAAGTGAATCAGAGAGGTCAAACTTCATAATTAAAGCTAAGACAAGAGACTTAGAGAGAGCAGTAGAATTAATTGGATATAGAGTAGCAGAAGTATGTATTGAAGAAAAAGACGCTAAAAACAAAATCAAGAAGAAAGAAGGATTAACTGGCTATCCATGGTTTGCAACACCACAATGGGTTAGAGAGCTCTGTATATTCTTTAATACACTAAGCAAACTAGAAATAGAAGCAATGGCTAGTAAGGGATTGAAATTCCTAGCAGATAAATACATACCTGAAAAGATATCTACAGGCGACTGGATAGACTAGGTGTTTTAATAGTCAGTTGAGACAGGTGTTCTCATCTCAATAAATCAATCCCGTGGATTCATCATCCAAGTAATTATTTCCTACACGGGATTTAATACTCACTCTTCCTCTATGTACTCTAAAATATCGTGAAATGTGTTTTTACCGCAGTTTTCACAGTAGTGGTATAATTGTTTAAACTCTTTCTTCAGTGGAAAGCTAACTAGTATTTTCCACTCGCGTCCACACTCTCTACACTTGAGAAGCCAGTATCCCATATTAATCCACTCTACTCTCCACTTTCTAAGCTTTGTTTTTCCTGTGTACTAATTAAATTCCTCTCTATTAAAAACCTAAGGGCTTTTCTCACTGCTTTCCTCACTATACCTCTTTTATTTAGGTCTTTGAAGACATTGATTGCTGTTTTTCTAATACTGTTTGTTCTAGTGAGGTCTAAGAGTATTTTTCTATCTAGTTCTGTAAGTTCTTTATCTAGGTATCTAAGAGCTATTCTCGCTATATCTGCTGGTGTTAATCCATAATATGGGTCTTCACTTGCTAACTCGTCGAGTCGTTGTATAACTTCGAATTCTATTATTGTAAAGTAGTCTTCTTTACTTATTCTACCATATACTTTTTTCAACTCGTTTATTAATTCTTCTACGTTATTAAAACCCTCTATTCTCGCCTCGTATTCTCCCAGCTCGCTTAGTTTCTTGTAGTATACTCTCGTTATTTTTGCTTTTGCTATTGGTCTTCCACCGGCGTGTATTATTACTTCATCGTATTTTGGTTTATACACTCCTTTTCTAATAGTTGCTTTTTTCTCTCCATTCAATACCTTCTCTATGTATTCACCTTTTAACATTAAGTGTCTTCCAATAAACTTCATTTTTGTCTTTGACACTGTAAATCTCCTTTCTATAGTGGTAGGAGGTTATAGAGAGTTTTTAGGATTACTTTGAGGTAGAACCCTAGTTTCTTTAAAAAACGGGTCTTGCACTTAGTCTTTCAGGCATTGTCATTTCTACTTGTGGATATCCTTTGATCTCGTTTTTAATCAACTCGACTAGTTCTTCTGTCTTCATAACTCGTTGTTCATTGTTTACTCTTATTTTTACATTTATAGTGTTGGTTTCAACTTCTCTCTGTCCAACTACAACAATATATGGTATCCAATTCATTGCTGCTTCACGTATTTTCTTGCCTAGTGAGAGGTCTCTGTCGTCTATGTCTACTCTTATACCATTTCTCGCTATTTCCTCGTATACTTTGAATGCATATTCTAGGAATTCTTTTGATACGGGTATTACTCTTACTTGTATTGGTGCTAGCCAGGTTGGTATATATGGGACTTTTCCTTCTTTCTCCGTCCATGCTGCTGTATCTAATACCATGTATATGTATCTCTCGACGCTTCCAATTATAGCTGTATGTATTATAACAACGTGTTTCTTTTCTCCTTTTTCATCGACGTATACGATATTGAATCTCTTGCCGTTACCGATATCTATTTGCCAAGTAGCTATTTCTCTCGGTCTGTTTATATTGTCTATTATGTGGTATTCAACGTTTACAACCCAGTAGTATATACCACTTGGTAGAACAGCTACTAGTACCGGCCCGTTTTCCCTCTTAACGAATTCTACTAGTTTATCTCTATAGTTTTCTAGAAAGTCTTCTGTTACATTGTATAGAGCTACATATTTCCTACCGAGTTTAGCTGCTTCTTCATGTATTTTCGCTTGGACTTTCATAGCGACTTCTATTGCCTCTTCTAGGTCTCTCGTTAATATGTGGAGGTCTGGCATGTAGAACTTTCTCATTCTAAAACACAGGTTTAATTCTCCTCTCTGTTCGAGTCTATAGCTATCTGCTACTTCAAATACTCCTAGTGGTAGTTCTTTATAGCTTATAATCCAGTCTTTAAGCATTGCAAACTGCTGGTGGCACGCTGCATATCTCAATACGTATTTCTCCTCGTCTACTTCTACCTCGTAGAGTCTATCACCAAATAGTAAGGCGTGTTCGTATACTGGTTTAGCCTTTAAACTAAACATATTAGTACCCATTACCCGGAATACCGGTATACCCAGACTACGTGCTACCTGCCATGAATACCTTGAAACAGCATCCATCATTACTACTGCTGGTGGTTCATACCTCATGTGTCCATGGTCGCTCATTGGCTCCCATTCAAACCCGAACTTCCTACAATACTCGTTTACTCTGTTTTCACCGCCTTCTAATTCCTTTCCATATACTTCTTTCTCTACTAGTATTTTGAGTTCTGGATAGTTTGAATAGTCGAAGTCGCTTGGATTAACTAGTTCACCACTTGGTGTTAGAATATAGAATTTTTTCTCAATACTCCTCTTTTGAGTTGTTGCAGCTGGTTTAATAGTTCTCGACAACTCGCTTAATGGGTGACCGTAACACTCTAGTTTAAATGATTTATACCAGCCAAATGGTGCTTTATACACTGGTATATTGAGTTTCTTTGAAGCCTCCTCGTACAGTCTATTCAGTAATTCAATTGCTTTACTAGGTGGAGCTAGATCTGAAGATAGATGCGCATATGGATAAATCAATAACTCTGATGGTTTAATCTGTAATACAAGGTTTTCTATTTCACTCAATGCCTGGATTACCGTGGATTCATTATCTTGAGATTCAATAGTTACAAATAATACAAGTACATTTTCAAAGTTCTTTTTCTCCTCTCCCTTTAATTCCTCTGGTTCTTCAATAGCTGGTTTAACTACATCATAGGAAAAACTCTTTGCATGTATTGAGAGTATTCGCATTACTAATCTCCCAAACACCCTCTCTATTGTTCTATACTATGAAATATAATGGTATAATAAACGTTTTTTAAAACAATATATTATTGGGGGTGAAATTGAGTAGAGAAAAAGAAAAAATGAGTGTTGAATCTGGGTTTGTTTCCGTTAGGGAAATACCAGGTATAAACCCTGCAATGGCCGAAAAACTCGAAGCTGCTGGATTTGTCTCTGCTTGGACGCTTGTTGTTGCGAGACCAGAGGAAGTATCCGAGAAAACAGGTATTCCAGTTGTAACTGTTCAAAAAATAATTGAAAATGCACGTAAACTACTCGGTATAAGATTCAAGACTGCTAGAGAAGTTAAACAAGAGAGAATGAATATTGGAAAAATAACAACTGGCTCTAAACAACTAGATGAACTACTAGGTGGTGGAGTAGAAACAAAAACTATTACTGAATTCTATGGTGAATATGGATCAGGTAAAACCCAGTTATGTCACCAACTAAGTGTAAATGTACAACTCCCACCAGAGAGAGGCGGTCTAAGCGGTAAAGCTGTATATATTGATACAGAGGGCACTTTTAGATGGGAGAGAATAGAGGCCATGGCTAGAGCACTTGGATTAGACCCTGAGCAGGCAATGGACAATATATACTATATACGTGCATACAACAGCGACCACCAAATGTCTATAGTTGAAGAACTATTCTCATTTGTACCCAAAAACAATGTAAAACTAGTAGTAGTAGACAGCGTTACAAGCCACTTTAGAGCAGAATACCCTGGTAGAGAACACCTAGCTGAAAGACAACAAAAACTAAACGCTCACTTACACCAGCTTTTAAGACTAGCAGAAGCATACAATGTAGCAGTAGTAGTAACCAACCAGGTAATGGCCCGTCCAGACGTGTTCTATGGCGATCCAACACAAGCAGTAGGAGGACACGTACTAGCCCATGTACCTGGAGTAAGAGTACACTTAAAGAAAGCAAGAGGCAACAAGAGAATAGCCCGCGTCGTTGACGCACCACACCTACCAGAAGGCGAAGCAGTCTTTGCAATAACCGAAGAGGGTATTAGAGACGCCGAAGAATAAAACACCCACATCTACTATTAACTACTAGCTAAATATCCGGGGTTAAAATTGAAAATACTTTGGAATCCATGGAGATACGAATACATAAAAACATTTACTAATAAAAACGAGTCAAATAGCAAAGAATGCTTGTTTTGCAGACTCCAGAAACAAAACGATGATGAAGCATTAATCGTCTACCGGGGTAGAAAAGCATTTGTAGTTATGAACGCCTATCCCTACAACTCAGGCCATTTAATGATTGCACCATACGAGCACATAGGAGACCCGTCCCAATTAGACCTTGAAACAACAATCGAGATATCTGAACTAGTAAAAAAAGCAATAAGTGTACTAAGACAGGCATTCCACCCAGATGGCTTCAATATAGGAGCTAATATTGGGAGAGCTGCAGGTGCAGGCGTACCAGACCACTTCCACATACACGTAGTACCACGCTGGGTAGGAGATTCAAACTTCATGGCTATTATAGCCAATACAAAACCATTACCCATAGGACTTAGAGAATCATATGAAGTAGTAAAGAAACACTGGGTCAACGGTGTCTAATATGGTTTCAAAAAGCGATCTACGAGTAATAAGCATAGAGGAATCACTATTCCCCGGTGAAACAAGATACAAGATATGCGTACAGGGAACAAACATTATTATAAACGTCAGCGCGTTTAGCGAAGAAGAAGCACTAGATAAAGCATTGAAAATCCTTGAAAACATTAAACTCGACGATGACTCACTGAGGATTATAAGAGAGAAAATTGGAAGCAATACCCGCTGCTAGATTATCAGTCCGCGGTAATGTCTTCATCCCTTTTGAGTCTAAGGGGGACAAGTATCATCATTCAGTAATAGTTATTGAATTAGAGTCTAATAACTAGGCAATCTTTTTAGATTTAAGCTTTCGCTTCTGCTCTAATACTTCTTCGTATTCCTCCCGTATTTTCTTGATATACCCCTTAATCTCGTCTTGTGGAAGCCTACTCAACAACTCCCTGGCAAATTTAGCAAAACACTTAGAACTATGAAATTCTAGTGTTTCACCAGCTATTTTGATAACTATACCCTGCCCCTCGGGGAAGACGCGTCCACACGTTAAACACTTGTGTTTACTCTCTACACTCATGTAGTCCAACCTCACGTATTCTATCAGCGAGTTTACTTACTTCAAGGGTATATAATCTTACATTATAGGGTAGTTGCGGGCTCTCTATTTGAACAAATTTTCTCTTCGAGTCTACTTTATAACACATGTCTTTATCGAAAGCCAGTAGTCTACCATCCATTAACAAGCCCTCTCTGTATAGAGCAAATGAGCGGGGAGTATATAGTTGCTTCTTGCTTTTTAAACCACGCATTAGTAGTAGTCGGGGTATTTGAATAGTGAGTACTAGAATACTGTAGAATGCTAGAAATCCAATAAATCTCACTAATACCTCGTTTTCAAATACCTGTCTAGTAGCACTATCTACAATTGGATTTATATATGTCCAGTAGATTGGTGGAACTAGAAATATAATGACAAATGGTAGAAACATCATTAACATTACTGCTTTGAATTGTTCTTTGACTTCTTGGAGGACTAGTGTATCACTACTCATAGCTATTGTTGTATTGTCTTCTTTGAATAATGGAGATCCTTTAACGCTATCAGCTCTCTTAAACCCCTTCATACTCATTTTTGTCATTACCGCCATGATAATGATAAAGTATAGTATGAAGAATAACCAGGTATACTCTGGTGCTATAGCTGATACTAGTGCAAACAATACAAGCGATACTATCTGGATTAAAGTGTTTACTAGTTTACTAGGCAATTTCTCACCAAGCCCCAGATTATCTAGTCAATGGGTTTTAAATACATTAACATATAAACCGGGTTTAACTATAAATCTAAGTAGATGATGAATCGCCACTTTTCGGAGTAGTGAAGAGGGTCCGTGTTACTGACTATATCAACTAGAGTATTGCAGATGAAAATCACACTAGTATAATACTTATTACTACCTAGCAAGCGATGAAGAACGATGGGAGTCTGAATAGATGAGGAAATTATCCCCAACTGAGCTCTTCTACATTGGTGGTACTAGTTTTGAAAGAGCTATAACTAGCGCTACAAATACAAAACCTGTTATTATAATCAAGTGTGGTTTCAACGCTATTTTTAAATCAGTTTCCTCGAAGAATCTAACCAGTCCAGCCGCCGATGCAAGTGAAGGTGTTTGCCTCTTACTCTTCTTACTCATATTAACACCTCCAACACTACCAATTTAACTAGTTCTTTATATACTTCATATAAGGGTGGTTTAAATGGATATTCGCGAAGCACAAGAATACATTAAAACACGATATTACGACCGTGATTCAACTCGTGGACTATATGCAACTTTTACATGGTTTGTCGAAGAAGTAGGAGAGCTGGCAGAAGCATTAATCAAGTATAGAAGAGAATCACTCGAAGAAGAAATAGCCGATGTTTTTGCATGGTTGCTTAGCATTGCAAATCTACTGGGAATCGACCTAGAAGAAGCCTTTAGAAAGAAATACCTTGCTAGTGAGAACCAGCAGTCTTAATAGCCTTAATTATCTCAGCCGCCAACTCAGGGTTTTTCTCTACTATAGTACCAGTAACAATGATGTCTGCACCAGCCTCAGCCATCTTCCTCGCCGTCTCTGGATCTCTTATTCCTCCACCGACAATTACTATGAGGTCTGTATACTTCTTTACTATCTTGGGGAATTCTAGCGGCACTGGTTGTGAAGCACCACTACCTGCTTCGAGATAAATATACTTCAAACCCATCATCTGGCCTGCGAGCGCGTATGCAGCAATGATTTCTGGTTTGTTTCTAGGTACTGGGATTATTCTCCCCACGTGTGCTACAGCTGTATCTTGATCTACAACTATATACCCTGTTGGAAGTGTTTCAAGACCGTATTTAGCAATTATTGGCGCTGCTATTACCTGTATCTGCATTAAGTAGTATGGTTCAAGAGTATTCATTAAAACCATGAATAAGACTGCATCTGCATAACGAGATAGACAGTTAATATTTCCAGGGAAGAGTATTACTGGTTTACCCGTCTTTTTAAGTATATTTACAACTAAATCCATTTCTTCATGAGTAATACCAAGACTGCCTCCAACGAGAAAAGCATCTGTTCCAGCTTCAACCATTTTATTTACTACTTCTTCTAGTTTAACAATATTTGAGACCTTGTCGGGATCTATTAGTGTAAAGTGGAGTTTCTCTCCAATATCCACCTTGGACTTTATGTATTCATGAACCTTCTTCACCACTACTCTCCTCTAAACCACGCTCTTTGATCTTTGCTTTTCCACTATTGAATAAATCTATAAACTTTGCATATACATCTACAGGTTGATAGATAGCTGGTATATCTGTAAAGTCTTCATCATCAATTAATCCACATGTTCCACAAGTTATAACCGCGCTCGCTCTATACTCGTCTTTCTTCTTTATAGTTATACTGAGTGTTTTCGCCGAGCACCTTGGACACTCAAACACCGTTGGTATTTTAACGATTTTCTTGGGGATAACCTTCCTCCTCTTTCTCCTACGCCCCACTAGTCAACACCAGTGATATCTATTTTGTTCACGGTATTAAAAGAACGATTTTTGAGGAATTTATTTTCTCGCAACTAGTTTTCTTCTTAGAAACACTGTAAAACCCTTGTTTAAAACCTCTGAGATTACTGTGTATGCTTCATCTATTGATAACTCTACTTCTACATATTTCTGCATGGCAATTGCCGCGTAGACTCCAAGTTGGTGTTTACAGTGTGTTTCAGTTTTATTAATAATGGTTTTTAAAGTAAAAACCTTACAGTTGCAATATAATCCAGGTATTAACAAGTAGTCTCTTTCTCTACCAATGTAAACCCACAATTCCGAGACAACACTGTCAGCTCTTATCTTTAGCTTTACATATCTATATTCATAGACCTCTGGGGGAATAGTAGTCGTTGGAGAAGTAAGGCTTTTCTCTAGAGCTAACCTAGTAGTTCTATACGACATTTAATACACCTAGTTAGTGGGCCCGCGGGGATTTGAACCCCGGGCCACGGGGACCCGAACCCCGCATCCTAGCCAGGCTAGACCACGGGCCCTCATTTAAATCAATTATTTTAAATAGAGTTTAAAATACATTGGCTGTGATTATCTATGAATATAAATACTCGTGAATTTCTCGATTGTTTCACTAATTGTTTTTAATTCACTTTGTGCTCTACTATTCTCAATACACTTTCTCATTGTGCTTTCTGGTAGTGGTGGTTTTACTATTCCACTACATATAGCTATCCACACTAGTTTACGAATGATTCTCCCACGGCTTCCCGGTCTAATGTAAATACAGAGATCTCCGTGTTTTTCAACTCTAGGAATGTTTTTCTCTCGTTGATTTTCTTCTTCAATCCATACTTCTATACAACACGTATTCCATATATTGTTTGTTTCACTTATCGTCTTTAAAACTGCATTTATTTTCTCGAGTAGAGATGCATCTACTTGGCTTAAGGGGTATTCGAGACGTAGCCTAATAGAATCATACGAGGTTTGTCTAGGTGAAAAACCCTTGTCTTTCAAGTATTTAACTAGTTTAGATGTATTGCCTAGATTTGTGTAAAAATCAATTAATATATTGATTTCTCTCATTTTCACCCGCTTTGCTAACTCATCATTTTCATAATCCACTTCCAGTTTTCATCAACATATTTTTTAATTTCCGCGATGAATTCTTCTGTTGCTCCTCGGAATCTACCTTGTAGTTTAATATATTCCTCTATCGGCTTTCTCTTTGAGGGGTCTAGATATGGCCTGCTTGGACCTGATAGTGTTAGTTTTCCATCTTGGTATTCATATAGAATCCACAGGCCTGTTTCAACAGCGAGTTTTGCAATTCTAGCTGTGTATTGTGGCTCAAACCTCCATCCTGGTGGACATGGTGCGTGTATGTGTATAAATCTAAAGCCCTTGATGTTCTTTGCTTTTTGCAACTTGTTGTATAAGTCGTGTGGATATCCAACACTTGCTGTTGCAACGTATGGTACGCCGTGAGCTATCATAATTCTTGCAACATCTTTCTTAGCCTCTACTTTGCCAGTTGGTGTTGTAGTAGTCCAAGCACCTGGTGGTGTTGAAGAACTTCTTTGAATACCAGTATTCATGTATGCTTCATTATCATACATTATGTATATGATGTCCTCGTTTCTCTCTGCTGCACCACTGAGAGACGCCATTCCAATATCTGCTGTTCCACCATCACCAGCCCATGCTATTACATATACGTCGTTTATACCCCTTTCTTTGAGTGCTTGTGAAACACCTGAAGCTACAGCTGCAGCTGATGCAAATGGAACGTGAATTATACCCGCTTTCAATGCTTGTCCTGGATAAGTCCCCATTATTACCGATGTACAACATGCTGGTATTACAAGTATTGCTTTTTCACCGAATACAGCTGATACTACCTTTAAAGCTATTGGTATAGGACACCCTGAACACGCAGCATCTCCTGGTAGTACTCCCTCTCTTTGATCGTATGGTAATGGGGGTTTTCTACGAGCCTGGGTTGTACTCATATCTCTCACCTCCTTATTTTCACCCATTCAAAGTAGTTTCTTTCAATTCGACCTGTTTCAACCCGGTCAATAAACGACTTGATTATCTTGTAGAAGTCGTCTGATGTTACATTCACACCTGCAATACCAGCTACGATATTGGCCATGTATGGAAGTTTATTAGTGTATAGTGAGAGGCCGGCTACTAGGTCGCTATATATTGGACCCCATGCGCCGAAACTTATTGCTCTATCAAACACTACTACTCCCTTTGCACTCCTCAATACTTCCCAGGCGTCTTCAATTGGGAATGGCCTATAATACCTAATCCTCATAACTCCCACAGGGTATCCTTCACTTCTAAGCTTCTCAACTCCTTCAATTAAATCTCCACTCCAAGCACCCATTGAGACAGCAATGTACTTTGCATCGTTGCAGTGGTAGCACGATATTAATCCACCATATCTACGACCAAACAACTTGCCGAATTCCTCGTCGACTTCTTTAATTACTTTCTTGGCGTTTTCCATAGCTAACTGTATCTCGTAAAACATGTCTTCTGTATCCTCGGGGAATGTTAATCCACCAACACCAATCGGCTCAGATCCATCTATTACATATGGTTGCCTCCTCTCGCCAAGCCATTCTTCTACTAGTTTTTCATCTGGTATTTCAACGGGCATTGTAGTGTGGCTTATAATAAATCCTTCAAGGCCAACCATTACTGGTAGATAGACTCTTGGATCCTCGCTTATTTTAAATGCTTGTAGTGTTAAATCAAATACTTCTTGGTTATCCATTCCATACGACATAACCCACCCAGTATCTCTCTGGTCTACGAAGTCAGAGTGGTCTGGCCATATATTCCAGGGTGTGTTGATAGTTCTAGAAACTATTGCCATTACTATTGGTGTTCTTGCTCTCGACGCCCAGTGCACGAATTCATGCATGTATAGTAGTCCCTGGCTACTCGTAGCTGTAAAAGTCCTGGCTCCAGCTACAGCTGCACCAAAACACGCTGCTAGAGCTGAGTGTTCTGATTCAACTCTTATCATTCTAGCTTTCAACTCGCCTTGTTCAATCATTTCAGAGAGTTT
>DADP01000031.1 GCA_002495025.1 Desulfurococcaceae archaeon UBA285
TTCCATAGAATTCAATAAAGCGTTTCTTCTGGGCGTGTTCTCTTATAACTGTTTCTCTAAATGCTTCTTCAATGGATTTATTGTCGCGTGATGCTATTCTCAGTATTCGTAGTGTTAATGGTGCTGTAATATATATTCTATAGTCAACCAAGTCGTTTACAATCCAAGCAGCGAGGTGTCCATCAATCACTATATTGTCTTCTCTAGCCATCTCGTATGTTTTTCTATCTACTTCTAAATCTATACTTGGATCTCTAAGTGCAATTATACTTAGCTCTTCTAGGCTTAATCCTCTCTGTTGGGCAATTTCTCTAAAAATCCGCCCAGCCGAAAAATACTTTAATCCATAGTGTTCAGCTATTAGTTTAGCCTGCGTTGTTTTACCGCTACCGGGAGGACCGCTAATAACAATTCTAACCAATAATAAACCCCTCTAGGTAGGGGCTGAATTTATATTAGGAAAAACTAGTGTGTTATAGATGTTCTAATAGCTTCTCTTAGTCCACGTGCCAAGCACTTGGGGCAAATAAAGCCGCCATAGGGTCTCTCAGGTCTTTTTTCCGTCTTGGCTAGTTTGGCGAGTAGAGATGGTTTTAGTGCTGGTACTCCATTTAATTCTGCACCGCAAATAGCACACTTTGCTTTACTGGTTCTCTCTGGTTTCTCGTAGTGTATTACTGGTTCTCCACTTGGTATTCTCCTAATGATTCTCTTCCAACTCCTAGTTCTATACATTGGTCTTGGCACGTGTAAACACCTCAGTATCAACTCTGTTTTCAATGATTTACGTTTCAAGGGCTTTAAAATATTTCCCTATTGTCTCTCTAGTTTTAACTCTCTGGTTACAGGGTAGACTGTGAGTGCTAGTGCTAATAAGATTATAATAGTGGATGGAGTGTAGAATTTACCACTCTCTTCATAAGTGAAAAACGGTATTAATACAGGTGTTTCCACCAGGTAGAGTCCGTAGTGGGAGATTACTACTAGCTCTGTAAAAACCATTAGTATATAGATAGCCATGAATACCGCGATATTAACCAGTGTTAGCTTTAGCATTCTTCTTCTAAATTCTCTTAGGTATGGTCTATACTTCTTTAGTCTTCTATAATCACCCTTTGTAGATACTCTTTGAGGAACTTTTTTAGCCTGCTCGTATAGTGCGAGTAGGTTTTTATAGTAATGTGTTTTCTTTATAAGTCTAAATATAACGATGTAGAGGATCATAAAAACGAAAACTATAAATACCAATATAGAGGCGTTCATCGCCTACTCTCCAATCAATCTCTTCAACATTGGATATGCTTCGAGTGTTCTCTCATATGCTATTAATGCATAGTATTGTTGCAATATACCAACAGATAGTAGTAGTCCTGTTCCACTGCCATATACGCCTAGAATATCGGCTGAAATAGCTATTAATGCAATAATAATCGATGATAGTATTGTTAGTGGATAAATATACTTGGCTAGTATTTGCTCTAGTACTTTTGGATTCCTCCTGAAACCAGGTACTTCAAAACCACTTTCAATTAATTGCTCTGCTTGTGTTGCAGGATTCAACCCGGCTACCTCGACCCAGAGCCATCCAAACAACATGGCGAATATTATAACTAGTATACTGTAGACTACTAAGTGTGCTGGGTCTGATAGAGCGCTGAGTAAGCCGTTGGGTGCTGCTAAATAGTATGCTAGTCCACCAACCAGTCTTCCGCTGGCATCATACTTAGCTAGTAAGTCTGCTACTACGCCGGATCCTATGTATGTCCTGGTTATTGTTGCAAATACAATTATGTTGGAATACAATATACCAATGAACAATATTGGAATGTTTGTTACATAGAGGAATTGCAGTGGGATTCTTGTTTTTATAGTTTGAAGTCTGGGTGATGTTATTGGTATTTCTACTCTAACGCTTTGTAGGTAGATTAATAATATAATCATTCCAAAAGTAGCAATTAATCCAAGTAGGTCTCTACCACCAGGTCTAACTATTACATCAGTGATAGATCCACCTTTACTCAAAGTCTCGATCATGTGTGGTATTAAACCGACGTATACTTCCTGTACTTTTATAGGGCTAAACATATCCCAGAATATAGTAGTTGCAACACCTGCTAGAATAAATAGCGATACACCCGAGCCCAGACCCCACCCTTTCTGTATCATTTCATCTAGCATCATTACAAATAGTGTTGCAATAAATAATTGTATAGCTACAACTACACGTATCACTGGTGTAGCTGTACATGCAAATACCGGGTGGCCGGCGTAGTCCCAGTATCTACATGCAAGTACATACATTGATGCCTGTACTGCTGCGAGTATTAATGCTAGAGTTTTCTGTGCTCCAGTGAATATTTTACGTCCTTCTGGATCGGTGAGATCAATATTGATTAGTTTAGCACCTGCTAGAATCTGCATTATTAGACCAGCTGTCACTATTGGTCCTATACCAAGCTCCATTAGTGTGCCGCTGTGTGATGCGAATACTACTTGTAGTAGGAGGAGTTGCTGCTGTTGTGTTGCCTCCCATGGAACGCCGTATAGTGGTGTATGAGCCATTAAGAGGTATAGAGCTAGAGCGAGACCTGTCCATGCCAGTTTCTCGCCTAGTCCTACGTGTCTCTTGGGTTTTGGCGCGCTTGGAATATACTTTGCTATTTCATACATTGCCTTTAATACTCCCATTCACAGCACCCTTTCTAAGATACCTTTATTACTGATTTACTAGGAGTTAATAATTACTTCTAAGGGATAAAATAAGTAATACTATGGTGTAAACAGTTAGTATTGCATAGAGTTGTAGGAGTAAAGCAAGGATTTCCATTGGAATTACGAGTTGTGTAGAGTTAAAATAAACTAGGTTGATTAGGCTTCAACTGGTTTTTCAAGTAGTACTACTGTTCCTCCTGCTTCTTCTATTTTCTTCTTTGCTAGTTCGCTCATAGACTTTGCTATTACTTTGAGTGGTAGTGTTACTACTCCCTCACCGAGTACTTTGTCGTAGCCTAGTTGAATAGTGTCTATTACTATGAGGTCTCCTTCTTTAACAGCCGTGTTTCTAGCTATTAGTGTTTTTGCTAGTTCGTTTAATTCTCCTACATTAATGGTTTTTATGTGTCTATACTTCTTTACTTGTTTTACACTGACAAATCCGTGTTTGCCATACCAGTTTGGTGCATACTTTATTATCCAGATGATTTTGTGTTTGTGGAAGCCGACAGCTCCAAATCCTCCTCTTGAACCACTCTTTCTGTGTTGTCCTACTCTACCCCAACTCATTGTTCTTGTTCTTCCACGGAGTTTTCTAGACTTCTTTTCTTTTCTAACTACCATTTAAACCACCCGGTCTAGAGCATTTTCTTAATTAACTCGTTTATGGCGGGGCCTCTGTATCCCGTCTCCCCGCCTTGTGTAATAGGTTTCTTTATAGTTCTCTTAAATCCTCCTCTTGGTGGGTGTAGTCTAAATACTGGTTTTATAAGGTTGTCTACTTTGTGAAGCATTATTTTACCACTTAGTATTGCATCTGCTAGTGCTGGTATACCGCCTTTTACTCCTAGCTCATTGAATTTGGAGTCTACGTAGTCGTCTGTTAGTTTTTTACCGCCGGGAATTCTACCTCTTGCTTTTAAGAGTTGTATTAGGGTTTCTCTGTCTATTTCTCCCCAGGTGACCCAGTCTTTTACTTTCTCTAGCATGCCTTGTAGTCCGGGAAGGTTTGAGGGGTATATTACGCAGTGGTATTTCTTGTGGAGTCTGAGTAGTCTTAGTGTATACTCGACGTCGTATGGTGTGTTTACAGTGCCGCGTATTCTAATTATTGCGTAAACAGGTGGATTGCTACTCATAGACTTCACCTACTCCAATCAATTGGCGTTGTAAACTTGTAAGTATTGTGTAGGGCGTTTACTACTGCTTTAGCATAGTTTAGTGTTGTCCTTGTGTGACCGAATGATTGAGACCAGACGTCGTTTATACCTGCTAGTCTAAGTATGGCTTTTGCAACATCTCCTACTACTAGTCCTGTTCCACGTGGAGCGGGCTTTAATATTATTTCAACACTGCCTGATTTACCTTGAACCATGTATGGTACTGAGTGTGGCTCGCTACACCTGCACTCCCAGCTTCCACAGCCTCTTCTAATGGGGGCAATGTTTAGTTTTGCATCTCTAATAGCCTTGGCTAGTGCTTCAGTGTATTGTTTTGCTTTTCCTATTCCTATCCCTATAAATCCTTCTTCGTCTCCTACAACTACTACAACTTGGAATTTGGTTCTTCTACCGGCGTCAGTCATTTTCTGGACTATTTTGGCGTCGAGTCTTACGTATTTGAGGTTTGGAAGCAGGTAGTCTACTATTTCTGGTTCAAGTAGAGGTAGGTTTTTCTCGAATACTTCTTTTAAACTCGTTATTTTACCCTCCATTACGAGCTTGCCGGTTTTTGTTCTGGGAACCCATTTCTCGAGTGCTTGTTTATCAATAGCAGGCATGGGAGTGTAAGACATTTATCTCACCCTTGAACACCATAAGCTTTTAAAATAGCTTTTTTAACTTCTTCAAAGTGCTCGGGGAGTTTTTCAGGGTCTAACCCCTTCTTTAGATACTCGGAGAAGCGTATTTCAAGCTTGTTTTCCTCTCTTAGTATTTTAGCGTATTCAGCTATGTGTTTACCAGTTATTCTATCCTCGCTTGGCGCTATGTCTTCACTCATTGGGACTTTTAATCCAGCATCATTAGCTGCTTTTATAGCTGCAAATACAATAGCGCCTTTTGTAGGTCTGTGTAGTCCAATATCTGGTACAGCGTATTCTATTCCTTTTTGACGTGCTCTTAGAGCTGCCAGTAACCCTGTTAGATAAGCAGCTGAGGTATTAGCTGTTCCAGCCTTCCATCCAAACTTTGTTACTAGTTCTCTAGAGTGTGCTGCTGCAATTGTGTAGTCTCCTTCTGGTCTAGCTTCTACTATCTGTACCCATATATACTTGTTGGTTTTTCTCACAACGAATCTCGGGTGTTTAGAGAGAACCATTATGTATCTCTTGTAGTAATTAGTCTTGCCCTCTCTACGCCTTCTTTTTGGTACTTTGTATCTAGGTCCACGCGCCATTTATAAGCCACCTCTACTTCAAGTCTTTTACTATTCCATGTTCGCGTAGGTAGAGTTTTAGAGCTGAGAATGAAGAGAAGTATCCGCCTTTTGCAAGCATGTATAGTCTTCTATAAGTCTTTTTATCAATGATTTTCTTGTCGCGTAGATATCTTAGAAACACTCTCATTTTTCTAATTCTATTAATCCACTCGTCTTTATCGCCGCTTCTAGCGATCTTACTACCCTTGCGTTTACCGTGTCCACGTCTGTGGCCTTTCTTCCTCTTTTCATGTCTTATCTTTGAGCTTGTTCCTGCAATACCTTGTTCTGGTTCAACCCAAATAGCTCCTTCATCAATTAGCTTCTTGACTTCTTCTCTTGTTATTGCCTGTGCAACATCGCTGAGGCGGGCTGGATCAACACGTATTCTTGAAACTCCCACGCCGAGTATCTCGGCGGCTAAGCGTTTTTGAAGTGTTACATCAGTCATTCAAACCACCTGGAAAAGCTATATTCTTGGTGGATTAGCCACCTTGATGCCTTTCTCTATTGCTACTTTATAGATTTCAATAGCCTTTTTTAATCCAACATCTCCGCCAATGTACACAATGTGTTTTCCTGGATTGTACTTGTCTAACTCGTTAACGTTGTGTACTATAACTGGTTCTAGCCCGGTTGGGTGTAGTCCCCGTACGATTGCTGGACCTCTATAACCTATTTTCACTATTGGTGGATATCCCTTGAGTTGAAGTCTCATTTTGTTGTCTATTCCTTTTGGTTTTCTCCATTTTGGATCATTTTTGAATTTTGCTTTCTTCCACCACTCGTGTCTTAGAAACTCTGGTCTCTTCTGCTTCATTTTTTCTCGTAGTTCTAGATAGTATTTAAGGTCTTTTTCCTGGTTTAAGCTCATTCAACAACACCTCTTTCATAGATGTAAATTCCATCCATGAAAATTCTTCTATCAAGATCCCTTATCTTGGTAGCTCTTTCTAGAGAAGCAGCTGTTAATCCTACTTCTTCTATGTCTATACCCTCGACAATAATGTCTGTGCCTTGTACTTTTACTTTTACATTTCCATAGATTTTTGCTATTCTATCTGCTTTTTCGCCGAGGAAGTTCTTTATTCTAATAATCTTGTTCTTTTCATCTACGACAACTGTTACTGGGAAGTGTGAGTAGATTACTTTGAGCTTGTATCTATAGCCCTTTGTAACACCAGTTATCATGTTTCTAATGTGTGCCGCTATTGTTCCAACTAGTGCTTTTAGTTTTCTATCAGCCATAAATGCTTCTACAATAACTTTGTTTTCTTCTACTCTTATACCTACTCCTTTAGCGTGGCTAAAGTCTTTTACTATTTCGCCTTTTGGTCCTTTAACTCTAACTTGCAACCCATTTACTTCTACTGAAACACCATTGGGGATTTCAATGGTTTCATAAACGTGGAGAAGCTTGGGCATAAAACCCACCTAGTAGCAGTAGGCTATTAATACACCTCCTATTTTCCTCTGAATCGCCTCTCTATGAGAGAGTACTCCGTATGGTGTTGAAACAACTAGTATTCCAATGTTGTAGGCTGGTAGGAATTTTCTCAACCAGTGTGGTGGGTTAACGAGGTCTTGGTATTTAACACTATATCTTGGTTTTATAACTCCTATTTTGTTTATTCTTCCAAGTAGTTGTATTCTTATTTTACCCCATCTACCATCATCTATATACTCGAATTCGCCTATGTATCCTTCTCTCTGGAGTACTTTTAACACGTTGAGTATTAGTTTTGAAGCCGGCCAGGTTACTACTTCTTTCTTAGACCTCATTTCAGCATTGTATATAGTTGCAAGCGTGTTTGCAAGTGGGTCTATTGCAACCATATGTGTCACCTCTAGTTATACTTCTTAAATCCCATTGAATAGGCTATTTCTCTAAAACACTGTCTACACAGGTATAGCCCGTAGGCTTGTATAACAGCGTCTTTAGAGCCACATCTCCTGCATTCTTGTACTCCACGACCATATTTGTCTATTCTTGGTGGTTTATACTTAGCCATAAGCATACACCCTACGACTCAACTATTTCAACTCCAAAGAGTTTTTTAAGCAATATCATTGCTTCCAACTTATTTACTCTATGTCTCTTTGGAACATGAGAGCGGCAACGCCTCCTCCTCATTACTCTATAGCCGGGTTTTTCAATTGTAATGCAAACATCCATTCCAAATATACCGATTTCAGGGTCGTATTTAACACCTGGTATTTGAATGTGTTCTTTAATGCCGAAGCATACATTACCAGCGTCGTCAAAGCTCTCTGCTTTAATTCTATATCCAACGGCTTCAAGTGCTCTCTTGAGGAAGCTCACGGCTTTTTCTCCTCTTAGTGATACACTTACAGCTATTGGTTCTCCCTTCTTTATACCGAACTCTTTAATTGTCTTTTTTGCTCTTCTAAAACTTGGTTTTTGACCAGTTAGCTCTTCAAGAACTTCGGCAATTTTCTTTAATCTCTCGAAGTTTGAGCCTATACTGACATTTACTGTTACCTTGGCTAGTTTTGGTTTTCTCATCGGGTTTTCTTCCCATTTCCTAGTAATTTCTGCTTCTATTTCAGGTGTTATAATGGGCATTTTACCATGCACCCTCGGGTAGTGTTATAACTGGTTTATCTCTGCCTATGGGGAATACGTATTCAATACTTGTTTGGAATATGTTTCCATATTTGTCTTGTAGTGTTGCAATATACTTTCTTCTCTTTAAAGCACCTGGAATAATCTCGACTATTCTACCTACTCTTCCAACGTTTCTACCACCAATGACTATTGCAATAACTCCTTTTTCTAGTGGTATGTAGTCTACTATTTTATTGTCTACTAGCGATACTACTACTGTACCTAGGGTTTCATATGTGTCTTCAACAGGGTTTTTGGGGTCTGAGACTTTGACGATGATGTTTCTACCGTCGTGTAGGTTTAACTGGATGTGTCCTCCTTTTACAGTTGTCTTGTCTTCGATTCTACATGGTTTGATTCTGGCTTCCTCCGGAGTGTTCTTAATTAATCCTAGAACCTTGGTTGGTACAGGTATTACTCTATATATCTCGCCTGTCTTTGGTATTTCTAATACATCCATAGGTCCAACAGGGTATTTGTAGTTTCTTCTTACTCTACCATCGACTTTGAAGTGTCCTTCAGCTATTAGTCTTCTCGCTTCTCTACCTGTTTTAGCATACTTTAAGATATCTCTGACTATTATGAGGAGTGGTATACTTCTCTCTATTGGATGTGGTCCTGGAGATGGTTTAACAGTCCACTTGTATTCCTTTCTTAGAATTGGCCAGAATGCTGGTGCTGCAAGTGCTTTTAAATGCCTACTTCCACTACCCATAACTACTCACCCCTCTCCTCGCTCTGTTCTTTTAATTCTTGTGAAGCAGATTTCTTGCGTCTCTCAATGATTTTAAGCCTGTATTTATCGGATAAGTCGAGTTTTACAATCATTACTTTACTTGGGTGTATTGGGTAGTAGACTGGTGTGCCATCTGCTTTCTTTATTTGTACCCCTTCAACGTATATCCTTACGCGTTTAAGATCTACTTCAACAACTTTTCCTTCGTGTCCCGCGAAATCACCACGCATTATTCTAACAACGTCGCCTACTCTAACAGGTAGTCTTTTTACACCGTATTTCTCGGCGAGTTCTTTGGATAGTTTAGCATTAAACAATTTGTGTCTAAGGTGTAATGGCATATTGTATAGTGCTTTTCTCTGAGCAGATGGTTTAGAAGAACTTGTCATGGGCATGATGGTCACTCCTCTACACAATAATTGATGCTAAGTTAGCAATTTGTGGCCATCTCTCAGCTGCTTCACGTGCAATAGGTCCTCTTATCTCAGTTCCTTTTGGTGTACCTTCTGGTGTTAGAATTACAACGGCGTTGTCTTCAAATGCTATCCATGTACCATCGGGTCTTCTATAGGGTCTTCTCTGTCTTACAATTATTGCCTTGAAGATCTTCTTTCTCATTTCTGGAGTACCCTTCTTTACGCTGACTACTACGAGGTCGCCTATTCCAGCTGGTGGAATTCTCCTCAATCTGCTCTTGTATCCAGGTACACCAATAATTAGTACTTCTTTAGCACCACTATTGTCGGCTACTTTAGCTCTAGACATTACTTGGAGGCCGGTGTTAACATGTCTTCTTGAATATGCGGGTTTTCCTGCTACTGCTCTCTTTGCACCCATTACCTACCACCCTCACCGCGTTTTACAACTCCAAGTACAACGAAAGCAATGGTCTTGGATAGTGGGCGTGTTTCACCTATTAAGACTTCATCGCCTTCATTTACGTCGATGCATGGTGGGAGTCTAGCGTGAATGTTTTTCCTGCGTTTTTCATATCTCATGAATTTTGGAACATAGTGTAGATATTCGTGTCTAACGACAACAGCTCTCTGCATTTTCTTCTTTACAACAACTCCTCTTAAAATAATGCCTCTTACTTTTAAGTGTCCATGCCATGGGCATTTCGGGTCATTACAAGTCTTTTCTGGTGGATTAACACCTGGAATTCCAATATTTCTAACTCCACTAGTTGAACTCATACGTATTCACCATTTAGCTGTAAGCACTCTCTTTAATCTATCCCATGGTCTCCCAATTATATCAATACCCTTTATAATTACTTTCTCCCCATGGGGGAGCTTAAACTCAAAAACACCATTTTCTTTGAAAACACGTATTTTTTTACCATCTGGTTTCTCAATGATAAGTGTTTTTAGAGTTTCATCTACTACTATTCCTTCTACTCCAATGAGATTTGGATCTGTGTATTGGAGAATCTTTATTTTTAAACCAATTAATTCATGGAAGTATATATTTCTAGCATTTATTGGCATCACTGTTTCGCTCTCCTTTTCTCTTCGTTTATTATTGTAAGTATACGGGCAATGTCTCTCTTGGTATTTCTTATTTTAGCAGTGTCTTTCAATAACCCCATTTTTGCTTGAAGTCTAAGTTTTATTAGTTCTTGTCTTAGTTCTTCTAGTTTTCTCAATCTCTCCTCTGGGCTCATTTGTCTTATTTCACTGGGCTTCAACTGCTAACACCCAGTTCTTGTTTTAACTTCTCTATTTCAGAAGGTGGAAGTTCTTTCAATTCAATTTGGTCAGGTAGTCTTATACCAGGTTTCACTATTAAGACCTCGACACCGAAGATACCGGGTTTTAATAGTGCTCTAGCTACTGCTCTGTCAACGACGTAGTCTACTGGGTCGCCAGCTTTGTATATCTTGCCAGCTTTTAGTTTTTCATATGTTGCTCTCTCACCGCGTAGTTTACCGCTAATGGTTATTTCAACTCCAACTGCGCCGGCTTCCATTACTCTTCTAATCATGTACATCATTACTCTACGGAATGGTATTCCTTTTTCGAGTGCTCTTACAATTCTATATGCTACTACTCTAGCGTTGAGGTCTGGGTCTGTAACTGGTGAAACAGTTATATTTACGTTTTCTAGCCCGAAACGTGTTTGGAGTATAGATGCTATTTTCTTTAGTATTATTCCTCCACGGCCTATTAGTCTACCCGGGTATTCAGCGTATATTACTACTCTGTGGCCTAGTGGCGTCTTGTATAATTCTACATCTGCATAGCCAGCGTCTTTGAAGTAGTTTGCTAGGAACTCGTCGATCATTACTTTTCTAAGTCCATATGTTAGGAAGTATTCTTTTACGCGTGGACCAATACCAACCATGTTATCCAACCTCTTTTACTATTACTTCGAGGTGTGTCATTCTCTTGTATTTAGGAGTAGCTCTTCCGAAAGCACGTGGCATATATCTCTTTAATGTAATTCCCTTGTGTGCAGCTATGTGGTATATTACTAGTTTAGATGGGTCTAATCCCTTGTTTTCAGCGTTTGCTCTAACGTTTTTCAATACTTCAAGTGTGTATTTGGCTCCTTTAACAGGGTATCTACCAATAGGCCACTTGAATCTATCGGCTAGCCCTCTCTTGTGGCTTAGTTTTCCAGTATACCTCTTGAATGGAACTGCTTGTTTGAGTTTAATGACGTCTTCAAGGAATTTTATCGCGTCATCTAGCTTCATACCCTTAATAGTGTTTGCTATTTCCCTCATGTACTTTATAGATACTGGAATATCGTATCTAACGGCTTTCGCAATTTTTGATTCATCTTCTAGTTTAACTGAGTAGTGCCATGTAGGCATATTCTACACCTACTTTACAGCTACGAATCTACTGCTCTTTGTTGCCTTTAATCCAGGCTCTCCGTGTGTAACCTTCTTTGTTGTTGGACTGAATTCTCCTAGTCTATGACCAATCATTTCAGGAGTTATTTTTACAGGTATGTATTCTTTGCCGTTGTATACAGCTATTGTTAATCCAACCATTTCGGGTAGTATTATCATATCTCTAACGTGTGTTTTAATAACGGCTTTCTTGGCTAGTTCTGGGTTTTTAATTACCTCTCTAATTCTAGCTAGTAGTTTAATCTGTGCTTTAGTGAATCCACGCTGTAGACTACGCCTCTGTCTGGCTGGAAGCAACTGTGCAAATTCGTCGAGAGACATATTGAGTAGTTCTTCTAGGGTCTTACCTCTATACTTAAACTTCTTCCATTCTGGGGGCATGTCTTGTAAGTGTGGTGGTAGAGTGCTCAAATCAATCACCATGTATAAGCATGCCTCTACATATAACACTTGTTAAATTCTTAAAAAGTTTATGATTCATGTTATGCCCCTGCCTTTCTACTACCCTTACCTCTACCAGTCTTTCTAGCTGCAATGTGTCCGACTTTACGTCCTGGTGGAGTGTTTCTAGCAACTGTTGTTGGTCTACCAACGTGTCTACCTCCACCGTGTGGGTGTGCAACCGGGTTCATTGCTACACCGCGTACTCGTGGCCACCATGTACTCTTAGCTTTATACTTGTAGAATGCTGCGCCTGCTTTGAGTAGTGGTTTTTCTAGTCTTCCACCGCCAGCTATTACTCCAATAGTTGCACGTGCTTTGCTAGATACTTCTACTACTTTGCCACTTGGTAGTTGAATCTTTACTTTGTCTCCTGATTTGCCTAGAATAATTCCATATGTACCGCTCGACCTAGCATATCTTCCTCCATCTCCAGGGTTTTTCTCAATGTTTGAAATTTGTGTACCCTCGGGGATTGCTCCTACTGGTAGGATATTGCCATTGGCGATTTCGGCGTTGGGGCCTATGGATATTACTTGTCCAATGTATAATCCCTCGACTGCTGGAATATAGAATACTTGTCCTGTTTCTAGTTCTACTTCTGCTAGTGGGACCCATCTACCTGGGTCGTGTATTAAATCTCTAACTATTGCCTTGTATGTTTTATCTGGGTCTAGTGGTGGATACCTCGCTGGAGCAATGTGTAAGTGGTCTGGTGTTCTCCAGGTTGGTGAACCCCTTCCCCTCCTCTGTACAATAATCCTCTTACCCATAGACTACACCTCTACATAATACCTAGTTTTGAAGCCACCTCTGATGCTTTGAATTCGGGTTTTAACTTTACATATGCCTTCTTTTCTCCTTTAGGTGTAATTAGCGTTCTAACTTCTTCGACTTTGACATTGAATAAGTATTCAACTGCTTTCTTAATATCGTGTTTACTTGCATTAATGTCTACTATGAAGGTTAGTGTGTTCTGCTTGTCGATTAATCCAAGTGCTTTTTCGCTCTGTACTGGTCTTATAATTATCTTTGCTAATCTATCTACTTCGCTACTCATATATATACCACCTTGTATTTCTCTGCAATTCCATCTAGTGCAGACTTGGTTATCACCATGAGTCTACCGGGTACACCTCCTGGTGCGAGGTGTAGAACGCTTAGATTGCCAGGTGTTGCAATATCTACACCTGGGAAGTTTCTAACTGCTTTTGCAAATGGTGATTCATAACTATTCAATACAAATAGAACGCTTCTTGGTTCAACGTATCTCCTACCCCTCATTTTTCCTTTACCAGACCTTATTCTTATTCTCTCATAACTCCTCTCTATATCGCTCCACACTCCTATTTTCTCGAGGAATTCTCTTGCTTCTTTAGCTTTAGAATACTTGTTTTCTACTTCGTCGACTAGTATAATTGGGAGTTTATCTACGTTGAATACGTGTCCTCTGCTCTTAACTAGTTCTAGTCTAGAGGTTGCTGCTAGTGCAGATATAATTGCTATTATCCTCTCGTTTTTGTTTACTTCTTCATGAATTCTTCTATCTGGTCTTGGTGGAAATGCTATGTGTCCTTTTCTCGTTGATACAACAAATCTAGCTTCACCAGTTGGTAGTCTTGGTACTCTTGCTAGTCCGTATCCAACTCCCCAGTATTTAGCTGTTGTTCTCTTACCAGCTAGTGGGTCTCTTCCTTTTGGTTGTAGCATTGCTGTAAAAGCTGAGAGGAATGCTCTATTTATAATGTCTTTTCTTATTGGGTAGTAGAATAGTTCTGGTAGTTCTATTTCACCTATTTTATTGCCTTCTGCGTCGAATAGTGGTGCTAGTAGTTTAATGTTTCCGAGGTGTGGGTCTTTTACACTTAGTATTAATCTAGACATAGCTATGCACCTTGCTTGCTTTCAAGACTTAGATATGTGATTTTTGGTGGTGTAAGTGGAAGCCATTTTAGACTTGGTCTTATTGGGTGTCTGAGTATTAATAATCTCTTAGCTGGGCCTATAGTGGATCCTTTAACAATAATGTATGGTCCGTATATTAGACCATAGTGTAGGAATCCTCCTTCAACAACTACTTCTGATCCATTAACGCCCATTTTAATTATTCTCTTATTGTACTCTGTTCTCCTGTGGAAGCCCATTTGACCAGCTTGTGGAACCTCGCTCATAGAGTATGTGAAAGCCGGGCTTCTAGCACCGACTTTTCTACTACCCTTTCTATGCTTGTGCCATCTTGGTAGTTCTTTGACTCCAAACCTCTTTATTGGGCCTTGGAATCCATGTCCTTTTGTTACACCGATTACGTCTACGAATTGTCCTTCTAGGAATACATCAGCTGGAGTTAAGTATGAGCCGAGTATTTTCTTGGCGTAGTCTATTCTTTCATCTATGGATTTACCATGTATCTTTATCTCAACTATTTCTGGTTTCTTCTTGCCGATACCTGAAAGTACTGGTATTGTAGATACTATTGCTCTAATATCAGCTATGTCGCCGCTAAACACTTTCTTGTAGTCTTCCTCGCTGTATTCAGGTATGAATTTAAACCCGTATTCTCCACTGGGGTCTGGTTTAACTAGGCCGTGGTTGAGTTTGTGTAGTCCAGCCAGGTATTTTCTAACTACTTCTCTTGGTGATAGCTGCCATAGTGGGTTGTTGGTGTATAGCTCGCTTGCTTTTAAAACGGCTTCAACTGGGTTGGCCCATACTTCTCCAATAGTCTTTAAATCGCCTTCGTGGTCTTTAGTGTATGCTCTTATTCCAATTACTACTATTGGTGGAGCATCGAGAATTGTTACAGGAGTGAATACTTCTTTACCAGTAGACGGCGTGTTTGGTCTGTCTTCAATTATTATTGCATGTGTCATGCCGGCTTTGTAAACTGGATAACCGAGTAGAGTGGGCCGTGGAGTTATTCCCTTGCTTGAAGCTTCAGAACCATATTTCTCTAATACGAGTTCAAACCAGCTTTTCTCCGGCCAAGACCTTACTTTTGGTGTGAGTTCCTCAGCTCTCTTTCTAGGTCTTACTCCTAAACTACCATGTCGTGGTGCTTCTAGTTTTCTATGACCCAATTCTATTCACCTTTATACTCCTAACTCTGTAAGCACACACCCAACGCTCTACTAACTCTAGTTACATAGGTTTTTATATTTCAATCAGCTATTTTCAATCACACAGCCCTTAAAAAAGCATTTACTACTCCGAGGGTAATTATTAATGCTTCTTCCGTCCTCACGGAAACCACTTTTTGACCCGGTACGGTATTCCACGTGTAATCAATGAATTTTGAGAGATCTATTCCCTCTTGCTCACTAATCTCGAATAAATCGTATTTAGGGCTTCCAAACAGTATGGTTGTTGTACTCCCACGGATTTTCCCTACTTCTTCTCTCGACACAATCTTCCCCTTTCTATCAGTTGCCACGATGTACCTGGAGACTCGTCTACTCTCTTCGAGTGCTCTGTAGAGAGAGTTGGAAAATGAGAGGCGGGGGCCTGTATAGACGAATTGATTAGTGCATTCAACAAGTCGTTTTTCAACATCTACTACTCTAACCAGGTTGAATTCTTTTTCTCTACACTCGTTTATAGGAGTATATGGTAGTTTGTCGCCGATTAACGCTTTCAACTTGTTGTTTTCCATATAGATATATCCTATTCTCAATTCTCCAATACGTGGTTTTCTACTTACATTAAATACTTCTAGTCTAATAGGTGGAAGCATACCAACATACTTCAATGTTGGTTTGAGTGGAACTAGGTGTTTTCGTAGATATGGTGGTGTAAAAAAGTACTCCCAGTGGTCAAGAATGAGTTTTCTGTGTTCTTCGAATTCTTCTATTGGAGTATCTGGTTCTCTATAGAAAACTACTTCGTAAACACCAAAAATCGATGTCCAACGTGCTACCTGGTGTATTCTAATAGATTTTAAAAGTAGGTGGTGTTCAACTGAGAGAATACTTGTTGGTAGAACAACGCGGAGGACTGTGTTAAAAACACTATTCATTAAACTACACTCTACCCGCTAGACTTTGATGGTTTCTTTGATTCTTTTTCTCTTGGTTTGGATTCTTCTGCTTCTTTCTTAACTGTTTCTTTAACCATAAAGATTGTTGTTCTCTGTCTTCCACCCATGTAAACCACCTTTTTGTCTCAATGGAATTTGATACTAATAAGTATTATCGTGGTTTCTCTATGTTTGTCTATTATTTATTTTTAAATCAAGGATTTTTACTGGCTTTACCTCTTTGGTTGAAGCATTAATATATACTCCTTCTCCAACTCCGAGTTTAGGTATTAGATTGCTTGTTTCTCTAGGTATATTGAACGCCTCTATAACTCTCAATATGTACTCTCTATTCCTAGAGCCGAATACGATTGCTGTATGTATGTTTTCAAGTATGTCTTGTGGTATATCCATGGGGCTTTGTGTTGATACTACTACTCCTATTTTTCTACTTCTACCTTCACGTACAAGTTCTCTGAGTGTTCTAAGCTCTATTATCCTCCATGCATCGTCGACAAAGACCACGGTGTTTGCATCAAAATTGTTTTTCAATAAGTGTCTTAGTATGCCAATGCATATTGCTACATAAGCGTTTTGAAACGCTATACCACGGCCTTCAACATTGAATACTACTCTCCCTTTTTGAAGTAGTTCAATTATACTTCCACTGCTATCTGTAAATAATTCTCTAAATGGTCCTAGCACGCTGACTGTTACAGTAGTTAATACTTGATTGTTTTCTTCTATTTCATTTAGTGCTTTGAGTACTGTTTCCTCGTTGAGGCCGGCTGCAAGTGATAATGCCTCTGTAACTAGAATTTTCCAGTCGACGCTATCTATACTTGGTGGTTTATTCAATACATTTATAGGTGTTTTATCGGGGGTTGTGATTTCAACTAGTTCTGGTGGTAGGTATCGTGAGAGGTCTCCTTTGAAGTCGAAAGCAACTATCTTCATTAAATCCTCTGAGACTAGTTGTTTAATAATTGATGCTATAAGTGTTGTTTTCCCCTTGCCAGTCGGCCCTATGACTACTAGGTGTTTGTATAGTTCACTCACTGGTATTTCAACTGGGTGATTGGTATCTAATTGGAAGCCAATTAGTATTGTTTTGTCGAGTTTTGGCGGTTTATCTACTAGTAGTGGTTGGAGGATTGAGAGTTTACTTAGTGGTACTTCAATGGGTTTAACTACTGGTTTATCTAGTAAGCCTAGTAAGCCGAGTAGAAACCTGGTTATCTCGCTTCTACCTGCTTTTTCTAGTTTTAATCCATATGTATCTCTAAAAGTACTTGTAATGAGAGATTCATAGTATTCAGCCATGGATTTAGCTGATTCTAGGTTATTTGCTTCTATTCTAACTACGAGTACGAGAACTGTTTTTACAAAGGGTTTACCACTAGCTATCTCTGTGTAGAGTCTACGTAGTTTTTCTAGTTTTAGATTTGTTTTTACTCTTTTTGCTTCATCTCTACTAGACTCCAACTCGGCTTGTATATTGAGGATTTCATTTGTAATCTTTTTGAGTAAGCTAGTAGTGTCAATGTTTTCTTTTTGTATATAGATATAGGTGTTTCCAGGTAGACTCTTTAAGAGTGCTTTATAGGATTCAAGTAGACTCCACGCGTTTTTCTCGTCGAAGTCTGCTTCCAACTCTATATCTCTACACACTAGAAACCTATTGAGTACAACTAGGTTGTGGTTGAAGTAGACAATGAGGTCTGGAGGGTCTAGTTTAATCCTAGAGATGCTTCTCGCTGCCTCTTGGAGTAGTATGTCGTCTAGAAGGATCAGGATTTTTTCAAGTAGTTTCATATTTCTTTTTCACCTTATACGATAATAAGAGTAGTGTAATGAGTAGGAATACTAGTGGAAGGGAATTTAGGCTTCCTTCTTCTATAATGATGATAAGAGTGTGGATTAGTATTATTGTAATCAACACTAGTGTTATGTTCTTCAAGCTAATACCCCGTGACAATTCTTGCAATACTGCTAGAAGTTCCTCCTAGTAGCCTGGCGAGGCTTAGCGATGCTGTAAACAATATAGTGATGTAGATTATGGGGAGAACAGTATACTCTATAAACAAGTAGACGGCTGAAAACAATATGTTTTCAGGGCTGTATATGTCTACTTCGAGTGTTTTTACAGCGTATGGAACAATGTCTACTTGTAGTGGGGTTGTTTTATACCAGTTGATGTTTACTCTAATATCGTATACACCTGGATCAAGCTGGAGGAAGTAGGTTTTAAATTCTACGTTATACCATTTGGATTGATTAATGAGTAGTATTTCAACTGGGGTTTCATTTATGTGTAATTGTAGAGTGTCTCCTGCTTCAATGTATACTTCTAGTTCTACTCTACTAGTTGCTTGAATAGTTATATTTAGCCATTCACGACTTTTACTCGAATTGAGTACTTTGAATTCACCGGTTAAATAGATTATTCTATTGGGGGCTATTGACAAAGCATTTGGCAATACCAATGTTAAACTCTCGTGGTTTTTAACACCTGTAATACTCGTAGTGTATTTATAGCCGGGTGTATGTAGTTCAATTATGTGTTCTCTACAGGGAAATCCATGGAATAAATCTATAACGAGTGATCCATCGCTTCCAATAAGATATCTATATAGTAAATCCTCGTCGTAGCCTTCGAGAACACTGTATCCAACAGGGTTTTCCATAGTGTCTAAAACTAGTAGCTTGATAGAGCATATGTCTTCGTTATTTAGTAATACATATCCTGCTAGTCCGGTCATTGACTCTATAAAAAACGGCATTAGTGGAAGACATGTTGAGAAAACAATAACTACTCCTATAATAGTTGAACCAATACTACGTGTAAGTCTAAATGGTACTGCGTGTAGTACGAGTCCTATAGCTAGGAGGAATTCTGCACCATTATGTATTATCGAAGATAAATAGCTAGTTGTAGCAATAGTTGTAAGAGATGTAGTAATCAAGCTGATAACGTGGTTTAAAAAACTATTTGTGAGAAATCCCAGCCCCGATCTAGACAACAATACACCCAATCCCTTAAAGGCAACAAAGAGCGATAATAATACACCAATTCTCTCTGTCAACCACGAAGTATAACTAGCCCAGTCAACACCGAGTATAAACCCCACGTGTTCTATTGTAGCAAGGAGTATTCTATATGAAAATACTAGAACAGCAGAGAATAAACCATCAGTTATTAAACTCCTACCTAGTTTTTTAAGCGAGAGAAATGGTAGTGGAAGTGCTTTGAGAAATACACCAGTGACATATGTGAGAACTGAGAGGTAGAATGCCAGCTCGAGAAAGTCCATTGAAACACCACTAGAAACTATGGCATTGACGGAGGTTGAGGCATTGGGAGATTAATAGATGATGCAATATATGCTATTACAGCAAAAATCGTTGTACCCATAGCTAGCCAAAATGCAGCCCAAATAGCATCTTCAATAATCTTACTACCAAGTTTTTTAACTCTGAGAAACGGTATTGGTAGACCTTTAACAAGCCATCCAACAACCCATGATAATAGAAAAACAAACCATGCAATAACAACAATAGTTGCAATAAGACTTCTTATAAATTCAACTAGGTCCATTTAACCACCCAGATAAAGAAGCAAACCTAGTTTTAAGAGGGGGTAATCCGAAACTAACCCGAGAGGGATTAGAATTGCGGCATATGTGGCCATGGACTGTTAAGCTCTACTGGGACCCGTGGAGGAATATACCAGTAATCAAACCTAGACAAGAAGAAATAGACTTGTTATATCAATTGAGACTTAGCGAGCCCGGAGATGCTAGACCTGCTTTTAGAGGCGACTATGAGAAACTACGAGAAGCAATAATCTACGAATTCAATAGCGATGCATTGTATAAGAGGTTTATAGAGGGTAGATTTATACTCCTCAATAAAGTACCACACTGGGACGTAATGTATGAAGTAGTAAGTTCTGGCAATGTAATTGGACAATTATACTACGATCCATACAAGGAGACATGGAGATTTCGCTTGACATTTCAAGGTGCTTATTTAGCAGTTAACGAGGGCCTAGTAGACGTTGTCAAAGCACAACCACCGTTCTACACTGATAGAGAACTAGAATCATCAATTAGTACTAGTAGTAGACAAGTAGTAGTTGTAGACGGGAAAAACAATATACGTGGAATAGCTTCATTTGAAGACAATAAGTTAGTTATCACAAAGGTGTTTCATGATAGAGCATACCCCATTGAAACCAGTGGGAGAAACGCAAGTATTGAAGACGTATTGAAAAACAATGAAGAAGGCCTTAATCAACTAGAAGAAAAATCAATTAAATACCTAGAGAGACTGGCTAAGAGGTATAGTGGACTAAAAGCAGTAGTGTCTTACTCGGGTGGAAAAGACAGTCTTGTAGCACTAGATTTAACTCATAGAGCACTAGGAGACATTGAAGTAATATTCAATGATACAGGTCTTGAAATGCCTGAAACACTGAGAAACGTCGAGGAAGTATCTAGGTATTACGGCTATACACTCAATGTCGCGTCAGCTGGAGACATATTCTGGAGAGCAGTAGAGATCTTTGGACCTCCCGGTAAAGACTATAGATGGTGTTGTAAAATCACGAAGTTGGTACCAATAGCAAAATTGACTAGGGCGAAGTGGCCTAGTGGAGCATTAAACATTGTGGGTCAGAGAGCATATGAATCTCTAGACAGGGCGAAAAGCCCACTTGTATGGAGAAACAAGTGGATTCCACACATGATTAGTACAACGCCGATTCAATACTGGAGTCAGCTGTCAACATGGCTTTATATCTTCAAGTATAAACTACCATACAATAAGCTATACGAAGAAGGGTTTGATAGACTCGGCTGTTATCTATGTCCATCTTGTGCACTAGCAGAGTATAATGAAGTCAAGAGGATATATCCTGAATTGTGGAGTAAATGGGTAGATGTACTTGAAAAATGGCGGGTTAGACTAAACCAGCCGCCAGAATGGATAAAATATGGTTTGTGGAGGTGGCTTACACCGTCAACTGCAAAGAAGAGAATAGTTAAACACTTAGAAAACTACAATTTAGATTGGAGACAGGAATACTTGTCTAGACTCATGTTCAACAAAAATGGTTTAACACCTATAAGAGTTGATAGCCTCCAAGACGAGTTAATAGTATACTTCAATAAACCAGTAGTTACTAGTGAAATAAGAGAACTATTATTGAAAAACGCGCATGGACTTGGCTTCCAAGTAGTTAGTGAATCACCACTGGTACTGAGTAAAACAGGAGTTATTGAGATAATAGATAACCAAGTAAAAACCAAGCCAATTAGTAATAAACAAGTCTTTGAAGAATTCGTTGATATATTGAAAGTAATCTATAGACTCCACACTTGTGCTTATTGTGGAGCATGTGTATTGTGGACGAAAAAGGGTAGTGTAAAACTAACACTAAATGGACCGTATCCACTAGAACAACTAGACGATAAACAAAAGAGATTGTATATCGAGGTCTGCCCCATTAGTGATCAATTGGTTGAAAAAATAGTTGTATCCTTGATTACAGGCGACTACAAGTCTTTTAAGAGAAAAACGAGGGCTAGACCTGAACTAGCCTAGTCTTCACTCTGCTTCTCTCTATCTTCTTCTTTCAAGTACTTCTTGATTTTTAAAAAGCGTTTTTCATACTCGTATAGTACTTTAAACAAGTCTTCGCCACTAAGCACTCTATTAATTATTTTTCCCGCGTCTTTGACTCCAACACCTGGAATTGAAAGGGCCAGTAGGGCTTTATCGCCGTGTTTTTGTAGTAGAACAGCTCTGTTAACCAGGTCTTCGTGTATTCTTCGTTCTTCTACTGTGAGTTTTAAGCCTTTATGGTGTTTTTTCACTATTTCAAGTGTTTTTGAAATATCTCCCTTTACTAGTGCGAGAGTTGCACTATTGCATTTTGGACATGTATATTTCTCCATTTTGAGGAATTCGCGAACTCTGTCTTCTTTGTAAAAACCACATCTTAAACATATAACGGATATTTTTCTATTCAGTACTCTCTCCATAAATGCACTAGTATCAAACACGGGGATTTCTCTGTGTATTGGTAGTTCAATGTAACTGAGGAGTATTGTGTGGTGGTCTTGGAGTTTACTGTATTTTCTCGAGTATACTTTGACTTCTCCGCTCTCTATTTTTCTTACTAGTTCTCTAAACGATGTAATATCATAGTCTTTCACCAATACTTCTTTTAAGGCTTCTCTACCTATAACGGTGTCAGTAAAGGCTTCTAGGAGTTTTTTGTTTACACTGGTTGTTTCGGGTGAAATAGCTCCAAAACGCTGTGCTACCTGGTATATCCTCCATAGGAATTGACTGCTCTCTTTTGCAATTCTCTCCACTGCTTCGCCTTCTATGTACTTATCTATGTTTTCAAAGACTTCTAATACAATGTCTACGGGGTGTTTTTTAATGGGTGTAATGGGTTTCTGGACTTGTAGGAAGATAGCGTATGGTGTTGTCGATGATGACGTAACTTTGAAGTAGGGGTATTGGGTCTTCAATACGTATTTAACAATGTCTCTGATTAAAGTGTTGACTTTTGAACCTCCATAGATGTTTATAATGATTAAGTCGAATTCGTCGATGTAGTCTATTGTAATGGTTTTACTATCTCCTAGTTGTTTAATAATATCGGCTTCTAAGGACTTGTTGGTTTCTTCTAGTATCTTCTCGATGAATTCTGGTAGTTTATTATTGTTTTTAATGTAGGCTACTATGTCTCCAACTAGTTGTGCTGTTTCATATTCTACTGGTATGTTTTCCCCTTCCCAGTGTGGTATACTCAATTCTTCAGTGATTTCTGTTGGTTCTACGTATAGCTTCCGCTCTGTTTCATCGTAATTTATTATTTTCCATGGTCTACCAGCGAGTACTATTTTATCTCCAGGGTTTATGTGTACTACTACGTATTCCTCGTCGAGAACACCAACTTTCTTATTTGTTCCTGCCTCGATGACTTGAACATCTATTGTTGAGGGGATCATAGATGTCTTATATATGTATAAACGCGTCTTCTTTGTGGGTGTGAGTAGCATTCCCTCGTGTTTTACAACACGTGTATAAGTTAAATAGTCTAATACATCGTTGAATTCTTCGCGTGTTATGTCACTGTATAAGGGGTGTTCTCGTATAAATTCAAATACTTGTTCAACTGGAATTCCATTTGGATGTAAGTATACGAGGAGTGCTATAGTATATGCTAAGACATCGAGTGGTTTAGAAATAACTACTTCTTCTTCTAATTGACTGTTTACTACTCTCCACGCTATTACACTGGATTCTAAAATATGTAGTAGATTACTAGTTGTAATTACCTCGCCTCTACTAACATCTCCTAGTCTATGGCGGCTTCGACCTACTCTCTGAACTAGTCGTATTGCTTGTCTTGGAGACATGTATTGTACTACGTATTCAACGTGTCCAATATCTATACCTAGTTCTAGGCTTGATGTTGAAACAAGAATGTTTAGTTTTCTCTCTCTGAATTCTCGTTCTACTTTTTCACGGTGTTGTCTAGATAGGCTTCCATGGTGTACATCTATTGATAGATTTAAACCTAGTTCATCTCTAAGACTCCGCATTAATGTACTCAGACTCTCTGCGAGTGAGCGTGTATTAGTAAAGACAAGTATGTGTTTTTCGTTTTCAGCTCTTTCAAATATTCTCGTTATTCTCGCTGATAATGCCTGGTCATCTAGTAATTCATTGATTTTTCTACACAACTCGCTCTCGCAAGAAGGAGTAGATACTTGTATTTCAAATCTTCTAGGTGTTGATTCTTTTATCACGACGACTTCTCTATTAGAGCCGAGTGATAGGAGTCTACGTGCTAGTTCTTCATTGTGTAGTGTTGCCGACAGGGCAATTAAAACTATTTCTCTACCAATTATTCTTTCGAGTATGCGAATTGTCGATAAAACTAGTAGGCCGCGTTTGCTTTCAATGAGGTCTCTGAACTCGTCTATTATGATATATCTTAGATTGAATAGTGTTGGTTTCATGTCTTCATTGATTAAAATATAGTTGAATGTCTCGGGCGTTGTAATCAATATGTGTGGTGGATTATGCTGTATGTTTTTTCTTATAGAGCTTGGTGTATCTCCGTGTCTCACTCCTACGTTTAATCCAAAGCAGTTAGCAATATTGTTTAGTCTTCTCTCGATATCTCTATTTAGTGCTCTCAATGGTGTAATATAGATAGCGGCGATTGGTGGTATTTTATTTAGTGCTATTTTAACCATTACTGGAAAGACAGCTGCTTCTGTTTTACCACTACCAGTTGGAGCGATTATGATTACAGACTTGTTTTTCTGAGCTATTTCCTGTAGGCTTTTCTTCTGTATTTCTGTTAGTTTTTCATATCCAAGATTCTTTAAGCAAAGAGCGATTTTATCAATGTTCATGGTACTAGCAGACCATGACTATAAATTAAAATATCTCCTTTAAAACACATATAGGGATAACGGGTTGGAATAGTGGAGAATAAAAGACTTCTAATTGCAGTGATTATTCTAGTAGTTAATGTAACAGTATTTCTAGCTAGTTCTCCGAGAACTAGTGTAGAACTAGATTTCAATGGTTTTGAATCAGCGTTGATGCGCTTAGTAAGTAAGACGGTTGCTTGGAGTTTAATATATGTGGTTTCTGCTGTTATACAGTCTCTAGTAGTCTATATACTACTCCACTCGCAGATAATTGTTTTTCTCAATAGACTACTAGTATTTACATATATTTACATTGTTTCAACTAGTATATCTCCTAGAATCTACATGGCTCTTGCATGGTTGGAGTTGACTAGCTGGATAATAATGCTTGTAGTCAGCTCTATTTCTAGGATATCTAAGAGAAATAGTGGAGTATATATTGATGTTTCAAGGTTTATAGAGAACATATTGCTGAGAAAAGAACCTGTAAAACCAAGTGTACTAGTTGTAATACTGGCATCTCACGCGTTTTCAATATCACTTCTACTACTCCTAGTTTTATGGATAAACGAGTTTACTATTAGAGAACTCGTAGTTTCACTACATCAATACATTATTATACTAGCAACAGCTATTGGAACACTAATACTAGTAGTCTTCCACGCATCAAATACATACGAGGAATCATTGATCAAGGGATTTCTCAGTGGGTGGGGTTTAATGGGGATAATACCACTCCTCATATATACAGCTTGTAACTTAAAGGTAGAAAACCATTATTACCTACTATTCGAGAGAAGTATAAAAAACAGGTAGAGACTAGTGTTCAAGGGTGGTGTATTTTGATTAGTGAAGAACGCTTTGATGTAGAAATGGAAATTGAAGAAACAAGTACAGAAGAAGAAAGAGAAGAAGAGGAAGAAGTAGAAGAACATGGAGAAGTAGCAATAGAGCAATTAAAACTACTAGTTGACGTTACAAAAACATGGAGACAAGTATTGAGAAACGAGCTACCGATAGATACACTCAGAACAACAGAAGAGAAGAAACCCGCAAAACCAAAGAAGAAAAAAGAAAAAGAAGAGGTCAAAGAAACTAAAAAAGAAAAAGAGAAAAAGGAGAAGAAAGAAAAGAAGACTACAAAGTCTTCTAAGAAATCAAAGAAAAAGTAGATTATATCTTTACAAACTCCAAAGACGCATCCAATAGTAGTCTACACTACTACATTTATATACTCATTGCTAATTACTCATAATAGGGGTTGTATGAAGTATAGAACTATAGTAGTAATAGCCCTCTCTATTATAATAGTATCACTCATACACCCTCTAACAACACTACTAACTACTATAAACTCCGAGTCAACACAGGGTGTAAGAGTAATTATTGGGCCAACACCAATAATGGAGGGAGAGGCTAAGGGCCCCCAAGACATTACATTAATGAATGAGTACTTAGCAGTAGCATTTGGAGTTAGTACTACTCCACCATGGGGTATTACTCCAGGACACATAATTGATATTGCACCAGTAGGCGAGAAAACAGCAGATGTTGCAGCTCAATTTAGTTTTCCATTAAACGACTGGGGCAACTGGGCTACAATTACAAACCTAGATATAGTAGAGCAGAGCTCGTCGAGAGCAGTACTAAGAGCTGTTGGAAAGTGGAGAGACCTCCTTGTAGAGTATACCTATGTACTCGAATCTGGTAAACCATACCTCGAAGTAACAGTTAATGTAACTAATGCTGGTAGTACAACTTATTCAAACTTGATAATGGGGCCAGCTATAACGTTTGAACGTGGATGGACGTTTGTACCCGGTTACGGAACTGGGAGATTGCCTACAATGCCAATACTTGGAACTAGTATAGCAGACGACTGGGTTGCAGGATACCACGAAGACTTTGCAATAGGACTATATGCACCTGGATATACACACATTTCTCTCCACACATACTTTGTTGATCCATTCTACCAGGTAACATTAAACCCAGGTGAAAGCAGAGTCTTCAAAGCATATCTAGTTGTCTTAAATAAACCCGATTTATGTAGACTCATGAAAATCATTTATGAATTCAAAGAAGGAGCTTTTGGAGTAGTATCTGGCAGAGTATTAAACAGCAGAGGCGAGAAACTAGGAAATGCCGGAGTAGTAGTTTATAGAGATGGTAAACCAATTTGTTGGAGTATAACGGATTCTAGTGGAGTATATGAAATGCCTCTTCTAGCACCCGGCTCTTATAATTTAACAGCTGTAGCTAAGTCTCATGGTCCAAGTAGTAGTATAGAGGTAACAATAGAGCTAGGTGAAGAAAAGACAGTTGATTTCACAGATCTACCAGTAGCGGGCAAACTAATAGTTAATGTGTTTAGAAACGATACTGGTCAACCAACAGATGCTAGAATACTGATAAGTGGTGGATATACTCCTCCAATACAATACATGGTTGTTACAACAGCATATACTGACCTCTTTAGAATTGGACGTGCCGAAGTAGAGCTAGCTCCCGGTACATACAATATAACTATTGGATATGGAGCAGACTTTATTAGTCTACCAGAGTCTGTGACAGTGACTATTGAATCAGAAAAAACAGTAGAAGTCAATGTAACAGTAAACATATTGTTTAAACCACAAGAGTATGGATGGTATACTGTAGACTTACACCACCACTCCGACTACATGGATGGAAAAACACCACCAAACCTACTCGTGGTTTCACAATTAGCATCTGCACTAGACTTTATATTTGTAAGCGACCACGACTATATTGGAAACTGCCCAGTAATCAAAACACTTGCCGAGCAGAGAGGAGTACCATTTATATGTGGTGTAGAAATATCTCCAGACTGGGCCCACTTCAATGTATACCCCGTGTTATACCCAGAGAAATTAGTGTATAGAGGAACACTGAGAGAGATAATTGAAGCTGCAAGAAATGCTGGTGCACTCGTTGTAAGAGCAAACCATCCATATATTGGTGGATTATTCATTGCCCAGGAATTAAACAACATACCCGGTGGCTACTACGAGGCATGGGATACTGCAGAAATAAATGGGCCGTGGGGCACTGACGACAACAAGACACTCATGAAGATGTTTATGTTGTGGAGTAGTGGAATACGAAAGTATTTAACGGCGGGAAGCGATGTACACGACGTGTTAACCCAGACATATACTGGTAAACCAAGACTAGTAGTATACTTGCCAAACGATCCCAGTATTGAAGCACTGGCCAGTGCGGAGAAAAACGGCCACTCCTTTATATCTTATGGACCATTCATATTCACAGACCCCATACCGGGTTCAACTATATTTGCTAAGAGCTTAGAGGATGAAATCACAGTAAAAACAACTATGTTCTCGGTCTACGGGCTTGATAGACTAGAAATATATGGAAAGAACGGCGTATTACTAAAGACTATTCCACTCAACAAGACACAGAGTGTCAATTTAGAGATATCAATACCCGTAGTCAACGCCACTATGGGTGGTGAAACAGGATTTGTCGTGTTAATTGTCTATGATGGCAAGGGTAATAGAGCAATAGTTAACCCAATATGGATTGATTTAATGGGTGTACCCAGAGAAATAACACATACAACAACAATGTATCAAACCACTACCACTACAACTACTTATACAGAAACCCATACAGAGACTAAAACCCTAGTAAACACTGTTACTTCAACAACAACAACTACAACTACAAGTGTAGAGAGAGTTGAAGTAGAAAAATACGATATTGCAGTAGTGGCCGGCATAATTGGATTGGTAGTTGGATTACTAGTGGGATTATTCATCAAGAAGAAACAATAATCTTTTTCACTAGAACTCTTTTTAATCATTGAAGTACTACTCTTCTACATAATTTATTTTTGAAAACCCTATTTCTCTTAAACACGATTCTATTAATTCTCTGGATACTCTTCGATCAATAATTAACTCTACGGTTTTTACATTGCCTTCTATAATCAATCTGATTTTATGTACTACTACTCTACCTCGTACAACATCTCCGCTATCTTTTTGTATTATTAAGTAGCCATCGCTTTTTCTACGTGCGATACTATAGAATTCATCAAAGTTTTCTATTATTCTACGTGTTTCTTCTAAGTCTCGTGTAATACCGTGTTTTGATATAATACTATCTATGAATTCTAGTGCTTTCTCTCTATCTAGTTTTACATGGAGGTATTTAGCAATATCGTAGTAGACATTGATCTCCACTTTTAATCCCTTTTATATATCTCTATAAGCATTAAAAAATAGTTTAAGGGGGAGAAGAGAGTTGTTTAGAGCTACACATCCAAATGCATCAAAACTCAAAAAGATATTTCAAGCGCTTGTAAAACTAAGTGATGAAATACCGTTCTTTGTAAGTAGCAATGGCGTTGAAATAAAAGTTTTATCACCAGACAAAACAATACTTGCCGTGGTCTCTCTACCCGGAATGGAATTCGAAGAACTAGTTGTAGAAGAAGAAACGCAGTTTATAGTACCTACTTCAGAGTTGAAAAAGATTATTAGAAGAGCTAGTAGAAACGATGTTGTAACATTGACTATTAATAAAGAAACAGGAGAACTCGTAATGATACTTAGAGATAGAAAAACAGGTGTTGAAAGAGAGTTTGGAATACCATTAATACCAAGACCCGTCGAGGCAATACCAGAAATGAAGTTGGATCTTGCAGTGAGTTTCTCAATGTTATCACAAGACTTTAAAGACATAGCTGGCGACTTAAAACTTATTGGAGAAGAAGTAGTGTTTAGCTATGAAGAAGGCAGCATAGTTATAAAATCCGTGGAGCAGCAAAAAGAATATGTTTGTATTCTACGTGAAGGTGCGCCACTAATTCTATTGAATTCAGACGTGGAAAAAGCACGAGCTTCATATAGTATCGATGCAGTCATAGTTGCAGCGAGAGCTGCTGGAGCATCTAAAAATGTAGTAGTAGCATTTGATACTGGTAAACCATTAAAAGTAGAATATGATCTCGGAGGAGGTAGACTAGTATACTGGATAGCACCTAGAGCGTAGTATTCGTTGTTTAACTACCTTTCAATAGAGATTCCAACTCTCTAAGTAATCGTTCTTTTTCCTCACTCGATATTTCTCTACGTGTTTTCAACCCTGTACTTGGAACTTCTATTTTCCAAGTTGGTGAAGTACACTTATTACCTCTATAGGGACATGCTGCACAGCAGTGTATATCTACTTGTAAACTCGGTATTATTGTACAACTCCTAGTTGGCCTATACTGGCCGCATAGATCACATCTATCCCAATATATAGTCATACTCTAAGCCCTCTCTATTACTATAATACACACCATGTTATTAAATACAAACAGTAATTTTTGAGATATTGTGAAAACCTCTACGTGTAAACTATGGTTTATTATTTATACTGGTATATAAAAAACCCTTTTGTATATACATGTAATGGGTGTAATTATTGCTATATGAAATGATTTTCTTGGGGAGAGGAGGGCAGGGAGGAGTAACAGCATCAAATATACTGGTACAAGCAGCAATCTACGAGTCTAAATACGCTCAGAGCTTTCCATTCTTCGGTGCTGAGAGAAGAGGAGCACCAGTAGCAGCATATGCTAGACTAAGCGATAAACCAATACTTAAACATGGAATGTTTAGTGAAGCAGATATATTGATCGTGTTAGATGATAGCTTGTTAAAACTAGGAGTCGTAAAGAAATACTTGATTAGAGA
>DADP01000017.1 GCA_002495025.1 Desulfurococcaceae archaeon UBA285
TATTGGGTATTACTTCTACTTTATCTCTAAGATTTCCTTCTCTCGGTAGATGCTCTTCTTCTCTGCGTTTAGCCGTCTCTGGGTCTCCATCACCATCAATTAAAAGTATGACTTTATCGTATTCGCGGCAGGAGGCTTCAATTACACGTTTAAGTTTAGCATTACACCTTCCAGGCATGACTTTAACATGTACTTTTACTTTAATTATTCCGAGCTCGTATAGCTTAGAGAATAAAATACGTAAAGCCTCCTCGCCATAAGTATCTTCTGTGAATACTATAACTTTATGGAGCAATGTATCCAAGATACTCTCCCAGCGTAACACCCAGTTCTCTAAGCCTCCTAGCTAGGGCTTCCGGGTCTTCAAAACGCCTGGGGTGGGCTTCCAAGCCCTTTCTTTCCACGATGATGACTTCACTGGGTTTTACAAGATCTATGACAGCTGGGGAATGTGTTGTTGCAATAAAGACGCTGTCACTATTTCTCACATCGTCTAAAAGCCTATGTACCGCTCTAATGTGGAGGGAATTCTCAAACTCGTCTACGGCGATAAGCGGACTACTCATATCAAGAGCCAACTCTACAATTAAAACCTTGAGCAACCCATTAGAAATAGATGGAGGATTAAACCCCACCCCGCTCTCTACAACCTCTAAAAACACCCTGCCATCAGTAGTAGGAACAACTCTCACATCGATATCGGGAGAATCGAGTACATAGCTAAGAGAAGATCTAGCACCCTCTGGTATTCTACCACCATACATAGTCAACAAGAAAGAAGCAAGATCATCACCAAAAGGAGAAGGAATATCAACCCTAGTTACTCGTGTTGGCTCGCGAGCTCTAAAAGGAGCTTCCGGGAACAGAATAACCATTCTATCTAGTAAAACGTAGAGACTTGCTAGAGCACTTGCTATTCCATAATAGTAATAATGAAAGGTTTCATGTTTTGATTTAAGTAACTCACGTAGTTCGTCTGGGATTAAACGAGCAATAGAATCCTCTAAAAAGGGTATAACGTTGTCAACGACCGATTCCCAATCTCTACGGTCTTCATAAGAATACACCCTAAAGGATTCATATGTAACCTCTAAGAGGTTCCTGTATCCAAACTCGTATAGGTCACTATCGTATTTTGCACCTTCATAGCTAAATATACAGTTTCCTTCACGACACACGATCTCCAGGTTCATTTCGGGAATACTTAGTTTTTCCTCGAGTATTCTAAAGCCGCCACGTCCTGAAATATTGACTCTGTATTCTACTTTACTGAATTCTATAATATCGCTTTCCAGGAACATTTTCATAATTCTTTGCTCACTTTCTTCATAGGGTTTCCATGTTGTTGTGAATTCTATGCCTAGTTCTATATTGAGTTTCTCGTCGTGACTCCACACTACGTCTCTATAGCTCCACCAGTAGAGGAATGGGTTTGGAACACTGCCTTGAACGTGTTTAAGTACTAATTTGAATAGATATAGTGCTTCTATAATACTTGTTTTTCCACTACTATTAGGGCCTACAACTATGTTTAACTTGGTTAGAGGGATGTGTACATCTCTCAGACACTTGAAGTTTTTTATAGTGATACTCTTTGGTATAACTTTAAGCATAGATTGCTCATCTCAATTAACTAATACCCCAGACAAAGGTTAATTAAGCTTATTTATATTATAACAACGATCAGTTATATGATTGTAAATATTTCACCTGGGTTATAGATGGTTCTATGAACCCAGAGCTCTCTAAGCCTCTATACTTTCCACTCTCGCATGTCTTATCAAATGTGTACTGGTAGTAATCATAGAATCCTCGGTAGTAGTGTATTAAAATATTTGAAATCCCTGAGAAGGTATTATCTTTTTGACTACGGTGTTTACAATAGTAGTTTTTCTACTTCGATTAATCTGACTCCCAGTGCTTCTAGTGCTTCTTCTATGAATCTACTGCATTCTCCGAAGGCTTCTTTCTTCGAGTATACTAGTACTGCGTCTACTTCGTGTAGTTTGGCCAGCTTCATTAGTCTTGTTAGACCGTTTCTCTCTCGGCCTGTGTAGTCTATGTCTCTAATTACCTCTACAACTCTCCATTTGAATTTTACTGCTGCTTTTATACAGCGGTTTGCTTCTTCGTTAATTGATATATTGGATACTTCGTTGAATTCTTCTCTTAGTATCTCACGAGTCATACTTCTATAGACGTAAACGACCACCTTGGACACGCTGAATTCTGGCTCGCGTAGTCTAGGTGTGAGGGCTTTTAACTCTGATTCTGGTATCAGCCACTTCCTTTTTATTCTCACAGCTTTTAACAAGCCGTTTTGAATCCATCTTCTAACAGTTCTATCAGTAACTCCGAGGAGTCTTGCAACCTCCCTGGTTGAATAGTAGTCTTTACGAGTAGTCATTTACCATCAATCTCGTCTCTATCTAGCCATACAATATATTATGCGGACTTTTATCCCCTATGTCCGTTTACTATTCATTGAGCCGTTATTAGCAATGGGAAAAACCCATTAACCCTGTTTAAAACCCGTCCTCTTCACTAGAAAAAATAATTAGAGGTGTAAAAATGGAGGATTCTCCAACTAGTCAACGCGTATTCCTAGAAACTCTTTCTAAATCCATAGAGGTAAAGATAAGTGAAGAAATAAGGTCTATATTCCTAGATGCAGTGTCATCAGCGCGCTTCAGGGAGATCCCCCAAGAAGTATTAGAATTCACTGTTAAACTCAAAACCTCCAGTGATCAACCACCGAGATGGCCGTGGTTGCCGGAGAGCCCTTGTGGTATTATAAGTGGATGGTATGAACCAGACACTAGAGAAATGATTATTTACATAGACCGCCTCCTCTATGATCAATACGGTATTAGAGGGCTACGATCATCAATTGAAACAACATTATTCTACCTCATAATACGCCACTTACAACACACTGCACCACATTTAACTATAAGTGCATCTATAATAGAACCAGGCGATAAGTACACTGCACTGGAGGTAGAAGCATGCCTACTAAGTATTATACTATCAAACCTCCCCCGTCTAGAAGAAAATGTCTTTACATTCTCCTTCATTAGGTCACACCCACTCCTAGAAGTATTCCTCTCAGAGATCCGTGGTGGAAAACTGAATAAAACATATAGAGTAAGATTAACTGAAAAACAACTCTACAAACAAGTAGACAGCCTAGCTAGCCACATAGAACCAGACTTCGAGAAACTAAGATACTTCGTTAAGGGTAAACCAGTTGCATTGAAACTAGTCAACGACTCTGGTATGGAGTGGAGTATAATTGTTAAATCACTGAGACTATCTGACCGCGCAGTTGTATTAGAGAATACTGGAGAAGGAATTATGCTATACTACCTAAGAACCTCGACCTACGAGTACTACAGAGATGAAGTAGAAGTAGTACTAGAAGAACCAGTCGAGGTAAATACAGCTAAACTCCAAGAAATAATCTTCCACCCGGGAGACCAAGAGATATACATTGAATTCATTAGTCAAGACACTATTGAGCAAAGAAGAGCATGGCTTAAACCAGAGGGGAAAGAGGAAATCCATGTATTTAAAGACCTTGGAGAAGCACTAAGAAAGATCTCCGAGGCCAAAATACCAGTAGAACTACCCAAGCCAAAATGTGAAAGAGTATGGGACCTGGACCAATTAATCTATACACTACCAAGAGTGGTAGACTCGACGTGGAAAGACGAATACCACTTAGCCATGATAAAACTATTTCTAGCGCCTGGTTCATGCCCCGAGGAAAAGAGCGACTATACATGGTGATCTATGTGAATAGAAAATCCGAGGACGAATTCATCACGGGACTAGCATACGGCATAGCAATAACTATAATCACCTCGCTAGTCCTAGTAGTACTAGTAGGACATGGATATATACAGTTAAGCCAGGGATATACGGGTTTAGCAGAAGGAGCACTAATAGTAATAGGAGTCACATGGGGGACTGGTCTACTAGTATCTCTCCGCGTGAAAAGCTCAAAAACCAAATTCATAGCTGGAGTAATCGCTGGGACAATACTAGTAGTAATCATAGCAGTAGTAATACTCGCAATACTCGGATCAACGAGCAAGAGAGAAGGTGAGGAGTAAGCTGGGTATAAATATATAAGAAGCGATAACTAGAGACGGGGATGTCTTTGAAGCCTATAGGAGTAGTTGTAAGCGGCTCCTCACCCGTCAACGTTCCTATCCACGTATATAAAGGTTGTGAAAACCTAGTCAAAGAAGACGCATTCGTAGTAATCAAAGACGAGGAGAAGAACACTGAATACTTCGGAGTCATACGCAGCCTGAGAATGAACGATCCACTCCTCAACCAGAATATGAGGTCTAGTATTATAGATAATCCAGAACTAGCAAAACACGGTAAAGAAGTAGTATTTGAAACAATGAATGTAAGAGTACTAGGAGTACTCAAACCAGACGGACAGTTAGAGCCACCAAGACAACCACCAACACCGAGAAGCCAGGTATACCTAGTAGAAACACCAGGAGACGTAAATCTAAAACTCGAAACTGGCCTAGTACTAGGAAAACACAAATTCAGCGGATTAGAAATACCATTAAAACCAGATGCACTAAAATACCACATTGGAATAGTAGGAGCAACAGGAACAGGAAAATCACGACTAGTAGTGGCACTAATAAACGAAGTACTAGAAAAAACAGACTGGAAAGTACTAGTATTCGATCACTCAGGGCAAGACTATAAAGATTACTTTGAAAACCATGTAGTAAATGCCTCTAGTATAATACAAGATCATGAAATGATATATGACTACCTAAAACGAGAAATATCTGTAAAAGATGTCGCGGAAGACGCGCTATACATCTCGCTTCTTCTCTACATACTACACGAAGGAAACGTTGAAAAATTTATCAGTGATACAGATAAAAAAGGCAAAAAGCCATCAGAGCTATCCCAGGAATTAAATAAACTACCAGAATTACTCGAAAACACAGACATAGAAGAAAAATTGAAAAATACACAGTGGAAGGCCGATAAACTTGGAAAACTCGTCGCGGAAGTATTAAGGAGTATTTCACAGGCGAAAGCTTCAACTATGAATAGACTTAGTGTCTCGATATCTCTACAAAAAGACTTCTTCAAATCTTTAAATGAGAGGAAGATTACTGCTAGAGATATACTAGAGAAATTGAATAAGGATAAAAAAGTCGTCATTGATTTAAGCAGTGTGAAACAAGAAGAACGAAGGTATATTGTGTACTCTATACTCCGAAAGATCTGGGAGGAAATTGATACGAAAAAACAACCCGTAAAAATCCTTGTGGTGATTGATGAAGCACATAACTATGCTACTAGCAAACCCAGTGTTGACATGATTGAGAGAACTGCTAGAGAGGGAAGGAAATGGGGTCTCGGACTAGTACTTGCCAGCCAGAGATTTATAGATTTCAGTACCGATATACGAAACAACATAAACACCTTCTTCTTCAGCAAGCTACAAACACCTGGAGACTTAGAGAACCTGGAGGGAATACTGGATCTCGGCGGTATAGAATACGATGATATAGCAATACTAGCAACTAGAGAATTCTACTTTGCCGGATATGGTAATCCATTAAAGTATCCCGTATTAATTGAGGTGAAGGAGGTCTGGCCGAGGAAGAACCAGTAGGTGTAATACCTGAGGTAATCGCTAGCGAATTAGACAGTGTAGTAGATGAAATACTCGAGAATGCTGGAAACATCGAGGAAATACGTAAACAACTCAGACAAAAACTAGATATAAAGAGGTTCCCCGAGTATACTGGAGAGCTTTCTACATATGCTGTTGATTCTAGTTATACTGTTCCACCCATAGAAGTAGCTGGAGGATACATCTGGATTATACAAGTCGCGGAAATAGTAATGGGGGATAAATACAATTCTCCACCAGTCCTCAAAGCATTTGTTAGCTACCACCGGGATAGAGACCTCGCTGGTGTACAAGCAAAAGTATACGAGCGTAAAGCACTCCATGAAGCACTAGAGAAAAAGAAAGAGGGAAAAATAGACTTCGATATAGCAATAGTAGACGGGGAAATTTTAACAAGATATGGCGAAGAAGAGGATGTATCTATCACAGGCGAAACCCGCGAGCTCATGGAGGAAGCAGAAGAATTAACGAGAAAGGCCCTCGACCTAGCGTGGAGGATTGACACGCCAATAATTGGTGTTTTAAAGAGGAGTTATTCCAGTGATCTCAGGGTTCTCTATGAACTCTTCGATATTGGATTGAGTGATAGAGTAATAGCGTCTATAATACTCGAACATGGTGAATACTTTACAATAGGTACTTATAAAGAGTATTTCGAGGAGCTTCAAAAACCAAGAATTAGAGAGATATTAGATAAACTCGATAGGAACATCGCTTCAAGGATACAAGCGAGATATGAATGGATTAGAAGAATCATTGAAGCCTATAAGGAATATGCTGGTAAGGTTAAAGTAGTCTTCTACAAGCCCGAATTGAAGACGATTAATCTAGCTATAAAAACAGAAATCGCAGAGTCTTCCAGTTGGAGCGTAGAGAAAATAGTCTCGGCCCTTTCAAAAATCACTAGTAGCACTGGGTTCCCCCTAGCACTCGACTACGTAGACCAACTCTCATACGTGAAATACGACACTAGAAGACTCGTGTACGAGTTGCTATATTCAAAACTCTCACAGAAAGACATAAAACTAGCAAACCTACTCCTAAGCCTAGTAAACCCACAAAAACCCCTATAACCAAGTTTTTTACACACCTTTCATCCCCCTAAATACCCCATAGTGAAAAATCTCCTTCTATTCTACTACTACTATGAAAAAGATTCTCTAATTATGTAAAACCTTGAGACTGGTCCTATTGGGAGGGATCTAGGGTGGGTCTTTATAGTAGAGAGGTAGTGTCCAAGTTCTCTAAGTCCGAGCATTGAGTTGAGTATTGGCTGGTCCCTTACCGTAGTTGAAGCATTCGTATTGGCTAGAATACGTAAAGTCGTGGTTGTCGTGGATCGAGCCTAGTAGTGTATCTCATAGCCCTCATTCCATGAAAAGCCTATAGGGATAGTGTTAAACTATACATAACCAACCTGTCTCCAACGACACTTAGACCATGGTGCGGTAGCCACCATTAATGGTATAGACGGTGAAATTCCATCAAAAATCGTCGAATACATAGATAATTACTCTCTATCTCATTATATGCTTCTCAAATCATCTAGAGGCATTCTCACGCATTGCCTACACTTGAATCTCTCCTACGAGTAGAATTAAACAACATGGATTCTCAGTACTTGTAGATTATTCTACTACAGGAGTTCCACCCGATTTTCCCGAGTAATCTGACAACTATCTCTACTGCTTTCACCACGAGTTCTTTTTCGACTCCGGGTACTCCCGCGGCTATAGTTATTATTCTCCTAGTGGTATCCGTGACGCATGTCTCAATTGAGTCTCTGTGTGGGTAGATGTGTAATACCGTGCCTTTACTATCAACAAGTATAGGTGTGTCCTTGTCGAGGACTTCTTCTCTTCCACCTATTGGTTTAAATACTTCGCCTCCACTACTCAATTTTATTCTTAGAGGTGGCTGGACTCTGTCTAGGTCATATATTCCTATGGGTATGAGTGTATAGGCCGAGGCGATATTACCAGCATCTACTACGGGGTTTACTCTGGGAAACTGGTTTCTCAGGGCCCTTCTAACCAGGGCTTCGCTTGCAGGCCTGGTCTTTGTGGGGTCTATACCTAGACGCCAGTAGAAGTCTCTATAGGCCCTTACAACTCTATGCTCTTTTAAATACTCCAGTGTGAAATTGTTTTTAATATACTCTACTAGTTTTTCAACCTCGTTTTCAAATGGATAACTAGATGATAATACATTCCTCTCCATCCATGAAACTGTATATGCCAAGTGTATACCTAGAGGTTTTACCTCGCTAGACACAATAACGAAACTCTCAAGATCGCTGCATAAACCTGGAAACTCCACGTTAATACCACCAATAAGTAATTATCACGTGTTCAATAACTAGAAAGAGAGATAGAAAAAATAAAAAGTGTTCTGGGGTAAGAGGGAGTTATTGCTTGCTTCTAGTTAGGTGTGATACTATTAGAATGAGGGGTATGTTTACTAGTAGTCCCCATGCGCCGTTGTGTATTCCCATGAAGTAGCCTATTGGAGTTATCTTATAGATTAACTGATATATTTGTATTGTTATAACTGTTCCAAGTCCTGCTATTAGTCCTGTTACTACGCCGTATTTGTTGATCCTCTTTATAAATGCTCCGAGTACGAGTGCTGGGAAGAACTGTGCAAACCCGGCGAATGCAACTCCCACCATTAGGTCTATTAGTAGTGGTGGTGGGAATAGAGCGATTATAAAGGCTATTACTGATGTTACAATTATTATTATTCTCCCGTACTTTATAGCCTCTTCATCGCTAAATCTCCTACCTATTATTGGCTCTATAACATCTCTAATTAGTATTTGAGCCTCGGCAAGCATTTGCGAGTCAACAGTAGACATTCCAGCAGCTACTGCTCCAACTAGTACTGGACCTATTAGCCACCACGGAGCAAACTTCATTAGTAGGTAGGGTATTGCTAGATCAGCTCTAGGTATAGGCCATTGTTTAACAGGACCTAGTATAGCCTCAGCTACGAAGCCGAGGAGTGGAGCTATAAAGACCCACATAATGGCTTGAGATAGTAGGATACCAGCTGGAATACCAATCAGGGATTTTCTATCTTTGGCAAAATAGTGTCTTATGAAGAGGTGTGGTGATAACCAGAGACCGAGAGGCAATATTATATAGGTAGTTATATAGACCGAGTCTGTATAGAACTTTGCTGGCCCTGGAAGTCTAAATAAGTCTGGGTTGTAGTTAACGGCCAGATTTAAAATACCTAAAACACCGCCTAGTGGTATCAATATAAACATACCAGTAACTACAAAGAATAGTAGCATTAGGAGTCCTTGAATAAAGTCACTCCAAACTACAGCTCTAAGACCTCCAACAAGCACGTAGATTAGAGTTATACCACCAATTAGAGCTACAGCTACATAGTAATCCATAACTCCTAGAACCCAGAGTATGTAAGCCATTCCAACTACTTGGATCCCTATGTATGCTAGATTGAAGAGGTAACCAGCTACTCCAACTATAATTTGACCAAGTTTTGTCCCATAGCGATAGTAGACTAACTCGCCCTGAGAGAGAATTCCATGCTCTCTAGCAAACTCTCTATAACGCCAACCAAGAAGGAGAGTTAGAAATGTCATTAACATACCCTGAGATATTGGGAGTATTAAATATGCTACTCCATGAGTCATATAGCTAGCAGTTCCTGCTAGGAAGGCAACCATGCTCTGGAGAGTTGCCAAGTAGGTAAACATTAGTAAAATGAATCTAACCTCTCTACTCATTAAATAGTAGTCTTCAGCAGTACGCTTAGAAGCTCTACCGGCAAAGTATCCCACAACTATCATAGCAACCATGTAGATGAGAACCACAAGTGTATTTATAACTCTCTCAACCTCTCCAATCACTAGGAACCACCTCTCAACCAGCTAATTATTCCAAATATAGCTACAATCCACATTGCTATTTGAAGACACCACAAGTATAGTAGAGTTGATGGAATTCCACCTATTATTGTAAAGTCCTTTAGGAAAGGGAATGATAATAGACCTACAGTCCACAGGATTAGCCCCAGAACCACTAGAAATTTAAATCTTTTTGGTAGGAATACTTCCATAACTATATCCCAAGGGGACATACCTCAATAAATTATTTTTGTGAGGGTGAATTAATAAATTTTTCAAAGTATTGGAAGCCGGGCCCTCCGAGTTGACGAATAAGCTTATCTCTTGCTATTTTCTTAGATGTCGCTTTAACCTTGAAAATACTTATATAATGGTATTAAAACTTGTTTCTTAATTTATTCGATCTAAGATATCGCCTCCTATCTATTATATCATTAGCTCTCGAAGGCTATACCAGTATTTCCTATACGTGTTTCAAGGCCGTGGTAGTTAAAATTCATTGTATACTATGTAGCTACCCACTAGAGAGAACAATCCACTTAGGTTTTTCCTGATCAAGTTAGTTTTTAGATTAATGTAACTGTAATTGATATGGATTATCGTGGAATTCTCGTGGAGGAGGACGTGTAAAGTTTAAAAGTTTCAATTATGGATAGGGTAGAGATCCTGGGTATGAGGGGGTTATGGAGCAGAACTATACGTGGTTGCTAGAAGTAGCTGTATTGATAATAATGGCTAGGGTTTTAGAAGCCGGGTTTGCAAGGATTGGTTTACCCAGGATTATTGCTTATATTGTATTGGGGATTGCTGTAGCTGGTTTTAGATACTCTGCAGGCGTAGAGTTGACTAGTGTAACTATTGCACTGGCGAATATAGGGATAATGTCTCTATTGTTTCTAGCTGGTTTAGAAAGCGATCTTAGACAATTCACCGAAAACATGAAGAGTGTTGGTATTGTAGCACTTGGAGGAGTTGTAGGAGCAGTAGCTACTAGTCTACTCGTATTTACATTGATTGGTAGGAGTTTCAATGAGAGCTTGGCAATGGGGATTATACTATCTGCTACATCGATTTCTATTACAGTAAAGACATTTGAAGAACTAGGTGCCCTCAATACTCTAGAAGCACAGCTCGTAATTGGAGCAGCAGTAGTAGACGACGTAATTGGTTTAGCACTGTTGAGTCTCCTACACGGTTTCACAGTGAAATCTACAGATGTAATACACGTAGTTGTAATACCAATACTAGCATTTGTAGCATGGTTTGGAACAGCATATCTAGCAAACATGTTGACTCCTAGACTATTCAGTATGGTTTCAAGATTGGGACATGAAGCAAGCGTGGTGTCAATAGCCTTCGCACTACTACTACTCTTCGCATACATGGGTTCTACAATGGGTTTAAGCCCAATACTCCTAGCCTACGCTCTTGGATTGGGAATAGCGGGCTCTGGATACTTCGCCCAGAGAATAAGGGAGTCTACGTGGATTATATCTTCAATATTTACACCACTATTCTTCATATACGCTGGATCTAGACTAGAAATAGGAGAACTCTCGAGAGAGCTCCCAGCAGAGCTAACTACCATAATACTAGTTGTAGCTGTAGCACTGACTTCAAAGGTTATTGGATGCTACGTGGCCTCTAGAGCAATAGGTTTAGATAATATAAGGTCTTTGATTATAGGAGTAGGCATGGTCCCCAGAGCAGAAGTCGTACTTACAGCAGCTACACTAAGTCTTGGAATAGGAGCTATAAAACAAGACATGTTTGCAGGTACACTATTAAGCATCCCAATAACCCAGATTCTAACACCCATAGTGATAAAATCACTCTACACCAGAATAACTCCACCCTCACAAATCCAGACATTCCCAACCCCATTCCCCATACAGAAACCCATACAAACACCCAGTAGAGCTAAACAATCTCCTCCATCAAAACCCTGACTCACTCTACAAGTGATGTAAAAGTACTACTCCTCCAACAATTACTCGACTACACTCTATATCTTGATTATACCCTACAATACAATCAAACCATTGGAAACTATGTTGTAGCCTGAAACATGGAAAAGTGAACGCCGTTTTGAAACAGTATTGATGAGTAAGTATATTTATTGCTAGGTTGACTAGTAGTGGTAGGAATAGTGTCGAACATGTTATTAGAGAGAGTGTAAACACCAGTAGAATTACTCTTAATAGAAATAACAAGTTGAATCAATGTATTCAACCCTATAGAAATATACCTCAAGAACCGCTGTGATCAAAACAACAAGCTCTCAGAGAGTTATCTTTAGGGATTTACAACACCCCGCTCTTAATCTCTGGAATGCTTTAATGGAGTCTACGTTAAATCGTAGCAAGGAGTTATTTCATCTTCATAGTTCTTTAATATCTCTTTTCTAACACTACTTACAAGCTCCTTTCCACTCAACTCGCGTAGTTTACCCAGTACCCACATGAGTTTAACGATAGTAGCTTCCTTACTCATATCACAGGCAGGTATAACCCCGCTTTCTAGGAGTTTTAAGCCAACTTCGTATTTTCTAAGGTCAACTCCTCCATATATTGGTTGAGAGGTTATTACTACTGGTAACCTATCGGATATCTCTGAGAGCTTTACGATCAACCATTCTGGAAGTCCTCCCAGCCCAAATGATTCAATTATAATACCTCGTACTCCAGCTGATAGAATAGACTCTACTATGCTAGCCTTAATCCCTGGAAACGCCTTCACCACCACTATAGAATCATCGAAAGAGGTTTCAAGCTTTAGAGATCCTTCTACTCGTCTTGATGGTATATGATTTACAATTACATTCTCGCCCTGTATGTAGGCTATATAGGGGTAATTTACTGAAGCAAACGCGTCTAAATCTATGGAGCTCACCTTGCTGGCTCTGACCCCTAATATAGCTTTACCATGAAATACTACGTAAACCCCAGAGAGGTTGAGTTTAAATGCCTCTCTAGAGAATATTAGTGAGTCCCATAGATTTCTAGGGACATCCGAGTCTATATCATCTGAGATTTTCATAGATCCCGTCAGTACAACCGGCTTATCAAGTCCTCTAAGTGAGAATGCCAGAGCAGCTGCTGTGTAGGACATAGTATCGGTACCGTGGAGTATTAGGAAAACATCATAACTCCAGTAATTCTCGAATATCGTACTAGCTATTCTAACCCAGTCCTCTGGATACATTAGCGAACTATCAACCCTCATTAAATCTAGAAAGTCTACCTTGAGATTCCCAGGGAGCTTACCTCTAAGTGCTTTTCTAAAAATTTCCTCGACACTCATTCCCGGAGCTATTCCTCTACTGGTTTTAACGCTTGCTATTGTACCTCCAACACCTACTACTAGAATTCTCACGGGTTCATTCAAGTTCTATCACCTTGATGGGGTCTACATATCTATTCCTAAGCACATTCATGACCTCCTCATAGTTAGCTATTATTTCCTCTATACATATTAGAGCTATCTTAGCAAGAGTGTCAGCGTCTTCTCTAGTAGCATATGGTATACCAACTTGGTTCATATAGTCTTCACCTACTACAATAGAAACTACCACGCCAGTCCCTGGTACTAATCCTGCTGAGCCTACTACTTCGGCTAGATCTTCGCTCATAAAGAAGACGCCTCCGAGGTCCTCGCAGACTATCTCGGCTAGTTTTGAAGCAGCCAGCACTTTATCCATGGATTTCTTAGAATTGCTTAAAGTAGAAGCAAGCACGTGGATCTTAGAGACTATTTCAGCTTTAGGTTTCCCAATGGAGTTAAAATACCGTGGAAAGGCGCCATCTAACTCTATGTAATTCACTCCAAGTCTGGATAGCACTCTCGAGACAGCTCTAGCTACGACTACGTTATCATAGTCTTTATTGTATCTCAAGAGAATGGCAGAGCCGTGAACTCTACTAGCTAGGTTTGGTATGAAAGCCTTACTTTCAAGGATGATTGATGGAACTGTAATACTACCAAGTGTCTCCATAACCTGGCGCTTAGGTCCTACCGGTATATTTCCCTCGAGGTCTTCTATAGGCCCTATACCACTACCTGAGCCGTTTACCGTTATAACTACTGAGAGAGAGGCTTCGGGAAGTTCAATATTAAGACCTCCAATAACACCGCTTTCATTGCCTATTTGACTGAAAATAAAATTCTCTACCTTTTTTGTAACGGTATTAAGAGCTGCTACGGAGAGAGCATACTCCACTGATGTAGGGACTTCATCACATCCTCCTCGTACTTTACCAAAGAGTTTAAGGGTTGCGAGATGAGGTAGTGTTGCATCCGCGCCTTCAAGATTCTTTAGAATCTCTATTTCAAATATATTAAGGCCTCTTCTAGGAGTAGCACAACCTATTCCTCCATCAACTGTTTCGACGCAGATTTTTCTAGGGGTTTCTATGTAGACTCTTCTAATAGTTGTATCAAAATCGTAGAATTTACGTAGTAAAGCTAATGCAGAAGAAAATCCTAGGGAGTCGTCTTGGATGAAGCCGCTATGACTGTATGTATGACCTACTCCTATATGTCCAGCTACTAAGACCTTACGCAAGAAACCACCTCTAAACACTAAAAAAGAAAAAAGCATTGTTTTACCTAGATTTAAACTTCTGCTCGTCGAAGTCTTTTAGTACTAGCTTACTCACTACTAGAACTCCTAGCGGGTCTCCAGTTACGTTTAACATGGTATTCGGCATGTCTATTAAGGTGTATACACCGGCAATCCAACCAACTGGCTCCATTGGAAGACCTAAGATCGACATAGTCATAGCAGCTATCATTATACCACCACCTGGTATGCCAGCACAGGCTGCTGAACCTAGTACACCCATTAATAGAGCAAGAAGTGTTTCAAGACCTCCGAGAGATACACCGTACATTTGAGACACCCATACAGCATAAATAGGCATTTCAGCGGCAACTGCTTGCATGTTAATTGTTGCTGCTATTGGTAGTATGAGGTTTGCTACATCGGCTGGTACACCAAGTTCTCTGGTAACCCTCATAGTAACTGGTAGTGTAGCTGAACTACTACATGTAGTAAAAGCTGTTATCATAGCTGGATACATCTTCCTCCAGAACTGGAGTGGGTTGAGTCTGAGTACTACAGCTAGTATTATTGGATGATACACGAAGAGGATTATAGCATAGCTAATCCACTGTGTTGCGATCATGGCACCTACTGCAGTAAGCCCCATAGTCCCAACAGTAGCTACTAAGTTAGCCATTAGAGCAAATACACCTATTGGAGCATACCACAATATGAGGTCTATTATCTTATAAACCACTGCTAGAACAGCTGAAATAAACTTTACGAGAAAGTCTCTAGTCTCCGGGGAGACTTTACCTGTTAAAGCTATTCCAAAGCCTGTTAGAATAGACATAACTATTATTTGAAGAGCGTTTAACTCTAAGAATGGCTGAATGGGGTTTCTAGGTATGAGCCCTAATATAACGTCAATAGGCGAAGCAGGCTTTGGAGCCGTCCAGCCTTCAGGTGGAGGTAGTTGAAGACCCACACCGGGTTTAAGTATTGTAGCCATAACATAGCCGGTAACAGCTGCTATAATCCCCATTATAAACCAGTAGGCAAAGAAGCCACCGAAAGTCTTGCCAAGCCTAGTATATTCTTTAACTGTTGCAATAGCCCAAGCTATTGAGAAGAAGATTAAGGGGCCCACAATAAACTTCAGTAGGTAGATGAAGATATCGCCCAGGAACTTTATACCGGTAATAGGCTGGCCCAGTACTAGTCCGGCAATTACACCTAGTAGTGTTGCAACAAGCATTAGTAGAGGTCTTCTTCCTGGCCTTAGGACGAGCTCAAATGCTTCCGCTTCTCTAGAACCTCTACTAGAGGCCATTACAGACACCAACAAAATTTTTCTTCTACGCTGAATTTTATAAATTTTACTGGAATTTCTTAGATAGGTTTTTATCAACCTGAGAATCAAGGGCGTCTGCAGAGTCATCTAAAAACCATATTTCACTACACGAGATAAAATTATTTACTATTGTTAGATCTCTGTAATACCTGGACTACTCGTAATGGATTTGTAATGGTGCATTATCTTGAAGATCATTGTTGTTTTTCCTCGTGGTTCTATAGTTACCTCTAATATTGTAGTGTTAAAATACAATATCTCCTACTAAGTTATCATAATCTCCATGTATCCCACATAATTTTCCTCCCACTTCTAGAAACCTTTATAATCTCTCCCCTTTACAATTAATTTAGTAGGGGTGATATGCATTACAATAGAGGAATTACTAGAGTTTATAGCCTATGAAATAATATGGAATCCCTACATGCCATTCCTCTTCTTTGGTGCTGGAGCAATCATAACTATTTTAATGGGCTTCTTCCAGTTTAGACATTTTGGCTATATAGTTAAAAACACAATTGGTAAAATTTCTGAAGCTAGAAAGGGTAAGGGCCCAGGAATAGTCTCGCAGTTTGCAGCGTGGGCTACAGCTACTGGTGCTACAATAGGTATGGGCAATATAGCTGGTGTTGCAAGCGCTATAGCTCTAGGCGGACCAGGTGCAGTATTCTGGATGTGGATGGCTGCCCTATTTGGAATGGCTATTAAAATGGCCGAAATAATCTTGGGTATTAAATATAGAGAGGTATTACCGGATGGAAGAGCCTATGGTGGGCCACCATACTATATAAAGAAAGGGCTTGGTGAAGAACGAGGATGGCCAGCGTGGGCTTGGAAAACCCTGGCTTTTCTGTTCACTATAACATTCTGTAGTACAGCAATAGTGTCTATGGCTAATTACACTATAATGGAAGGAGCTATGACGTGTTTCAACTTGACAAAAGAACAAGCAATTATAGTAGGTTTTATTTACGCGTTACTCGTAGCTCTAATATGTATCGGCTTTATACCTAGAGTGGCAAGAGTTGCCGAGTTTCTGATACCCCTCATGGTCATTATCTATATTGGTGGAGGACTTGGAGTTATCATAGCTAATTATGATAAAATACCTCGAGCAATAGCTGATATATTTACTTATGCTTTTACCCCACTAGCCCCCATAGGAGGATTTGCTGGTGCAACTATTGCTAAAGCTATACAAGTAGGTGTAGCGAGAGCTGTATATAGCAATGAAGCTGGATGGGGCTCAGCACCACACATACACGCTACAGCAAAAGTAGAGTATCCAATGCAACAAGCAATATGGGGTGCTATGGAGGTTTTTGTAGATACAATAATAGTTTGTACTATAACAGCTCTCATTGTTACAACAACACGTGTATGGGAAACCGGGTATGGAGGAGTAACAGCTGTCTTAACAGCGTTTAGATCTGTGTATGGTCCAATCGCTCCAATCATCCTATACATAACTCTATTTATATTTGTACTAACTACAAGTATAGGATGGTATACATACTACGAGGTAGAAGCCAGGTTCTGGCTTGAGAATAAGCCGAAAGCTAGAGACATAGTAATTAGATTCTTCCAGGTAGGAAGCCCCTTCATAATATGGATTGTATGTGCTCTAGGTATCTATGCTGGCATAGTCCCAGCAGTCTTCTGGATCATAGGCGATATAACATCTGGAATACCCGTATATATAAACTTAATAGTACTCCTACTTCTATCACCAGTAATCTATAGAGAAGTAAAAGAGTTTAGAGAAAAAATCCTCAAGACTGGTAAATGAAGTCAGCGGAGAGTATTCTTCATTGAAACTAATTTTATTTTCATCCATTTCTTAGTTTTTAGAACAGATAATTCTATCCTGGATTATACATATTGCGTATTGTGAATGAGGATTTGTGGTTTTGATATGTGGGTTGAAAGAATGTATAAGATATTTAAAAAAGTTTTGTGTACTACTTCCATTTGAGTAGTTTTGCTAGGGTTTCTTCGGGTTGTGTTGGTTTTGTAATTAGACTTACTACTATCATTACTATTAGTGAAACTAGTGCTCCCCATACATAGATCATTTCATATATTTCTACTGGTATATAGCCCATTATACCCATTAATGACGCTATAAAGCCCGCTATCATACCAGCCAATGCTCCTTCTTTTGATGCTCGTTTCCATAGGAGGCCTAGTACAAAGGGTATGAAGACACCAGAGGTGTAGAGGTCGTAGGAGTATATGAGTAGCTCGATTATTCCTCTAACAGTCAACGCGGTTATTAATGAGAATACACCGACTACAATTGTAACTAGTATAGAGAGTTTTAGCATTTGTCTATCAGTGATTTTCGGGTTTAACTTGTAGCAGAAGTCTCTAACAATGTGTGATGTAGCTGCAAGTAGAAGAGAGTCTGCTGTTGACATTATAGCTGCAAGTACTGCTGCTATAAACAATGCTCCAAAAACTGGTCCAAGCACTACTAGAATTAAATGGGGTACTGCCACTCTTGGTGATGCAATAACTTTTTCTGGTTCTGGTGAAAATGCTAGTGTAGCCATACCAGCTATTGGTGGTATAAACGAGACTATTACGAGGAGTATTCCCGAGAGAAGCGAGGCCTTTACAGCTGTCTTCTCGTCTTTTGTTGCAAATAACCTCTGGTAGAAGTCTTGTCCTATCAATGTATACATAACAGTAGCGGCAACTGTGAGAACTATAATAGAAGTTCCCGGTGAAAACACATTAAAGTATTCACTGGGTGGACTACTAATTACCCCACTATTATATAGTTCTCCGAGTTTACTCTCTATACCAGTGAAACCACCTATATTAACCAATGCAAGTCCGGTAGCTATTATAACACCCAGAGTACCCAGGATTAACTGGACAAAGTCTGTTAGTGTAACTGCCCATAGACCTGAAATAGCTGTATATGCTATAAAGATCACTGTAGCGAGAATTGAACCCCAAAGTCCAGGAAGCCCCATTGATTCAAATATAGCTCCAGCAGCCCACACCTGTGCACCCGTTATACCTATTAACGCTAAGAGCGATAGTAGAGCAGATAGTGTTTGAACACTGCTACTACGATACCTTAAATACATTATTTCGGGAACAGTATATAGTGAAAGAGCCCTCGAGAGCTTTGCAAAAGTAATACCTAGTAATGCCAATCCCAAACCACAAGCTGCACCATACCAGAAGCCACCCAGACCATATTTTACACCCCACGATGCACCACCAAGAACAAATCCACCACCATAGTGAGTAGTAGCAAGCGTGGCAGCAGCTAGTAGTACTCCAAGTCTTCTACCAGCGAGAAGATAGTCATCTGATGACTTAATGAATTTCTTAGCCCACACTCCTATACCAAGCATAGCTAGGAGGTAGATTACAACGGCAATCCACAAAATTAACTCCATAGACACCCCAATATAAATTCGTCACTTATATTTAAATAAATTAACTTCAAGTATAATTCTAGATCTTACACATCAATAAAGATACTAACTTCGATTGTCATAGAGAAATTAATGTAATACTTCTAGCTCTCACCGATATATACAATAATGGTTTCCAAAGTAAACAATTTTATCCCGTGTAGAAAAATATGGTATTTAGAAGACCCTGCAGACGCCCTCGATTCTCGGGGGAGCGTGAAGCAGGGTAACCGCGGGGTTTTCCACATTTTTACTCCACAGTAAATCCTGGTTTAAACCAGGATCTTCTAGTCTATTCAGTATTGTTCAGTAAGGACCCATTTTATACATCATTCTTTCAGTCGAAACCTCCATCATCACTATGGAAACTATATTTTTAGAGCCTATATAAAGCTGTATTGTAGATGCTAGGTTTTTACTAGTGTGCTGTATTTGTGTTTTTCCCGGTCTTTGTCTCCTAGTGGTTTTCTAAATATGTATAGTTTCTCGTGTTTTATTAGTAGAAAGTCTCTTTTTCCAATCTTGCTCCATACTTCCCTCGTGGTTTTCATATTGTGTTGTATCTTGACTACTTCTTCTTTTAGTATGAAGCCTTCTTCGAGGAATACTCTTAGTACATAGTGTGATATTGGAACATGGTGTTTGTGTATTCTCGTATCTCCAATTAATACAGCGCAATACCTGCCGGGCTTTAATACTCTATAGAATTCTCTGGCGCAACTACGTATCCATTCAAGGTATTTTTCAAGGCTACGAGCTCGCGATAAATCACCTTCAACGTATTCACTGCTATTGTACTCTATGATGTTGTAGTAGGGTGGATGTGTTGCTATCAAGTCAATGCTTTCATCTTGTATTAAATCTAGTCTCCTCGCGTCACCATGGTAGATTTTAACCCATGCCTTCCTTACTTCTTCTACAGTGTCGCCCGGTGTCTCCTTTAATAACTCTTGCCTCTCCTCGAACGCTCTTAGTAAATAGTAGAGCCTGTGTAGTGCGAGCATCACTGCGTTGTAGTTTATATCTACACCAATACAGTTTCTACCTAGTAGTTTTGCCTCTATACATGTTGTTCCACTGCCGATCATCGGGTCTAACACTATGTCTCCCGGCTTGGTATACATTAACATTAATGCTCTAGGTATTTGCGGAGCCCAATTACCCCTATAGTCGCCTCTATGAGTAGCCCAAGAACCCCTCTTGGGAAAACTCCACACCGTTGTAGATACATCAGTCAACTCTCCACTAGTAGGAAATAACCTGGTAATTTCAATAGGTTTAAGCTCTACTACTTGGTCTTCAACAATTATTTTACTATTGTTTTTAATGAATTCAAGATACTCTTCGAATGTTACTTTGCGCATTTGAATACTCATATTTAACAATCCTCTAGCCTCTGGGTAAATCCTCGTTATACTCGTTAAAACGTATTCTATGTTGACGTATTGAATATCTAAATAGTATTTCTAAAAGCTTTCTTCTACTCTTAGTGGTAAATTAATTATTTTAGCCTCTCCTTATAGTATTTTAAGTAGTATTATTGAGTCTAAAAGTATGGGTTGATGCAATATGAAGATGGATTTTAATCCTGGTTTAATAGGTGTTATTGTCTTATTGCTGGGTTTAATAATCGTGTTAATAGGAGCTTACTTAGCGTATGAAGCATATCAAACATACAAACCAATCTTACCCGAAGGATCATCACTAAATGAGGCGATAACTAATACAGCATATGAACTAGTAAACCTGGTATTGAAATTGGGATTTCTCGGCGTAATGGTGTGGGGTGGTAGTATACTCTTAAAGAACGGGTTGAACACGGTTGTAGAAGTACACAGAATTAATAAGGGTAGTAAGGAATGCTCACCCCAGCAAAAACAGGAATCGCAGTAGTATTAACACTAATAGTTCTAGCAACACTCACACCACTAGCAATATTCCTTGTTGAGACTACACAAGACCCTAATATACTCTCAATTACAGAATTCAATATTAGGCAACTAGGAGAAAACCAGTTAGAATTAATAATAACAATTAGCTATAATGGAAGTATCCCACTAAAAGACTTTACTCTGAAAATTCTCAATAAAACCATTGAATACGGGGATATTGTAAGAGGGAATTATACTAGAAGCATCATAGTTAGTGCTGATAGATTGCAAGGCCTGGAATTAAAGATTGAAGAATACTCATTTAAGATCGCCGGGTTATATAGAGTTAGTATTAGAGAGTGATAGAAAATGCCTAGAGAAACCACTAAATTTATTGTTAAAGAAGTAGTTGTTGGAGTTATTTTAGGGTTAACATACTACGTGGTCTATGTTTTACTACTCCCAGAAATACTTTCATCTCTACTTCAAACTCCAATATCTGTGGCAGAAAAAGATCTTTCCTTCTTCCTCTTCTTCTTTATAGCATTGAGTACAGCTGAGAGTTTATTGAAAAACAATCCTATTTCAATACCTCTACGTTTACTAACAAAGCTTTTCGGCGCACTAATACTCTACGAGGTTTTAAATGGCGGGGTAGTAGAGACAAGTATAACCATGGGAGACACCGTACTCCAAGTAGAATTCGATTTGAGTATACTACTCTATACAATAATACTTGTAAGTTTAATTTATGGATTTATAGATGCATTTACTTTCTTTACAACAAATGAAGAAATATGAGAGTGAAAAACTCTTGTTCAATATTTTTTGGGGTCTTAGATAACACATTATTATTGAGCCCAGGTGTGTTTCATTGAAAGTAACTGTTGTATTCCTTGGAAGAGCTAGTGATATATCAGGT
>DADP01000029.1:0-20538 GCA_002495025.1 Desulfurococcaceae archaeon UBA285
TGGAAGAGCTAGTGATATATCAGGTGTAAACGTTCTAGAAGTTGAACTACCAGAACAAGCGAGATTGAAAGACTTAATTAGAGCCATTGGTGAAAAAGTAAACCCGGAGCTAGCTAAAAGATATTTTCAAGGACACTATATTTTTGTTATACATATAAATGGTATTGCAATAGACAATCCAGAATATAAACTACACAATGGAGACCGTGTAACACTTATAACCCCAGAGATGGGTGGGTGAAAAAACTATTTAATAAAGTCTATTTGTGGAACACCCTCACTCATTAATTTATCCCATAACTTCTCGACTACTTTGTGTATGTATTCAATGGCTTCTTCCTCGTCTATGTTTACCAGTCTACCCTCCTTCAACACATATTTTCCATCGACTATTACTGTATCAACGTCTCTACTACTGAAAGTATTTACTAAGTGTCCATATATGGTCTTAGAGTTTACTGGTGTATTTGGTGTTTTTGGCTTGAGTATGGTTAAATCGGCTTTTTTACCCGGCTCGATCGAGCCCAGCTGTTTCTCTTGGTGGAACATTCTCGCAACGTTTACAGTAGTCATTTCGAATACTTCTATTGGAGTCATTACTCTCGGGTCTCTACGTGAAACCTTGTGTAGTAGGTATGCTGCACGCATATTCTCGTATTGGTCGAAGATATAGCCGTCGTTTCCAAGCCCGACATTAATACCCATTTTAGTCATTTCTGGTATTTTAGCTACTCCCACGGCATTTAACATATTGCTCATTGGATTATGAGCTACATGGCTTCCACTCTTTTTAACCAGTAATAATTCATCATCAGTTGCTTGAACCAAGTGAACTAGGTGTGTTCTAGGCCCTAGGAATCCTAGTTTAAATAGTCTCTCTATTGGCCTCATTCCATAGTGCTCTATATTGTGGTAGACGTCTACGAGGCCCTCCTCGGCGTGAATGGCGAGTAGTGCATTGTATTTATCCGAGAGCTCTCTGGCTTTTACTAGCAACTCGTCTTTTACTGTAAAACTAGCGTGGACGTATATCGCTCCCTTAACGAGTTTGGATTCATCACTATTGTTTTTCTTGATAAACCTCTCGTTTTCAAAGAGGCCTCTAAACCCCTCTTCATCACTACGCCTCTGTGTTGCCTCGAAGGAGATAAATCCACGTAGTCCAACCTCGCTGACTGCTTTTTCAATGGAGTCTAGAACACCATTAATGGTGTTCGGACTACTAATATTGTCGAAGAAATTAGTTACACCCGAGTGAGCGAAGAGTATAGATCCCATTAATGCAGAAGCATATGCTTCTTCATAACCTAGTACTACGTCTAGTGCCCACCATATCCTCTGAAGGTTTTGTTGGAAGTCTGTGGGTGGCTCTATTTTTCCAAACCATGGACTCCCAGTCAACAGTAATCCATAGAAGTGAGTGTGTGCACATTGCAAACCCGGTATAACGACGCTCTTCTTTCCATCTACTACTTCTTCAGCTGTATACTTATCTAAACCATCTCCTACACCAATATCCACTATAATGCCTTCTCTAATCGCTATAAAACCCCTATCTAGAACTCTACGCTCACTATTCATTGTTACAATGAGGGATTCTTTGATGAGGACGTCTACTTTTTCTCTCAAAATACTCCCCTATCAATTTTATAATTTGGTATGAGTGTAAGATAAAAGTTACTCTGCTATCAAGGGGATTATACGCCCCTTTCTAACATCAATTAAACCTCTATCTGTAATTCTAATCTCGGGTATTACTGGTAGAGATACGAGGGAGAGAGTCATAAAGATGTATTCGAATACAGCGTCTCTTTCTTCTAGTTTTTTTACAATCGACTTGTATTTCTCGTATACTACTTCTGGTTCTTCAATACTCATTAAACCCGCTAGTCTCAATGGTAGTTCAACTACGACTTCTCCATTGTCGACTATGACTATACCGCCCTGTATCTCTTTGATTCTCTTAATGGCTCTCTTGATATCGTTGATGCTCCAACCAGCATAGATAATATTGTGTGTGTCGTGTGCTATTGTTTGAGCTACAGCTCCATATTTAAATCCAAGGTTTTGAATAAACCCAGTACTGTATCCACCACTAGAAGAGTGTCTATATACAACACCCACATGCATTGTGTCTCTCTCGGGTGATGGCTGTATTCTACCATCTACTACTCTTAATTCTTCGACAATGTGTTTTGTTAGTGCTGAGCCAGGTTCTACTCTAATAACATTGACTCTAACTACTCCTCTACTCCCCGCTACTACTGCTCCAATATCTATTTTATCTATTAATTCATCGCTAATTCTAACAGTGTTTAATGCATAATCTGGATACTGTGGCCGCTTAAACTCTCTAACTAGTTTGCCATTATAATACACTATTTCTCCATTAGCTAGAATAGTGGTTGGTTGAATATACTCTATTCTCGACGAGAAGACAATATCGCCCAGTCTCCCCGGGGCAATTAACCCAATATGGTCTTCTAAGTGTAGTCTCATTGCAGGGTTAATAGTTGCTAGTTGAATTGCTTTAACAGGGTCTAATCCCAGTTGAATAGCCTTATTTACAATTCTATCCATAGCACCCTTCTCAATTAAATCAACAACGTTGACGTCGTCGCTTGTAAAAGCACATAGTTTACAGTCTGATCCTCTCAATATTTTTACTAGTGCTTCTAGATCTCGCCAAGCACTACCCTCTCTAATATAGAGATACATTCCCCTCCAAGCCTTTTCATAGGCCTCATTAATATTTGTTGATTCATGGTCGCTTAGTATACCGGCTGATATATATGCATTTAACTCCTCGGGGAGTAAGAGTGGTGCATGCCCATCAACGACGAGGTTGTTTTCAATTGAATACTTTATTTTCTCTAGTAGTTTTTCATCGGCATTTAAAACACTGAGAAAATCCATTACTTCTCCTAGTCCAACCACATTGCCTGTATTGATCATTGAATCTAAATCCTCTGTTGTAAGTGTATTTGGAGGTGTTTCAAGCCCCATTGATGGATTAGTTGGTGGAATACAACTCGGTATTTCCAATAGTATTTTAAGAGGCGCGTATTTAGATGCCTCGACGAATAACTCAAAGCCTCTAATACCCAGTACATTTACTATTTCATGAGGATCTGCAACAACAGTTGTAGTACCGTGTTTTAATACTATTTTTGAAAAGCCAATCGGGTCTAGCATACTGGACTCTATGTGTATATGGGAGTCTATGAATCCAGGCATTACATACTGGTTTCTACCATCTAAAACCAGCGTGTTGTCTCCGCGAAACCTACCTATCTCTCTTGTTTTAAGAATACCGGCTATCCTCCTACCCTTTAATAAAATAGCGGTATCTTCGAGAATACTCCCCGTATTGACTTCTACAAGGTTTACACTCGTCACTATTATATCAGCAGGTGTAAGCCCAAGAGCTGTTTTAATGAGGCTTACTCTCTCTTCTAGACTATACCTTGCAAAATCAGGTTTCAAGGATTCCACACTTTTGTTTTAAAATAGATTTTCAAAATATCCTTTAAAAACATTTAATCATTTATTGTTTACTTACTCTATTGGCCAGCGTAGATCGGGATTTATACATACACCTGCTCTTTCATAGAGGCTAATTGCCGCTCTCTCTGCTTCCTCTATTACTTCTTCTTCGTTGAGCGTTAGTACCCTTCTATTAAACATTACTAGTTTTCCATCAATTATACTGTGTTTAACATCGTGCCCGCTTGCAACATATACAAGGTGTGATACTGGATTATTAAGTGGGTGGAGGTGTGGTTGCCAATAGTCTACAATAATGATATCCGCTCTCTTACCCTTCTCAATACTTCCAACTAAGTGGTCTATCATGAGTGCTCTAGCTCCTCTAATAGTAGCCATTTCCAATACGTCTTCTGCTCTAATAGCCTTGGGGTTTAGTGTCCTCAAAGGCTGAAGGAGCGCAGCGTGCTTCATTTCACGGATTAAGTCGTAGGTGTTATTACTCGGCCCTCCATCCGTCCCTAGTGTTACATTGACTCCCTGGCTAAGCATGTCGGATACACGTGCTACTCCACTGGCAAGCTTCATATTGCTTGAGGGATTGTGGCTTACATTGGTTTCTGTTTCACTTAGTAGTTTTATCTCGTCGTCTTCAACCCATACAACGTGTACTAATACAACGTTTCTCCCTGTTAATCCAAGCCAGTGGGCGAATTCAACTGGTTTCTTACCAAAGTTTCTAATTGTGTATTCAACGTCTTCGCGTACCTCGGCGAGATGCATTGTTATACCAGTATTCAATTCTCGGGCTTTAGCTGAGATCTCTCTATATAGTTCAAGGCTGACGGCTCCAGGAGTTCTGGGGCCAAACCAAACCCATATCTTGTTGTCCCAACCGTGGTATCTATAGATTAGTCTAATAGTGTCTTTAAAGCTATAATCTCCTGGTTCAACTAGTCCCTCGTGTAATATGTTTTCTTTGGTTGCATACCCCTTTAAATCCATTACGTGTCTAGCTATTGCTGCCCTCAGCCCAGTCGAGTATATTGCCTCTATGATCTCGTCTAGTCCGTATCGTCCAACAAGGCCTGTTTCGAGAAAAGTAGTTGTACCAGACTTGATCATTTCAAGAGCAACTAGTTTTGCAGAGGCCAGTGCTTCGTGACTAGTATAGTTTCCCTGTAGAGGCCAAACCCTGTCTTTCAACCAGTCAATAAGCGACAAATAGTCTGCGCATGCTCTAAGTAATCCCTGTGCGAGGTGTACATGTGTATTTATTAGGCCTGGTAGTACAATATCTCTTTCTGCATTGATCAATATATCAGCGTAGACTTTGTATTCGTTGTCTAGTTTTTCTCTCTTGCCAACATCTATAATGAAGCCATCTTCAATTGCGACAGCCCCGTTTTTAATAATCCTCCTTTCTCTATCCATAGTTATAATCCATCCACCACGAATATAGATGTCTACCATGAACTCCAACCCTTAAACCACAAATTTCCCACTATTGAATACTAGAAAACTCAAAAATATACAATCTCAATCAATTGTTCTCTAATAACTCTCTAATCCTATCTAGTAGACTCCTGTCTTCTCCAAGTTTTTTAATTAGTGATCCCACTACTTCGCCTACTTCACTGTTTTCCAGTATGAGAGAGATCATGTTTTTCAAGGACTCGACATCTGGATAAAACATCTTTACTGTTACACCACCATCTATAATTATATTTACACCAGTAATCCACTCGGCTTCATCAGACGCTAGAAAAGCTACTAGTGCAGCGACATCCTCGGGCCTACCCACGCGTCCAGCTGGGTGCCACGCATGGTCGAGTAGTGACAACTCTGATTTTCTCGGTGGCACCTGCCACTCACTAGTATCTATCCAGCCCGGTGAAACAGCGACTACTCTAATTCTATATTTAGCCAGAGACATTGCTAGTGCGTGTGTTAAAGCTAGTATTCCACCCTTAGACGCTGAATAAGGCTCTGTATTTGGCTCTGACTGTATTGCACGGGTAGAGGCAATATTGACTATTACTCCACCAGTATTCTTCATGTATTTAGCAACGTGTTTACTACACAGCCATACACTAGTCAAGTTTACACTTATTATTCTCATCCACTCCTCGAGTGTTTGCTCCTCGAGACTCCTACCCGAAAACCCTATTCCAGCGTTGTTGACTAGCACATCTATTCTACCGTATTTAGAGTATACACTGTCTACTGCTCTAGATACATCTTCTTCTCGTGAAACATCTACTCTATAGAAATCCACAGATATACCCTTGCTTTCAAGGTCTTTAACTCTATACCCGCCGGCTTTTTCATCAATGTCAAATATTACTACACTACAACCCTCGACGCCGAGACGAGTAGCTATAGCAGCGCCTATACCCCGTGCACCACCTGTAACTATACATACCTTGTCTTTGAATCTATCTCTATAAAACTTCATGGTTACACCTGGGATCAAGGATTAATGAATAGTTTAAAAATAGATTAGACTATATGCTCTTTTCTTCTTTATAGTATGGTTTTCCAAGACTAGAGGGCGATGCAAATATCTTTCTCAACCCTGTTGAACTATAAACTAGCATTAGTATTAAAGCTGCTAGAAATGGAATCAACTTTGCTACATCAGTTGGTACTTTTAATGATGCACTAATATCTGTTTGTGTTGATGCTAATCCGCCAAATAATAGTGATACAGGAATTAACATTATTGGGTGTCTACCAGCAGCTAGAGCTGTCGCGAAGGCTAGCCATCCATATCCCTGAGAGTATTGTCTAAAATCCCATGTTCTCTGCCATGACAGTATAAATAGTGAGGCTCCAAGCCCCATTAATGCAAAGCCAATAATAGCGGCAATAATTCTAATATGCATTACTTTTACTCCGAGTGCTGATGCAGAATGCGGGTTTTCACCTACAGCTCTTATTGCCACGCCGAGTTTCGTCTTTTCTATTAATACATGTAGTGTTAAACCAATAACTATACTTATAACTAGTAGTTCTAATACGTCTTCTCTAGTATATGCTATCTGGTATACTGTACCATACCTCATTCTGACAGAGTAGCCAAGTATTATTCCAACACCATAACTAAAGAATTGGAGTGAGAGTCCGACTGCTCCGTGGCTAATGGGTAGAAATGTCAATACAGTAGACATGAATAATCCTAGTAGTATACTCACTAGTACAGCCAATACAGAGCCAGCTATTGGCGGGTAGGGTATTATGGGTAGTAGTAGATATGCTCCCAGTATAGCTGCGCCTGTTGCCGCAAAGAATATTCCGTCTATGGCTAGATTTAGTATTCCCGACTTCTCGAATATACTGTGTCCTAGTGACACCAGGTAGAATGTAATGAATGCTGGTAGTATTTTATCTATGAGTAAATCTACTGGGATCAAGACTTCACCACCCTGATCTCATAGTCCTGGATAAATCTCAATATACTATACGAGAGGAGTACAGATCCAAACATTAATAATCTAAATGCTATTTCAGCACCTCCCAAACCAATTACTGCAAACGCCTCTCTAACAACAGGGAGCGAGCTTACACGTTGAGAACCCATTATCAACGCTGAAACAATGTAGGCTGAAATAGGTATGAATTTCATGTCGAGCATTGAAAGCCAGGTAACTAGTATAGCGAGGTATCCATAACCCATAGTTTGATATTCTAATGGGTATTCTAGTCTCCAGAGAGCTCCATGATAATAGAGTGCACCAGTTAAACCCGCTATTGCACCAGACAGCATAAATGCTGTAACAGTTGTCTTCTTTACGTTGACACCGAGAGTTACAAGGTAGTCGGGGTTAGAACCCAGTATTTTTATCTTCAAGCCCAGAGAAGACTTGTTAAACAACCAGTATGTAAATATCGCAACTATTATTAGAGCAGTTATCCATGAAGAATAAATTATAGCTTCTACTAGATAACCATTTAAAGTGTCTACTATTGGATCACCCGTAATAGTCTTCTTTACAGATATAGAGAGCTTATAAGGAGCTGGTAGTAAATCTGTTCTAACATATCCCCATACATATTTCCCTCTAAATGGACCATACACTAATATGTTTCCAATAAAATACGCTATGTAATTCAATATTAGTGTAACTGGAACCTCGTCTACTCCAGTATATGCTTTAATAGCCCCGGCCAAACCACCCCATAACGCGCCAGCAATCGTAGCCAAGACTATGGAGAGTAAAACTACACCTATTGATACATGTATTGGTAGAGACTTCTCTGTTGTAAAGAAGAGTATTAGTGTAACATAGACAGATGCTATAATTGCCATGTGCATTTGTCCTTCTGCACCAATATTCCATAGAGATCCCTTAAACGCTATTAGTAACGCGTATCCAAGGAGAGATAGTATTAAGAAGTCTTTGACAATACCTGGAAATATAAATGTAGTGAGAATTGATTCTATAACATAGTATGGGTTTATACCTATACTCCACGAGAATAATGCAAATACACCGATACCTGTCAATAACGAGAGAGCTACTACTATTAATCCACCATACTTCAAAGGTTTCTTTCTCTTAATTAAAACCAGTCGCACTCTACATCACCATTAACTCTTCTATTTTAGAACGTGGAGTTGAAACGGGGTCGAAAGGTCCATATAAAACACCTCTATTCATCACAAATACTGCATCGCTGAGCTGGAGTACTTCATCTAGGTCTTCACTTGCAAATACAATAGATACCTTGTCTCCCACTGCTTTTTCCTTTATTTTCTTTCTAACAAATGTAGCTGTCGCCTCGTCTAGTCCACGAGTAGGGTTGTAGGCGAGTAGTGCTCTAGTAGCGTATTCAAGCTCTCTACTTACAACGACTTTCATGATGTTTCCTCCAGACAATAGTTTTACATGTATATTGGGGTTTGGAGGATATATTGAGTACTCCTTGATTAGTTTATTAGTGATCTCTATCATACTACTCCAGTTTATGACTACTTGTTGCCTCGAGAAGAGGGCGGCAATGTTTTCTACTATTGTGTTTTCAGCTGATACAGCATATCTAAGCGGTTGATCGGGGATAAACCCAACGCCTTTTTCTCTAATAACACCTACTCCCTTATTTGAGACATCGACGCCGTCGATTATTACCCGGCCGCTTCTAATTCTCCTCAATCCTACTAGAGCTTCTAGTAGTTCTCTCTGTCCATTACCCACGATTCCAGCAATACCTATTATCTCGCCTGCTCTCGCTTTAAACGATACTTTATTTACAGCTATTTCACCATATTCTCCTTCAACAACTAGGTTTTCAACTTGTATAATTGGCTCTCCCACTTGGATTTCGTATGGGTTGGAAAACCTCTCATAGGTTATTAGTTTTGCAGCTTCACCAAACATTAATTCACGTATTTGTTCTAGTGTTGCGTTTTCTCTTACTAGTGAACCCACAACTTTTCCCCTTCTCAATATATATATTCGATCCGAGATCTCAAGAGCCTCGGGTATTTTGTGTGTTATTAAAACTATAGAGCGCCCCTCTTCTTTGAATCGTTGTAGGTAGACATAGAATTTCCTCCTTTCTTCTACTGGTAGATATGTTAGTGCTTCGTCGAGAATAAGTACTTTTGCATCTAGGAGTACTGCTCTAGCTATTTCAACTAGTTGTTTCTGTGTATAATTTAACGACCAGACTTTGGCATCAGGGTTGATTTTAATGCCTATTTTATCGCTTATTTCTTTAAATACTCTGCGGACATTTTTCATTGATTCAAATAATCCAACACTAGTTAAACTAAGCGAGAGATTTTCTGCTACTGTTAGTCTATCAATTAATTGTGGAATCTGAGAAACCATTACAATACCTTTTTTAATCGCGTCTATTGGGCTACCAATAACAATTCTCTTACCCTGGAAGAAGATGTCGCCTTTATCAGGACTGTATATTCCATATAGGATCTTGACTAGCGTTGACTTTCCAGCACCGTTTTCACCAAGTATTGCAGTAACCTCGCCCGGGTAAAACTCCATAGAGACATCATCCAGGGCGATGACTCCTCCAGGAAAGCTCTTATTTATTCCCGTAATCGATAATAGTGGAGAAGTCACTGTTTCACGCCCTAGGCTCTAACCGGGTATTCATGTAAACTATTTGTTGTATAAGTAGGAGGCTAGTTAAAAAACATTTGGAAATTCGGGGGATTTCTAGTGTTTAACAACTATGTCTAGTAGGTAGTCCATGTTCCACAAGTCGGCGTGGCCTAATCTCACACCAGTAGGTATTGTTACTATGTCGCCGGGGCCTTTGCCTTTACAGTAGTCAGATGTTGCTTTTTCACTTGGATATATGCACCAGCCTTTGAGTGGCCCTGTGAATGGGTCGAATACAGGAGCTATTGGATATGGTTTTGTACCTATGAGTCCTCCCCAAGCCATTGTTATTTTATCTATGTGCTCGTATTTGTGGGTTAGCGCGCTGAATTGTAGTGGTAGAACTGTAACTCCTGCTTTCATTTGCCAATATCTCTCCATTACTAGGTCGTAGACGCTGAGTTTTCTACCAGTGAGCTTGTCTGTTACCTGGATGGATTTTAATGTATCTATGTATATTGGGTTGATCAATAGTGGATTACCGTTTTCATCTATATCTGCTCCTAAATCTACTGCTCCAGAGCTTAGTAGATACCAGTAGTCGACGTGTTCGAGGTTATAGGGTGTTAGTACTCCAGACTTTATTTTGACTAATATGTCGGCATAGATGATTTCCCATCTAACTAATTGACCACTAACAGTCATTGATGGAGCATACTTCAACATTGGCCCATAGTGGCTAAATACATATATATTGTTTTCCTCAGCGTATTCTGGAATAGCAGTTGAATCTTCTGTAAATGCTAATACATCTACATTGTATTGTTTAACTAGTGTATCAGCTGCTTGTCTCGCCTTGGTTGGATCATACCATGCACCTATTTCAATAACGTGTATAGTTATATTCTTTCCAAGGGCTTCTCCCACTTCTTTTGCGCCGATAGCAAAGGCATTTATGTGTCTAACTACTTCGGGTATCAAGTAGGCTGCTACATATCCTATATGACCGGTTTTAGTTAGTGCTCCAGCCATCAACCCGTTGAGATAGTATACTTGGTATAGGTCTGCGAAGTAAGTACCCATGTTTTCTCTTCTCCTATAACCCGAGCAATGGAAGAAGATTACATTTGGATATTTCTCTGCAGCTTCATAAGTAGCATCCATAAAGTCGAAGCTTGTAGTGAATACTACGTTGTAGCCCTTGGCGACGTATTCATCAACGTATTTGACTACTTCATCTGGTTTAACGCTTTCAACATAGGCTGTTTCCAACCAGTCTTTAAATAACTCCTGGACAAACTTCCTTCCAATATCGTGCATGTAAGTCCATCCAGCATCTCCAATTGGACCGACATATATGAATAATGCCTTTATTTTTTCTGGAGGTGTATATTTTGGTGGTGGTGGTGTGGGAGCTGTAGCGGTTCCTATATAATAGCCCACTATACCAGCTATAATAGCTATTAGGAGAGTTATTCCAATCCAAGTAGTTGGTTTCATATATAAGTTCACCCCAAGTATATATTAGAACAGCTTGGTTTTTATATGGAACTTAAATACCTTACAATATATTATTTTAAAATTTTGGATGATTGTTGAAGCCTATGTAATTGCACAAAGAGTAAAAACTAGTAATGTGGAATAAGTGGTCGGTGTATTTACACGTGGTTTTTACATGTAGAAGCCTCTCCTCTTTAGGGCGCGTGGAAGAGGCTAGTATTGTGATTACTCCTCTAGCAATGTTCTCAGTGAATATAATAACCTAGCTTGTTATTAGAGAATTTATGAGAGGGTATATACATGCCCGCTCTAAGACACCTCGTTAGAGAACTCAGTGGTAGAGACCTCATTTCTACTCTTGACTGGAGTGACGAGGAAATAGAAATCGCCTTAAAACTCGCCAAGGAGTTTAAAGAAATAGCCCACTATTATGGTACAGAGGCTATTCCAAAAGTACTTGCTGGTAAGGTATTCTTTATGTTGTTCTTTGCACCATCAACAAGAACTAGAGCTGCTTTCGAAGCAGGTATGTACTTCCTGGGAGGCCACGCCGCATACATAGATGCCACTACTACGAGGCTAGCATATGGTAAAGAAGAGAAGGCTGGAGAGGCAATTAAAGATGTAGCGGCAATGTACGATGTCTACGGGCATGGACTAGGTATTAGAGTACTAGATAAGGCAATTGACTATAGGTATGGAGTTGGAAACGCCTATATCCGTGAAATGGCTAATGCAGCCAATATACCAGTTATAAACATGGCCGACGACATGTTCCACCCTACACAGGGCCTTGCAGACATATTCACGTTTAGAGAGAGATTTCAGAATCCACAGGGTAAGAAATACGTTATAATGTGGGCGTATAGCCCAGAGATCAGGGGATGGTGTAGTGTACAAGAAGACATGGTATTATTCCCGAGATTCGGCGTCGACGTTGTAGTAGCTAGACCACCAGGCTTCGACCTAGACCCCAAACTCGTAGAGAAAGCCAAGCAGTTGGCAAGAGAACACGGTGCAACACTAGAAGTAACAGACAACCTCCAAGAAGCCCTACGAGGAGCACACGCAGTATTCCCACGAAACTGGGCCTCGCCAACACTAGTCCAACTAGGCTACAGTAAGTTCAAAGACGAAGAGTTAAAGATCTACGAGAAATACAAGCATTGGAAGGTAACAAGAGAACTAATGGACCTAATGGACAAACACGCTGTATTAATGCACGTACTACCAATATTTAGAGGCTATGAAGCAAACGACGAAGTAATAGATGATCCCAAACACTCAGTAATATATGAACAAGCTGAAAACGGCCTCTGGACTAAAATGGCCGTACTAGCACTAACAATGTATGGAGTTAAATAAACACTTCTTCTACTCTTTGTAGAGTCAAATATGTAACAACTTTTTACATTTACATATTACTCTCCATTCTTCTAACTCAACACGAATAAAGCCAACATAATATATCATGTTTCAACCAATATAGTCTGGAGCGCCTAGATCAACAATCATGGTTTGTGAGCAGTACTTTAATAATTAAACCAAGAAACAAAGACGTGGTGGCTGGAATGGATATTGAAAAACTAGAAGTAGGTGGAAGTCTAAGACTCAAGGGACCATTGAAAGCTGGTGTTTTAAATGTAGGCGGATCTCTAAACGTTGAAGGAGACGTCGAAGTGGAAAAACTATTTGTTGGCGGCTCGGTAAAGATAACTGGGAGTTTAAAAGCCCGTGAAGTTAGTATTGGAGGATCAATTAAAGTAGATGGAGACATCAAAGTCGAGCAGGTGTTTACACTCGGTGGTTCAGGAGAAATAAGTGGAGATATAGAAGCTGGTGAAGCCATTATAGAGGGAACGATAGAATGCCATGTACTCAAAGCCAGAGTAGTCAATATAAGTGGTAAAGTTAAAGCAGATAAGGTAATTGGACACACTATTGAAATAGGAAAGAAGTCTAAAATACATGGAGTCTTAATTGGATGTAGAATTATAATTCAAAAAGACTCTGAAGTAAAACAAGTCATTGGTAAATTGATTAGAATAGAGAGAGGAGTTGAAGTAGACAGAGTTGAAGCACGTATTGTAGAAGTAGACGAGGCAGAAGTTGGTGAACTCTTCTATATCGAGAAAGCAGAGGTAAGCGAAAAAGCCAAAGTAAAGAAAATGTCAAAGATAGATAAACTAAGCATGGAATTAGAGTGTGCGTGAATACAGGTGTATTGTTTTAATGAGTAGGTGTATTCATAGTGTTATATATGATCTACTCGTTTCAATACAAAATACAAAGCGGCCAATAAAATCACGGATTTGTAGATCCTCGAATCTACCACTAGATAGATGTGGAAAAATACTTGGGTTCTTAGAGAGCAATGGATTTATTTACCGCTATTTCGACGAGGGAAGATGGATTTATGAGATTACAGAGCGTGGATATGAATATATCGGTATCTACGAGAAACTACTAGAATTAATTCCTACCTACACGTATAGTTTAAAAACGAGATAGAAGTATACGGGGGAGGGAGTAGATTTAAATAAATAGAAAAACTATTCTTCTATGAAGTGTATTGCTCTAGTTGGACACACCGATGTACAAACACCGCATCCATAACACTTTGTAACGTCTACTCTTGCTTTCCTCTTACCCTCTACTTCTACGACTTTTACAGCGTGGTATGTACATGCTTGTTCACAAAAGCCACACCCAATGCATTTCTTGTCGTCTACTACTGGCGGCTTTGCCCACACGCGTCGTGGTTCTGGTTTAATGTATTTGAGTGCTTTGCCTTTGAGGTCGTGTATGGATTCATATCCATGTCTCTTCATCCATTCTTCTAGCTCGCTGAGTATTCTCTTGAAGACTCCAAACCCCTCTACGATGGCCGCTGTACATATTTGTACGGCTGTAGCACCAGCCATTATGTATTCAACTACGTCTACTCCACGACTAATACCTCCTACTCCAATAATTGGTAGTTTTGTGTTAAGTGCTGCCTGTGCTACAACTGCTAGTGCTAGTGGTTTTAGAGCAGGGCCGCTCATCCATCCGAATCCATATGGTCCTCCAACAATGGGCATTCCTGTTTCAACATCAATGTGTAGAGCTGGACCAATAGTATTTGTTGCTACTAATCCATCAACACCTACTTTTTCGAGTTCTTTAACTAATTCGGGTATACTGGGCGTGAATGGACTTAACTTTGCAAATATTGGAATACTAACAGATTCTCTCAGGGCTTTCGCGGCTTCAACTATTGGCCTGTAATCTCTTCCAATATAGTGGGTAGAAAACTCTATTGCTTGAACACCAGCTTTTTCTACCTTTGGGCCTAGTAGGGAGAGTTCTTCTGGAGTATAGCCAATACTAGCAATAAATACTACTCCGTTTTCCTCACAGTGTTTCTTGACAATAGGGTATTCTCGCTCTAAGTAGTGTTCGGCTGGTATATCACTCCAGAGCTCTGCGTTTAGAAATGCAAGTATAGATCTATAGTTTCCAGAGTCTACTGGGACAGCTCTTACATCTCCTGGACCAAAAGTCTTCAATAATACTCCTCTAAATAACCCTCTGTCAACAACCCCCATACTTGGACGGGGGACTATTACTGGTTTAACACTTATCGTCTTAGCTACTACAGCTCCCACTCCAGCTTTAATTAATTCTATCATTGACTCGGCATCTCTAGATATAGGACAAGCAGCGTTCATTAAAGGATTTTTCAATTTGAGTCCAGCTATTTCAACAGAGAGATCTACCAATAAAGACACCTTGATTACAAGTAATTATTGTGACTGGGGGATATAAAAACGTATTTATACTTAGAATCCACCATAATGGGACTTTACAGCTTCAACTAGTTCTGATTCAACAGGGTTGATTATTGGTGGTTCACTAGTGATTTTTGTAACAATATCAATATCTTTTAATCCATGACCAGTAACTAATACAATAACTACTTCATCTCTATCAACCTGTTTGTCCTCTACAGCTTTTATAAGTCCAGCTAAACCAGCTGCACCACTCGGCTCGGCGAATACTCCTTCAAGACTTGCAAGTAGTTTCATCGCATATACTATTTCCTCGTCTGAAACAACTACTCCATATCCATTGGTTTCATAGAGGGCCTTCAACCCCATATCTCCATCCCATGGATAAGTATCTTCTAATCCAGTCGCAATGGTTTCTGGCGGCTTCTCCCATGGTTTAATATTGAATGGGTCTGCTCTCTGCATCCACGCTCTTGCAAGTGGGTGGTTTCCTTCTGGTTGAACAGCTACTAGCTTGGGGATACTATGGGTAAATCCAAGGTTTTTAAAGTCTCGAAAGCCCTTGTATACACCTGTTAATAGACTCGCCGCCCCGGTGGGGACGAATACCTGGTCTGGTATACTCCAATCTAGTTGCTCAATAATCTCCATTGATATAGTCTTCGGCCCCTCTACCTGGTATGGATTAAACACTCCAAAACTAGGGCTAGGGTAAAACCCGTATTTCTCATATAGAATTCTCATCATTTTAACAGTTGGGTCTTCTGCTTCAACCCACCGAACTCTTATTACTTTAGCACCATACATGAGCAACTGTGATATTTTTCCACGCGCCGCGAAATGGGGGACTAGCGCGTATACTTCTATACCTGCTTTAGCACCGTATGCAGCTAGTGATGCAGCGGCATTTCCACTACTAGCAATCACTGCTTTTTTAAAACCGAAATACTTAGCCATTGATATCGAGACGCTCATAGCTCGGTCTTTAAAACTACCAGTTGGATTTCTCGTTTCATCTTTCAAGTAGAGGTTTTTCAATCCGAGTTTTTCTCCTAGTCTACTAGCTTTCAATAGTGGTGTTCCCCCTTCACCCAGGGATACAATGTATTCAGGGCTTGGTACTGGTAGGAGTTCTAGGTATCTCCACATGTTAAATGGTCTCCGAGAGAGTGTCTCTTTTGTTAGTGATTTACCTACTTCCTCGTAATTATAGTATATGTCGAGTCTACCTAGATCGTTGTTTACACAGAGAAGGGGTTTTTCCTCTAGACGATACCTTCTACCACACCTACTACACTCTATTTTCTCTATGTACATAATCCCACAGTTTAGGAGATGCTTGAAACCGAAATATGAGTGGTAAAGGGGAAAAAAGATGTTATAGTGTTATTCACCCATTACCATTGCCATAACTGCTTTTTGCACGTGGAGTCTGTTTTCTGCTTCTTCAAAGTACAGGCTTTTCTCGTATGAATCTAATACTTCATCTGTTACTTCCTGTCCTCTATCTGCTGGTCCACAGTGCATGTAGTATGGCTTACCGGCTTTTTCCAGTCTCTCCATTGTTACAATCCAGTCTTTGAATTTCTCTTGGTATGCCTTAGCTCCTTCTTTATCAACTACTGTATTGTATGGTGGGAAGAACTTCTTGGGGCTCCAGGCCTTCGGATATACTATTGTAGCCCCCTCAAACGCTTCATCCATATTGTATACTATTTTGAACTCGCTACCCCAGTGCTCAGCATACTTCTTAGCAATAGCTATTGCTTCATCCATTAACTCGAATCCGGGTGGGTGTGCAATATATACGTCAGCACCCATCATTGCAAACATTGCTGCTACATCTTGTGGTACTGCTAGTGGTTTTAATCCACCACTATACGCATAGCTCACTACTACTTTCTTGCCGCGTAGGTCTTTGGGCCAGCCGAGTGCTTCAAATGCTGCTTGTGCGTCTGCAAGTGCTTGGAATGGATGCCATACATCGTCTTCCATGTTTAATACTGGAATATCAGCCCACTTAGCAAACTCTTGTATTATTCTATGTCCCCTACCAATAATCCACTTGGCTGCATCGCCATATATCCTTATTGCTATTGCATCACCATATCTACTGAGTACTCTTGCCACGTCGCTAATGGCCTCTGTTTGATATGGAATCATGTCTTCGGGGAGGGTTGGAGCATACACCTGGTCTGGACTAATATAGATACCGTGTCCTCCAAGCTGGTATATACCGGTTTGAAAACTATTCCTTGTTCTAAGACTCTTATTGTAGAATATCATGTATAGTGTTCTCCCATGAAGCCAGTTAACTCTTCTAACACCACTGTGAAACATTTGTTTTAATTCTCTAGCGGCTTTGAGGACGAGCATTATTGTATCAATATCATAGTCGTAGTTAGAAAGCCAGTCTTTACCTTTAAGGTAGCCTACAAACCAGGGCTTATGACGGCCCATTCAGTACACCAGTCATAAAATAATTATTTATGAAGTAGTATATAAATATATAAATTATTAATTGTAATAACACTAATCCATGTTGATAAGAGAATTGTGGTTAGCGCCTTGAAGTGTATTTTATCTAGTAGTAGAAAGGAAATCACTATTAGAGATGTTGTAAACCATGTCTACGTTGAAAAAGTAATTTACGAAATCAATCCTGTTCTACTCTCAAAAAAGTATAATCCAAAATACTTTTTCGAGGGAACTCCTATACTGAGCGAGGGAGGAATGATTGTAACAATAAAACTAGATAAAGCTCTCTCTCAAGACGACTGGTTGTTTATTAAACGACTATTACAACTATATGGATTTATAGTAGTAGAGGAGTAGTGAGGGAAAAAGACTATATATCGAGTTCTTCTAGTATAGTTCTTCGTGATGCAACCTCGCGTTTTTTCTTAAACAACCTCGTACTAAAATACCTCGCTGCATAGTCTGGTAGAATAGTAACTACTTTATCTCCTTTTTTCAACCCGTGTTTTCTAGCGAGTTTAATAGCTGCTACTACATTTGCACCCGAGCTTATTCCAACTGGGAGTCCTTCAAGTCTAGCTATTTGTCTAGCTATAGTTATTGCTTCATCACTAGTTACTGTTACAAAGTCGTCTAGTAAGTGTCTATATCTAGCCACGATATCTGGAACAAACCCGTCTCCAACACCCTCTATTTCGTGCCTTCCATAGGGTCCAGGCCTCCCTGTTCTAAACCATTCTGCTGCAACTGGGCATTCAGCTGGTTCTGCACCAGCAACTATTACATCTCTACATTCTTCTTTGAGTCTTTTAGCTACACCCATCAATGTACCTCCAGTACCGATTTCAGCTACAAATGCTTTGGGGCAACCAATCTGCTCTATTATCTCTCTACCTGTTGTCTCATAGTGTGCTTGTACATTGGCTTCGTCGCTCCACTGGTCAAATAAATAGTATTTATCGGGGTTCTCGGCTACTATTTTCTTTGCTATTTCAAGTGCTTGACCAGCATCTGCTTCTCCACCGGGTGTAAAGTAGAATTCCGCGCCGAATAGTCTCATTAACATAAATCTCTCTGCACTCATTTCCTCAGGTATAACTATTAAGACTTTGAAGCCCAAGACGCTTGCAAGAGCTGAAAATGCAATACCAGTGTTTCCCGTTGTAGGGATAACAATTGTCATACCTGGTTTCAACTCGCCTTTTTCAATTGCTTTTTTCAACATGTAGAGAGCCATTCTATCCTTGACGCTACCCGTTGGATTAGTAAACTCCATTTTAGCCCAGATCTCTGCTTCAACGTCTACTGGTTTAACCCTGTTTAAGAGGATTATAGGAGTTCCACCTATACATTCAGTTATATCTCTACAAACCTTCATATTATACAGCCTTATTCCATGGGAATAGTATGTTTCTCTTGAGTTAATAAATTTAATGATTAAAGATATAAACCCCTCGCTGTAAAAATATATTTTTGAACATTGTGTTAGGGGTGTTACTAATTTTTGAATTATATATTCCAAATAGCCTAGACGATGCTCTTGAATTCCTTGCTAAATACTATCCTGATGCAATGCCCATTGCTGGTGGAACGGAGTTACTCATATTAATTAGAGATAAGAAGATAAGGCCCAAATACCTCGTTGACTTGTCTCCTCTACGAAGACAATTCAGTTATATAAAACTCGAAAATGGACTAGTTAAAATAGGGGCATTAACTACTCTCTGGGAGCTTTCAAACTCGTTTCTCCACAATGATGTTAGATATGCTGGATTCCAAGATGTATGGCATAAATTTGGAACTATGTCACTCCGCTTCATGGCCACTATAGGTGGAAACATCGCGACGGCAACTGATTTTAGTGATTACCTTGTCCTACTCTTAGCCTACGATGCAAAAGTCAAAGTGAGTGGAGTAAATGGAGAGCGCGTTGTTCCACTCGGAGAATTCATTGTCGAGAGGAGAAAACCAGATTTAAAACCCGGAGAGATTATAACAGAAGTATTCTTCACAGAACCACCATTAAACACGAGTAGTGCCTTCGAGAAATTCGATAGGAGGAGTATTTTAATAGCTGGACTAGCCAACTCAGCTGTATACCTCCACATTGATAATGGTAGAATAAGTGATGCTAAAATATCTCTCGACATGATCAAAGAAAAGAGAATACCTGGAAGACTAAGGGTACTCGAAGAATCCCTGAAGGGCAGAGAGTTTTCAATCGAGTTTATTGAAAAAACAATTGAAGAAACTATACCAAAACACGTTGAAAAATACACTGACTGGTGGACTACAGGAGACTACAGACTTGAAATGACGAAGACTTCTATTAAAAAAGCTCTTCTAAGAGCAGCCAAGAGGATCGGGGTGGTTTAAATGCCCGGCCTCCACAGAGTTAGATTCAAAGTTAATGGTAGAGAATACGAGTTGGAAGTACCAGGCCACGAGAGACTACTGGATACATTGAGGTATAGACTTGGATTCGTGGGGGTAAAAGAGGGTTGTGGTAGAGGAGAATGTGGTTCATGCATAGTCCTCGTCAATGGAGAACCAAGAAACTCTTGTCTAACACTAACAGCTAGATTAAACAATGCCGAGGTAACCACTATAGAGGGTATTGCACCACCCGGAAAACTCCACGCTATACAAGTAGCATTTATCGAGACAGGAGGGGTACAATGCGGCTTTTGCACTCCTGGTTTTATAATGATGGCTAAAGCGCTACTAGATAGAAACCCTGATCCAAGCGATGAAGAGATCAGAGAATGGTTTACCTCGAATATCTGTAGGTGTGGTAGCTACAACCACTATGTTGAAGCAGTTAAAAAAGCAGTTGAATACTTGAGAAAAGGCATTGTTTTCTTCGACGAGAGGGAAGTACGCGAGAAACTCCACTTGAAGCCCCTGGGGTGATCCTGGTTGAGTAAGCCCGAATACGTTGAAATAGTAGAATCCATCTTCCAAAAGACAAAACACGTAAAGACAAGCGAGTTCAAATACGTGGGTAAGAGAATAGTTAGATGGGACGCTATAGCGAAAGTCAAGGGTAGCCCTGTCTTCACAGCAGACTTATTCAACTTGGTTAAAAACCCAGTGTTTGTCTACAGCGTTAGATCAAAGTATGCACATGCAAGAATCAAGAAACTAGATGTATCAGACGCCGAGAAATACCCAGGTGTAATCAAGGTATTTACAGCTAAAGACATACCCGGTATAAACGATGTAGGATA
>DADP01000029.1:20613-29632 GCA_002495025.1 Desulfurococcaceae archaeon UBA285
TACGAGCCACTCCCAGTATACCTAGACCCGCTTGAAATAGTCGACTTTGAAACCCTACAAGAGAAACCACACGAGTTAATACATGATGAACGAGGAACAGACATTCTCACAAGGTATAGAATTAGAGTTGGAAACGTAGAGAAAGCATTTAGAGAAGCAGACGTAGTAGTCGAAAACACTTATAGAACGCCCGGTCAAGACCACGCATACCTAGAGCCAGAAGCAGCAATAGCTATACCCGAGCCAGATGGCAGTGTAACACTCTATGTTAAAACACAGTGCCCATTCGACGTGAGGAGAGCAGTAAGCAATGTTCTAGGACTACCCTTCAGCATGGTGCGTGTAATAGCTCCCGCACTGGGAGGAGGGTTTGGTGGAGCAGAAGACGTAGGAAATGAAATAGCTGCGAAAACAGCTCTTGTAGCACTGGCATTGAAGCGGCCAGCTATACTAATACATACAAAAGAAGAATCCTCTATTGCACACACTCGTAGACACCCAATGATAGCACACTATAGACACGCCGCGAGTAGAGATGGTAGACTACTAGCTGTAGAAGCCCGCGTAGTCTTAGACACTGGTGCATACGCGAGTCTAGGTCCATTTGTAGCCTGGAGAGCAACAGTTCACAGCACAGGACCATACAGGGTTGAGAATGCAAAAATAGACGTTGTAAACGTCTATACTAATAAGATACCAGCAGGAGCATTTAGAGGATTTGGTAATCCACAAGTACACTTTGCAATAGAGAGACAAATGGATCTACTGGCCGAAGAACTCGGAATAGACCCAGTAGAATTTAGATTAAAGAACATATTGAGAAACGGGGACAGAACAGTCCACGGTCAACTACTCGACCACGGCGTAGGATTAGAAGAAGCAATAAAGAGAGCAGTAGAGTTAAGCAACTACTATGAGAAGAAGAAACAATATGAGTCTATGACTGGAACAGTGAGGAGGGGTATTGGAATAGCAGTTATGTATCATGGAAACAGTATTGGAGCTGAGGGAGCAGACTACTCAGCAGTATCTATAATTATAAATAGAGATGGAAGCATCACGTTTAGATCTGGCACTACAGATATGGGTCAGGGCTCAATACAGAGCTTGTTAAACATTGCCTCTGAGATACTGGGTGTACCACCAAGCTACTTCAAAGTAGAAATGCCTGATACAGCCTCTGTTCCAGACTCAGGCCCCACAGTAGCTTCTAGAGTAACAGTTATGACTGGCAACGCCACACTTGTTGCCTCATACAAGTTGAGACAGAGACTCAACACTCTAGCAAGTGAAATGCTCAAGTGTAGTTCTCCAGGCGAAGTCGTCATAGATGCTCCAAGAGTATACTGTAGAGACAGCCCCGAGAAGTATATAACTTGGCGAGAACTCGTAGAACAAGCATTCTGGAAGGGAATACCACTCCAGGAATACGGCTACTTTAGAGCACCATTTGCAGAGTGGCATGATGAAACCGGTACTGGACAACCATACTTTACATATACATTTGGCGTAATAGTGAGCGAGGTAGAAGTAGACCTTGAAACAGGAATAACGAGAGTAGTAGAGGCGACTACAGTCTACGATATTGGAAGAGTAATCAATAGAATAGGAGCAGAACTACACGCGATAGGAGGCTATATCCAGGGAATGGGCTATGCACTAACCGAGGAAACATACTATACAAGCGATGGTAAACTATTAACTCCAAGCTATTCAACCTACCACGTTCCAACAACTCTCGACACACCGAGAAAAATCAACGTGGACTTTGTTGAAGCAGGATTTATTAGAGGACCCTTCGGCGCCAAAGGACTAGGCGAGCCTTCAATAGTAGCAATAGCGCCATCTATAGCAAACGCTGTTGCACACGCACTAAGAGAGAAACAAGCAAAATACGATGTTAATAGAATACCCTTAACACCCGACTACATCTACAGCGTTATTAAAAAACACGGTCTCTTAAAATAATCTTTTTCCCTACTCCACTCCTCCTTTTTGAATAACTAATTCTCCAATGTATAATCCACTACCCGGTTTCCCCACTAATTCTCCTTTTTCAATAATTATTCTTCCACCTACAATCAAGTAGTGGGAGAACCCATAGAACTCCATACCCTCCCATGGAGTCCAATCTACTTTGTGGTGGTGGCTACTACCAGTAATCTTCCTGGGCGTTTTTGTTTCAAGAATGTAGAGATCTGCTCTCGACCCAATGTTTAATTCCCCGATGTACGGGTATACACCGAGTATTTTTGCAGGGTTTCTCGAGAATACATCTATAAACCTCTCAATACTAATCCTTCTTCCTAGAACTCCATGAGTGTATAGGAAGGGCCCCATTATCTCCAAGTTGGGGATACCACCCCAGGCACTCCAAACATCTACTTCCTTCATGTTTCTAGGTGCTGGTGCATTATCGCTTACATATGCTTCTATCCATCCACTAGATAATCCATTCCACAGTGCTTCCACGTCTTCTCTTGATTTAAGAGTCGGCGCGAGCTTCAAGTAGTTTCCATGTATCTTAGAGTCTTCTCTTGTAAAATACAAGTGGTGTGGGCACACCTCACTAGTTACTTTTACTCCTTGTTGTCTAAGCCACTTAATAGATTCTAATCCAAGTCTACTCGACAAGTGAGCTATGTGTACGTGTACTCCAATATCGAGTGCATACATTCCAATTCTAAGTATTGCCGCAGCCTCCGTTGCACTTGTCCTACTAGAGTGGTATGAAACAATGTCATCACGCCCTCTGTACACAGTCTCCCAGTAGTTGATTAAACCATCTTCTTCAGCGTGGAATACTCCCACTGCATCATTACTTCTTATTTCACGTAGTGCTAGTCCAATAGCTTCATCTTCGATTTTAAATGGCCTACACGTAAAGAACTTAAATGTCTTTACACCCCGTTTCCTCAATTCTCTTATTGAACCAATATTCTCCCTCTTTACAAATCCACCTGTTACTCCATAGTTGACATATGATTTAACACGGGCCTCACTTATCTTCCTCTCTAACACTTCGACTTTATCAACATGAATTCTCAATGGCATGTCTATTAGAGTCGTTATTCCTCCATAAGCAGCCGCGAGCGAACCAGTCTCCCAGTCTTCGTTTTCTACGTATTCAGGGTCGTATACATGAGCGTGTAGATCTATCCCCCCGGGTAGAACTAAGCGTCCTTCTACATCAATAACTTCGCTTGCATCTTGTCTTGGTATACGTGTAATAGACTGTATCAATCCATTTTCAATGTAAATCGATCCCTCAACAATACCTCCATAGAGAGGAATTCTAGCGTTTTTCAATAGTAGATCACTAGTCAAATCACACACCTAAATAGAGTAATTGAAAACCATGATTAAAAAATAGTGTTATCCTAGTGGGATTAATGAATAGTTATAATGGCTGTGGTGGTTGTTGTAGTGGTATTTTATTTAATGCTGATCTTGAAGCAATAAATACTAGTATCCAGCCAATAGGTAATAGATAATTCGATATGAAACGCCCTAGTATCAATATTATAGCAGCCACTATGAAAATCCGTTCATCCGTGGTTTTCTCGAGTTTAAAGAGACCTATCCATAAACCTATTTCACCTATGAGTGATAATATACCAGCAATACCGATTATGAATCCACCTAATACGAGTATTAATAGTCTCATTGATAAACCACCAATTACTATTACTACAATTCCAGTTAAACCAAGTGGTATACTGGGGATATATCCGACTTTAACCAGGGTGGTAGAAATACTGAATTCACGGGCATTATAGTCTTTGAAAAACGTGAAGGATGGAATAATAAAACCATAAACAGCTATTATTAAAACAACTGTTATAACTAGTGTAATAGCAATTACTAGTGGAGAAAATAAACTTGAAATAAGTTCTCGTATAAATAGGAGAATAGATTGTAGATTAAACCCTTCTCTACCTACCATCTCTTCAAGTAGTTGAAATACATTAATTGATGATGTAGTTAAAATAAGTGAAATAATGTAGTTAACTATAATCATTAGAGCGGTTACTACTGTCATTAAAATAGCAGAGATCTCTAGTCTCTTCAAGCCTTTAACGAGTTTCTCAATATTTTGCTGAGGAGGAGTTCCAAGTAGTGTAGGTATAGTCAACTTATACCCCTGTATTCAACTTATAAAAACATGGTATTTAAAATACTAGCTATGAGTGGAAAAACATGATTTACTTCTAGTTATAGACTCTACTATGTTGATAATTCAAGTTCTAGCAAGATTATTAATCCAGCTATTCCCAAGAGTAATCCTGTAACAATGGCTTCAATCATTATTCTCAAAGCATTGTTTCTAATCCTTCTCTCAAATAAGAGGATTAATCCTGAATAACCATGGATTAATCCCAGTGTAGCAAGTAGTATCCGTAAAACGGGATCCGTGTGGATTAATCTCGGTTTTGGAAAGAACCTTACTCTTGGAGTTAGCATTTGATAACCCGTTAACAAGTATACTAGGCTTAAAACCAGGAGTGGAAGCGATGTAGCTTCAACTAGGAGAAGCATGATTTTCAAGAGTCTGGGTTTAACCACTCCTCTTCACCTCTATATACCTCCATATATCAGTGAAATCTATACGTCTTTGCTCTCTGGGTACACCTATTGGTATGATATATAATGGTATTTCGTCTTGTCTAACCCCAATTATACTCTGAACCCTGTCATCTATAAAGGCTCCAATAACGACACTTCCATAACCCAGTGCAGTAGACATTAAGTAGACGTTTTGACCAAGGTGGCCGGCTTCCATTGGAACATATCTTACTCTACCACGCTCGCCATAACGCTGAGTAGTCCTCTCGAATACAGCACATACAACGAGTGATACAGGTGTATTTCTAACCCACTCCTGGCCGAGAGCCGCGTCAGCGAGTTCCCCTCTTACATCACCTGATTTCACGAGGAGTAATAAGTGTCTATGTACATCGTATTTATATACACCTGGTGTTAGATAGCCTTCTTTTTCAACTAATACTCCCCATTCACCTATAACAACGTAGACTTCAAGAGGATAGGTTGCACCAGCACTGGGTGATGCTCTAAAACCCCAAACTGGATCTGTCACGCCATAAGCAGCCCATAAAATCATTGCTAAATGTTCTAGTTTTACCGGGTCACTAGTATACTCTCTAATACTCCTTCTAAGGAGAATAGCTTCCTCAACACTCATATTACTGAGCTTTCTTGGCAGTGGAAGAGTTATGATTGAACTATCTACTATGACATGGTCTCGTTGAAGAGACACATCTGATCTAATTGCAATCCACACCACGTAGGATACTACTAGTAGAGTAGTAATCAACGACGCGAGTAGTCCTACATGGCTTTTAAAACCCATGAAAACACCTATTTGTAATTAATGAATATACAGGTATAAATCCAGTATCTCGATAAACATGTATAAATAAGATATTGTACTACCACTTACAACCTTCAAGCAAACCCCCTTTGCCAATACGTATTAAGCTAGAAGCCGGTATGCATACATGTAGAGGTAGAAGTACGCTGATTAGCCCAGCAAACTCGAAACAAGTGGGTACTTTAGCGGCTTTCTAACCATTGTTTTACTCTATGTATTACTCGACTCTATTTTCACTGGTGTTTTCACCCATAGTACTCTCTGTGGAAATGGTATTTCTATTCCTTCTCTCTCGAGTGCCTCTTTTATTTCTCTTATTATCTCGCGTCTTACACTCCAGTACTCCTGGCTTGGCGTCCAATAGAGTACTTTGAGTACGACCGCGCTGTCTCCTAAGTTGTCTACTATGATTGTAGGAGGTGGTACTGCTAAAACTAATTCTTTTTCATCTAAGACTCTTCTAATTACCTGTATTGCCTTGCTTATATCTGAGTTATACGAGATCCCGACACTCACTTCTGCACGCCTCGCTATTGAAACCGAGTAATTGTAGATATTTGAATTCATTACATTGCTATTTGGAATTGTTAATACCTCGCCGCTCCAAAGCCGTATTCTAGTAGAGAGTAGTCCAACGTATTCGACAATGCCCCAGTCATTGCCGATTTTAACCGAGTCTCCGATTTTAATCCTCCCTTCTAGTATCAATGCTATTCCAGCGAAGAGCTGTCCAAGTGTTTGCTGAGCTGCTAAACCCACGACTAATCCTGCAAAACCAGCTGCTACAAGTATTCCACTTAGATTTACTTCTAGTATAGATAGCGCTACTAGGATACCAATAACTATAACTACTACTCTTGTTACACGAGCGATATTATAGATTATTTCTGGTGGTGCTTCAATCCTTGATTTTTTAATCTGGGATTCAATTATTTTTCCAATATAGTAGAATACAAATATAGTTATTAATGCAATGGCTATTCTAGTGAGGAATTCAAAGGTAAAGAGTTTTTCAAACACCATTATTTAACACCGTGTTTCATTATGTATAATGCTCCAGCACCCTTGAAAAGCGTTAATAGTAATCCAGGTAGTGGTAGAGTCGATTCTCCTTTAACTTCTACTTCAACGTGTAGTGGACTACGAACTCTGACAACTACGTCGCTAAAGTATAGTTTATCCATTGTAGTTGAATACATTGTTGTATTCTTCGATGGAAGCACCAAGTGTGAAATCTCAATTGTCTCAGAACTCTCTGATTTAAACACTGTTTTTGCACGTGCAATGTAGTTTCCATATGAGGCGAGTATACCGCTATCTACATATCTACATATATCACCCATGTCGGGAGGACCGTACAATGCGTATTTCACCCTACCCAGCGGTACAATGTCTACTATTGAATTACCAATGAAAACACCTAGATCTACTGGAATCAAGAGTTCATATTCAAGTATTGAACCTCCTGGTAGAAGTATTGGTTCTTCTAGTGTAATGTAGAGACAAGATGTATTTGTAGAGCCGGCTAGTGGTGGTATTGCTTTTAAATCTATTGTAAAACCAGGAGTTATAGATATTATTTTAGAAGACTCTACACTCTTTACAACTCTTCTAATACGAACTATTCCCTCGCCAATTCGCTCTAGTATTAAAATACCACTTGGTATTGAAAACTCCAATCTATCAGTTAACTCGTATTTTCCAAATAGCAATTTAAAATACCTCTCTCAATCAAATAGAATGAATAGAGATTAAAATAACTAGTTGTATATTTGAAACAACTTACTCTTTAAATACTTAAATATGTAAAAACTGATTGATTTAGTTTTATATACTTCTTCTTGTTCTTGCTAATTAAATACCTGGTGGATGTAATGGTCAAGTGTCCATTTTGCGGGTTTGAAGGAGATTTTAAAACACATAAAACTTGGAAGTTTAGATTCTACGATGTGCGGAGATTAGAGTGTCCAAAATGCCATGGAGTATTTAATTACTACCATGGTGTAAGTCCCACAGGTAGGAAATCAGAGTTTACAATTAGAGTTAAACCAAGAGTTAAGAGTAAGTAATACAGTATAGAAATTCACTGATAATACAAAATAGAGAGAAATAGACTAGATGTATTTGTAAGAATACTGATCAAACCTGTTTTTAACTAGTTACACTGTTCTCTTAGACCCGACTTGTTTATAGTGATATTAGGGATTATTGAGTGTTATAAATAAGGGGATAATTAATGAAACAAGATTTTCTAGTATGGTTAACGCTATTTATAGTTATCTCGGGCTCACTGGCAGTATATTATCTTCAGTCTCCACGAGTGCTAGAACCAGTTGTGGAAACTACTTATACTGAAACGACTCCTGATACTGTGTATTCAACTCCACTACTAGGAGATACTATGTATTCCATAACTACTCAACCTTGTTGTTCAACTAGTATATTAGCTCCCACTTTAAATACTAGTCCCAGTACACCTGGTAATCACAGTACAACATGTACATTGATTTATACAACTACACCACTTACAACTACTAGAGAGGTATCTAATATGTTGTTTATGAATTGTAGTATGCAGGGAGTTCTAGTTGAATTCAAAGCACATATCAAGATAATAAGAGATAATGAATTACTAGAAAAAATAAGAGACGCGGTAGAAAAACACGTGAAATCAACGATGGAGAAAGGGTTCGAAGTCCCAGATGAAACACTAAAACTACTTGAATTACTCCAAGAGCCCGGTGATAGAATCGCCCTACTAGAAATAGTCTTGGAAATAAAGAATAAAGGTAATGGAGCAATCCAAGTCTATGGTGGACCTCCCGGATGTGGATTTATACTCGACTACATAGTGAAAAATATAATGGGTGGAGGAGAACCTCTTGGAGTGAAATTTACAAATCTAATTATAACGCCAGTTAAAGGTAGTGCTTCAGCGGGAGAAGGGTTATTTTGTATTGCTGTAGTCTATTCAAGAATACTTCAACCAGGAGAGTCAATACAAAACACCTACTACTACATTATTAAAAAACCAGATATCAATGAAAACTTTGAAGCCACTGTAGAAGCCTCGATAATAGGGTTTAACGAGTGTAAATTGGTTTTCAAAGTAGTCTATTAAAACAAACAAGCCACATCTTTAAAACTAATTTTCTCCAGAGTTCCTTGTGCAATCTAAGTCTACAATAATATTACTAGTAGTACATCTAGACTTACTCTTGCAATAAAGAGAATCATATACGTGGATTTATAGACTCTCATGCATTAAGCATTAAACTTTAATTTTTTAAACTATGTAATTCCATTATATTTATAGAAGTAGTTTAAAGGTGTATTTTTTGAAAATATATCGTGGACTACCAGTGTCTCCCGGTATAACTATAGCTAGAATTAAAAAGTATTCCCGTGTAAATCTATTAGACTTAATACCAGTGAATTGTACTTCTATTGACACATCTACGGAGATATTTAAAATAAACCAGGCTCTAATAGAAGCTAGAAAGCAGTTAGATAACATGAGAACATCATACACCGAAAAGGATTTAGTAGACGCATTAGAATCCATTGTTGAATCTATTGTACAAGAAGCATTGGAATTAGTGAGTAACGAAGGAATATGTAGTAGTC
>DADP01000040.1 GCA_002495025.1 Desulfurococcaceae archaeon UBA285
GAATAAAGTTATTGAGTGGATCATTCCAGAAGTTATTGAGAACGCTAACTACTCCTCGTAGGTCTCTTGGAAACCAGTTCAAGTTATATGAAAATACTTGTATAAATATCATTGCAAGCCACCACAATGGTACAGCTGTTATAATTGCTGCGTAGGCAACAACAAACCTATCAGCGAGCGAGCCGTGTCTATATGCTATTCTAGGTCCTATTAGCAGGGCTAATGCTATAACTATTATATCAGCAACTGTTACAATTAGTATTGTTCTAGGTAATACAGCTGCAATTATATCCATTATGGGTGCAGGTGCTGGCATTGGTACTACGTTTGCTACTCCTACTTTATCGGTACTTGTAAAGTTAAATGTGAGCGTCCTGTATACGAGGTTCCACATTCTCCTATATGGTGGTATTTCATTTCCATGTTCATCTATTAATCCAAATTCTATTCTCAACTGGAGTGTTCTATTCTCTACGTATTGCCTTATAAATTCTTCTGTGATATTACCTCCTCTTCTAAGAGCCATTACTTCTCCTCTTACTATCTCTCTTATCATTGCTTCATAGATGTCTTTTGAATATCCTGTTCCCTCTACAATAGCTGAAACTACAATTACTATTAGTACAAAAGTAACTAGTAATATCAATCCTCTTCTCGCAATTACCGATGCCGCGCCCGGCATATATATCATCCTCTCATATATTTCTCAATAATTACACTTTTACTAATACTTTCTTCACTGGGTTTAAATACTTATCTCATAGTATTTGAAAAAAACAGTATATATGGATACATACAGGTTTAGAATATAATAATTTATAATTTTTGAGTGAATAGAAGAAGATGTATAAATAAAAGAGAGGGAAAAAAGGTTTATTTCTTCTTTAATATAGAGAATACGACTACAAGACCAATTACTATTACTACTACCGTTATTATTGGTAGTGTGTAGTCTGGTGCTGGTGTTTCAGTGGGTGTTGGTGTAGTTACAGGTGTTGTTGGTGGAGTTGTTGGAGTGGTTGTCGGAGTAGTTGTTGGCGTTGTTGGGGGTGTTGTTGGTGGAGTCTGTGGTGTAGTTGCAGGTGGTGTGTATGCAGTTGTTACTAGTAGCTTTCTAACAACACCTGGTTCTGCTACGGTGTCTGATGTTGCTATTATTATTATTGTGTATGGATAGTCTACTTTCATCTTCTTTGTTAGCTCGCTTGATAGTATTATCTGGAATTTGTTGGCTGCTAGTTTCTCGGCGTTTCCAGTTGCTAATATGTTTCCTTCTGGGTCTTTGAGTATATACATCACGTTAAGTGTGCCGATACCGCTGACTTCAACTGTTATCTTTGCATCGTATCCAACAGCTATTTTCTCACCGACTGGTGTTTCTACTTTGATACTTGTAACTTCTGTTCTAACTGGGAATCCAAAGTACCAGTCTCCTGGTTTGAATGGATAAGTTGGATCTCTAAATGCTGTTAGTTCTAGTATTTGTGGTGCTTGTGTATCTAGTTTTGTCAGCATGAATGGACCATAACTAATCCACGCTAGGTTATAAGTGTTAATCCAGTTGACGTCAGCATCAATCCTCCTATTCCACTCATCCATAGTCATACGTCCATCAGTAAGTCTATTAACTCTTTCGAGAATAGCATTGTTATTCTTATACTTCAATAGTGTTTCTTTGATTAACTGGACGTGTTTGGGTACTACGAGGCTTAATGTTTCGAAACCACTTCTCCTGTAGAATACGATTTTGGTTTCATCTCTCCTATCCAGTGCCAGCTCAAAGCTTGCAACATGTATTTCAAGTGGATTGTTGGCTGGGCCTGCGACAGCCCATGAAGCAATATAGTTTTCGTCGAAGTGCCAGTAGTCTACATACACAGTCATTGTCTTAGCTTGGTCATTGAACTCCCATGCTACGACAGTATCTAACCATTGCTTTGTGCTGCCAGCAATTCTTGGTTCTAGTGAGCTATATGTTGGATCATATGTTAGCTCGTATGTTAATGCAATAGCACCTACTAAATCAGCCATTGTAATAGTTATACCATTATGGAACTTTGTACCAACTAGTTTGCTGAGGTCGAATACAACCATACTGGTTGCTTGTTTACCAGGTCCAACTTCAACCCACTTCTTCTGGGTTACATCATAGATCTTAGCTTTTGCTGGTACGTCTAACTTACCATCCGGACCCGCTGTGACTACAGTGTACTGCACTCTAAATGGTATTGGTTCACCGTTAAATGGATGCACCCACATCATTGGGTCGTAGGTTGCTCTCGCCCAGTCTACACTGTAGACATCTGTAAATCCACCCCATGAGTTCCACTCACTGGTTGATGTCCAGACGTAGAGGTGACCCACTCTAAGCTCGCTTCTACCCGGTACATGCATTTCTCTTAAGTTCCAAATACCTCTCAATCCAGCACCAAGGTCTAGTGTTACACCCTGTACTTCTGTTCTAACAGGCCAGGTGTCAAGTCTCGCAGCAACCCATACTCTAACCGACTCCTGAATACACATCTCACTAGCAGTTCTATACAATTGGTCTCTCTCTTCTTTGCTCTTGAAGACTCCCTGGAATATCTTCTGGGTTAGCTCGTCGATTGTGTCGTTTCTATAGTTCCACCATCCAGTCTCTAACCATCCAGGCATGTATCCATACCATGATGCACAGAACTGTGCTATGGTACCACTATCATATCTGTCAATACCACCCTTACCCCAACCAGCAGTGTAAACGTGCCATTGGAATTCAGCTGGGTCAGTACCATAAATAATGTTGATTGCTTGAGCAAACGGCATTTCTACTGGTTTTGTGTTGAATCCCAGTATTGTTAACTCTGCATTAAACATGTATCCTAGGTCTCTTCTTTCGTCTTCACTTCTAATTAGCAGGGTTACAGTTACTGGTTGCCCGTCATAATACCAGAAGCCACCTTTGTTTTCAGCTCCAATGGCAGTCATGACTTTGGTTACTATTTGTTTTGCTAGTGTTGGGTTGTATCCAAACTCGTATTTCACAATAATATCAGCTATAACACTGTAGTCAGGATCATACTGGCTTAAGAATGTATACATTGGAACAGCATATCCCCTCATAACGTTAGCTACAAACGAGTTTCTATCAACCACATAGTTCATAGCAAATCTAATCTCTCTAAACGCAAATGGATTAACACCCCTACCCGGAAACGCACCAAACTCGACAATGGTCTTGCCACGTTTTTCATCGTAGTACATATTGCTAATAGCTGCAGCTGGAACAGTCTTACCTGTAGCCTGGCTAACTTTTTGCGCGGCTTCTTCTGGAGAAGTGACTTTACCATCTAATTCATGTATGTATACTGGTGCAGGGTTCAATGTTAACTCTATTAATCCAGCTGCAGCAGATATTAATTTAACACCCTCTACACCACGTAGTTGTTCAGCCTGAGCTGGCCTCAATGAATACATGTATACATCAATCTCTCCTTTCTTAATAGCATCTACAGCCGCAGCGATAGAATACGATCTTGCAATGATTTTATCTGCGGCGGGCCCCGGCTGTGTGGTTTGTGCTGTTATAGTGGATGTTGGTAGGACTACAAATATTGATAGAATTACACCTATTAATAGTAGTATGGGATATATTTCCCCGCGATTCATTTAATACACCCGGTTAATACATTATATCGTAGTAGGGTATTTAAACGTTTAGTAATATTGACAATGGAGGGTTTATTGTGGCGAAGCCGTCTATATATTTGCTTATCGGTTTAATCATTATGGTTTTATCAATAGCAATGGCTTATATAGCGAGTGAGAGAAAAACCACGGTATTGATTTTCTCGAAGAATGTAACTAGTCTAGATCAACCACTTCCATTTTCCACTATAACAGGAGTAGAATACTATAATTCAAATATATTTCAGGTAGTCATCAAGAATACTGGTTTAAACCCTGCATCAATAAACATTTCTTGTTGCGATATACTAGAATCAATATACATAGAGCCAGGGGGCAAGATTGAACTATATAATTTGACAAATCCATGTCTTATAATACCAATTGGTAGAGTTGATTTAGAAGTAGTAGTGTGGATTGAGAGAGAAGTAATGCCTTATTCATGGCTTGCTATTCCATCATTAATTCTACTGTTTCTATCAATAGGTCTACTCTTTACATATATAAATACAAAGATGTTAGAGTGGAAAACTAGTAAATCCACTTCTTAAATCTCTATTCATTTCTTTTTCATCCTACTTTTCTTCCATAATTGACTGTAGAGTAGATATAATAGTAGTATAGCTAGGTTTAATGGTATTAAAACCAGCTGGGGGTTTCTCGCTAAGAATAGCTTTTTCTCGCCGACTACTATGCCACTTAGTTTTTCCTCGTCGCTAATATATTCGTTGACTTTGAATAAACCATAGTCTAATTGGATATCTCTTATAATAACTCTAGTATTTTCCTCTAATTCAATTCTCCTAGTGGTTTTCCCTGGTATACTAACTACTCTTTTTTCAACATTGGTATTGTTGACTCTATGTATTTCAAGTGTTAGTAGTAGTGTACCGGTTTCATTGTTTTCTATAATCAAATATGGGTCGATATAGTAGTAGCAAAACTCCATAGTAATATTCATGCTGTAAGCTAGTGCATATACGAGTAGAAAGCACCCGTTTTCCTCGGGGATAACGGCATTAGCTGGCATGTCTACGTATGGCTCAACACCTGGTCTTACTCTTAGTTCAGGGTGTACTGTGAGGTTTTTAAAGTATTTGTAGTCTAGTGAAAAGCTTATATTAAAATCGTAAAATGCCGTCTTCTCTCCACCTACATCTTCCAATATACTTGAAGCTGAGCCGATTATAGAGTCTCTTATTAATATGTAGAGTGGTATTTCTGAGAGATTGTATTGAACGGGTGGTTTATACCACCCGGTTCCGTTTAGTGTTATTAAAACACTTGATGCTTCAATGTCTACTCTTGCTTGTAGTTTTCCAAGTGGTATTTCTGGAACTAACAGTGCAATTGCTATCAATGCAAATATATTTAGTAATACAAGAATTGTAACAAGGGTTTTCAATCGACCGCTTTGTCTTCTAATTCTCTTCCTACCTGTTTTTCCCACCACCTACACCTTGTTAACTCGTATTTACACTACTAGTAGTTATTTACTCTTGAATAATAAATCAAAAAAATGGGGATAGAAGATCTCCTTGTCGCCGTAGTAGAAAATCAATATAGGAGTGCGGGGGGTGGGATTTGAACCCACGCAGGCCTACGCCATCGGGTCCTAAGCCCGACCCCTTTGACCAGGCTCGGGCACCCCCGCACCATACTAGTTTAAAGACATACCAGGTTTTTTAAGTTTATCGCTATTGTCAGCTAGGAGATGCCACCGTTCATCTCTTTTCACTTCGCCAGCTCTTCATCACCACTAATTGTATTTTGTTAATAGGATTTATTAATTTCATTTATTTACGAGGATGCTCTAATGGACTATGTTGAATACGTTTATTCATATAAAGAGAGAATTAGAAAACAAGTAGAAGGATTACTCAGCGAGCGAGAAATAGAGGTTGCTAGAAGAGACCCCCACGCCAAGAGGCCTCCAAGACCTTGTGGTATAACTATCCACCCCGGTATTGGGTGTCCATATGCATGTAGATACTGCTATGTATACGATATGGGTTTCACACAAGAAGTCAAACCAAGCCAGCCCAACGGTCTCCAGCTAGTATACGCTCTACTCGCAAACAAATACTTTATACCGGGAGCTAGAGGAAGCTATCTAGCAATAGGGAGTGTTACAGAGCCATTCCACCCATTATTGAAGAATAAAACACTAGAGTATATAGAGGCCATATACAGGTTTCTAGGAAACCCTACTCAGTTTTCTACAAAACAATACATTGATCCATTAACAGCTGAAAAAATAGCAGAATACAGTAGTAATCACATCTCACCACTAGTTACACTGGTTACACTCGAAAAACACAGAGAACTAGAACCAAACCAGGTAAAACCAGAGAAAAGACTAGAAACAATTAAAAACCTGAGAGAAGCCGGCCTCAAACCATTTCTGTTTCTAAGACCAATAATACCTGGTATAACCCAGAGAGAGTATAGAGAAATAATCGACCTTGCACTGGAAAACGGCGCTGTAGGAGTAGTTGCTGGTGGATTAAGAGTAACTAGGAGAATAATTGAGAGGCTCAGAGAGGCGGGCGTAGACCCAAGTGAAATTACTAGGAGACTGCCAATACCAGTAGAGAAAATGAAGCCCGGAGTACAATACGATATTTATACATCTGATATTAAAAACGAGGTATTGAATTACGCTAGGAAAAAAGGATTAATTGCTTATCCCTCTTCATGTATGGCTAACTTGTATACTCATGGATTAACCTGTTGGAAAATGAGTATTCTCCAAAAACAAAACAACCAGAAACTAGAAGAACCAAGCCCTGAAGAACTAAGTAGAATCATTGAAAAACTAGGCGGGCGACTAGAAAACTATGTATTCCAGAATGGCTCGCTCAACATGTGGATTAAATGNNACCAAGGTATTTACAAAACGTGGTTGATTTATGCAGATTCAACAAAGTAGAATTATAAATAGAGAAAACGAGAAAGTAGTGATTTTCGACCTCTATGGTACACTTGTAGATTGGAGGTCTACTATTAACTCATTTATATCATTCTACGCTGGTAACGAATACACCGAGAAATTCTTTGAATGCGACTATAGAGAAGTAGTCTCTTATAAACCATATAGTCAAATACTCGCGAAATGCCTTGGAGAAGTCTTTAGAGAAGCGGGTATTCTATACTCGCAGGAACTAGTTGAATCATTTATACTCATGTTTACTCGTTCACCACTATTTCCAGATACAATATACGCCTTGAAGACACTTCAAAAACACGGTTTTAAAACCGCTATATTATCCAACACTGAGAGAAAACTAGTCGATATAACACTATATGGTTTTCGAGAATTATTCAATTACGTCATTACAGCCGAAGATGTTAAAGCATACAAACCAAGTCTAGATGCATTTATAAATGCATATAGAACAATCGGAGTTGAACCAGATAATGTCATTCATGTCTCAGCATATCCACAATACGACCTCATACCAGCTAGTAAACTAGGAGCTAAAACAATACTTGTTGATAGGAGGTTAGGGTATTCATGGCCTTTAAAAATCAATTCACTAGTTGAACTCACAACGTATTTAATAGATCTCTAGTGTATGATCTCGAAACACTACGACTTTAATTTTACCTCCCATTTCTCACTTGCTTGTCTAATTACAGGAACAGTCTCCCTGGCTTTTACAACGTTTTCTAGGTTTAACGTGTACTCTATGTATTTCTCTTCAAAGCCGAGATCTAGTTCTTTATACCCCCATGGATTGAAAACCCCGCTTCTACCAGTAAACATTCCACCTGTTTGATTAACTACTACTAGGTAGACTCCGTTTTCATGCGCTCTAACCGAGGCGAGTTTATCTAGAATCTCTTCTTTCAATGGCCCCTTAACCCAGCCCGATTGTAGAATAATGACTTTAGCCCCCATGTGAGCGTATACTCTAAACAACTCAGGAAATCGTATGTCATAACATATTGCAAAAGCGACTTCTACTCCACTAATAGAGGTGAGTTTACCTGGGCCACGGCCTGGTTCAAAGTAGTCTGATTCTCTATATCCATAAGCATCAAACAAGTGCATTTTATTGTAGACGGGGAAGGCCTCGCCCTTGCTCGTCACTATTACAGAAGTACTCTTTGTCAATGGAGGTTTATCTGTTCTCTCTATGAAGTGTAATAGAATGTATGCATCTATTTCACTAGCTAGTTTGAAAAAGTATGAGAGGTATCTACTGTTGGCTAAGTATTCTGACAACTCGTAGACTCTCGCTGGGTCTTTTACTTCGAGTGGATTTAACATACTATACTCTGGTAGTACAACAATATCTGCTTCACGATAGTATTTCTTAATCAACTTGTAGGATTTCTCGGCGTTTTCAATAGGGTTTACAGAGTAAGCAGCTTGAGTTAAACCAACAACTATTTCATCCAAACCTGGATACACCGCATTAGTATTAAAGTGTCTCTGGAGGTAAAAAGCTTAACTACTCGTTTTCTTCTCGGTCCCTATATCTCTTGGAATCCTGTAGTACTTTGCAAACTTGAAGTCTTTTAATTCTAGTCTACGTAGGTATTCTATAAACGAGTTGACTTCAGGTCTACTCATTTTCTCTCTTGGAATGAGGAAGTCGTATTCCTCCCATGTTAATGGTATAAAGTCTAATCCATATAGTTCTGCAACGTAACCTGTTGCCACGCCTACATCTGCTTTGCCTGTTTTAACAGCGTATGCTACTGCTGTATGGGTTTTCACTTCGTATGTATAGCCTTTTACAAACTCGTGTACTCTATCAAATGGCTTGTTCTCAGCGTTTAATATTTTCTTGAGGTTTAAATCAATCAGTGTTCTAATTCCACTACCTCTCGGTCTATTAACTATTCGTATATCGCTTCGTAGAAAGTCTTTAAATCCACGTATATTCTTGGGGTTTCCCGGCTGGACTATAAAGCCTACTAGTCGATCGTAGCCTCTAATTAATACTGCTTTTCCACGTAGTCCATACTTCTCGAGGAGTGTAGTATTGTATACACCTGTATTCTCGTCTAGTAGGTGCGTTGGTGCAATATCTGCTTCGCCTCTTATAGTGGCTAGCCATCCACCCATACTACCAGTATTTAGTATTCTACTAGTGTAGATTAGACCTGATTCTACTAGTATGTATTCGAGGAGCGGGTCGTTACTACCTATAATTGTTAGTTTCTTTGTAAAAGCCCTCTCGGTGAATGCATGAAATACTACTTTACTCCCTTCTTCAACTACTTCTACTTCCTCATCTAGCTCTATAAATCCATCACTATATGTAATAGCATATATACTACCACTACTAAATGAAACAGGGTATGCTACGTAACCCTCGCTTGATTCAACTAGTATACTTGGAATCAGCCAGGTTTTACCCACGTTTTTTCTTATTCTAAATGGGAGTTTAACTACTACTCTTTGATCAACATATTTCACTCCAGTGAGTTTTGCTATTATTGGCTTAATTACTCTAACAAGAATCATATAGCATGAAAGTGGAAAGCCTGGTAGTCCAATTAATAGTTTACCATTACTAACAGCAATAACTGTTGGTTTACCCGGCTTAGACTTTAATCCATGAACCAAGATCTCTCCTAGCTCACTGAAAACCCTATATACCAAGTCTGATTCTCCAGCACTCGTACCACCACTTGTAACTACAGCATCGTATTCAACAAGGCTTTTCGCAATAAATTCACGTAGTAGTTCATAGTCGTCTGGTATTACACCCTTATACTCTACTTCAACACCCATTTCTCTGAGAAACTGGGTTACCAAGTAGCCGTTTACATCGTATACCTTTCCCAATTCGAGTTTTCTACCGGGTTCTACTACTTCGTTACCAGTTGAAAACACTGCTATACGTGGTTTTACATATACTGGTATTTCTTTAAAGCCGAGGCCGGCTAGTAGCGCTATGTGTTCGTGTTTTAATAGTGTTCCCTTTGGGAGGATGAAGTCTCCAGCTGATATATCACTACCACATGTAGCAATGTTTTCGCCTGGTGCTACTGGTCTATATACATCTACAAATCCATTATGCATCTCTGTGTATTCCTCCATAACTACAGCGTCACAATCTCTTGGAATAATAGCACCCGTAGAAACCCTTACTGCTCCATTATCACAAGAGTATTCCTCGCCAGACTCCCCTGTTTTCACTACTCCAGTAATTCTCAGTCTTGTAGGATTTAACTCTGTTGAAAAAGCTACATCGACTGTTTTAACAGCGTATCCATCTACTTCTGATCTATCAAATGGCGGATGATCTATTGGTGAATAAATATCACTAGCCAAAACCCTGTACAGTGCATTATTTAAATCTACTATTTCCACGCCACGTGGTTTCAAGTCAACTCTACTTAGAACAATTTGTAGAGCTTCATCAATAGATACTAGTCTATGAAAGAGCTTCTGGCCACTCAAATCAATCCCTTTATTAACACATTTTTATTCTTGGATAATTAATGAGTGTTTTATTATGTTTATAGAAGAACTATTAAAACACGGACTCCCAGGAAAATACATTGAACTACTGGGTAAGCGTGGAATAAGAGAATTAAACCCTGTTCAAAGAGAAGCTATTGAAAAAGGTCTGCTTGAAGAATCAAACCTAGTTGTTTCAGCACCAACAGCTAGTGGTAAAACACTAATAGCTGAAATAGCTCTTGTTAAAACAGTTTTTAACAAGGGTATTGGAGTCTATCTAGCTCCACTACGCGCATTGGCAAACGAGAAATACGAGGAGTTTAAAGAACTAGAAGCACTCGGGTTAAAAATAGGTATTTCAACAGGAGATTATGATGAACCAGCTGAATACCTCGGGGAATACGATATAATAATTGCTACATATGAGCGATTCGACAGTATCCAACGATTAAAGCCTTCATGGCTTGAAAACACTAGACTCATAGTAATAGATGAACTACACAATATAAGTGACCCCGAGAGAGGGCCCATAATAGAAGTCATTGCTGCACGTGCATTAAAACACGGAGTAAGAGTAGTTGGTTTATCAGCAACTATTGGAAACCCTGAAAACCTAGCAAAATGGCTTAATGCAAACCTAGTTGCCTCTAATTGGAGGCCTGTTAAACTAGTAGAAGGAGTGTACGATAAGAGTAGGTCGCAAATACTATTCCAAGACAAGAGAGTAGAAGAAGTAGATGAGAAAGAAGAAGACGATGTATTAAACCTCGTACTACACAATCTAGAGAAAAACATTCAAACACTAGTATTTATACACAATAGGAGAAAAGTCGAAGAATACGCTAAAATAGTATCTACATATACAAGTAGACTGGGAAATAGCGAGATACGAGAAATACTGGGTAAATTAGATGAAGCACCAACAAAATATGAAAGAGACCTCCTCGGCGAATTATTGACAAGGGGCGTTGGTTTCCACCACGCTGGACTCTCACATATTTCTCGTAGAGTAGTAGAAGAAGCTTTTCGAAAGAGATTAATAAGTGTATTATTTGCAACTCCAACACTAGCAGCGGGCGTGAACTTACCTGCTAGAAGAGTACTTGTATCGATAAAGAGGTATGATTCAAGCAAGGGTAGAAAAGTAAATATTAGTATCTCTGAATACAAGCAAATGGCGGGTAGAGCTGGAAGACCAAAATACGATGAAATAGGAGAAGCAGTAATTATAGATGCTTCTAGTCTACAAGAAGGATTAAAATTCATTAATGGAAAGCCTGAAACTGTAAAGGGAAATTTTGTAAACGATAGAAGTCTGAGAATACACACCCTGGCATTTATTGTATCGAGAGATGCTAGAAATACAAGCGAGCTAGTTGAATTATTCAATAAAACATATACTGGGTCTACTGTGAGAGAACAAGAGTTAATCAACCGTGTGGAATCAACACTAAAACTACTAGAAGAACTAAACATGGTTGAAACTAGAGGCGACACTCTCTATTCAACAAGACTTGGACGAATAACTTCGTATACATATATCGATCCATTAACAACAAGTATGTTTTTTAAATACAAGCCAGTCGAATACAACGACATCTACATGCTACACTTGATAACTTTAACACCCGACTTCACCAAGTCGAGTAGTTATATACCAGAACGCATACTTGCATACTATGAAGACCTGGCTGAATCATATCTAGCAAGCAATCTATTAATGCCGCCAAAAACAGAGTATTATGGTTATGATGAATGGTTAACGGGATTCATCTATACTCTAGCATTAAACGATTGGATTAACGAGAAAAGTGAAGATGAAATATTGAATAGATATAACCTGGGCCCCGGAGACCTATACAACATGAGAGATACAGCTAGTTGGATAGCTTCATCTCTCGGTAAAATAGCAAATGTAATCGGCGAGGTAAAACTAGGTAGAAAGCTACTAGAACTCTCTCAGAGAATAGAAAAAGGAGTAAAACCAGACGCATTGGAACTAGCATCACTGAGATATATTGGTAGAGTGAGAGCTAGAATACTAATAGAACACGGAATAAAAACAATTGAAGACCTGGCAAAAACACCAAAAAAGAGGCTGGCAACACTCCCCACATTCGGGCCTAAAATAGCAGAAGAAATCTACAAGCAACTAGTAGAAATGGGTTATAATCCACCATTATAAGTAAACAGTAAATAGCGAAGCAATTATTTTTAAATCCCAACTAGATATTGTTAGTAGAGGCGCCGCCGTAGCTCAGCCTGGTGGAGCGCCGCCCTGGTAAGGCGGAGGTCCCGGGTTCGAATCCCGGCGGCGGCTTATCTCCTATGGGATTCAACATGGTTTAAACAATGACTTTAATTAGAGTTTCTAGTCTAGTTCATCGGGTATTATTTCTGGTTTTCTAGCTAGTGTTATTATTGGTAGTGAAACACTTGGTTTTGGGTTTTTTGAGAATTCAAATTTTTCTTCGCCAGTAGAGATTATTACGTAGTTTGCTTCTTGAACGTTTCTATCGCTTTCATCAAATGAGTAGTAGTAGAATATTGGTAAACCATAGTGTTTATAGTAGTCTCGGAAAACTCCGAGAATTCCTATTATTATCTTTCCATTGTGTTTAAACTTTAAGAGATATGCTGTTGCTTGTGGAGGGAGAGCTGTTGAAATAGCTAGTCTAATTAAGTCGTTAAATGTAGCTGTTTTTATAGGTAGTGTTTTTTCTTCTATCACTATACAACACCTCGAAATATACCTCTTATTTCTTATTTCTCAATTCCTTAAAATGGTCTATTATAGTATTAAGGACTATGTTTATTTTCAACTCGCTTGGTTTTCTCGAGGTCTCTCTGATTAGTTTTAGTGGAATAGTTACCAATAATGGTTTTTCACTTGTAAATCTATATGCCTCGCCGTTCCCAAGTACGATGAGTGTTGGAGCTTTTGCTAGAGTAATGTTTTCTTTGACAACAAAATATCCAATATGTACTAGTGAAATACCCGTGAATAATCTCAATGCTTCTAGGAGGAGTCTGAGATCGTTTTCACCAACTATACTAGTAGATACAGTAATTAACTGTGAAACCCCTCTTGCAGTGAGGTAGCGGGCGAATTCAGGTACGAGTATGTCTTCATCGAGTAGTACAGAGTAGTATATGTACTCGTCGCTCACTACTTCTAGTTTATGTCCATGTTTTAAAACTTCTCTTGCCGAGCTCGTGGAGGGAGTGATCTTTCTCGAGAAAAATCTAACTATACCTGATTCTCCATCAACTAGGAGGTTGGATATATAGTATCCATTTTTTGTTTTTTCATATACATACGGCGAGATAATAAAAAGCCTATTTTGAAGTGCAATGTGCTTTAATATTCTAACATATGGATTTTTCTTGTCAATTGATACACTATCTATTTCCTCGGGTTTAACGAATGGTATTCCATAAGGCATAAATGGTGGTAGAATTACTGTTTTTACATTTAGTGTTTCAATATATCTCAATATACGCCTTAACAAATCAAGGTTTAATGAGAGAGCTGAGTATATTGTAGGAGTTTGAACAATAGCTAGTCTTATACCAGTAAATTCCTCGTGAATGTTAACTATTTCCAGTCCGCCGACTTGAAGAGTCAAGTTTTGAGACCTTCAATACACTTTGCTATATCAATATGTCTACTCGACAATTCACTGTTTTCTACGAGTATTCTACTTATCTCGTTTCCTACTCTCTCTGCTATTTCGCTTTCTTTGTCTAGTATGTTTTCAACTACTTCTCTATGTACTTCTTGGAGTACAAGTTGATACTCTATTTCACCGTTTTCTACTCTATCCATTTTCTTTTCTAATTCCTTGGTTCTATCAACGCTTACTAGTCCTTTGAAGTGTTCTTCTAGGAATCTGTGTACGTGGATACCGCGTTCTCGTGGAAGCAGCGAGTTTTTCTTTGTTTGAACTACGTAGTATCTTTCTAGTAGTGTTTGAATAATTTTTGCATATGTACTCGGTCTTCCAATTCCTTTTTCTTTCATCCACTTTATTACATCGTGGTATTTTGGTAGTGGATACTTCTTTCTCTTGATTTTCTCGTCTTTTATAAATCCTGTTTTTACCTCGCCGACTTGGAGTTGAGATGCCCATGGAGCTTCTTCTCTTATATTACTGTAGAATTCAAGATATCCTTTTTCAATGATCTTGGCTATGTATTCTACTTGTTTTACATGTATACTACTACCTTCTCGTTCAAAGCCCACTTCTAGTTTTACTTTAATAACTCTAGCTGGCTTCATTTGACTAGCAATAAACCTTCTAAATATGAGGTCGTATAGCTTTAAGTGGTCTCTAGTGATTCTACCAACAACTAGAATAGCTCCTTCACGAATAAGTTCTGATAGAGTATCAGCGTCTACCGGCCTAGTCGGCCTTATAGCTTCGTGTGCCCCGCCCTCGCCCCAAGTTCTCGGCTTGAATACTTCTCCTAGTTTGTCTACACCGTATTTTGCTTCTAGGTATTGTCTAGCTACTTCTATTCCAACATCACTTACACGAATACTATCTGTTCTATGATAGGTTATCAAACCCATTTCAAACAAGTCTTGTGCAAGCTCCATTGTCTTCGTCGTGGAGAATCCATAGAGACGAGAGGCGTCTGCAAGTAGCGCGTCTGTGGTGTAGGGTGGGAGTGGGTTGACTTCTACTTCTTGCATGTCTACTAATTTAACAACCACGTTTGGTAGTTCGTAGGCTTTTAGCTTGCTTCTACCATCTAGTGTTTTGAATATAGAGGATGCCTCGTTATGATCTAATTCAACACTTAGTTCTACATCTCCCTCTACATGAATGTTTACAATGTACTTAGAGTATGCTGGGTCTTTAGTCTTATTGTACTCTTCTATAATAAAGCCTAAAACAGGTGTTTGTACTCTACCAGCACTGAGATTTCTATTTGGTCTACAACAAATCAATGGGTCTTTTGTAACATCCTGGTTTCTCTGGTATAGATATCTAAAGCAATATGTTGACCACGCATATCTTTGAACAATGTGTGATAGTGAAAATCCAAGCCATCTATCTTCAACACGTCTAACTATTTGTGCTTCCACAAGTCTTTCATTGAAGTCTCTCGGGTTTAAAATAGCGTTTATAATAGCTCTTCTAGTTACTTCGTGGAATTCTATTCTCTGTATTTTCTCTGCATACGGTTCTAGTAGTACTCGTAGATCCCATGCTATCTTCTCTCCCTCAGCGTCCGGGTCTGTACCTATGAGGACCAAGTCTACTTCACTGGCGAGTTTTCTAAGAGCTTCTACTATGTGGAGTTTTCTATCGGAGATAGATATGTCTGCACCGCACTTTGGACACTTGTCTTCATTTGTAAATTGGTGTCCATTTGGACACTTCTTTATATCTGTGTATATCGGAATGTACTTTGTTTCTTTATAGTTTTTATCAATAACTATACCATATAGTACTTCTCTACTACCCTTCTCTGGTGGCGATTCATCAACTATTAATTCATATATGTGTCCACCCGACGCTACAATGTTAATGATGTAGTTACCCATTGTAACTTCGTAAACACGTAGTACATCGTTTACTATTCTAATACTTGGTTTTCCAAAGAAGTTTGCAATAGTTCTAGCTTTATTGGGCGACTCAACGATTAATAAGACTGTTTTAACTAGTTCTAATTGTTGTTCTGGCTGTATCTCCCCCGAGAGTATTCTTCTAACTTTTTCTCTTTCAACCTCGATTTCTTTTATCAAGGAATCTAAGTCTAGTTCGTATAGATTTCTTAGGTTGAATCCCTCAAAGAGCCACCTCATTCTCTTAACGAGGCCGTTTAACAATCTTATATCGTCTACGAGTATTACTGATAAACCCTTTGTTATTCCACCTGGATACAGCCTGGAGCATCTACCACTAGCTTGTATATATGTAGCTATATCTGGTATCAATATGTATAATTCGTCGTTCTCTTTGACTAGTCCAATATCTCCTAGTTTTTCAAGTTTGACGAGTATGTCTGGCTGGGCTAAGTAGTGTTTTAGTATTTCAAAGCCCGTGTATAGGTCTCTTAGTATTGGTGTTTCCTCCTCCATTTTCTCTCTTTCACTTTGTGGTTTCTGCAAGTAGTCCATAAACTTCTCTCTTAGAAGTGCCAGCACGCCCTGGCTCATTGTTCTTAGTCTTCTCGACATTCTACCTATTATTATCTCGATCTTCTCTTTTTCCTCTCCCTCCAATACTTCTCTAATAACAGCGAGCATTCTAACAATATCTGTTGGTGATATAGTCTCCATTCTAGTACTGAATTTGTGTCTTGGAACGCCGGCAAAGATAACGTATTTTACTCTTTCAGGTAGGTCTATTCCTCTAACGAGGACACCATAGTATGATGCAACACCTACTAGTATATCTATTTCTCCCCTGGCAAATCTATCTATTAATTCAACTTGCTTCTTTGCGTGGAATGCCTCTGCTCTGAAACCCTCACTTTTTAATTTCTCGGCTATTTCTTCTGCGAATTCTATTCCTTTATCTATGGGTACGAAGACTAATATCCCATCTCTTAGTTTTCTCGCTAACTCTACTACTTTAACTACTATTTCATCCTTGCTTTCGCATGCTATGTATGTATCAACAATGTTTCTAATGGCTTCTGGTTTAGCACCTGCTTCAAAGTTCAAAAATACTCTGAATAACTTGGGATATACCCCTCTTGGTTTACCAGTTGCACTATTTACAATGAGTTTAGTATTAGCTATTCTCTTCTTTGCTTTCTCTATTTCCCTCTCTAATTCTTCAACGCGTTTTCTTAGTTTTTCTGCTTCTTCCCCGGTTAGAGCTGGAAGTCTAGCTCTAATTTTTATTAGCTCCAATCCCTTCTCTATTTCTTCATCTTTTAATCCTATAACACGGAGAAGTCTCTTTATTGCCCTTGTACTTCTGAGGACGGCGTCTACATCATCCATTACTATGAGGTCGTATATTCCGCTTGGCAGCATCTCGCTGTGTCTATGTAGAAATGCACTTGTAGACAGTAATACATCGAAATCCCCGTTCTTTATCTTCTCTAAATAGAAGTCTCTCTCCTTCCTCCCTAGTTTTCCATGTATACATACAACTCTAAGACAGTCATTACCCCAATTCTCCTGGCTACAAATCTTTACTCTAATGTTCTCTGCGAATCTTGTAAACTTTCTCCACGACTGTAGTAGGAGTGGTGTCGTGGGAAATGCTAGATATATCTTCTTTCCATTTCTACGTACTTCTAGTGCTCTATATAAACCAGCAATAAGCGAGAACACGGTTTTACCTGTTCCAGTTGGAGCTATAATACTAAAGGACTCGCCTCTCAGAAGTCTTCGAGCCCATGTTTTTTGAGCACTCCACATTGAATAGCCATTTGTTGCTTTTTTAAAGAATTCTTCAAATCTACTCAGTCTTTGTTCCTCGGAAATCAAATCTAGTATTTTCCCTAATCGACTAATGTGTTTAGCATATAGTTTCAATCTATTACTTCTACTTAGTTTCTCCACGTCTTGTTCATGTATTATTTTTATGAATTTATCCTCGGGTAAGCAGGATTCACATGGTGCTTTATATCGAAGTCTGAGATCTGATATTGAGCCACCACAATTAATACAAGCATAACGGTAAATACCGTGAACGTGACCTGTGTTATTCAAGTTCTCCCTCTTCCCTTCTACGACTATATCCACCACCAAGACACATCCATTGAGTATTGCGTAGATGCGCCTTAAATATTCTACGTATATATGTAACGGGTTTTTATACGGGGTTAAATATACGAGTAAAAGGGCACTACATGTTTAGACTACACGTAGTTAATAGGAAATACGCTCAATCCATTATAACCTCGCTTAGAAACAAGGATTTATCACAAATAGAGTTTAGAAAGGGGTTGGTAAGACTTGGAAGAATCCTCGGCTTGGAGATAATAGAAGACTACGACTACGAAGAAATCGAGGTAACAACTCCACTAAATGTTAAAGTACGTGGATTAAGAGTAAAAGACATGGAAAACACTATTATTTTAACAGTCCTTAGAGCTGCATGGCCCCTCACCGAAGGACTAATAAAGGTGTTTTATGCTGCAAAACAAGGAGTAATTGCCGCAAGACGTGTAGAAGAAAAGGGAATGCATGATTGGAGTTTTGATATAGATGTCTCCTATGTAAAACTCCCAAGAATAACAAGTGATAACATTGTGATTATAAGTGATGTAATGGTTGCTACGGGCTCTACACTTGTAAGAGTGCTAGATGAACTATTAAAACGTGGTAAGCCAAAGAGATTCTATATTGCATCAGTAATAACTACCCCAATAGCACTCGATAAATTAAAGAAAGCATCTGATGAATACAACATTGATCTCAGAGTATTCACTATTGCAATTGATCCGGAAGTAAACAAAGACGGGTATATAGTACCAGGACTTGGAGATGCTGGCGACAGAGCTTTTGGATCCTAGGTACTATAAAACATTATTGAATACTTCAAGGTCGTAGCTGTTTATTTTTTTATACCTCTCTAAACTACCTACATCGAACCATTTACCCGTGTATATGTAGCCGTAGATTCTATAACCTTTTTTAATCAATAATGGTACTAAATCACCCATGAAGTCAAAAGAATATCCTAGTTCACTTTCTATGTTTTGTTCGAATATACTTGGCTCGGCTACAGCTATTCCAACAGTAGCGTTTATATCTAGTTCTGGTTTTTCCACCATTTCAACTACTCTGTATTCACTGTCTACTCTAGCTACTCCAACTGGTACCTGGTATCGTTTTGTAATTACGAGTGTTAAATCAGCATTTTTATCAACGTGGTAGTCAATTAACTCATTGATATTCAGAGGAGCTAGAATATCTCCATACCAGACGAGACTTCTATTCTTTATCAATCCTTTTCTATAAGCATTTAGTATTGCACCACCTGTGCCTCTATATCCATCCTCTTCGTCAAACGAGTAGTTTATATTGACGTTGAATCGAGAGCCGTCTTCAAAATAGTTGTAGATATACCTCCACTTGTAGTCGACGAGGAAAATAAAATTGGTAATTCCAAATTGTCTAATCCACTTTACAATAACTTCTAGAACAGGCTTTTCTTTTTCACCAATGGGGATCATTGGTTTCGGAATAATCTCGGTGTATGGGTGAAATCTAGAGCCAACTCCCCCCGCCAGGATTACCGCGTGGATGTCACTGTTGATCATTTATTCCACCTCGAAAATATCAATTAACGATCAATTTAAAAAAGCAATTAACGTGTAAACTAGGCTAGTAGCCCGAATCCTATTTCACGTATTAGAGACCTGGTTGTTTCAATAACTGCTTCTCTTGATGATAGAGTTGGTTTCCAGCCGAGAGACATTAGCTTGCCGGGGTCAAGAGCTATTTTTTTAACGTCTCCGGGCCATCCAACACCGTGGAATACTGGTTTATATACTACTCTGGTTTTTCCCTTTAATCCCGTGGTTTCAAGTATTATGTCTACTATGTCTCTCACTGTAATCCAATCTGTATTTCCAACATTGTATACTTCGTATTTACTAGTTGTTTTCATCCAAGCTGTAATTGTTGCTTCAATAGTGTCTTTTACGTGGAGGTAGCTTCTCGTTTGTGTTCCATCTCCAAGTACTTCGAGCACCTCGCTATTGTTTTTCAACTTCATTAATAAGTCGTAGATAACTCCATGTCTCAATCTAGGTCCAATTATGTTTGCGTATCGGAGAATAACGGCTTTAATACCATAGAGTCTGCTATACGCGTGAATTAATACCTCGCATGCTGCTTTACTTGCTCCATAAACAGATATGGGTTTGAATAAAGCGTCTTCTCTTACAGGGATTTCTTCTGGCTCACCATATACCGTGCTTGATGATGCAAAAACTATGTCTTTTACATCGTGTATTCTCATTTCTTCTAGTAGGTTAAATGTAGCCAGTATGTTTTCATTGAAGTGTACTTCGGGCTGAGTTGTACTCAATCTTACCTCGGGGTTTGCTGCAAAGTGGAATACACTGTCTACTCCTTCGAATATATTGTGTAGTTCCCCTCTATTTTTTAAATCAACTTGTTTAAACTCTATTTTCTTAGAGTCTATGTGTCTACGTATGTTTTCAAGTGTTCCAGAAGATAGATTATCAACGACTACAACATCAAATCCATCTAGTACTAGTCTATCTACTAAGTGGCTACCAATAAATCCAGCTCCACCCGTAACAAGTATTTTCAATTAAACCACCAGTGCTATAGATAGTCCTATGATACTTCTTTACTAAAAATCAATCTATATATCTCAACTCCAATACTTCAGCTGATCTCAGCTTGAAAGATCCTGTTTCAGATTCTACAACTAGTTCTCCACTCTCAGTTATTGTCCTCGCTAAACCCGTTACTACTCCTCCACTTATTAATTCAGCTTTTACTCTTCTACCAAGAGTTTCCAGTAGATCCATGTATTCAGCGTGTATTTTACCTGGACTACGTGTTATCTCGTCTATTTTAGAAATGTATCCAGCAATATATCCAATTAAACTATTTCTAGGTATGAGTTTTCCAAGTTCGTTTTTGAGGCTGGTGGCTGTTTCAAGGGGTGGTTCATTGTTGACGTTTATTCCAATTCCAATATATGCAATAATTCTATTTAGTAATGCTTCTACTTCTATGAGGAATCCAGCTAGTTTCTTTGATTTATATACAATGTCGTTGGGCCATTTGATACCTACATTCAAATTGTGTTTTTCTCTGAGAAATCTCGCTATAACTACTGGTATTGCCATTGCTAATAGATAGGTTGTATTTGGATCTACTTCTATTTTAAAAGTAGTCCATAAACCACCTAGATTTGAAATCCATTGTTTACCGTGTCTTCCATAACTTCTAAGTTGATATTCTGTAACGACAATAGACCATGGATTTAAGTGTTTTGCAACAACCATGGTGGAACCGGCTAGAATTCTATAAGTGTAGCTCCAACCCCATGGTTTAATTCTTGCTGGGTTATCTCCATAATGCCAAGTAATCATTTCTCTACTTATAGAAATCATATAGTTTTGTCTAATCTTATTATACAAATCCAATACTGTAGATTCATCTACTCCAAGCTCCCCCGCGATTTCTCCCAGTGTAGCATTCTCTCTAGTTGAGAGTAGTCTGAGAAATTCTAGTTTAAATAGTAGTTCCTGGTCTACGAGTAGTATGTTTGAAGCCATGTTTTCACCTTTCTATAAACCAGGTCTACTCCAAGCCTCTGTGGTAGATCCGGATAATACCTCCTCAAAAACTCATATAGATTTACAGTAATTCCGGGTTTATTAGCTGGTTTAATATCGATTACTCCAGTCTGCCATAGCCTAGATAGTAGATCAAGCATTAGTGCTCTAGCATTATCCATTTCTACGGCGGTCCAATACCCGTCTTTATAGTAGTGTATCAAGATTTTTTCAACTGGGCCTCCATGTAGAGCTTCTGCTTCTTCTAGTAAAGGCCTGTCTTTTTTCACTACGGGGCATGCTGTACTTAATCCATAGTCTGTTGTAGCCATTATATACTTGTTTTCATCGTCAATATGGTATTTAACATGTCTCGGTATATATGGAAAACTCCTACAAATATATGGTTTGTAAACACCATGTATACTACAGAGAACTCCTTTTTGAAACGGACATTTACCGCTTTCATCAAGGTGCATTATATAACTAAACGCGATGTTTACTCCGTTTACAGCTTCATACACAGTGTATCCATTGGTGAATACAACATTTATTTCCATGTATTCTGCTAGTTTACGCAGTATTACTTCTTCATGGGGTAGAATCGATATAGGAGACATTCTACAACAAGAACCACACATACTACACTTGAAAACCGGTATATTGTTTACTGAGCTCATTAAAACACCCTTTAAGCAGTGGTATAGTACCCAGGTAGCTTCTCACTATACAGCATTTTCACGCGTTTTACTCCATTGATTTCATCTATAAACGCCGCTACGGGTGGTGGAACCAGCTCTCTCCATTCATCTCTATCTTCAATCATTAACCTCCTGATGTAGGAACCCCTGTATATATCTCTATTTAATTCTGGTGGTTCAATGACCTCATAACCTTCTTCCATAAACATAGATTTTACAATTGGGTTTAGTGTTGCCACGGCGTTAAAACTCGGACTGTAGAGTTTTACGTAGTGTACAGATGTTCTACTTACTTCGAGTGTTGGTAGAGTAACAGTTATTATTCTAGATAGGTCAATCCCCCTCCACTTGAGGCTTCTACGTATCATTTCTAATCGCTCGCCCGCTGTAAAGGGGTTTTCAGGTGTGTGGCTCTGACTTGCCATTCCAACAACTACTATTACTTCATCGTACAGTCCAAGACAATACTCTATTACATGTAGGTGACCATAGTGGAATGGTTGAAACCGTGCAATTATAAGACATCGTTTAACCATTACACCACCTCTTATAACGAGTCTATGAAACTCCACGGAGTTTACTCACGTACTTCTCGAGGTTTGCTACTACTTCTTTTACTATTTCTTTCTCCATACTATTTATACACTGTTCTACGAGTTCTCGTCTATACCTCTTGTATTCCAATTGATTTATTTCTCCCCTAGCTAGCATTGATTCAACACGGGAAATACACTCTTTATCTAGTCCCTTCCTCGAAGCCATTAATACAAATACATATGGATATCTCTCATCAACTAATTTTACTTCAACAAGCTTTGAGATTTCTGCTTTTACTATTAAATCACGTATTTTCTCTAGTTCTTTTGATTCAAAAACAAAACACCCGTGTTTTTTAAATGCTTTAATTACCCTCTCTGCGAGTATAATATACTCGCTTATTTCTCATCACCCAGTTTCATTGTTTTAACAGGTATTTTAGTTGTTTCAATAAAGAGTCTTACCAACCAGGCATAAACTGGGTTGCCTTTACTCTTTACTAAAAATCCATTAATGTATTTTACACGATATAGTAGTTCTCCCCGGTGGTTTAGGATTGAAATATATCCCTTTACATTGTTTTTAAAGTTTCTAACAAACCAAACATATATCATAAAGTCTCCGTGTTCAATGTTTACTCTTACTTGTTTAGCTTCTCCATTTGCATAAATGGGTTTTACAGGCTCTTCAAAAACAACGAATTGTGTGTATGGAAATAACCCTTTGTTCTTTTTGTAAATATATAGGGTAGAAGTCAGTATGTGTTTACCACTATTGCTCTTCGACTTCTCTATTCTTATTAAACCCGTATTCTCCTGGTATTGCATCATATTGAAAACCACTCATCCATAAATGTATACTAGTCCGCCCTCTTTTACATCTATTTTTGGTGTTTCACTCTCAATTATTAAGGCAGTGTATTCATGGAATAACTGCCTACTAACTCGTACTTCTTGTGATTTTATTACTAGTTGTTTTACATGGTTAATTGTTTTCTCTTCAACTAGTTTTCCATCGCTTCCATATACATATATCTCTACATCGTATTCTTCAAATTTGGGTTTGAGATAGACAACTATTTTCACCAATGTGAGCACCCTACGCTGTTATCCGGTATTTCGAGTAATCCCTACCCAAATACTCGGTATAAATATTCCTAACTACTCTAATAGCTTCTTCTAAGTCTAGATCTAGTATACTCCTAGCCGCTTGTGAGAGTAGAGATGTAATTTTTGATTCTATGTCTGCAGAGTACAGGTTTCTCGGTACGTAAGCTCTAATCAAAATCTTCAATGGCAACTCCTCTGTAAACAAATTAAGGTCTTCTGAGAGAACAATTCTACCGCCAACTCTCTTACCTATTAGTAGATTCGACAAGCCAATGCTTTCCTCGCCGCCAGGATATATTGAAGACCTAGGTATTGGAGCTATATCTAGTATGTCAATCCATAATTCACCTTCTCCAATACCTTGTGATTTCAATGAGTCTACAAGGAATTCTTCTATTTCTCTTAATACTTTTAATCTGTATTGGGAGTCGAGAATTAATTTAAGTGTTACTCCAAGGCTTTTTAAACCCTTTGCTGGTGAAATAACTAGTTCTCTACCAGCTCTCTTCCACTCTGGCTTGCGATCAATCATTATTCTTCTACATAAATAGCCGAGTTTTGAGTTATCAGTAAATGCTTTATGCATCATTACACTATACATGTATGTATCTGTTAATTCAAGGTATCCATGAAACCTCCCATTTAGTAGATCTATCGCTCTTTGAGTCAACATTAATTCTTCATCTAGTAATTCTAGTGTTTCATATAGTATTTTATCAAACGAGCGGCAAACACTATGGTAATATACGTGTTCATACATATTTGCTTTTGCATTCATGTATTGTTTAAATTCACCAATAGCTATTCTATCTAGAACAAGATATACTCTATCTCCCTCTATTAATGGATAAGTGTTTCTATACAGTCTCTCGTATTGAATAGACCCGTATTCTATTGTACCAGCGTAATAGCTATCTCTTCTTAGAAAGTCGACTACGTCTGCTGGATAAAATCCTTCTTTTACAAGCCACCTAAATATCTTTAATACCCCTTTAGGCTCTTCTTCGCCGAGTATTGCATTTAAAACCTCTATTAGTCCTGGAAGTTGTTTTTCAGCTCTCTCCAATTGATCCATTAGCAAGTTTTTAATGAGTAGTAATCCTATTTTTTCATGGTTTGATAGTTCTCGGGGAACATTTTTCCTCCATAATATACCACGTTCATATGCGTGGCTAAAAGCAGCGTGTCCTACATCGTGTAGTAGTCCAGCTAGTCTCGCCGCTTCTATTATGACGCCTGGTTCATATCCATCTAGTACTTCTTTTCCATAGAAAGCAATTATCTTGTTTACCATGTCTTCGCTCATTAATCCAGCTAAATGCATAACTCCAGTACTGTGTTGAAACCTCGTGTGTACCGCGCCAGGATATACCAAGTGGGCTGTTTGAAGCTGCATAATATACCTTAATCTCTGTATTAAAACATTGTTTATTACTGGTTCTTCTACTTCTACGTTAAAGTATACGTATCCATATAGTGGATCACTAATCATTTTCCAATTATATCCCTGTAGAGAACTAAGCACTTGTATACACCCTTATCAAGGGCGGATTAATGTAGTAGACGAAAGAAAAAACGCTTATTTAAAACAAGTACTAGTTATTTTTTAGCAATCCAGCCTCCTTCAACTCTCTCTACTTTACCTTCTTTTCTAAGGTCGTGTAGTCTTGCTCTTACAGTATTGTAGTTAAGACCTGTAAGTTTTGCTATTTCTTTAGGCATTAATGGCTTGTCTTGCTGCATTAAGAACTCTAATAATATGTCTTTAACTCTCTTAGTTTCACTCATCTAGATCCCCCACATATGGATCTCTACCAGACTGTTCAGATTTTGATTTATAATCATTGGTTTATAAGCCTTTGTTTTATTTTTAGATCTTGAGGCTCTAGAGGCGATGTGAACACTGCTCCAAACTTCCTAAGGCCTCTCTCCGTAAATAGGAGCCCTGTGCAGTTGGACTCAATGGCCGCCCATGACTCCATTGTGGTTAGCAAAACAGCTGTAGGCGAGATGGAAGTCCCTGGAGAGAACCCCGAGAAATGAAGGGAGTGACCTCCAGGGTCAAACGGTTTATAAAGACACTTTACTTTCAATATAGAGAGAACTAGATAGAGACACCCTAAACAATAATAATACAACGTAGCGGTGTACTATATGGTTGTAGCTATTATTACACATACTGATATGGATGGAGCTGGTGCGGCAGGAGTATACCTGTATCTAACTGGTAAACCAGAGTATAGATTATTCTTTACAGAACCCTATCTACTAGATAAAACACTAGCCAAGGTTTCTAATGCCTACTATGAAAAAATAGTTATAACAGACATTGGTATTAACCCAGTTATCTACAATAATGTCTTAGAATACATTAAACTCCTACGTGAAAACAATATACCCATATACTGGTACGACCACCACATATGGGAAAACGAGTGGACTAACAACCTACATAAACTAGGAGTTGAATTATACATAGATAGATCAACGTGTGCAACAGGAGTTGTAGCTAAATACGTCAAACCCGCAAGAAACGATTTAGACAAATACTTCCTCGAAGAAGTAGTAAGAGGAGTATGCGCGGGAGATTTATGGAGATTTGACCACTGGCGTGGAGGATACTATCTAAGACTCGTGAGAAGAAAAGACACTAATACCTGGAGGAAACAAGTAGTTAAAACCATAGCTGATGGAAAAGCGTGGACACAGGAATTCGAAGAAAAAATACTAGAGAACCTCGAGCAAGAATTGAAACTACTATCTAGTAGTATAGACATAGTAGAAAAAACCATTAACGACATAAAAATAGTTGTAGCTGAGAGTAGCGAAGACGTGGAAAACAGCTTTCTAGCAGCATATCTAATTGGAAGATACAACGCAGATATAGCAGTACTAGCATCAATAGATGGAAAACTCAGTTTCAGAAGTAGAAGTGTAAATGTCCGCGAAATAGCTTTAAAAATGGGTGGAGGAGGACACATGTATGCTGCAGGTGCAAAAATAGAAATTCCACTAGTCACTAGGTTGCTGGGTAGAATAAGTAGAAAAGCTGTACTCGGCTATATAATAAACCAAATAATAGAAGTAGTTAAAAACACTCCTAGTGAAGTTTTAAAACCACGTAGCTAGCAAATCCTTGGTAGTAAGACAATTTCACCATCTACATCTCTAACTACAACTGCTCTACCAAGATAATAGTATATACCTGTTAAACCAGCAATAAAAGCGTCTCCCTCGTGCTTGGAGATACTACTAGGTAGATTTAATCCGTGTTTTCCAGCTAGTTCATAGACACTTCTACAACTACTTGATTTCAAACTAGATAAAGGATGTGTCTCGATAACTAAAACACCACTACTTCTAAGTTTCTCTGCAATAGATATTGCTCTTTCAACGAGTATATTCATTCCCCTCCAGGTTAAAGGGAGAACATTAAACCCCATTTTCTTGATTTTTAAATCCACTCTCCTAAAATGCTGGCTACTACTTTGTTTTGTAAGCGGCGCGTCTATAGCTACTATGTTGACTCTATACTCCAATATCTTTTCTAGTATTTCACTGTCTTTAAATAGTGATCCGAGGAATAAAAGGTCTATTCTACTATTATCGAAACCAAGGACAACTAATCCACTTGGATTTTCTTGTTTACCTGAAAGGTCTAATCCAGCTGAAAAAACTACCATTTTACAAGGCTTCCTCTGTCAAATCCTATTCTAGTAGCGTATTCATTAAATAAGTCTTCAACTTGTTTCATCCATGAGTATATTCCATCGGGTTTTTCTGGGTATTTCGTAGTATATAGCTCGCGAGCTTTATTCATGTAGTTTCTAACTATTCTCAACTCGTTGAGTAGACTGGGACGACCTAGTAGCCTGATAAATGTCGTTACACCGTGTACTATTTTCTCTGCTAGATCGCCCTTTGTACCCAGGTCGTACACTGAAGACCCATCAACTATTTTATTCTCCATTATCCACTCGTAGTCTTCATTACTGAGTTTCTGCATATACATTCTCAATATGTCTAAACCAGCTTGTTTTGCTCCATAAGCAATGTTATAGTCTATATTGGCCTGCCACATTGTATGCTCGTCTGCTCTACCAGATTCTAGTGCGGAATTCAAGTATTTAGATACTATTCGAGCTGAGAGTAGAGATGAGCCTATTCCACCACCGTGAACAGGGTTTACAGTGTAGGCTGCATCACCTATTGATGCTATATTACGCCATACTAGTGTTGGAAGAGGCCTTCTTGTAGGTACTACTCCACCTCCAGCATGTAGTATTTCTCCCTTAAACACAGGCCTTAAGTATTTATCGTATTGTGCTCTTGGATTGTATTTTCCATTATTGATAACTCCTAATCCAATATTTAATACATCTCCTTCTCTATTCTTTGGAAACAGCCACCAGTAGCCTCCCGGTGCTATTTCAATGTTTAAATATATAATGGCGTAGTCTACTTCTCCGGGCTCTATTGGCTTGTCTACTTTGACTACTTCTCTATAAGCTATATTATAGTCTGTTGTATATGGTCTCTCCGCTATTGGCCATTCTGGCGGTAGCTTGCTTCTAATAGCGGGTCTATAACCAGATGCATCTATAAAAGCTCTTGCTTCAACCTCTATTGTTTCACCACCAACTCTTTTAACTCTGAGTGCTTTTAACTGGTTGTCTTTGAAGACCACGTCTGTTACAACGTGTTGATCTAGGAGTGTAACTCCATGCTTTAACCCTTGTTCTAGTAGCCACTGGCCAAATTTTATTCTGTTAACGCTTACTCCCTCTCCAGGCACAATAATACTGTGTTTACCACTTGGACTATATATCTTTACACCTTTATACTGATGGTCTATTGTATAACTGGGAGGAGTTAGTTCTATTTCTTCAAAGTGGTGAACACCTATAGCGTCACCACATACTTTATCTCCAATTCTACCAGCTGGTTTACTCTCAATCAATGCTACCTTCCAGCCCATAGAAGCTAGTTGATAGGATGCATATAGACCTGCTACTCCAGCACCTACTACTACAACATCAAATTTCATTGTGATAGACACGTCTAATTACACCTCTTTAAATAACTGATTTATAGAGAGATTTTAAATATAGTTTTACTCGAAGTAGACTAAAAAATTGTCTATTATGGAATTGTTTTAATAAGCATTCCTTCAACTACTATTGGTTTGAGCTCGCTTAGTAAAGCTAGTGCTTCATCTAATCTAGCCTCGCTATTACTATATAGTGTTAGTAACGGGTCTCCCTTGGCAACTCTATAACCTATTTTAGCGTGGAATTCTACACCGGCACCCTTGTCGAATGGTGCGCCAAGCGCTCTTGCTATAAGGTTTACTGCGGTATTATCAATATGTGTTACAGCTCCCTCTATGGGGGATTTAAGTGTATAAGAATATCTACCAACTGGTACTTCTTCGGGCTTTATCTCTGGGTTTCCACCTTGAGCAGCAATTATTTCTTTGAATTTATCGTATGCCCTACCACTCAAGAATATCTCTCTAGCTATTTCTACGCCTGCACCAGGCTGTGCTTTTCCACTCATTTCAAGTATTAATCCAGCAAGCATTAATGCTTTGTCAATTAAACTCTTACTACCTCTCTTCTCAACGTGTGCTTTAAGTGCTTCTCTCGCCTCGAGTGCTGGTCCTACAGAGGTGCCAATGGGTTGTCCTCCATATGTAATCGCGACTTTTATTGATATGTTAAGTAGTGATCCCTGTCTTATAAATATAGAGGCTAATTCCTCTGCTTTGCTTAGATCTTGTACTTTTGCACCTCTACCAACTGGTATATCTATTACTAGTTTTTCCACGCCCATTGCCAGCTTCTTTGATAGTATACTGGCAACCATTTGTTGTTCTGGGTCTATTGCTAGTTTTCTCTCTATATTCACGAATATATCGTCTGCTGGAGCAAGGTTTAATCTACCACCCCATGCAAGAGTGCCCTTGGTCTTTCTCGCTATTTCTACTATTTCATCTACCGTGAGGTCTACTCTCGCTAAAACCTCCATCGTATCAGCTGTACCAGCCGGGCTTGTTATAGCTCTACTACTCGTTTTAGGTATAAGTAGCCCGGCGGCCGCTACGATTGGAACTGTTAGAAGTGCTACTTTACTATTACCTGGCACTCCACCAATACTGTGGACGTCGTACGTGGTCTCTTCAAATTTTACTTTCACGCCAGTTTCAACCATTGCTTTCACTAGGTAAGACAGCTCCTGGTCTGTCAATGGATTGTATAGTTGAGATACAAGAAAAGCCGCTATTTCTGCCTCACCATAAATTCCATTAACAATGTCGCGTATCAACCCCATAAACTCGACTTCTGTTAATTTCTCGCCCTTCAACCTTTTCTTCAAGGCGCTAAAACTACTTGGTAGTCCTACTGGTTTAACACCTACTATATCTCCATCACTCAATCCTAATTTGTAAACTAGTTCGACTGGTAGAATACATTCTCCTCTCTCAGTTATCGTCTTACTAGTTAATGCAATAGCAGTGTGTTGTTTATTACCAATAGTTATTAATACAATACTACCGTTACCTATACCTAGTTGTAAAGCGTCTTCTTCGTTGAGTATAATAGTAGCTTGTGTGAACTTTACGTCGATAGATTTAACTCTAAAAGTTCTAGTAGTTTGCACTTTCAATGTTTACCCCCGAGATAATGGCAAAAATTCAAGTATTTACCTAGACCCTTATAAGCATGGATATCAGGGTTTCCACGATTACTGCCTCTTCTCCTTTGTTTTCTTTAAGACTTCTAGCTTCTTTAACAATTCATCTAATTCTTCTTCGCTCTTTTCTTCGATCAAAATGTTTTCTAGAACACTACGTGCTAGTTCACGTGTAGCCGGGTCAAGGTCTTTCAGTAGTTCTTCTAATTGCTTCTTTTTATCTCTACTAGGCCTATACACGCTCGTTTTCTCCACCCATACATCTCTTTCGTTTGGAGTGTTATAATTCAGATTTTATAGAGGTTAACCAATTGTTTTCTCTACTATTCTCCCACCGTGTTTCTTTGTGAGTTTAAATAGTATGGACTCTGTTTTACTGGTTATTTCATCTAGTCTTTGCTTTGTTCTAGCTTCAGCGTAGACTCTTATTTTCGGCTCTGTACCGCTTTTTCTCACGAGAATCCACGAGTAGTCTTTGTATTCAAATCTATATCCATCAATATCGATTACTCTCACTGGGTCTCCAAGTGCACTATGCAGTTCCTGGATTAGTTCACTGTAAACTATGTCTCTAATAGATTCTGGTTCTAGTATGTAGCTTCTCCGATCCCATGGGTAATCAGGTATTTCCTCCTCTCGGAGAATCTTTGAAAATGGTTTTCCAGATTCTACCACGGCCTTTGTAATAATAGCTACTTGTAGAATACCGTCTACCCATGGCCCCCACGAGGGATATATTAGTTTCCATGGCTCGCCAGCCATTACAACATTGTTTACACCTAGTTCTTTAAGCCTCTCGTGTGTTTTACCAAGGACATATCTTTCTAGTGTTCCACCAGCTCTCTCTACTACTTCATCTACTACGTAGCCGGTGTCAATAGATACTACTACGTGTCCTTTTTTCTCCTCGAGGATCTTCTTGGCGTAGAAGGCGAGTATTCGGTCTTGTCTTATAAATCCTTCAACGGGGTCTAATACTGCTACTCTATCAGCGTCTCCATCGTGTGCAAATATAACGACTGGGTTTACTGTTTTATAGACACCAAGTAGTTCCTCAAGAACGTCTTTTCTCGGCTCAGGAGGTCTTATAGGGAAGAATCCATCTGGATTACAATTGAAAGTATATGGTTTTCCACCTAGTTTTCTAATTACACTAGGAGATAATTGATAGGCTGCTCCATTAGCACAGTCGATTACTATATTGGGTTGCCATTGTGCTCTTACTTCTCCAATATACCCTAATAGCGAGTTGTAGTAGTCGTCAACTATGTTTTCACTCCTCCATAATCTACCAGTTTCACTCCACTCTCTATAAAGTGGCTGATCTACCAACTCCTCTATTTTAACCTCTAAATCCCTAGTAAACTCAAACCCGTTTGGATCATAGAATTTTAATCCATTATATTCTGGTGGATTATGACTAGCAGTAACACTAATACCCACAGCTTTTTCTTTGAGCGCTATAAACCCAGCTACTGGTGTAGGTGCTAGTCCCGCATAAAATACGTCTACACTTGTCGTCATTAACCCTGTTGAAACCAAAAACGATATTAGTTGACTAGTAGTTCTTGTATCGTGTACCACGTATGCTTTTCTAGATAAGCCGAGTCTACCCACAGCATTTCCTATTCTCACTACTAGCTCGGGTGTTAGCTCACTAGGGTATTTCATTCTTATTCCAGCTGTTCCAAACAACTTCAATAAAACCCACCATTAATGTAGTTAGAAATAAACGAATTATTTACTATAATTTGTAGATTAGGGGCTTTATTGGAAGTCTATGTTGGAACCTCTGGATGGCTATACGACTGGAATGAAGGTGCAAGTCTAGACTGGTATATAGAGGAGAGTGGATTAAACGCCGTGGAATTAAATGCTAGTTTCTACAGGTTTCCATTTAGAAACCAAGTAGCTAGTTGGAGTAGGAAAGGACAGAAAATCAGCTGGGTTGTTAAAGTCCACAGGTCTATAACACACATTAGAAGAATGAGCGAGAAAGCAATCGATATATGGTTTAAATTCTATGATTTATTTAAGCCAATGGACCACTTAATCGACTACTACTTATTCCAGCTCCCACCAAACTATACTTGTAAAAAAGAAAACCTCGAGAAAATAAAAGTGTTTAGTGAAACAGTAAATCTAGGTCTTAGAATGGCCGTTGAGTTTAGACACGAATCTTGTTTTAACGAGTCAATTAGGAGTTGGGGCGAGGAGAACAACATTATGATCGTCTCGATCGATGCACCCATAGCTACATGGATTGTCTCGGTGAAAGACATGGTTTACTTGAGAGTACATGGTAGAGAAGTATGGTATGGCTACGAGTACTCTGAAAACGAGCTTAAACAACTAGCCAGTGAAATTAAAAAACTATCTCCTAGAAGAGTACACGTGTTTTTTAATAATAACCACTGGATGCTTGAAAACGCGAGGTTAATGAAGAAACTCTTAGAGGAGAAGTAGTTGAATATTGATATTGCCAGTGTATACCGAGATATATATACTACACCCACACAAGAAGCAGTTGAACTAGCATTAAAATACGGTTATCTACCATACATGGTTCAGAGATATATTGATATGCTGGGATTAAACAATACACTTAAACTACTAGAAGCATTTGAAAAAAGAGTTAAACCAGTAGTTAGAACAAACACGCTACTTATACAACCAAGAGAATTAAAAAAGAGACTTGAAAAACTGGGTTTCCAGCTCGAAGAAATACCATGGTCTCGAGAATCATACTGGGTTGTATCTCAGCCGGAGTCGCCGTCAATAGGTGCTACACACGAGTATTTAAAAGGCTACTACTACGTCCATAGAGATGCAACCAGCTTAATCCCCGTATATCTAGCTCTACACGAATACAGTGGAGACGTCTTAGACGCCTGTGCCGCGCCCGGTGGAAAAGCAACTTTTACAGCGCAATTACTCCACGATAAGGGAGTAGTATACGCCAACGACCTCGTCCTCTATAGATTAAAAGCTGTAATAGGACACATAGCTAGAATGAAATTAAACAATATAATTGTAACTTGGAGTGATGCTAGAAAACTACGAGATAAATTGAAAAAGAGGTTTTACAGAGTACTTCTAGATGCACCTTGCAGTGGGGAAGGAAGGATCTCTGTCGACCCAGGTAGGAAAACTAGAACAAGCCTCTTAGACCTAGCAATCATGGTTAAACGAGAAATAGAACTACTCTATTCTCTAGCAGACCTCGTCGAGAAAAACGGGCTACTAGTATACATTACTTGTAGTATTGCACCCGAAGAAAACGAGTACGTAGTCAACAAGGTACTAGAAGCTAGAAGCGACCTCGAAGTCGTAGAACCACCATTAAAACTATTCAATTACGCAAAGGGATTAACAGAATATAGAAGTCTAAAATTCAAAGACGAATTAGAACACTGTATAAGGATATGGCCCCACATTCATGGATTATTCGGGTATACAATATGCCTACTCAGAAAAAGAAACTAGAATTTAAACAGGGACGCTTACCCAGTAAACTAAGAGATAGACTAGCAGATTTTGTGAGAAAACTATATGGAGAAGAATTCATAGATTTAATACCAGTAAACCTAAAATATGTGTGTTTCGAGCGTGATTTATGTCTTATATACGAGAAGCCATTACGTGGATTAGACAATTTAACTGTTTTATTTAATGCTCCATGGATAGCTATATATGTAAATAAACACGTTCTCCCATCAATACCACTAGTAGCCAGGATCTACAGGGAGAAGGGAGTAAGAGCAGCTATTGTAGTGAAAGAACAGGGCGTTAAAGCATTTCTATATGGAAACGACATCCTCGTGGAGAGCGTACTGAAAAAAATACCCCCGGATAAAGGGGTTTACACGGTAATTGACGGAGAAGACGGTGAGATACTAGGATTTGTAGAGTGGAGTGAAAAGAAAAAAGTCTATGTTAACCTATATGATATAGGCTTGTTTCTACGAAAACTCGGTTAATACTCGAGTATTTGATTAGTGGATAGTTTCTTCCCAATATAACGTGCTATCTCTCTTGGTACGAGAACAAATAGTTTGCCATGGTCTCTACTCTCTAGGGCTTTATACACCATGTAAACTACTTCCATGTAGTTTTCACTACATGCTGGTAGTAGTTTACTTGCTAGTATTACATCTAGTTGAATTGGTAGATCAGAAATGAATCTCTGTATGTTTTTCACTATTGACTCTTCTAATTGGTTTTCTCCGTGTTTTGCTAGTTCTTCTATAATACCCAGTACTCTTTCCTCGCTGTCAATGTATTGTAGAAGACTGTTTAAGTAATGTATTGTTTTCTCGTAGACTACTTGGTATTCTTCATATTCTTCTATACTTAGATCTCTTCTTTGAAGTCTTCTTGTTTTCTCGAGGTATTTTGCTAGTTGAACAAGACTAGTAGCTATATTCATAGAGGTTAGTGTATTAGTGAATTCTAGTTTTTCTTGTAGTAGTGCTAGTGCGTTGAGAAATAGTATTGTTTCTTTATCGCAATTGTTTACTACTATGTACAACTTCCACGTGTTTCGCAGGTGTTCGTGTATTTTACTGAGTGCTCTCTGCAGATTACTTGGTGTTTCATCACCTATGAAACCAATGATAAAAACTATTCTATTTAGGTTATTCATTTATTCAGCAGCCTGCTATATATTGCAAATTGTTTTTTCAACTATGGTTTTTTCTAGTTGTATTGAGAATTGTTTTTCATCATAGACTAGTATGCTTCCTCTATAGCCTACTTTTAAAGCACCAGCTGTTACACCGTACATTAATGCTTCTGCTGGGTCTTTTTCCTCGAGGTATCTAGCATTGAAAAACGCGTTGAACGCGTCGCCAGCGCCCGTTGTATCAACTGGTTTTCTAAGTGGCTGGGATCTAGCTGTGTAGCATAGTCCACTTGGCTCAATTAGTGTAGCCCCCTTTGATCCTTGTTTAACAACTATGTATGAAACACCATACTTGAATATTGTTTGGGGCTTTAACCACTCTTTTACTTTAGTGTATTCCTTTTCGTTGAGAAACAATATGTTAATGTATTCTAGGATCTCTTTGTTTCGAGGCAGGCCTTCAACGTATCCACCTGGATCATATGTTATAATGAGGGGGTGTTTTCTAGCTCTTTTAGCTATTTCAACTGCTAGTTCAACCGGTATAGAAGCCATGTGTAAAATATTTGCTTTTTCCACTAGTTCGCCGGGTATATCTGTTTCTCTGAGTTCCTGGTTTGCACCTGGATATCTAATCATTATTCTCTCTCCACTCTGTAAAACCATTACTACTACGAGGCCTGGCTGTTGATCAACTAGTTTAACGTATTTTATTGAAACACCTAGTTTCTCTAGATGAGACAGTAGTTCTAGTGCTAGTGGATGTCTAGATACAGATGCAATTAAAAAAGAAGAATGACCATATTGTGCAACTGCTGCAGCATAGTTTGAAGCTGCACCTCCGGGTCTAATGTCCAAGTCTCGTGCACGAGTACTTTCATCAGGACCTGGAATAGAGTCTACATAGAAAACCATGTCTATATTGAAGTTTCCAACTGCTAAATGTATATATTTATTGTCCAATTCTATCTCCACTGTATACTCTTTATAATTCCAGGTGTAATGTACTTTTTACCTAGTTTTCTTTTTTCCTCGTCCCATTCATAGAGTATTTTTACTGCTTCATTAGCTACTTTTATTGCTTCTTCTACTCCAACACCTGGTTGGAATTCCCCGGTTTCTCTATTAGCTATAGCTGCACATACAGCACCTGCTCTAAGCCCGTAGATGTTTGCCAGAGTAAAGATGACTGAAGCCTCCATTTCAAAGTTTAATACATTTGCACTCCTCAAATACTCTATTAATCCACGCTGGAATGGCGGTAAATAGTCTTTAAATCCAGGGCGTTCTTGTCCAACATAGAAGCTATCACTACTTGCCGTTAATCCAACATGGTAGTTGACACCCAATGATTCAGCCGCCTCTATTAAAGCCAAGACTACGTCATAGCTTGCAACAGCAGGGTATTCAGGCATAACGTAGTGTTTACTAGTACCTTCAAGTCTCACTGCACCCGTTGAAATCACTAGGTCTCCAAGACCTATTTCTTTTTTCAAAGCACCCGTTGTTCCAACTCTAATAAATACTTCTGCACCAACCCTGGCGAGTTCTTCGATTGCAATCGCTGTTGAAGGCGCTCCAATACCCGTACTCGTAGAAGATATAAATACACCTTTGTAGTAGCCGCTGTAAGTAACGTATTCTCTATGTGTAGCCACATGCCATGATTTATCCCAGTATTTAGCTATATGTGGAACTCTCTCCGGGTCTCCGGGGAGCAATACGTATTTACTTACATCTCCTGGTTTAATCATTAAGTGGTATTGCAGTCCAGACTCTGTTTCGGGGCGGCTTGCATCTTTAAACTTACTCATGCTATACACCTAGAAAGTGTATTTGTGTCTTTAAAGACCCAGTATCTAGTATTGCATAAGTTGACTTCCCAGTTAAATACCCACATACTTCTCCTGGATTTAATAGTATTCTATTATTTTCTTCTTCAAGTACATATCTATGTGTGTGTCCATAGAAGACGCCGTCTACACTGAGAGATCTTAGGAGAGCTCGAGCAATACTCTCTGTGAATTCAATACCATTGTATCCATGCATTAAGAGGAATTTACGGTTTTCAACTTCTATAATTGTAGGCTCTGAGTAAAACAACCACCCGTATTTGTCGAATAGTGTTTTCAATTGTTGTATATCACCATCATTGTTGCCTCTAACTGCTATTACAGGTGTATTCTTGACTATTTCAGCTAGTTGGCGGACTACAAATGGGCTTATAATGTCTCCTAAGTGAATAATTAATTCAACTCTGTGTTCAAGGAGTTCTTGTATAGTCTTCTTCAATAAGGGTAGATTATCATGGCTATCGCTTATTACACCAATCAACAAGTATGTAACACCCGGTATTACAGGGTATTAAGTAGTAGAAGTGGGTAAAAAAGAATCTATTCTACTTTGATTTTTACTCCTCTACCTTCTTCTTTACCTATTTTCTTGAGTTTAACTTCTAATACACCATTTTTATAACTGGCTTTAGCAGATGATGGGTCTACTTTACTCGGTAGATCTACTTCTTTATAGTACTTCCTCTTGTCATTACTTGCATTAATAATGAGGGTTTTGCCGTCTTCTGTGACTTTAACATCTATTTTCTCCTTGTCTACTCCGGGTATTTCAGCTACAACTGTTATTTCGTTTTCAGATTCAAACACATCTACTAGTGGTTCTCTTTCCTCGACTATTTCTGGTTTTCCACGTACTCTCCTTACATTGCCGAATTCTCTAATTATTGGTTTTCCATCGGGGCCTATAGTAATACTGAAACCATATACAACTGGACCCTCTATTCTCTCGAATTTCTCGTATTCTCTAGGTCTATACTCTCTAAGCCCCTCAAAGAATCTCTTTTCAAATTCGCGCATAAACCTCATTAGATCCTCGAATATTCTATCAATGTCGAAGAATTCATCTTCATCCCAATACCTTCTTCTTCTACGCCACCATTCATCCCAGCTCATAGAACAACACCAATACTATTATTGTTTTCGTGTCTTTTATGTATTTATTGGTGTATCTACTTGTTATGATATAGGTGGGTGCTTTTGAGTAGGGTTTTTATAGATACCATTAGAGTTAAAACTACCGAGAGATTTCAATTAATTGATATAACTAGTAGAGTAGAAGAAATAGTTGAAAAATCAGGTGTGAAAAACGGTATTGTTCTTGTTTACGCCCCCCATGCAACAGTTGCAATTATTGTTAATGAACACGAATCTGGTTTAATAAACGACTTATTACAGAAAGCAAAAGAGTTTACAGAGCCCGGTAGCTCCAAGTGGAGGCACAATGCAATTGATGATAATGCCCATGCACACATTGGCTCTGCTTTCTTCGGGTCTGACAGAGTACTACCCGTTGTTAACAGCCGTATATTGAGGGGTACGTGGCAAAACATCTTTTTACTTGAAATGGATGGTCCGAGACCCACGCGTGAAATAGTAGTAGTGGTTATAGGTGAGTAAAATGAGGTTTTACATAGCCTCGGAAGAAGATATTTTAAATGGAGTGGTAACAGACATATACTTTGTTAGAACAAAAAAGATCCTCGAAGCTAAGAAACTACGTAGAAAGGTTAGAATGGAATTCCACGTTGTAAAACTACCAAGAGGGTATGAATGGGCTGTATTCGCTGGGCTTGAAGAAGCACTCTACCTACTCAAAGACAAACCAGTAACAGTATACTCTATGCCCGAGGGAACACTATTCAAAGCTGGAGAACCATTAATGATACTAGAGGGATATCTAGACGACATTGTCCTCTACGAGACAGCACTACTAGGAATACTTAGACACTATACTAGTATAGCATCAAAAGCAGCTAGAATAAAAAAACTAGCTGGTGATAAAACAGTATTATTCTTTGGATTACGCGCGCTACACCCAGCAATAGCACCAATGATTGATAGAGCAGCATATATTGGAGGAGTAGACGCTGTTTCAGGATATGCTAGTGCAAAATACCTTGGATTAAAACCACAGGGTACAATGCCACACGCTCTAATAATAGCATTTGGAAACCAAGTAGAGGCCTGGAAGGCCTTTGACGAAGTAATAGAGCCAGACGTGCCGAGAATAATGCTTGTAGACACATTCTACGATGAGAGAATAGAGGCGTTAATGGCTGCTCAAACACTAGGCGAGAGACTACACGGTGTTAGACTGGACACTCCAAGTAGTAGAAGAGGAAATATGAAGCAAATAGTTGAAGAAGTACGCTGGACACTAGATATCCATGGATATAAAAACGTAAAAATAGTAGTTAGTGGCGGGATAGATGAAAAAGAAATAGTAGAATTGAAACCACTAGTAGACGCCTTTGGGGTTGGAACATCTATATCTATGCCTCCATCAATAGATATAAGTGCAGACATCGTGGAAATATATGAAGATAGAGTGTGGAAGCCAATAACAAAAAGAGGTAAACTACCAGGTGCTAAACAAGTCTATAGAAAGAGGCCTGGTTTAAACGACATAGTAACACTACTTGATAATCCAGGAAGTATTCCAGATGGATATACACCACTACTACGCAAATACATAGAGAATGGTAAACTACTAGTTGAACTACCAAGTCTAGAGGATATTAGAAGATATGTATTAGAGCAACTGAGAGAAGTAGGTGAACCCCAACCAATATGAGGTAATATCAAGTAATGCAACACAATACAATACTCGATCATTACTATTTAGAACTAAAAAACAACTGTCTAGCAGTTGTAGTTGGAAACCACCATTCACAGTTTTTCATTGTAGGCTATATTAAGTACTGTAGTACAACACACGAGAAAATATGGCGTAGAGGAGGAGACAACTACGAGAGGCTTGTTAAAACATACACTCCTAGAGTAGTTAGAGAATACACTGAGTGGAAAACATATATTCCATTCTACGACTCCGAAGTCCCCGTTATACCCGCGGATACTATTTCAAAAATATATGATCCAGTAATGAGAACACTGGAACTACATAGTCGAATACAAGATACTCTAGAAGAAATAGCACTTGAATTCACTCACGAAGTAGAATCAAATACGAGTGTATTACCTGGTATAACAGGCTCTCTTCTACCAGGTATTCACAATCCAAGTATTAGCGACCTCGACTTTATTGTATATGGAGCAAAGAATTCTCTTGATGTAATAGAATTCATTTCTGAAAACAGAGATGTATTCCAGGAGTTCAAGAGTGAAAGACTCGCCAAGTGGAGTAGAGATGTTGCTATAATCACTGGATTATCACCGAGAGAAGTAGTTAAATTCTATAGGAATTGGAGAAGAGGTGTTTTTAGAGGTAAAGAGTACTCTGTAATATACAATAATGGAGTGAGAGGCGAGATATTCACACTACCAGCTTATAAAACACTTGGTAGAGTAAAACTAGTAGTTGAAATACGTGGTGGATTAGAAGCTCTGAATTATCCTTCACTCTCAGAGGTATTATCGTATAAATTACTAGAAGCTGGCATAATTAATCCATTTGATATTGGTGAAATACTGAGTTTTGAAGCCCTCTATATTCCCGGGTTATTTGAGGGGGGATTGTTTGAAGTTAATGGTTTACTTCAATGTAATTACATTGATGAATCATGTAGAATAGTAGTTGGTGTACACGAAGTAGAAACCAATATGAAGTATCTTGGTTGAAATAATGGTTAGACTACTACTAGTTAGTGATTTAATGGGTTTTAAACACTATACTGGTTTAATATGCTACCTCTACGAGAAGCTCCATGCAGATTCAACTATACTACTTGGAAACACTATTTCACCCTCTATAGTGAGACAACTAGTTGAAAACTGTAATATGAGAGTATATGGCGTACTCGGTAGATACGATAATGCTTCTCTAGCATCAATTCTCATAGAAGTAAACGGGTTACTCGAGTGTAAATCAATAATGGTTAAAGATGTATCTATATATGGATACGGTTTATCTGGTTGTGAGCCAAGACGAGTCGAGAAGATAGATATACTTGTTTCAAGTATCCCCGGTAGAAAATACACTTGTTGTACAAAGTGCTCTGACATGGTTGATAGAATTATAGAATACTTAAAACCCAGATTGATTATTACAGGGGGTTGCAGTAGATCATGTCAAAGTGGAAACACGTTGTCCCCGGGTAGAGCAAGCAATGGATTTATAGGTTTACTAAATTACGAAAACGGAGAATACGTCTTCAACGAAATAGATTTATTGAGAGTAGTTGAGACAACATAGTGTTGTTTGAAACCCTTCTCATTTCAACCATTATTCAGGTTTTAAATATCTAAATTTTTATTTATCCCACAGGGGGTTAGAAAATGCTCAAAGCTCTGCTTAACCCAAAAAGTATAGCAGTAGTTGGAGCTAGTAGGACACCCGGTAAAATAGGATACGTTGTACTCCGAAACATTATAGCGTATGGATACAAAGGCAAAATATACCCAGTAAACCCACATGCAGACGAAGTTCTAGGATTAAAAGCATACCCCAGTGTTTCCAGTATACCAGACGAAGTAGACGTAGTTGTAGTAGCAGTACCAGCCCAAGAAGTACCCAAAGTAATTGAAGACGCCGGTAAAAAAGGAGCAAAAGTAGCAGTTGTAATAACCTCAGGATTCTCCGAAGTAGGCAATGTTGAACTAGAAAACCAAATAGTGGAAACAGCGAGAAAATACGGTCTTAGAATACTCGGACCCAACATCTTCGGCTATGCATACACACCAAGTAGTATAAATGCTACATTCGGCCCACTCGAAATCGAGCGTGGAAATATAGCATTGATCTCACAGAGTGGAGCTCTCGGCATAGCATTAATGGGCTGGACTATAATGAATGAAATAGGTTTATCAGCACTATTCAGCGTTGGAAACATGGCTGATATAGATGTTGCAGAATTATCAGAGTTGTTAATAGACGATCCATACACAAAAGTAATAGCAATCTACCTAGAAGGAATTAAACCAGGACGTGGAAAAGACTTCATCGAGAAAATGACAAAAGTAACACTTGAAAAACCAGTAGTAGTAATTAAAGCAGGTAGAAGCACAAGAGGTATGAAAGCCGTTGCAAGCCACACTGGTAGCCTCGCTGGAAGCGACCAGTTGTACGAAGCAGCATTTAAACAAGCAGGAATAATAAGAGCTTACACAGTTGAAGAAATGTTTGATATTGCAAGAGCATTCTCTCAACAACCACTACCACGCGGTGAAAACACGGTTATAATAACAAATGGTGGTGGAGTGGGAGTACTAGCTACTGACGCAGCTGAATTCAGTGGTGTTAAACTAGTAGAACCAAGTCCACAATTAATCGACGCATTTAGACAGACAATGCCATGGTTTGGAAGCCCCAAGAACCCAGTAGACTTAACTGGACAGGCAACAGTAGACAACTACATTAAAGCAATAAAAGTCGCTGTTGAATCACCTGAAATAGACAATATCGTAATACTCTACTGTAGAACAGCTGTATTGGATCCAAGAGACCTGGCAAAAGCAATTGTTGAATTCTACGAAGAAAACAAAGTAGACAAAACTACAGTAGTATCATTTGTTGGTGGACAAGACACCTATGAAGCAATGAAGTACTTGAATAGACACAACATACCAGCATATCCATCACCAGAAAGAGCTGTTAATGCTCTAGCCAAGATGATTTGGTATAAGAAATTCAAAGAGAAAAAGAAGAGTAAACAATAATTTTTTCTCCTACATCAACTTAGATCCTGGTTTAACCGGCTTCTCAGGCGTTATTAAAACAGGTGGATCGCTATCAGTAGCTAGTAGCATACCCTGACTCTCCAACCCCATTAACTTCTTTGGTTTTAAGTTAGCTACTACAACAATGTATTTTCCAATAAAGTCTTCTGGTTTATACCACTTTGCAAGACCAGCAATAATTTGTCTTTCTCCGAGCTCGCCGAGGTCTACAATCAACTTTATTAACTTTTCGCTACCGGGCACTCTCTCCGCTGATTTAACCAACCCTATTCTGAGATCTACTCGTTTAAACTCCTCTATCGAGATCTGCTCACTACTCATTAAACCACCTTGAATCCGAGTTTAGTATTGATTTAAAAGTTAAAAAATAGAGGGATTTTTATTTATGGCTTTGAATCTACGTATTGAGTTCTTTAGAAGCGAGTCTTACTAGAATCTATCTTTATATACTTCTTTGAGGACTTCAAGTGGTGATTTATTTACTTGTATATTTCGTGTTATAATTTCTCTTTCAATGTATGGATCTGGATTTACTGGTAGAATTTTCTCTAGTTCTCTATATAGTTTTTCAAGTCTTTCTTTACCTTCTAGTAGTGTTGAATTTACTACTTCAACTAGATGGGGTAATTCACTTGGTTTTACTATTGCCTCGTTTTTTACTCGAATAACTTGAGCTGTGTAGACACCAGTTACGAGTTCGAGGAATACACCCTTATTTCTACTATAGTGCATTATACCACTGTGTTTAAACCCTACTCTTCTAGCTTGCTCTAGTATTTTAACAGCGAGTTTTAAGTTGGCTGTATATATGTGTATTATAGGTCCATTAACTATAATCCAAAACTTCCTATATGGTGTTTTCGAGTAGAGAAAGGATAATTCACTTGGTTTTACAGGGGCGTGTGTTTTAAATACTATTGCTGTTTCTTCTTCTTTCTCCCATGGGTATTCAGCATCCATTACTGTTATTCTACCACTACAACTACTAGTAGTATACAGTTCTCTATCTCTATTAATTAATACCAGGAGGGGGAGGAGGTCGACGTCTAAATACCCGATTTCCAAGTCGTCTAGTATTCTCTTCCAAGCTTTATACTTTCTCTCTCTCCACATGTCCTGGTTTATTTTCAATTCTTTAACCCCTGTTTCCCAACCGTGGATTATTTAGTTTAAATATGCTTTAACTAGGTAAAACATGTTTTGGTTGATTGACTTGATTGGAGTAGTATATAGTTTAAAAGACCCAGCTGGGAGAGGTATAGCTGAATATATTTTGAAAACACTCGGAGAAGAAAAACTTACTAAGTGTGACTACTCTACACCGTGTTATAGAGGCTGGAATTTCATATTGACTGGTTTTGAAGAAGATGTTTTATACTTTGACTTCCTCGATGAAGTTTTACCCGTTGAAACAGACTTCTACCTCGTTCTCTCTCGCCACTCGAGTGAAGCAAGAGTGAAAAGCTATACTGTACACGCTACGGGAAACTACTCAAATACAGCTCTTGCTGGTGGAAAACCAAGAGAACTCGGGTTTTCACATCCACAGGTAATGTGGTTTCTACTGAGAGGTCTATATAGAGTTGCCCATACCGAGCAAGAAAAGAGAGACTACGAAGTAAGCTATGAAGCAACACACCATGGGCCTACAAGCCTCGCTAAGCCAATAGTGTTTATTGAAATAGGGAGTACTGAAGAAGAATGGAGCAACCGTGAAAACCATGGTGTTGTAGGTAGAGTGGTAATTGAATTACTAAACAAATACCCCGAACTACCACCTTGTAAGAGAGTTATTGGTATTGGTGGAGGACACTATCCTAGAAAACACACTGAACTAGCACTGAGTGAAAACGTGTGTTTTGGCCACATTGCACCTAAATATGCTCTAGACTACCTAGACCGAGAAATGCTTTCTCAAATGGTGAGTAAAACACGTGGGGGAGTAGAAGAAGTAGTAGTTGAAAAGAAGGGGACTCGTAGAGAACACCGCGAGTTAATCGAGGAATTCGCTAATTCAACTAGTTTAAAAATCAGGTATATATAGCCTCAATTAATCTTCAATGGGTAATCCTTTATCCACCTCCTCGCCATTTTCAACCATATAACTCTTACTAATAGCTCTTCGCCCTGTACAGATGGGGGTATTTCTATTTCTTTGATCAGTTTACTCCCGGGTTTCAGCTCTGGATTCTGCTCCATTATCGTAGAAACCGGGTTGCCATTTCTCAAAACCGTAATTATTACTTTATCTGGTTTAGATTCTCCTTTATTAACTATTGACACACCAAGTCTTACTCCACTACTAGTTTTTCTATGAGTTACTTCTTCGACTTCCAACACAGGTTCTTTTACTGTATTGCTGTATACAATTATATTTGATAGTAGAAGAGGTGCATTGGCTGCACCTCCAGTATTGATGATTGAAATTGTTTCCAAACCTTCTTGTATAGGTAGGTAGATCTCTTCGAAATCACCCAGTTCAATATTTATTGTTTCTTGTTTACTCCCAGCTTGGATTTTAAAAGATGTTTTTCTCGGTGAATATACTATTATTCTTGAAGACACGTTTTCTCTCTGTTTTAATTTTAATTGTTGATTGCATACTTCTCCTTCTTCTAGTATGAGGAAGCCGGAATAGTTTACATACTCGGTTTGTGCATCGTTATCTTCATATACTATATCTAATAGTATGGTTTTAATTTTGAATGGAGAGCCACCTTCATGTTTTACTCCGAGATTGATCCACTCCTTGCTTAAAACATTTGGAGTGTTAAGTATGCTTGTTACATCATATGAGAATTTGTATAGTGTTGAATGGTTACCTCCAAGATTTATTTGAGCAGTTGGTTTAAACTGTCTTGTTATATTAATGTCTTCTAGTTTCAACTTCCAGTCTATTGATTCCCTTCTTGCTTCAACTATTACTTCTAGTAATCCATAAGCTACACGTCTATTCATTCTACACCCGAGATTTACAGGGATAGTTATTCTTGTATTACTACTACTCAGTACTTCATTTACTGTTTTGAATACTGGTAATATATCTCCTCTCTCATTTACACTAGACGCTATTGTTAATCCTCCTCTTACCACGACAACCCCCATATTAGTAGTAATTCTCTATATTAACCCGTGTTTAAAATACTGGTTGGGAATTAATTATTCTTGAAGCAATATACTTTGATATAAGATATATGTATATAAAGATAGAAGAGTTGATTAATACCGCAGTAAGTAAATCACCCCACGTTTCTCTAGGCTGGAATGGAGGTATGTTTTTCTCGGGAAAAGCCTCTTCTTCTCGTATTTCTATTATTTGTGCTTCTACAAACTTTACATAGATATTTTCACAATTAATGGGTTTCGGAGTATAGTAGGCTTTTCCACCGGGTAAAGTGTAATAGGCTAACTCAGTGGTACCTATAACATCAGTGGTTACTACTCCCATTTGGATAAAACACATTGTTTTAACTGGAAACTCTATTGAGAAAGTATTATTGTCTTGTCTGCTTACCACTGGTTTAATAGTGGTATTGGCGTCATTGGGGTTTAAATAGATGACTATCATTGTCAATGATTTATTTACTCCTCGTTCATTAATTCTTACTTCATAGACGCTTCTATTCAATTCATTGAATGCATTTAACTCTTTATTGAGTGTTACATATCCATAACTGGTTACAATCCCCTCTGATGTTCTTTTAAATGTTGTTTCAACATAGTGCACTACGATATTGGTTAATGGCTCGTAGTAGACATCTATTCTCTCATATGTATATTCATATGCTGCTTCATTAGTATTAATCATTGTTTTATGAATGACGTCGTAGTTGAATCTAGATATTCCAATAACCTCTCCAATGTTAACTGGAGGTGTTAAAACAAGAGTTCCATTTTCAACCTCTAGAAGGATTGGTATATCCCATCTATCTCGAATAACTTCACTTCTTTTTAACTTGGTGTTATTTAAAAATGAGTTTTGTAAACAAAGTGGGTTGACAACTACATTATCTACTACCGCTGTGGTTTCTATGTATTCATAATCCTCTACATCTCGAATATTTACTTCTAGGCTGTAATATAGAGAAATAGATATTGAATTTATCTTGTCTAAACATGTAGCATTGAATATCTCTAAGTAGTCTCTAACTATTTCTTCACCTGTTATATCCATGTGTAATACACCCTCGTAGCGAATATACCGCCATGTTTCTTCTTGTTTAAAATACACCATACCACTTGTTTGAATAGAGCTTGTTAAAAGCATGGTGATTACGGCGATCAGCATTATTTGTTTAAACTTCATTATAAAGACCTCGTTTCTCTAAGGATATTATTTAAGGTTTTGTTTTTAAACTGGTCTGCTATAACATAGTTATAGGTGTTAATATGAGTGGAAACCAAGAACCCGTGATTAAACACACTAGTCAAGTAATATATGCCACACTAGATAGCGAGAAGAAAGCATACATTAAATACAGTGTTGAAGGCAATGTAATGAAGCTTATTTCAACTTATACACCGCCAGAGTTCCGGGGAAGGGGAATAGCTGGCAAACTAGTTGAATACGCTATTAAACTCGCAGAGAACAACAACTGGCTAATAGAGCCAATATGTAGCTATGCAGTTTACTACTTTATGAAAAACAAGGAGAAACGATATATCCTCGTAGATAGATTTAAAAACATGAACGAAGAAGAATGGAAGAAAGCATTTGAAGAAGCGCTAGGAAGAGAGCGTGGAGGATAATGGTTAAAATACGAGTAAACTACATGTTGTGGCTAGCTGATAAAACAAGAGTTAGAGAAGAACTAGTAGTAATTCCAGGAGAACCAAGTATCAAAGACCTCATTGAAGCAATATCAATAAATAAACCAGAAGAAGCGAGAAGAATACTACGAGGTATACTAAGTGGTAACTCTGAAGTAATAGTATTAGTAAACTCTAAAACACCTCCACAAGGCCTCGACACAAAACTCAAAGATGGCGATGTCGTCTCATTTATGCCTCCAGTTTCAGGTGGATGATCTAATTCAATGTTAACATATCTATAGGGCCCCTCGTAGAAGTGGAATTTAAAACCCTTTTTCACTAGTAATAAATAAAACGGTGCCGCCGTAGCTCAGCCCGGTAGAGCGCCGGCCTTGTAAGCGGGTGTAGAAATAGGCCCGACGAGAAAGCCGGTGGACGCGGGTTCAAATCCCGCCGGCGGCTCTTTCCTCACTGTTTAATTCGCTGGTTTCACTTGTCTCTTCATTTATACTGGGTTTTCCTGTTTGTTTTCTATGCTTTCTACCAAGTGAAACACGTAGATTGTATTTGTATACTGCAAGGGGGTTTTTACCGCCTTTGCACTGCTCGGTTATTGGGCATATTCCACTTGATTTTAAATTCTCACAGTTGTGAGGCATATACTTCTTTTTACTTCCTCTTAATCCGAGAATGTGTTCAATTTGATATCTAGCTATCTTCTCATTGAAATCCGGCGTGTTTTTAAAGTATTCTAGGATTTCGTCGACATCTAAGCCTATTTGTCCTAGAAATGCTGCAAAATTGAATCTCTCGGCGTGGCTTGGATTTCCACCTGTCTTCAGTGACTCCAGCATTTTCTTCATACATGGAGGGAGTAATTCTTCTACTAGTACTAGTCTACCCTCACCTACATACATACTTTCTAGTTTTTCCTTGTATTCCACTGCTCTAGTAGATGGTTTAGTCATGTATTCCCCAATACGGGATTTTACTTCTTCTACGAGTTCTAGGTATTCACTTGAAGATGATGGTTCAGCCTCCATTACTTGGCGTATTATAGTGTTATAGATGTGTTCTTCTAGTACTCTTATAAATACTTCTTTGTCGAGATATATGCGTCCACTCCATACTGGGTGATTTATTGGCGAGTATAATGGGTCGTGAATAAGCCTCTTCGACGCTAGCTCTAGGTATTGGAGAATTGGAATTGTATACTGGTATCTAGCAATTTCAACAATGTATTTTCTTGATTTTTTCTTCATGTCTATTCTTACTATCGGGATTTCAGGAGCGTCTTTTAAAACATACTCTGCATTTAAACCCAGCTTTTTTGCTAGAAGAATTAGTATATCACTTTTCTCGTTTTTAAGTTGTTCGGCAGCTGTTTTTGAATAAGCATAAGCTACTCTATTTATTATTCTGTTATCATTTATTGTCTTCAAAACATCAATTATTGCATAGTATACTAATATGCTTTCATCCGAGTCTTTCAATAAATCATGTGGAAATACACCTTCTTTGAGCATTTTCTCTAGTAGAGAAAGCAATTTCTCTCTTAAATCACTACTAGTAGAAACCAGTATACTTGGTTTTTCTAGAAATAAGTATGGAAAATCACGTTGAGATGCAGCAAATGGATAATAAGTGTAGTTGAGTCCAACCGGCATGTATCACACCTCAGTGGGGTTGGATTCCACTCATCGATCATGCGATGGCGTATTCATCAACGGCGTAGAGTATACGAGTCAGCGCTTTGGCCCCACATCACGATTCAGGCTGGACCTCTTTCGAGGTCCCCATACATCATCCATGAAAATGATAAACTACTCCTCCTTATAAGCAAACACGTATTGGTACTATATTTAGTTTAATTCAAATTCAATTCTCTCGTAACCTCTAATTCTAGTACCTCGTGGTACTGTAAACGATAATATACGTCCATTTCCCAGTATGGTGTAGGGTACTCCGAGATCTGCACTAACCACTCTTGCTTTCAATGGAAATACCCAGTAGACTGTATATGGATATTCAGCGACTTCTGCTTCGTATTCATCTTCGTAGACATTAACTCCTTTTTTAAACTCGCCGAGAAAGACAATAAAGAATGAGATATAGGGGTGTTTATAGTCTTCTCTAAACCCTATTTCAATATCTACTACTTTTGGATATGTTCTTTTTCCATTGATTACTACTTTTTCCTCGTCGAGAAATCTCTGCATGTTATTCCATAGTACTTCTTTTTCCTGCTTGGAGAGCTTGCTATCCAATACTATGTTTTTGTATTCTTCTAGTGGATCATGGTATTCAAAAACCACTATTTGCTCTATTAAACCAGTTTCTCTCACAAAGAATAAACCATGTGCGTAAATAGGCTCTATTTGCGCTCCCCTCTACTCTTTTCAAGGATTTTCTTTGCGAGTTCTAATCCCTTACTAGTTAAATACACATAGTTTCTATTACCAATTCTTTTAACTTCAAGGAGACCCTCCTCTTCTAGTCTTCTCACACGTCTACTAACAACGGATTTTGGTAGTCCAGTTATCCTAGATATATCGGATTGTGTTAAACCCTTGTTCTCTGAGTCTTTTAGTGCTTTCAATATCTGCTTTGATGCTTCGTCTGTAGTGTAATCTATTTTTTCAACTATTAGTGTTTTTTCACGCCATTTAAGAACTATGAAGATAGCGGCCACGATAGCTATAATTACTACTATTATTATTGGTAGTGCATAGTCTGGAGCTGGCGTTTTGGTTGATGTTGGATTTGGAGTAGTTGTTTCTTGTAGTTCTAGTTGGAATATTATGGTCCAGGCGTCTACTCCGCTGAATTCAAAAACCGTGTATCCTCCAGATTCATATTTTCTAAATCCCTTTTCCGTGGAGTTGTAAATGACGTCGACTTCACCGGGTATTTTAAACACGATTTTTGGGTTATTGATTACTCCTTTGAGTTCTGTTGTGTCAATAGTGAGAGCATATGCTCCCAAAACATCGTCTAGTAATTCAACGGCATTGAAGACTATTTCTACCGAGCCCTCTCCCTTTACATCGAGTTGTAGTATTCCTGTGATGTCGTCATAGTGTATTGAAATATACTCTATACTCCCTGTGTAGTTGTAGTCTACTATTTCTAGTGTTTCAAGTCCACCAAAAATGCGCACAGGTATTTCTATCGTCGAGAGATCACTGGAATACAAGTTTACTTCAACAACCAGTATACCCTGGTTTTCCAGAGGATTGTAAGTAATAGTGTATACAATACTTTTTAATTCTACCCCTTGTGATTCAATAATAAAGCTCGTTGAAGCAAGTATAATACTCATAAGCACTACAAAGATTAAAAACACGTTTTTCAAGTTCATTAATTTCCACCTTTAAATACGCTAACACTAAATTTTTACCCGGCAACCTAATATATCTTTGAATAAAAAGAACGAGGAGACATACTACTTGTGGAAGTTTAGAGAGCTCTATAGTTGCCCACTACCAGTTTTAATTGGTGTATTTAAATACATGGATATAAATGGCTATGCAGTACTCTCTCTAGCTAACTATAGAGTAAACCTGTTAATTGATGAGGAGGGCCGAGAACACGTTTATTCAAATATTGAGAATAATAAATGGCGTGAACTCCTACTCCGTGTTTGTCTATCAATTAGAAGAAGTAGTTTAAACTCTTTGACTAGTATTGAGAGAGTATTTGCTACTTCTATGTTTTATGGTGGTTTTGGATTATACTTGGATATCGGGGGCGAAATTAGTGTTTTAAACCTCGACTATGTAAATACTAGAAAGCTATACTTCTATCTAAACCCCTCTGAATACGCATTGAATACACTGAGATTTGATATAAGTGATTTAGTAATGATCCAGTATGCTCTTAGAAGAGGAGATTATAGACTACTACACAGTATTTGTAGTAGATTTACAAGTAGAAACTGCTCGTTTAAAACAAGTCATGGACTACTAGTAGTTGCCAACTCGCCCCAGGAGATTCCAGGACATATACGAGTAATTCCTGATAACAATCCATTTAGACATGTTATTCGCTATTAGCTATTACTACTACATGTCTTATCGAGGAGTATTTCTAGTGCTCTTAGTGGATCATAGCCTTCTACAAATATCAAACTAAATAATTCACTATAGTGTGACGTTACCTCTTCCGAGTATTTTTCAAGCTCGCTCCAAGGTGGGTCAATAACATCTCCCCTCCCGACTCCCGGACACCTACTTGATACTTCGTATTTATTTAGTTCTCTGGGCGCTACTGGTATAAATGGATACATTCTACATCTAACTGGCCTAGCTGGGTATATTGTACAATACGTTATTTTCCCATTGGATTCTAAAAAGACGCATTTATTGTTTATTCCACGTAACACTGCAACTGGGAATTGATCGGCTATTACAACGTAGAAGTATCTACCAGCAAGTTCTCTCCATGATTTATTCAAGTATTTAGCAATTCTACAAATATCATAGACTGTTAAAGCTACATTTGGACCACTACTACAACAGAGACCACACCTTGTACATACAAATCTTGTTTTTTCATGTCTCTCTATAATCTTGTTCACTTCAACCACCCGCAAATTTTTCTAAGTGGACACTTGTCGCAAATACACTTGTTTCGGTGACTAGTAATACTAGTTATAGTGGTGAATTCCTCGTTCTCAGTGTTTTTATTTGACAAGGTAATACACCTTTCTCTGCACAACTATGATTTTCACGGCTATTATTTTTCATATTCTCCATTGTTGTAAGAAATAAATGCCCGTGTAGTAAATATATAGTGAGGGGTTGACTAGATTTGTTCGAGCTATACGATCCCCTAGATTACAAATACATCGGCTCAGACAAAGTCCTCGCAATTGGACTTGGAACATATGGAATAAAATCATACGATAAAGCATTTGAAGCCTTTACATATGCCATTACACATGGATTAAACCTCATAGATACAGCTGAAATGTATGATGGTGGAAGAGCCGAGGAGTTTGTTGGTAGATTAATAAGAGAAGTTGGAAGAGACATGGTTTTTATTACAACGAAGATGCTACCAGATAGACTCGACGATAAAGAAAAAGTATTGAGAGCAGCAGAGGCCTCTCTCCGAAGACTAGGGGTGGCATATGTAGACTTATTTCTAATACACTGGCCAAACGATAAAATACCTATTCAACAACAAATACAAAACTTTGAAATACTTGCCGAACGCGGTTTAACAAGATATATTGGTGTTAGCAACTTTGATCTTGCACAGTTGAGAATAGCTATGGAGTCTACTAAGAAATACGAAATAGTTGTAGACCAGGTCTACTATAGTATCTCTAATAGACTATACGTTGAAAAAGAACTACTACCCTATTGTATTCAAAACAAGATCACACTACAAGCATATACACCACTAGAACGTGGTAGTGTAGCATCAAACCCTGTACTATCTAAAATAGCGTCTAAGTATGGTAAGACAAATATACAGGTAGCATTAAACTATTTAATAAGCCATAAAAACGTAGTTGCTATTCCAAAAACAGAGAGAATAGATCACGTTAAAGAAATTATGGGAGCACTTGGCTGGCGCCTAGATCCATCAGACCTAGAATACATTAAAAAACACGCGTAAATACTAGTAGGCGTCTCCAAGTAGAAACGTGTTTCCCACATATACTCTTTTCAATCCATTCCTACGCGCTATTTTCACTGCTATTTCAGCGTGTTTTTTACTCGTTGTTGGCAGGTCTAACAACATATAGTCAGGGTGAAATCCAAGAAATACATAGGGGATTTCCGGGTTAATACTTGCAATAAAACTAGTCATATTGTCTAATTCATATTCATCAATATATCCTGGAACGAGAAGAGTCGATATTACTAGTAGTGGTGGACTGGGTCTTTCACTAAAATACTTTGCAACTAACTTAATGTTCTCTTTGATTAACTCAACATGTTTCTCGTCTACTCCACACAATGCTTCGTAAACCCGAGGACTCCACGCTTTAAAGTCTATTTTAACTATTCCACCTGTTTTCAAACTTATTTTTACAGCTTCTTCTAGTAGTCTTGGATTCCACAGTCCATTAGTCTCCCAGCACACACGGAATACTCTTAAACCCAGTCTATGTGCTTTATCAATCATTTCTCTAGCTGCAAGTAGAGCATGTGGAGCGAAGGGTCCAGGGTCTCCACCGAAAAAACAGACACAACTCGTCTTTTTATTTACAGCGTTTACCAAACTTTCAATACTCAATACTGGTTTTGAATTAACAATCATTTCTCTATACTCCCAGTTTTGACAGTAGAGGCAGTCCATATTGCATCCGCCATAGAAGACTGCTATATTGTAGTAACCCTGCTCACCCCATGGACTCAACGCGTAGTCTGGGTAGCCAATACCCGTTATAGCGGGACATACTGGGAATGCTACACAGTTTGTTGGATGTGGATCATAGTAGTAGAGCCCTATTGCCGCTCTGGGATTACTAGTTGAACATGTAAGTCTATTATTTTGAAGTCGTCTATATCCACAATAACCCATTGAAGAATCATTTATTCTACATCCACGGCCACAAATACTACACTGGTATCTACCCCTACTAGTATCTACTGGTAGTTTAAATCTAGAGCGAGATTCAACGTGTGGTTCTTCTACTGGTTTTTCAAGTGACCGTAGACAGTTTACACAGTATCCAATAACACTGCTTACAAGTAGTGAGGAAGCACCACACTTACTACATACACCCATATTCAACAGCCTTTCTAATATTCCACTCTCTTAATAGGGTCTATTTTAGATTGTTTTAATGGATGAATAAAAATGATAAGAAGAGAATGCGATGTTAAAACAATGACTATTATTGAAGCCCTCGCTGAAAACCCCAGATGTAGTATAAGAGAACTATCTACTAAAATAGGTCTTAACTACCTCTACGTTAACCGTAAAATCAAGTCGTTAATATCTAGAAAACTAATTTCATTTAGTTTAAACATATCTAGTTATGTATTTGGACGTGAAGCATCATTTGTAAAAATCAAGAGTAGCAATATAGATAAATTACTAAGTGCAATGTCGAGATGTAATAGAGTGCCAGTTGTATTTAGAATAAACAGCGGCGAGGTAGCACTAATTTTTATTTCTAGAAGCAAGGAAGAAGTAGCTAGTTTTCTAGAACTTGTAAAATCTACTGATAAAACCATTAAATCAATCAGTATAGAGCACGGCGTATTACCCAATGAAGCAACGATTCCATTAAAACACGGTCATTTAAACTGTAGTATACCAGAAGATTGTAGAAAATGCCTATTCTATGACGAAGTAGTAAAACAAAGCTAGTTTCTAGTTTAATACTACTTCTCTACATGGTTTGAGATTTAATATTTTGTTCTCTATCAATATCTTCTCTAGTATTGGAACCACTTCTCTTATTGATTTATCAGCATTTACTTCTATTAGCCTTCTCGTATTCCTATAGTACTCTATTACAGGGTTGAACGTCTGATAGAAGACTCTATATCTCTGTCTAACTACTTCTGGTTCATCATCTTTTCTTCTAACTAGTTTAGCACCGTCATAATCACACTGTTCATCTACTCTGGGTTTTGGCTCATAGTATATATTGTATACGCGGCCGCAGACCGGGCAGACCATTCTACCACTAAGTCTTCTAACGGCTACTTCTTCAGATACCACTAGGTGAACTGCTGCATCAATACTTGTAATTTCATCTAGTGCTTTAGCTTGGACGAGAGTTCTGGGATATCCATCTAGAATAAAACCGTTAACTGTATCTGGTTGTTGCAGTCTTTTCTTTACAACTTCTATAACTATGTCGTCTGGGACTAATAGGCCCTGTTCAACATAGGTTTTTATTTTTCTTCCAAGCTCTGTATTAGCTGCTATTTCAGCTCTAAATATATCTCCTGTGCTAATGTGTGGTATACAGTATTTGTCTCTAAAGTACTGTGCATAAGTTCCTTTTCCAGCGCCTGGAGCACCTAATAATACGATCTTCATATCGACACCCACAGCAATTTATTCCTTCTTGAGTATATTAATTCTTCCTTCTATATTTTTCTCATAACTGTAAAAGTATATATTTATGATCACAAATATTATTTACAATTGGTGGTTTAATTGGAATCCAGAACTCCCAGAGCACTGGTTAGACTCAAAAGAAAACTAACAATTGAAAATCTATGGTTGTATATTATGAAGATACTTATAGATGAGAAAACACCACTAAGAGCATATGATATAAAAGTAAAACTAAGAGAGAGATTTAATATTAGCCCACCCGCTGTAACAGTCTATACTGTTGTTTATAGAATGAGCATGGATGGATTAGTATCAAGAATACATAGTAGTGGCGAAACCAGATATAAACCAACTGACACCGGTATTGAAGCATTTCAACACGCTATTACCTACTTAGAAGAACTGGTTTCCAAGCTTAAACTGTGAGGTGGTGTATGTATGATTCGAGTTGCAATAGTAGGACAGGGACTAGTAGCACTACATTTTGAAGTAGGATTAGAAAAACTAAAACACAACTTGATATCAGATTACGGTGTTCCACTGAGAAACCTCCTACCATATAAATACAGCGACATCGAAGTCGTAGCAGCATACGATGTAGACGAGTCTAAAGTAGGTAAAACAATATATGAATTGGCAAAACGCTACTACGATGCACCAGGTGAAATTCCAGGTACACTCAAAGACATAGTTGTAAGAAGGGGAATACACTTAAACAGCTTGAAAGGCCTTCCATTCAAAGCACGTGGAAGAGAAGAGGAAGAAGGCTATGAAAACGCCGTGTGGAGTATTATAGATGAGTGGAAGAGTCTTGGTGTAGACATTGTTGTAAATGTAATGACTACCGAACCTGTTGAACCAGTTGGAAGCCTACAAGAACTACACGAGAGATTTAAAGCCGGTGATTTAACAGCGTCACAAACATACGCCTATATGACCGCGCTCTATTCTTCAAAATATAAAAATGCAGCTTTCATAAACGTTATTCCATCTCCAATAGCAAACGATCCAGCATACATAGAATTCTTCAAAGAGAGCCGGGGAGTAGTATTTGGAGATGATGGTGCAACTGGTGCAACACCTCTCACAGCAGACCTACTAGAACACATGTATGAGAGAAATAGAAAAGTTATAGATATAGCACAGTTCAATATAGGTGGAAACACTGATTTCTTATCGCTTAATCTACCAGAGAGAAACATTATGAAGAAAATAACTAAGAGCGCCATGGTATCCGACATACTAGGCTATGAAGCACCAAACTATATCAGGCCAACCGGCTACCTAGAACCACTAGGCGACAAAAAGTTCGTTGCAATGATAATAGAGTATTACAGCTTCGGCGAGTACAAAGACGAGTTATACATTGTATGGAGGGTAAATGATAGCCCCGCACTAGCCGGTCTACTCGTAGACCTAGTTAGACTTGGTAAAATAGCGCTTGATAGACAACAATATGGAACAGTCTACGAAGTAAACGCATTCTACATGAAAAAACCCGGTCCACACGGGTCAAAGATAATCTCGAAGTATAGAGCATACCAGCAATTATTACAGTGGGTTGGAATAAAAGATCCTAGATATTAGTTTTTATGGTACCAGTCTACTTCTATCTCTTACAAACATTATTGCTTCTCTCACGTTTTCAAGATTTAACATCCTCATTATTAATCTCTCAACACCCATTCCAAACCCTCCGTGAGGCGGCATTCCATACTTGAATGCTTCCAGGTAGAAGTCAAAGTCTTCTGGTTTCAACCCCTTATCTCTCAGTGCTTCTATTAGTTTTTCATATCTATGCTCTCTTTGTCCACCACTAGCTATCTCTAATCCCTTATAGTCCAAGTCGAATTTTCTAGTGTATACTCCATCTTCTTCTCTCATATAGTAGAAGCCTGTTGAAGACCATGGAAATCCAACTATAAAGTACAAGTCGTGTTTTTTCTCGGCCATTATTTCTCCTAGTTTCTTTTCAGCTGCATCACTTAAATCATCTGTTTCACTTACTTCTACACCCTCACTTCTCAAGATGTCAACTGCTTCTGTAAACTTTAACCTCTTAAATGGTGGAGTAATTTTGGGGAGGTCGACGCCGAGTATTTCTAGGTCTTCTTTGTAATTTGTTCTTATATAGTCTACTATGTATGCTACTAGGTTTTCAGCTGTTTGTAACACGTCTTCTACTCCACTTATAAATCCTTGTTCTACGTCAATACCCCATGATTCATTCAAGTGTCTTGTAGTATTGAATTTCTCGGCTCTAAAATAGGGTGTTATCTCGTATACTCTTTCAAAACTCGATATAAGCATCTGCTTGTATAGTTGTGGACTCTGACTTAGATAAGCTTCTCTCTCAAAGTATTGTACTTTAAAGAGTGTAGCTCCACCCTCAGCGCCTGCAGCAACTATTTTTGGTGTTTGAACTTCTATAAACCCGTTTTTCTCAAGGTATTCTCTGGCTGCTTTGAGTACTCCAGCTCTAATTCTAAATATTGCTTTTTCCACGGGGTTTCTCGCTAGAAGCCATCTATACTTTATTCTAGTGTCTAGGAGTGCCGGTACTTTTCCAGATATGTCGACTGGTAGTGGTTCTATTGGTTTAGCATACACCTCTATTTTTCTAGCTATGTATTCAATACCCCTCTTACTCTTTTGTTCAGGGGCGAGTTCTCCCTCGAAGCATATAGCTGTTCCAACATCGAGCTCGCTTACTAATCCATAGATCTCTCTATCTCTATCTTCTTTCAATGCGAGAACATATGGTTTAGTGTTATTTCCACAGATTTCAACAATTAATACCTTTCCAACTTTTGCTTTTCTAATAATCCATCCACATAGACGAGTCATGAATACACCCTCTACTACTATACTTCTATAGTATAGAGTATTAAATCAAAGTATTATAACGTCTATCCTAGAAGCGAGATCAATACACTACTCTAGTAATAGTAAAAGTAGAAGAAGGAGTTAGCGGCGGGGCCCGCCGCGTGGCGGGATAGCGGGGGGTGGATTTGAACCACCNNGCTGTCTAGCCCCGCCAATAATATGTTGATTTATTACTGGCTTTTAAAACTTACAGTGAGGAAGGGGAATTAGGGGAAAAAGTTATTTGAGTAGTCCTTTTTGCTTAAAGAACTCTATTACTTTTTCTGCTACTTGTATTCCAGCTCTTGCCTGGGCTTCATGTGTACTTGCTCCAATGTGTGGTGTTAATACTACGTTTTCTAGTTTTGTTAGTGGGTGGTTTGGTGGTAATGGTTCTTCTTCGAATACGTCTAGTCCTGCTCCGGCAATCCATCCTTCTTGTAGTGCTTTAACTAGTGCGTTTGTATCTACTACTGGTCCTCTAGCAGTATTTATTAATATTGCTGTTTTCTTCATTAGTTTTAATCTTTCTTCATTAATCATGTGTCTTGTTTCAGGTGTTAGTGGTACATGAATACTTATTACATCTGCTACTTTGAGGAGTTCTTCTAGTGGTAGGTATTTGGCTCCTAATTCCTGTTCTAATCTTGGATTTCTCTCGCGGTCATAGTATACTATTTGCATGTTAAATCCATATTTACAAATTCTCGCTACAGTAGACCCTATTCTACCAGCACCAATAATACCAAGGATTTTACCGTTGAGTTCATATCCTTCTGCCTGTTTCTTTGGCCATTCACCACTCCTCATTTTTCTATCGGAGAAAGCTATTTTTCTAGCTACTGCTAGCATTAATCCAACTGCTAGTTCTGCTACGCTAGTAGTTGTAGCTTCTGGGGTATTTAGTACTTCTATTCCCTTTGCTTTTGCCACTTCTACGTCGATGTTGTCTACTCCTACACCGGCTCTAGCTATAACCATTAATACATCTGCTGCTTCTATTACTCTCTTTGTTACAAATGGCTTACTTCTAACTATTAATCCATGATGACCCTTTATCAACTCTATGAGTTTTTCCTCGGGGGGTTCTTCTACGTAGGTTACTTCAATGCCGTTGTCTTTCAATAGTTTTAATCCATTCTCGTGTATTTTACTTGCGACTAGTACTTTGACCATGAATTACACCTGTTATTTTGGTGGTTTGAAGCCTAGGTTTATTAGTATTTCACGTAGGTTGTTGAATAATAGTTCTATGTCTTCATCTGTTATATATCCCATGTGTCCAATTCTAAATGTGATATCTTTGACTTTACCGTATCCTCTAGCTATCTCTATACCTCTCTTTCTTAACTCCTCGTATATTACTGGTCCTTTAATGCCTGGTGGATTGTAGACTACTGTTATTGTTGGACTGTAATATCCTGGTTCAGCGAAGAGTTGTAGTCCTAGTTCTAATACACCTCTTCTAATCTTCTCTGCTCTCTCAGCATACATTTTCAACCAGGCTTCTTTACCACCCATTTTCTCGATTATTCTTAGAGCAGCGTTTAATCCCGCTATTTGTGGTATTGGTGGAGTTGTAGGTGTTGACCACTGTTGGAGTAGTACTTCTCTTATTTCAAGTAGGTCGAAGTACAATCCCCTCTCAGGTATGTTTTTAGCTCTTTCAAATACCTCTTCGCTTACAGCGGCCATTGCAAGGCCTGGTGGAACACCAAACGCCTTCTGGCTACTACTGAAAACCAGGTCTAAGCCCCACTCGTCGACTTTAATGTCTGCAGCGCCCATTGCTGATACAGCGTCTACAAATACTAGTTTACCATGCTCCTTGGCTACTTTAGCTAGTTCTCTAAGTGGGTTGAGTACACCAGTGCTTGTTTCATTATATGTAATAGTAACTGCTTCTACATCTGGGTTTTTCTTTAATGCCTCGTCTAGTTCTTCAGGTAGGACTGGTTTACCAAGAGGTTTTTCTAAGACAACGGGTATTCTACCATTCTTTTCAACGGCTTCTCTATACCTGTTTCCAAACTCGCCTATCACAGTAACTAGGACTTTTCCACGTGGACTCACAGCGTTTCTAATACTTGCCTCCATAAATCCTGTTCCACTAGCTGGTATTAAGAGAACTGTTGCTTTTCTAGCCTCGAGGAATTCAGCAAGTCTTTTTACAGTGTCTTTGTGTAGTTCTCTATACTCAGCTGATCTATGACTCAACATTTGAATCTTCATTACTTCTAGTACTTCTGGAAAACAAGCTACTGGCCCAGCTGTAAACAATTTCATTGGTCTGGGCCACAAAATCCTCTCTATTTCTTTAACTACTTCTGGATATTTCAAANNCATATTCTACAAGGGAAAAATAAATAAGTTGTAAAGCGGTCCCCGTCGCTCCACCTTACATCACATGTCAGCACGTTCCTGCTAGGTCATCCCATTAATATACTATTGTAAACAGTCTAATAACAATACAGCGTGAAGATTAATACTTCAAGTATAAAGGACTCTCAATATCCTTATAGAAAGAGGGTGGCTTGATGAAGATATATGTAAAACTGAGAAATAATGCATGGATTCTAGTAAACAGGAAAATCGAGCAAACAACTATAACTAACAAGAAGAAAGTAACTAGATACTTACTAGCTGGTGAAACAGTAAGTAATCCACCTATTTCAAATAAATCGGATTACGTAGAGATCAAAATACCGGGAGGAATAGTAAATAAAGTGATATCTAAACTACTAGATTTTAGTGGAGATGGAGAAGTAATTATTGAACCCAAAGACAAAGAATACTATGTTGCTAAAACAACTAGAGATAAACGACAAGTAGTAGAAAAAATACTTACAGAACTACTACTCCGTAAAACTAGTAAAGAAACTTCTTGACTATCAAGCCCTTCTCTCCACGAGTAACTTCAAGTCTCTCAATATCCTTTCTATAACCACACACCTGGCACTTGTAGTAAATAGTTATCTTTGCAGTACTACCAATTTTCTCTGTTTCCTGCATTAACACTAGTGTATTACCGTCTTTTGGACACTTATATTCTCTCTCACTCAATTCCTCCATCCTCTTTCAAAGTATTCTTTTAAACTACTCTGTATTAGTATTAAGAGGTGAAAAAAGTGCTAAATAACTTACGTATTCTCGCAGAAAATAGAAATCTAGATGTAGTGTTAATAGCTGCACCAGACAATTTAGACTACTATACCGACGTACCCTCACTAGGCGATGCACTAGGACTTCTCGTCTATGATAGGAGAAGTGATTCACTATCACTCTACGTCCCCCTACTCGAATACCAGAGATATAGAGATAAACTCCCAGACACTGTAAACGTCTATGCATTATCTAAAACACTAAAACCCAGTGGAATACCAGTTGTTGAAGCTGATTGGAGAGACATAGCTAAACAATACGCGAGTGACAAAGTAGGAGTTGATTTATCACACAGTGGACCTCTACAAAAAATACTTCAACAAGTACTAGGCGAGAAAGCCGTTGATGTATCAGACGATATTTGGAAGCAGAGAATGATCAAGTCTAACAGAGAGCTCGAAGCTATTACAAGAGCAGTAAGAATAACTATCAAGGGCGTTCTCGCCGTTCAATCAAGTATTCGAGAAGACATTACTGAAACACAACTAGTTGGAGTCTTCGAGAAAACAGTTAGAGATAATGGTGTAAGTAAACTAGCATTCGACCCAATAATAGCGTTTAAACCAAACAATGCATATCCCCATGCAGTTCCAGGTGAACGCAGAGTTTCCAGTAGAGACCTTGTCCTCGTAGATGTTGGTGTAAAAGTAGATAATAGATGCAGTGATATAACAAGAATGATCCTCTACGGCCGTCCAACACCCGAAGAGAAAAAGAGTATTGAAGCAGTAGTCGAAGCAGTAGAAGCAGCAATTGACAGTGTTGCACCTGGTGTAAAAGCAGGCGATGTATACAATACAGCTGTTAAAATACTAGAGAAATACGGGTTGAAAGAATACTTTATCCATGGTCTAGGCCATGGCGTGGGAGTAGTAGTACACGAACCACCATATCTTAGACTTGGAAGTGAGACAATACTAGAACCTGGAATGGTGTTTACTATAGAGCCAGGTGTATACTTCCCAGGAAAATACGGTGTTAGAATTGAAGAAGTAGTTGTTGTTACAAAGAAGGGGAGAAAGGTACTTAGTAGAAGACTAGAAGGAGTTCTCGAAGCATTCTAGTGTCATTACAACTCGTCTACTATTTTCCATATTTCACTGTTGCGGCGAGCTATAACTATTTTTTCAATTTTCACTATTTCACTTGTTTTCAACTCGTTTAATACAGGGCTAACATATATCCCTGTATTCAATGCGTTTGCAACTCCAATGGCTACAGCAACATCGCTATTTCTTAGTTTACCAGTTAAATGCATAAATCCATTGATTACTCCTAGTGCAGCATAGAGTGCTTCTAGTGATGCAGAACCCATTGTCCTCGTTTTCAAGTTTTTCTTGTTTTCTCTGAAAACCCTACTTACGAGTTCTAGGTGTCTTGGCTGCTCAGTATATATTGAAACCACGTTATCTCCATCTGTTTTATCGAGTGGTTTATCTATTCTAGAACCATTATAGTAGACTACACCACTACATATTTCAAACACGTCGTCTACAAATATGTTTTTTACAAAACCATATACTGGTTCTGTAATACTAGCTCCTCGCCTATATACAGCTATAGATAGCGAGGCAAACGGTATTCCAAGCGTGTAGTTGAGGCTCCCGTCTAGTGGATCTACGAGTATAATTAGCTCGGGTTGACTGTCGAGTATTCTACTCCCTTTTTCCTCGCCTACAACTACTGCTTTAAATCCTGTAGCTCTAGTTTCTTCTACAATGTAGTCTTCAACTACCACGTCTATTCTCCGCGAGATGTCACCACTAACGCCTTCACCTACTACTTCAAGATATTCTCTCCTTCCATACAGTTCTCTGAGCATAGACGAGGCTTCAAAACCTATTTTTCTAAAAACACTACATACGTCCATATAAGGCACCAATTAGAGATATTTCAATCTACAATTATATTAATAGTTGCATGAATTAACTGGGGTTTAATTGTGACTAGCCAGCCTAAACTAATAGTTACTTGTAGAACAGGCCACATAGAGCTATGTATGTATGAAGTTGGAAATGTGTTGTATGTTAAAGACCCAGAAGTTAAAATTGTAGAATCTGGTTTTCCCGATGTTTTACTAGTTTATACTAGTTTAGATGTAGTGAAAGCTTACGCAATGGTTTCTCATAGAGAATATGGTTTTGTAGAAAACATAATTCCCATACACTGCGTTCTCAATTCACCACCTAGATTAGACGAGGTAAAAGAATGTATTACTTCATTAAAACTACCCGATAGAGTGAAATTAAAAGTAAAAGCTAGAGGGGTTAGAGAAGTTAGTAAGTCGATTTTTACTGAAATAGTGAGATTTCTCAGAGAAAACAATATACACCATGATACTACAGCTAAAACATGTCTCTATATAGAAGTCTTTCCCAATAAGACGTATATTGGTTTAGGCTCTTGCCAACCGGTTTTTAAAGCAGTTATTTAAAATATGTGAATAGAGATTTGGTGGAACTACAAGTATGAGTGATGCTTGGAGAATCATCGAGGAGGAATTGAGTAAGCCATCACTATTTAAGAGTAGAGAAAGCCTTATGCCCGAACACCTTCCAGATAAACTCCCACACCGTGAAGAAGAACTACGTACACTTGTCTCCTATTTTAAACACCTAGTACACGATCCGGGATCGATATCTCAGAGAGTACTGATAATAGGGGGTATTGGAACAGGTAAGACTGTTTTATCTAAATTATTCGGTAAACTATTTACTAGAATGGCTCGTGAAAGAGGTTATAATGTCTCCTATGCTCACGTCAATTGTCATAGAAATAGAACTCTCTACAATATAATATACGATATAGCAAGGCAAACCGGGATTCCACTACCCTCAAGGGGTTTATCTGCCAAGGAAATGTTTGATGTTCTTCTTTCCTACCTAGAAGAACTAGATCAATACATTATAGTAGCACTAGATGAATTCCACTACTTTGCTAGTTTATCACATTCAGAATCCGTCTACTTCCTTGCACGTACTTATGAAGCCTACGAGGGGAGTAAACGAGTAAACTTTATATTTATAGCGAGTGATACATCTAAACTCGCCTTTCTAGACCCTGCCACAGAGGGCTATCTTCTAAGACACATAATCAAACTCGAACCATACACGTCTATACAACTCTACGATATATTAAAGTATAGAGCTTCTCTAGCCTTCTTCGACGGAGTCTACGATGACGATGTATTAAAAACCATTGCCGACTATGAGGGAGTTGATAAAGGAGGAAGTGGAAACGCTAGACACGCACTCGAAGTACTACTCCTAGCTGGAGATTTAGCAGAGAGAGAGGGTTCAAAGAGAATAAGTGTTGAACACGTTCGTAGAGCTCTCTCAGGGCTTTCACGCGAAATAGTAGCTATAAGCGACTTTATAAAGTATAGTTCACTCCACGAACTACTCTTACTACTCGCTATTATACGACTACTTAGAAGAACCGGCAAGAGAGAGGTTAGAATGGGCGAGGTAGAAGAAGAATATAGAGGAATATGCGAACACTATGGCGAGATACCTAGAAAACACACACAGCTCTACGAGTATGTACAAAGCCTTGCAAGAGCAGGTGTTATAATAGCTCATCCAAGTGGGAAAGGCCAGCGTGGAAGGTCGACAATGATTTCAATGCATTATGGTCCACTAGACCAATTAGAAAAATACGTTGTTGAAGTAATTGAAAAGAGGAGGGAAATTGGTTCATAAGAAAAAACCAGAAGACATAGTATTAAACACACTATGTAAGTACATCGAATGCAATTTTAATACACTTAGAAGAAAAACAGGGTTAAACTATTATACTCTCGTTAAAACCATTAACTACCTTGTTTCAAAGGGTTTAATAGTAGAAAAGCGTGTTGGAAGATTGAGAATTATTAGGATTGCTGAGCATCAGCGAGCTGTTTGTATGGACAGGTCTCCCAGTACTCAATACACTTCTTAACAAAAGACCTCGTCAAATACCTCTCTAATACCCTACACCTAGCCATACATACTTCTTCGCTCTCTCTTTCTAACCTCTCTAATACATAGTATGGACAATTACTCTTCATGTTACATTGAATTACATGTATTGGTAGATATACCTCTCTAGGCTTCAAGCCACTAGTACTCAAAACACTCAACCCTCTCTTAAAGCCACATTTAAATAATTAAATACCCCTTACTAAGTTAAATTGAATGGGCCCGAACAGATTAGAGATGAAGAACCCAGGCCATGCGCGCTGGAAAAGTGGCCCGGGTAGCTCAGCCTGGATAGAGCGCCGGGCTGTGGACCCCCGAGATGACGGGGACAGAAACCCGGAGGTCCCGGGTTCAAATCCCGGCCCGGGCCCTTCAATACCTCTCTATACTTGCTACCTCGGAGGTCTAGGATAGTATTTGTGTTTCTACTTGGGAGACTTGATTTCTCTGACTAGCATGCTTTTTATTTCACTTATTTTCTTCTTTAGTTCTTCTACTACGTGGTGTGGTATTTCAACGTCTTTTTCCCATAGTGTTTTAACTATATTCATTAATTCGAAAAACCCTATTGTCGTTAATGTGTTTATTGCTTTCTTTACCTTATCTATTGTTTTCTCTATTTCGCTCTTTCTATTTTCAACGTATAATCGTCCTTTCTCGGTTAACTTGTATACTCTTTTTCTCCCAATCCATTTGGATTCAACGAGGCCTTCTTTTTCCAGCTCGCGTAGTGTTGGATAGAGAATTCCACTGCTTGGAGTGTATATGGATAGGTTTTTATTGATAAATCCTCGAATCGCGTAGCCGTGGGCTTCGCCGAGATTGTATAGTGTGTACAATACAATGTCGCGGAATATACCCCGCATACCTTTAACATTGAGTTCTAAATTCATTTTGTAACCATTGTTTGCATCCATCATGGATTAAACAATCACCCAGCAATATCCTATTAATTAAATATGGATTATAGTTATAAATATGTCTAAAGACATATGCTGAGAAGACACGGTGTTTATATGCGTAGAGAAGTAGTAGTACTCGAAGACATTGTAAAGATATACAGGTCGGGTAGTGTTGAGACGCCAGCACTGAGAGGAATATCTCTTAAAATATATGAAGGAGAATTTATCGCTATAATGGGTCCTTCAGGCTCTGGAAAAACCACGTTGCTAAATATAATGGGGTTGTTAGACAAGCCAACTAGTGGTAGAGTCTACATTGATGGAATCGAGGTCTCTAAACTAAATAGCGGTGAAATAGCTAGAATTAGAAACTATAAAATAGGATTTGTATTTCAATCATTCAATTTAATCAATAGACTCACAGTACTAGAAAACATTGAAATACCCTTAATTCCAAGAGGGATACCAAGACCTAAAAGAATACAAATGGCCACAAATGCTCTTATAAGAGCAGCTGGAGATCCATCGTGGCTCCCCAAGAAGCCAAACCAGCTATCTGGTGGTCAACAACAAAGAGTTGCTATTGCAAGAGCTATTGTTGGTGAACCGCCTATACTACTTGCTGATGAGCCAACTGGAAATCTGGATATGGCTAGTTCGAGAATAGTAGTAAAAACCTTTCAAGAACTCAATAAAACTGGTTCAACCATAGTTGTAATAACTCACAATCCCGAAGTAGCTAATTGCACTGAGAAAATATACGTTCTTAGAGATGGACGCTTGATTGGCGAGGTATCGCCAGATCCATCTAAATGCATATTGAATATGTAAAGGTTTTTAAANNATGGTGATAATTATGGAGAATAGAGGAGTAAATAGACTGCTTATAGGAGTAATACTCGTATTAATTATTATTCTACAGTTATTTACAAGTATAAACTATGCACAGAATTCTCTCTTTACACTAGTTAGTTATAGTTATAAATCATCATCTGGTTCAGAATACATTTATCCAGGTAGTAGAAACATTATAGTAACAGTAAATGTTTTATATAATGGTCCATCACCAATCACAATATCAGCAGGATGTATACAGCTACCAGAAGGCTTTACTATTACAAGAGGCTATAGTACATGCGCACCACCTCAGACACCAAATGGAACAACATATGAAACAGTTAATCAAGGAGATATAGTAGTATTTACATTCCACATAGACGTTGAAAACAATGTAGCTCCAGGTGTTTATTTAGCTAGTTTAGCTATACAGTATAGAATGGAAAAAACAAGTGTTAGCGAGGAATTATATGGAATAATACTAATTGTATCGCAATACCCAGAACTCGCACTCGAAGTAGTCGACTGGTATTGGAGTCCAGCTGGCTATCCAGGTAGTGAAAACGTATACCTATATATTACATTGAAAAACACTGGCAAAGCAGGGATTGTAGAAGCTTATGGTGCTACAACTCTAGATCCAAACGTGTTTACACCGTCAACAACTAGGTTTACAATAACAAACCTAGATAAAAACGATCTCATCACTATTACCCTAGGCCCCTTCTCAATAAACCCAGATGTAGACCCAGCTAAACCATACACTGTAAAACTAGAAGTAAACGCTACAATGAGAACAGATGATAATGTATCCTATGAAGCCAAGACCCAGCTAGTCTTTAATGTTTCACTAAACACTCCTCCACCACTAAATATTGAAATTGTAGATTATGGTTTTCAAACAATTAAAACAACTAGTAATACTAAACTAGCACGATTCTACATCGTACTCGTCAATAAAGACTTTAAAAACATAAGGAGTATACATGCATATTTCACTATCAATTCAGAAAACGCGTATTTTGCAAATAACTCTCAGACAAGTCTGTATATATATAGTGGTTTAATTGAGTACAGTGGAGTCGTTTCACTATACTCCGACCCCATTATACTAGTAAATAACTCAAGTATAGAGTTAACAGTTAAACTAGTATTATTTGGAGATGATAACGGTGCAGAGTTTTGGAGTACACTTGTCTATAATTTCACAGTTAACCCGGTAGAACCAGTATTAAATATCAAAGTATCTAGAACATACTGGTCTGCTGGAGAAGTCTACCCCGGAAGTAGAGGAGCTGTTTTAAACATTGTTATTGAAAACCATGATGTAGTAGATATTAGAGACGCTGTAGTCTCAATTCATCTACCAAGAGGCTTCCAGCCATCAATACAGTCAGCCAGCAATATAGCTATTCCAAGAGGCTCGCTGACTACTGTTTCGTTTACAGGTATCTCTATCGACATCAATATTGCACCGGGCGAATACCCTGCAACTATAGTAATTGAGGGATTTGCCATTGACCCATCTACAACAACATACTTCTACTTCACTACCAAGTACACTACAAGTATAGTAGTGTCGAAACAGACATATGAACAAGGACTAATACTAGTCGACTCTGGATGGTTAAACAACTGGCCGGTTTACCCCAACACCGAGAATGCAACACTCCAAGTAGTTCTTGGTAATAAATGGCCCTATAGACTACACGCCATAGAAGTCAAACTACTACTACCACAAGGATTCCACGGTGAAAACCATGAAACCACTGTGTTTACATATATTCCAGGACCCATTAATCCACGCCAAGAAATCACTATTCAATTCACATTATCTATAGGAGATATCCAACCTGGAATCTACAATGCCGGTTTGAGGGTCTCCTATGTTCTCGAAGCTGGAATAATAGATACACGTATCCAAGAGGAATTCAAAATACCAATATTGGTTAACAACCCACACAATAGTATAAAACCACTACTCGCTCAGTGGATAGGTAAGTCGCCAGAACCCCCCGAATACGGAGCCATATTAATGGTTGCATTTAGAAACGAGTTAAACCCTGTTTTAAAGGGCGCTGTATTAGAATTAGAACTCCCAGAGGGCTTTCTAGCTAGTGATACAAATACAACTCGTATTACAAGTATTGCATTAAACACCAATATACTACAACAACTACAATTACAACCCCCAGGAACCACGGGGCTAGTAATACCACCTCAATTAATCCAGCAACTACTCTCACAGACAATACAGCAAAGTGCAACGAGTGTATTCAACTATGGAGATGTGTTATACTTCTATTTAAAACTAAATGTTTTGACAAGCAGGAGAGGTGTTTTCGAGTTTAAAGGTTATTTAAACTATGTTGATCAATGGAATAATCCGAGGAGAATACCAGTAGCATTTAATGTAAGCCTGCTTGGATCCACCAAGATAATTGAAGTTAACACACCAATATCTCTCAGAGTAGTTAATGGAACGAGCAGTCTAGAAATACACTTTGTAAACAAGGGGTCTGCACCACTATACAATGTATATGTTTATCTCGTTCCATATAGTGGGGTACTAATACCACAAGACTCTGTTAAATACATTGGTGAACTGCCTCCAGGAGAGCTCGTTAGAGTAAACTATACTTTAATCTATAATCCCATAGCAATTATGACTAGTGGTGTACAAGCATATCTTAGATATATGAGCGTGCCCTTCACTCTTACAATAGTATACCGAGATGTTTACGGATATGTAAACTACTACAATACCAGTCTCGCTGTTCTACTGGAACCATTTATAGAGCTTTCAGCTACAACTACAAAAGCAACTTTAACAGGAAATACACTGAGTATTTCGGGAATACTAGTCAATTATGGTATAGCAACAGCGAGAAGTATTGTTGCCAGAGCAGTATACAATGGAGTTTCCTCGGAGGCTTTAATTGGAGACCTAGATCCTGCCTCACAAACAGCTTTTAGAGTAGAGTTAAAAATCAACGAGTTTACTAGTACAAGTGTCTTATTGAGCATTATCTATAGAGATGAATATGGAAGAATCAATGAATTAAACTATACTCTCCCAATTACAAGAGTAGAAGTCAATAACACTACTACACAGCCTGTAGCAAGTACTAGTCAAGGTATTGAATACGGTATTGTAGTAGTATTCGTAGCTGTTTTCCTTGGATTAGTAGCGTTTTTACTACATAGGTATCTTAGAAAACACTCGCCTAAGACCATGACTTGATGGTTGTAAACCATGTTTCTACTATTCCTCATTGATATTTTTAGAATGGCTGTAAAAGTATTAACAGAGAGAAAAACACGTGCAATACTCACTATTGCAGGTATCGCGCTAGGCCCATTTGCACTAGTAATGATATCGAGTGTAATAGATGGCTATGGAGACTATATTGTCTCACAAGTACAGGGGCTTGGCCAGAACACTATTGTAGTGTTTCCAAGTGGAAACAATAAACTAACAGAAAACGATTTGAATAACATTAGATCTATACCTGGGGTTAAGAGGGCCGAGCCATTCTATTCTATTCAGGGACAGGTAAAAGTCGGCACGGAGACAAAAATAGTATTTATCTACGCCATTCCACCAGACCTGGTGTTTGAATCTATTAGTGGATTAGAGCTCGAGAAGGGATCTATACCATCTGAAACAGAGTATTTAAAGGCAATTATTGGCCATAAAATCGCGTATACTGATGATGGAAGTGTAGCATATGATCTTGGAGATGTATTAACTATTACATATTTGAAATCTGTTAATGGTAGAAACGAAGTTAAAAGAGTCTCAGTGGTTGTAAATGGCGTAGTAAAAGAATTTGGAGGTGCATTTGTACTAAGTCCTGATTTAACAATTATACTACCACTAGAAGCCGGGCAGAGACTACTTGGACTTAGCGATTGGAGTGGAATATACATACTAGCAGAGAATAGCAATGTAGTACAAGATATTGTTAGAGAAATACAGTCAAGATATAGAGGCGTCGTCGACGTAGTTTCATTTCAGAGTATAGCAAACGTCATTAACTCTGTTGTCGGTGCAGTCAACTTTATATCATTTGCTGCCTCACTATCATCCTTTGCAGTTGCAGTTGCGGGAGTTGCATCTACAATGATTACCTCTGTTATTGAGAGAACAAGGGAAATCGGAGTATTAAAAGCCCTCGGCTTTAGAGATAGAGAGGTCTTAATAATGATTCTAGCAGAAAGCATAATTATGAGTATTATAGGCGGGGTTATTGGAATTACACTGGGAATGATTGGCTCACACATCCTAGCATCAACTGGTGTAACAATTAGAGCTGGGCCACAGGCAGAAATAGTCATTAAAGCACCACCAAAAATCACTGTGTTTGGAATACTCAGAGCAACCATATTGACTTTAATGGTTGGAATAGCTGGAGGTGTGTTTCCAGCATACCGCGCCTCGAAGATACCACCAGCTGTAGCATTAAGATACGAGTAAAACACACTATATAACCATGATTTTATTTTTCAACTATGTTACAATACAGTATTGACCATGTTTAGCTCGAAAATCGACCACTAGTTAATAAGGTATTGTTTTATGTGTGGTTAAATATAGGATTTCGTGAAACTGCTTATTCCGGTGGCTGATATGCAAAAACAGAGTGGGAAATGGGTTTTAGAAGAACCATTATTAAAGGTTGTATTGAAAATAGGCCTTCCAATAGCGGCAATGCAGGTTTTAAGTGTTATCTATAATATTGTTGATCTCTTCTGGCTTGGAAGATATAGTAGTGAGGCAATAGCAGCTATCAATGCTTCTTGGCCTACATTTTTCCTAATAGTCTCTGTATTTGGAGGTTTATTTGGCGCTGGAAACGCACTAGTATCTCAATCGTGGGGTGCCGGTAGATACGATTACGCTGTGAAATCTACTTGTCAACTCATATCATTTGCTGTGGTTGCCGGTATTCCTGTTGCCTTAATTACAGCTCTGGTTTCACCATACCTCTTATTCTTTATAACCAGTGATCCCGGCGTCTATAACACTGCTCTCCAATACATTAGAATAATAGCTATTGGACTGCCCTTTTTCGGTGTATTTGGAGCAATTCAATCGGGTTTTATATCAATTGGTAGGAGTAGTTTAATTATGAAGTTTATGGTTTTAAGTAATCTCTTAAACATGATTTTAGACCCCATATTCATATTTGGATGGTATGGACTACCAGAAATGGGTGCTAGTGGAGCAGCACTTGCAACCATTCTAAGCCAGGCAGTAGCATCACTACTAGCACTATTATTCTTCCTGGAAAAGGGGTTAGATGGATATAGACCCCATTGGAGCTACTTCAAACCAGATTTAGAAGTATATAGGAAAATACTGAGTATTGGACTACCACTATCGGGATCCAGCTTCGCCGAGGCCTCTGGCTTCTACGTACTCGCTGGAATAATAGGGTCTATGGGTACAAAGACCCTTTCAGCCTGGGGTATTGGTGACAGGCCCTTTAGTATTATATCGATAATTGATGCCGGGCTACTAGCTGCATGTACTACTATTGTGGGTCAGAGTATTGGAGCTGGCGACTACGAGAGAGCTCGTGAAACAGTGAAAAAGATACTTTTATGGATGGTGATTATAACTAGCTTGATGGTAACGCCAATGATTTTATTTAGAAGAGAAATAGCAAGTATTTTCTCACCACTAGACGCCGAGGTCGCTTATTATGCATCAGAGTTTATGTTGTATATGGGTCCATCACTAATAACTCTAGCAGTACTATTTGTAGCAAATTCTGTTGCTAATGGAAGTGGGCATACAAAACCATTAATGATTCTATCTATGTTGAGATTATGGGTTCTTAGAAATCTACTAGCATACCTCCTGGGCCCCGGCCCATTGAATCTAGGTGTGCGTGGGTTATGGATTGGAATGGGTCTTAGTAATATAGTAACTGGGTTGGTTGCACTAGCGTGGATTTTCTCGTATAGATGGCTTAAACCAGTTATCAATATTGAAAACAGGTAGAGTGATATTCTTGGAGATCTATGACTTGAATTTTGACCTATAAATCTCTCTTATTTTCTCCAGCGAATCTAATGGTACTGTATAGTATTTTAAACCAGTTGCCCTCGCCAATATGTATATCTGAGCTACTCTTTCAACTAGTTCTAGTATTTCCAGGGCTTCATCCAGGTTCCTACCACAAGCTACAACGCCATGGTTTGCCAGTATAACAGCACTTCTATCTCTCAAAGCCTCTACAGCATTTCGAGCTAGTTCAATTGTGCCAAAGGGGGCGTATTCAGCTACTCTTATTTCACCACCAGTATACAACACCATTTCTTCTATTACTGGTGGTAGTGGTTCTCTGAGTACAGCTAGTACGCTAGAGTATACTGGGTGGGCGTGTACAACCGCGTTGAAGTAGTCGTATGCCCTATATATCTCTAGGTGTAAATTCACCTCTACTGTTGGTTTACGTATTCCCTCTAAGACCTCTCCATTCATATTGATTAAAACAATGTCTTCTGGCTTCAATTCCGACTTTACTACTCCACTAGGAGTAATCAATACCCTCTCTCTATCTACACGTATACTTACATTACCAGATCTACCGTGATTCAATCCCTTTTCATCCATATACCTCATTGCATCAACAATCTTCTTTTTCAACTCAATGAGAAGCTCCAAATCTCCAACCCATATATACTGATTACTACTATCTAATATATTCTACACCAATGCATCCTCCTTGGAGAAATGAGTATTTAAAGAGGAATATGCCTTTTCAAGCCTGAGGTGTAAGTATTGAGTACAACTAGGTATTTACTATATAGTGTAACCCTGCTACTCTTGTTTTCTATATTGACTACTCCAAGTATTATAGTTGGTAATACTACACCAGTGTATAAACCAGGAGACTACTTTGTCTACAGTGTTGTCTTCGAAGAGACTATTCAGGGAGAGTATTGTAGAGTAGAGTTTAAGTATAGACTAGATATTACGAGAGTCGAATACCCTGTAGTAGAGTATAATGCTTCATACATAGATGTAAAGTCGAGTGGGACTTGTCCTAGTAGTCTTCCAACGGGTAAATATTCATATGTAGCTAGAGTAGACTTATACCCTAATTCCACGGAGAGCGACATATTTCTCGTTAATCCATCTTATAGTGGAGAATACAAAAATACAACTATGGGCGAGCTAGCCACCGGTACTCTTGTATTGAATTATAATAGTGGAGTTTTAACGAGTGGCTCTATACACATAGATGCCGGCTATATTGGTGATCAATCAATTAAAATAGAACTAGTGGAATCGAGTATTAAAGGGCTTGTCAACCGAGGAGAATCTATTAATCCACTACTATGGATTACTACAGTGATAATAGTATTAGTAGTAGTCATAGGAGTGTATTTCTTACACGCAAGAAAAGAGAATACTCAAACTAGTTGATTTTAACCGTTTGTCCCTAGAGGGTCATTCTTTATTGTTTTAGGGTTTTTAGGGTCGCCTCTAGGGACTTCCACCTCGTCCACAGGGCTTTAGTTATCTCTGTGGAGTCATGGGCGGCCTTCGTCCCGAACGGCACACGGGACACATCTACGAGAGGTTGCCCCGCGGGGCTTGGAGCACTGTTCCCATCACCCCACAGTCTCCAATACCCACATAAAACCCCACACAACCCTAATAAATTTTTCAGCCCCTAGGTCTAAGCTTCTATAATTATGGCTCTCCAAGTATTTTTAATTGTAGTTTAAAAGAGAAATTACTGCTAGTGGTTTTTCCTTTACCTCAATGTAGATTCAAAACTAATATATACGGTATATATCTATTTATTTATGGTGTTGGTCATTGTCAAGTGTGAGTCAGGCATATGTATTGAAAACACCGCGTTTAGAATTAAAAATAACACTAGTTGAAACAAGCAAGCTATATATACATGAAGAGATTATTCCGGAAAGCCTAGCTAGACTAGTCGATAAAATCAAGAGTGAGGGTGTGTGGACCGATCCCATTATTGTAGATGAAAAAACAATGGTTGTATTAGATGGTATGCATAGAGTTGCAGCTGTCAGACAACTAGGATTTAAATACATACCAGCATGCCTGGTAGACTACGACAACCCCAGTATCGAGTTGTATGCTTGGAGCAGGGTATTCAAGCCAGCTAGGAAAGAGGGTAGGAGTGGATTAGACTACATGGACTACCTAGTAAACCAGTTGAATACAGCTGGATTTAGAAGCATCCACATACCAAGCCTCGAAGCAGGTTTTAAAATGTTGAACAAGAGGAGTTTGATCGGCCTACTAGTATTCGAGGATAGGATTATTGGTGTTAAATCACTAGTTCAAGATATTAAACTAATATATGATAGAGTGAAAAACATTGAGAATATAGCTGTAAACAAGGGCTTTACAGTAGAATACCATACAGAGAAAGACGCCTTATCTCTCGCCAGAAATGGAGAAGCAATCACTCTCATTCCACCAACAATAACCAAGAATGAAGTACGTGAAGTAGCATTACGCGGCGAGGTATTTATACATAAAGCAACAAGACATGTTATTCCAGCTAGACCTCTTAGAGTTAATGTTCCACTAGAATGGCTTGTAGGCAACATCAATTTAGAAGAAATACAGAGAAAACTAGTTGAGCAATTGTCAAATAGAAAGATAAAAATTCTTCCACCCGGTACAATACTAGATAGAAGATACGAAGAAGAACTATATGTCTTTGAATAATACACTCAATTCTACTTCGAGTATTTTTTATTAAATACAAGCCCGAATTTATTTATGAGGTGGGAGTTACGATACACACATATATCAGAGATAAAACTAGAGAGCTTTCTCCAGTAGAGAGAGAAGAGAGGTATAAATACCTTGGAAAAGAAGTAATAGACATCAACGATCCTGGTTTAGACAGTATACCAGAATTCTACGGTATTGCAAACGCGATATGGAGTGATTGGAGAGAAAGAAAAATAATCACTAAAACAGCGATTGGCAGACTCTTACTACTAAAACTCTTAACTAATAAAAACAAAAACAAGAAGATAAAGGACATACCCGAAGAAGAACTAGAAGAAGTAAGAAAATTCATAGACTATGTAATGCAAGTAATAAGAAATGAAAGTAGAAAACGCGGTGGAGAAGTAGAAGGAGAAAAACAAAGTGATACACTGTGAAATATCCTGTGTATGTGTTAAATAATCAATTACTGTCTTGGTGGTCCATGTGAAACTCCTTACTAAACCACCCAGAATAAAGGTTTTAGAAGCTATTGGAGCTCTCGGCGATGGCAGGGTTAATATGGTTTCCGAATCCAAGGCTCTTGTCAAGTCGAGTGGAGGTGAACGCGTCTATACAGTTGTATTAATACAAGATACTCCAGGTGTTTACCGTGCTTATAGTAATGATAATGGCACAATACACAAGGGCTATATTGGATACCCTATTCTATCAGTCATGATGGTTAAAGAGATAATCCCAGTTGACGGTGAAGTAATGAAGGCTATGACTGGTATACCATGGAGAGAACTCAATGAAAAATACCAGAAATACGCTGTTGTTGAAAATATTGTATTGTCTAGAGCGGAGAGAATGGGTATTCCACGAATTATAATAGACGACTATGTAAACATTGTATTCAAGAAACTCGGCTTGTTAAAAGTATACTTTGACGAATCGCTCTCCCGTATTTAAACCAGGCCTACTCGGCCCTTGTAGACACCAATATATCTACTCCTCGCTAGTTCTAAAAGAATGCTTCTAGCTGTTTTCCTGTCTACTCCCAGCTCCTTAGAGAGTATTAAAACAGCATCTTTGATCGTTATTTCTCCATACGTAGACAACGCGTTTTTTAGAATTCTATATGCTTCGCCTTTTAACCCTGCTGGTTGATTTACTTCTTTAATCCCATTGCTTGTAAACTCGAATCTAACTGTATAGTTTGTATCTAGCGATTTCAATATGTATTCACTTGTACCTGGAACTCTCTTAACAACATACTTGGCAAATCCCGGTATTTGAATACCAGTATATCTATGTAGGATAATTAAACTACTTGCTCTACACTGTAAGAGTTTTCGTATTCTACGTGGATAGAAAACCAATAAATAATCAGGTTTTTGACTACATGCTTCATCCGGGTTTGCGAGTAGAGTGATTTTGTCTAGTAGTTCTATGGGGATATATCTTGATACAATGTTTTTCTCGTCTACTAGTACAACTTGTTTCTGGGTGTTAACTACTTTGTACGTGATAACAAGACATATTTTTATCAATGTATTTATATCGCGTGATCCTATCAATGTCTTGGGTTTTAATATTGTTTCAAGCAGGTCGCTAGACTCCATGATTCAACCACTTTGCTTATTTCAACTAATACTTTAAACCTGTAAAATTATATCTAGTGTTGTAGTCTATATTGGGTGTTTGTATTGATTGATATGTATTTAAACTGGGCTGGCCAGGTAAAACAAGCTCTAGACTACTGGGGGAAGTATAGAGTAACTGGCGACTTCGACGAAGTAGTTGTTATTGGCATGGGTGGTAGTGGTATTGTTGGAGACTATCTCCAATTACTGTCTACTCTGAAAAAGGGGATACCGGTTTACACTGTTAAATCACATATTGCTCCATCATATATAGATGAAAACACTCTCGTTATACTAGTTAGTTATAGTGGAAATACCATTGAGACTATTAAAGCACTTAGACAAGTATTGTCTTCGAGGGCTAAGCCCGTAGTTGTATCTAGTGGTGGAGTATTGAGAGAAGAAGCATTGAGAAACAATCTACTCTATATTCCAGTTCCCAGCGGGCTGCTTCCAAGGGCCTCACTGCCCGCTATGCTGTACAGTATACTAGGCCTCTTAGACTCAAGTGGATATACAGTTATCACTAGAGAAGAAGCCGAAAAATCCCATAGATTCCTAGTGGAAACAACTAGTCAAGCAAATAATATAGGAGTAGAAATAGCAGACTGGATGGCTAGAGAGCTAGGTGACGGGAAACTACCAGTTATAGCAACACACAGCCCCCTCGAAGCACTCGCAATTAGAAGTAAAAACGAGTTTAATGAAAACAGCAAAATAATAGTGAAAGTCGATGTTGCACCAGAATGGATGCACAACGACATTGTTGGCTATGAAAAGCCTGTTCCAAACGGGTTCCTAGTCTTGGAAATAGTAGATCCAGGCGACTCTATAGGCGTAAAACTAGTAGACTTCATGGAGAAAATATATAGAAGCTACAATGCAAGCATCTATAGATTAAACCTACTAGGAGAATCAATACTCGAAAAAATAATGTATGGTAGTCTAGTAGCCGGATTAGCCAGTGTATACCTTGCTGAAAGAAGGGGGCTAGACCCCGCTGAAACAAAGAGTATACATGTATATAAGAGAGAAGCACCCAGTATATTTGGGTGAATTGATTATAAAATAAAAACCCGTGTATTATTTATTATAATGGATTAGAGGGGCCGTAGTCTAGCCTGGCTAGGATGCGGGGCTTGGGCCCCCGTGACCCGGGGTTCAAATCCCCGCGGCCCCACTCCTCACTCTTATTCTCTCTAGTATCTCCCAGTATTCACTGTCGTTTTTGAGTGTTTCGTATTCTTTCTTTACTTTGTTTAGTATTCCTCTCGCGCCTTTCTCTATGAATTCAACTATTAACTCTTCTATTCTACTCGATACCCCCCATGGTTTTCCAGGGAGGCCTATTCTACCAATACTTGCTTTTGCAATGAGCCATGTTTTTACTACTAGTGGATTAATTGTTTTGACTAGTACTTCCTCTGATAATTCTCCTCTACTAGCCCATAGTAGTTCACGTGTAAAGCCTACTGCCAGTGTTCTATGTATTACATCTAATAGTTCACGATATACATCGTTCTTTTTCTCGGAGATTTCTCTTAGTGCATTATCAACATCTATTTTTGTTAATGGTGCTCTCAGAGCTATTGATACTATTTCTCGTGTTAAAACGGGGTCTATTGAGCCCCATAAACCAACAATACTGGATAAGTATCCACTGTGTATAATAGTGTCTTTAAACGCTTCGACCGGGTTTTTAACTGGTATTTCTCTATGACTTAATACTGCTTCTACTTCCTCAGGGGTTAAAGGATCTGCCGCAACTGGTTTCTCGTCAACTACTAGTAGTGGTACACTCCAAACACCATATCTAACCACATCGAAGGGGGTTTCAGCTACTATAATATTTATTTCTCCAAGTAGATCCCTCCCAGCTAATGTCTTCACGATATTATAACTCGAAATACACGTTGGATGAATAATTAACTTCGTTCTAGAAACATTAGTTAATTCCGTTGGTCTTTTATAGTTTAAACGAATCATTTTTACTCACCTTATGCTTCAATTTACACTATACTATATTTCTAGCTTCATATGGATGCATAATTTGTAATAAATTCAGGTGGTTATGTAGTGTATTCTATCTATGTTGTGAAAAACAATTCGAGATCAAGTATATATAAAATATTTAAATATATTGCATGTATACATATATATGGGTGAATTTAATTGCATTCCCACAAAGCCATTTCTAAAACAATGGGAATTGTAATAATCCTTTGTTGTAATAATAGCAGTACTCGTAGGAATAATTGTCTATCTCACTCAACCATCTGCACCACAAGTTGAAAGAAAACTTCTTATTTACCATTGGTGGACTGCTGGAGGCGAGAAAGAAGCCATTAATGCTGTATTTAACATATTCCTACAACAATACAAAGATGTTGATATTGTTGACTCCAAGTGCATTATCCATGGTTGTTTCAGCAACGATATGGATATGGATGTATGGCGAGAATGGAGCAATAAATACTTTACTCGATATTATTGGATTAAAGAG
>DADP01000012.1 GCA_002495025.1 Desulfurococcaceae archaeon UBA285
GGTCGGGGGTTCAAATCCCCCCGGGCCCACTGCGATTTCTCCAATACTTTTATTTTTAAACCCTGTATACAATGTTCTATGTTAGAAGGGCCCGTCGTCTAGCCTGGTTAGGACGCCGCCCTGACACGGCGGAGGTCCGGGGTTCAAATCCCCGCGGGCCCACTAAGCCTTCTATTACTAGGCTTTCAATGGTGTATAATGAAATGTTGAAACAAGTAAGACTAGTGCTTAGAGTTGAAGAATTAGAAGATAGTTCGTCGATTGGAGTGGCGGAAGTAGACCCTGAAATAATGGAGAAATTTGGCATTAATAGCGGAGACCTACTGCTAGTTGAGGGTGAGCAGGAAACAGCGGTTATTGTACGTAGTGGGCGCGAAGAAGATAGAGGCAGAGAGGTTATAAGGTTAAACAAGCTCTCTATGAAAAACGCTAGGGTTGAAGTAGGAGACTTGGTCTACGTCGAGAAAGTAGAGCGTAGATATGCAAAAATAGTTAAACTAGCACCAGTAAACTTCCACGCGCCAATAGACTCATCTGTCCTCACGAGAATTAAACATGGACTCCTCTCACTACCCGTACACGAAGGAGACGAAGTAGCAGTTGTTATTGAAGGAGTAAAAATACCGTTTAAAGTAGTAACAGTGAAACCAAGAGGACCTGTAATAGTTGCAGAAGACACAGAGGTAATAGTATTTGATGAACCAGTAGGAGAAGTACCACGAGTAACCTTTGAAGACATTGGCGGACTAGGGCCCGTTATCCAGAAACTACGCGACATAATAGAACTACCATTTAAATACCGTAAAGTATTTGCTAAACTCGCTATTGAACCACCCAAGGGAGTGCTACTCTACGGCCCACCAGGATGCGGTAAAACACTACTAGCAAAAGCACTTGCAAACGAGTTAAACGCATATTTCATTGTAATAAACGGACCTGAAATAATGAGTAAATTCTATGGTGAGTCAGAGCAGAGATTGAGAGAAATATTTAAAATCGCCAAGAAAAAAGCGAGGAAGTATCCAGCTATAATATTCATTGATGAAATAGATGCTATAGCGCCAAAAAGAGACGAGGTAACAGGTGAAGTAGAAAAACGCGTTGTTGCACAACTCCTCGCGTTAATGGATGGTCTTGAAAGCCGTGGAAACGTCATAGTAATAGCTGCTACTAATAGACCAAACGCCATAGACCCAGCACTTAGAAGACCGGGTAGATTCGATGTTGAAATAGAAATACCAATACCAGACAAGAAGGGAAGGTTTGAAATACTAATGGTTCACACTCGTAGACTACAAGAACTTGGATTACTAGCACCAGATGTAGACCTTGAAAAACTAGCTGATATGACTCATGGATATACTGGTGCAGACCTCTCAATACTAGTTAAAGAAGCAGTTATGAGGGCTATTAAGAGAGCGATTGAATCGTGTCCAACATGTAGCCAGGAAGAAATACTCAGTAAACTACAAGTTACAAACGAAGACTTCCTCGTAGCATTTAGAAACATTGTACCAAGCGGGCTAAGAGAAATATTTATTGAAGCACCAGAAGTCTCATGGAGCGATATAGGTGGATTGAGAGAAGTAAAACAAGTACTCAGAGAAAGCATTGAACTACCATTGAAAAACCCAGAGCTGTATAGAAGATACGGCATTAAACCACCCAAGGGAGTATTACTCTACGGCCCACCAGGATGCGGTAAAACACTACTAGCAAAAGCCGTAGCCAAAGAAAGCGGAGTAAACTTTATTGCTGTAAGAGGCCCCGAAGTACTCAGTAAATGGGTTGGCGAGTCAGAAAAAGCAATACGAGAGATCTTCAAGAAAGCCAGAATGCACGCACCCACAGTTATATTCTTTGATGAAATAGACTCTCTCGCCCCAATAAGAGGAGTAGCAAGTGATTCCGGTGTAACAGAGCGCATAGTGACACAGTTGATTACAGAACTAGATGGAATCAAAGAATTAAACAATGTAGTGGTGGTAGCTGCTACTAATAGACCAGACTTAATAGACCCTGCACTACTGAGACCGGGTAGATTTGATAAACTAGTTTATGTTCCACCACCAGACTTCGAGGCCAGACTAGAAATACTTAAAATCCACACGAAATACCTACCTCTAGCACCAGACGTCGACTTATACGAGCTGGCTAAAGCCACCGAGAACTATAGCGGTGCAGACCTAGAAGCACTTGTTAGAGAAGCATTTCTACTTGCATTGCGCGAAGACCCCACAATTAAGAGAGTTGAGAGAAGACACTTTATAAGAGCTCTAGAGATAATTAAACCAAGTCTGAGTGAAGACCTCATTAGATTCTACAATGAATGGAACGAGAAGATTAGGCGCAGTATACCCAAGTATACAAAACCAACTGTATATGGATGAAGAGGGTGGTTGCATTGATGAAAAACCATGAAGTATGGAGGAGAATGCCTCTACACAGAGCAGTATTAGAGATAATATTGTCGAGGCCGGAGGGTATAACGGAATCCAAGCTAATTGATTTATTGAAGAAAGAATACGGTATTGAAACAACAACACCAGAATTATACAGTGTACTCATGAAGTATGAATTAAGCGGTATAATAACAGTTGAACACGTTGGAAAAGAATTCCTTATTAAACTAGCACCACAAGCATATACACAGTTCTCGGCGTGAGTCTAAAATAAGGAGTTTAGAGATATTCTGTTAAGGGGGCTAATTGGGTGTAGACCTCAAAGACCTGATTCCAGAAGACATTATTATTCAAATACGCGACCTCAGAGTCCTCAGGGGTAGAGTAGTAGCAATAGACGCTTATAATGCACTATACCAGTTTCTAGCAGCTATAAGACAGCCTGATGGAACACCCCTACTAGATAGTCAGGGTAGAGTAACTAGTCATTTAAGCGGGCTCTTCTATAGAACAATAAACCTCGTAGAAAACGGTATTAAACCAGTATATGTATTCGACGGGAAACCACCAGAATTAAAAGCAAAAGAAATAGAGAGGAGGCGTGCAGTTAAAGAAGAAGCAGTTAAAAAATACGAAGAAGCAGTCAAAACAGGGGATTTAGAAGCAGCGAGGAGGTATGCTGCTATAGCTTCAAAACTAACAGATTCTATGGTTGAAGATGCAAAGAAACTACTAGACGCGATGGGTATTCCATGGGTGCAAGCACCAGCCGAGGGCGAGGCACAAGCAGCATATATGGCTAGAGTAGGCGACGCATATGCCTCTGCCTCCCAAGACTATGACAGTCTACTATTTGGTTCACCAAGACTCATTAGAAACCTCACAATCAGCGGTAAAAGAAAACTACCCCGGAGAGAAGAATACATTGAAATATTCCCTGAAATAATAGAACTCGACAAACTCCTCGCAAAACTAGGTTTAACACGTGAAGCCCTAGTAGACCTGGGCATACTAATAGGAACAGACTACAATCCAGACGGGTTTGAGGGCATAGGGCCCAAAAAAGCACTACAACTAGTAAAAGCATATGGAAGCATAGAGAAAATACCCAAAGCACTATTAAAATCACCCATAGAAGTAGACGTAGTAGCAATAAAGAAGTACTTCCTAGACCCACCAGTAACAAAAAACTACAAGCTAGAATGGCGTGAACCCGACGAGAAACAAGTAATAGAGTTACTAGTTAGAGAACACGACTTCAACGAAGAAAGAGTAAAAAACGCGCTTGAAAGACTAGTAAAAGCATACAGAGAAAACATAAAGGGAACACAGCAAGGATTAGCAAAGTGGTTTACTAAAAAATAAAATTAAATCATGAACTAGTCTCAAAACCCATATACATTATAAACAGGGTAACTCCCTCATCCACCGGGGCCAACTCTACACAATAGTGTATTTTAAATACAGTGTATAAATCAAGGTCTATTAGTACCCGGAGACGAGAGTATCCATATAATCAATCCTCGTGAACACCATGGATACAATAAGAGGATTGAGAAGTATACTACCGGCATAGAAAAATATAAGGCAATAATACCATTAGCTAATAATACAGTGTAAAAAGGAGTTTTAATGAAGTTCTCGAGGACAATTAGTGCATATATAGAGTTAACTCGACCAATAGGTCCTCTGCTCATAGGGCTCTCTGTCTTTATGGGCCAAGCCTAGTATTTACCTCAATATTAGCATCAATGTTAATGACTGCTTCGTCATTTGTTTTTAACGACGTTGTCGACTATGAAATCGACGTTGTAAACAGGCCCACTGCACCGCTACCTTCTAGTAGAGTTTCTAGAAGAGGTGCTATAGTGTTTGGTATTCTACTGTTTATAGTGGGCTTTGTTTTCTCACTACGAGTCAATATTCAATCTTTTATAGTGCTAAACGTAATGTATGCCTTGTCGATTATTTATAGTTTAAAGCTCAAGGCAACTGGGCTACTAGGTAATATTGTTGTTGCACTATGTGTTTCATCGTCTTTTATATATGGGTCTCTCACAGCCACGGGGTCGGTTAATCACGTGGTACTGAAAATTGCTTGGTTTGCTTTCTTCGTAAACCTTGGACGCGAGGTTATTCAGAGTATTCAAGACATGGAGGGTGATAAGAGAAAGCGTGTTAGAAGTGTTGCAATAGTCTATGGTCCCAGGACTGCTGCATTGCTCGGATCGATCTTTACAATACTAGGATTGATCTTGGGCCCTCTCTTATTTCTAGACTACAAAGCAGGGTATTCTGTTTTACTCTCACAGACATTTACGTTGATCTTGATACCAGAGGCGGGCCTCATATACTCTATAATCCAGTTATTAAAACAGCCGACACCAGGTTTTACCAGGGTATTCTTGAAGAGGTACAATGTTTTTACAATAGTCATACTCTTACTACTCGCCTTTGAGATCGCGAAATCTACAATAATAGGCTAAAAATACAGTCCCCTATTTGAAAAACACTTCCATACTGATGGTCTTAGACAATGCTATAGAGAATTAAATGCAATTTATATAGAGACACCTACTCTATTTTTATACCACACATACACAGTGAAAAGAGTTGAAGCGAAGTATTTAACGTGTATCTAGACTCTCCAGCCGTATTTTCCCAGTAGTGGGACGAATACGCATTCTATACCGTATTTCTTTTTGATTCCATCTCTGTGTTTTTCAATGGTTACTAGTCTCTGTATGTATGGGTCTCCTATTGGTATGACTAGTCTCCCTCCCTCTTTCAACTGTTCCAGCAGTGGTTTCGGAGCGTCTGGCGCTGCTGCTGTGACTATTATTTTGTCGTATGGTGCTCTCTCGGGGTATCCTAGTGTTCCATCTCCATGTATTACTGTTACGTAGTTGCCATATCCCGCTCTTTCGAGGTTTCTCTTGGCGAATTCTACTAGTTCCCTTATTCTCTCTATGGAGTATACGTGTCCTTGTCTACTAGGGTCTTGCCTGGCAACTATTTCTGCTAATACTGCTGCTTGATACCCCGAGCCCGTTCCAACTTCGAGAACTATGTCTCCCGGCTGTGGATCCAGCTCCTCCGTCATTATTGCAACCATGTGTATAGCGCTAATTGTCTGTCCGTGCCCAATTGGTAGTGGTGAGTCGATATATGCGTATTCTCTCATGTGTTCGGGGACGAATAACTCGCGTGGAACTGTTAGTAGTGCCTTTATAACCCGGGGGTTTTTCAAGTAGCCTAGGTATACGAGGGTCTCGACTACGCGTCTTCTTTGTTCTTCAAAATCCAAGTTTTAACCCCCACGTATTCAATTAATACATTGCATCCTAATTACCTTGATGTAAGGGTGGAGGGATTGGTTTGTAGTGAAATCGTGTTTGCACGTGGACACCCGAATATAAAGGCAACTCATAGAACAACCGTAGAGATTACAATGGAGGATTATGTAACACCTCGTGGAGACTGTATTATTGGTGTATCTGCTAATAAATCAACTAGTAGTCTCAATCCAGACTTCAAAGAGTGTTTAAAACACGAGGATTCAATATTAATAGTTGTCCTCGAAGTAGGAAATCTACGAGATTTTATTCTAGCACAGGGTTCACCACGCTTAATTCTAAGTGACCCAGGAAAGATCATTATTAGAAAAAGCGAGTATATAGAACCAGCTACTCTCGGAGTAAGAGCTAATAAAGCAGCTGGTGATTTAAAACGAGAACTTGTAGAATCCCTGAAAAACCCATCTACAACTCTAAGGGTTTATCTATACGTGTTTAGACTTGACGAGATCACATCTAAATATACCAGTTCTAGGAGCGTATTCCATGACGATTCTACACTCTAAAATCTCCCAGTTTGAAAACGCGTTTTCTAGTTCCTCTAACAACAAGTATTCATCTCTCGATAATCGATACAAGTGGAGTATTCCTCCGGGTTTCAACAACTTATTGTATACATCGGCGAATTCAGTGCTCCACATGGGTAGATCAGCTATTACTCTATCAGCCAAGCCCTCTCTGAGGATAAAGGGTAGTTCTCTAGCATCCATGTTTAATGGTATCACCGTCCCCTTCAACTTCTTCTTATTTAACTCTATGTTTTCAACGAGTAGTTTGTAGGCTACTGGGTTTGCATCATTAGCTATAACCAGGCTGGTTTTAAGACTAGCGATGTGTATGGCAAATCCACCTATACCTGTAAAAGCATCAACTACTACCTCGCCGCTTTTGGTTGCTTCTGCTAGTCTATGGTGTTCCTCGGAGAGTCTTGGATTAAAGTATACTTCTCCCAGTTTTACTTTGAATTGCAACCCGTGTTCTTTTGCAACTACTTCTCTCTTCTCCTCTCCCCATAAAAGCCTTAAAACTGGTTTTCTATACTCGTCTACTGTTAACTCCTTGATCCATATAGATTTAACTCTAGGATATACTTGTCTAATAGCATTGATTAATTCGCTTGTATCCCATAAACCCAATACGTTTTCTCTAATTATTACTACGTCTCCAATTACATCTAGTGATGGTAGTTTAACACTAGTTTTCTTTTTCTCTGGTACACTACACTCGACAGCAGTGAATATGTATTCGCCTATTCTAACCTGGCTTCCCGGGTTTTCCTTTACAGGGATTAATACACTACTATCTCTCCTCTGAACAAGGTGTAAATCATCTAGTAAACCCTGTTTACGTAGCTCTCTGAGAACTGTTTCAGCCAGCTCTCTCGAGACCTCTATACATACTGGCATTTCAACACGCCTATTCAGACACTACTCTACATTAATTAATAAAGTTGAATAGGGTGATAATAGATAAATCAACGCGTGGAGAAAGGGGGAATAACACTGTTTACAAATGCTCTCTTAGTGTATAAACCAGTAGAGAAGTGTCTTGAAATTGCTAATCGTATAACATCGTCTCTGAGAATACATGGTATACCTGTTCACGCAATATCAGTTGACGACTTGTTTACAAAAAGAGAAAACGAAGAAGCACTAGACTTCGATCTCATAGTCTCTATTGGTGGAGACGGGACATTTATGAAGTCTGCTAAGTACTCTACATTCTACTCGCTTATACTACCATATCCTTGTGGAAAGAGAAATGCATATTATGAACAGGGCCTCCCAGACCCTGCTAAAATAGTAGAACGTGTTTTAAAGGGAGATTTCTACCTTGAAAACATACCATTATATCAATTATGCACTGGAGAAACATGTAAATACTTTGTAAATGACGCTGTATTTGTTAGTAGTGATCTGGGTAAAGTCACCAAGTTCAAAGTAACTATTACTTCCCACACTGCAGAAACATCCATGCTATTCGAGGGAGACGGCATCATTATAGCGTCTTCTCATGGATCAAGCGGACATAATCTATCCGCGAGAGGCCCACTAGTAATGCCAGACCATGAATCGCTAATAATAACATCTCTAAACCCACTACAACTCGGACTACCCAGTATAGTAGCTCCACCATACAGTACTGTAAGAATATGGGTGAAAAACCCAACACTACTATATGCTGATGGCGAGCAACTCACACTGTTAAAAGACAATAGTGTTGTTGAAGTAAAACACGGATTTAGATATGTAAGAGTTGTTAGATTTAGAGAGAAGAGAAACATTTGGAGATCCATTATTGAACCAAGACAATGCGTGTTCTAAATTGAAGAAAGCCATAATATTAGATACTAGTGCATTAATCGCCAAGTACTATAGACTACTCCCAAGAAACATCTTTGAAGTATATACAACGGAAAATGCTGTTAGAGAAGTAATTGACCGTGAAAACCGGGAAGCACTATTTGAAGCCATAGACCTTGGATTAATTACTGTTTCAAACCCTGGTCTTCAATACGTGGAAGAAGCGAGAAAAAAGGCCATAGAGGTTGGATCAATACATAAACTCTCAAAAACAGATATTGAAGTAGCCGCTCTAGCAATACAATTAAACAACATGGGCTATACAACCATAGTTATTACAGACGACTACGAACTCCAAAACCTCCTACTGTATATTGGAATAGGCTTTAAACCACTGAGAACTCGTGGAGTAAACACACTACGTGTTTATAGAGCATACTGTCCCGTTTGCGGCTACACACCGGCATCGCCGGGAGTAGAGACGTGTCCACTTTGTGGAGCTAAAATAACGCGTAGACAGTTCTAAACTACTTTGTTAATACAGCTATAAAGTAGCCTGGCATGTCGTGTGAGAGAGGGCTGTATCTGTATCCAACAATACCCTTGTATTTAACTACTTCACTGTATGGTAGTGGTTTTTCTAGTTCTACACTAGTAAATCCTAGTTCTTCAACAGCATATCTAATGTTTTCTTCGTTTTCACGTAGTGTGAGAGTACATGTTGAATATACTACTATACCATTCTTTTTCACAACGTGGTATGCGGCTTTTAGAAACTGCTTCTGGTATTCAACTAGGTTTTCCACATCTCTAATGGTTTTATCTTGTTTTAATACTGGCCTCACACCGAGATTGCTGCAGGGTGGGTCTATCAGAATTCTATCTGCTCTATTCTCTAGGTTTAAATCAATGTGTATATAGCGGGAGTCGCCGGGGATTGCAACGTTGTTTAAATCGAGTCCTAGTTTTATGAGTGTTTCTTTCAACAAAGCGACCTTCTTCTCGTTTCTATCAATAGATACCAGTCTAGACTTGCCTCTAGTATACTGTATTATATGGCTTGATTTACCCCCGGGTGAGGCATTCATATCTACTATTAACTCTCCTGGTTTTGGAGACAATGCGTGTATAGTAGCCATGCTTGGAAGACTCTGTGGATAAATTAACCCCGCTGTGTAAGCCCTGGTTTCTGTTATTCTTGGAGCTCTATAGGGGGAAGATATATTTTTAGCTACTAGTCCACGTTTCATTCTATAGAGTTCTCTACTTGAAACAATTGTTTCAACACACGCTACTGGAATACCAGTACGTGTAACAACTAGTAGCTTCTCGCCCGGGTTAAATACCGGCGTTTTAACCACGCCTGGTCTATATAGGTTTGCACCTAGGAGGAGAGAAGATGCTGTTTTATCGTCAACTATGATTTCTTTATCGCTCTCACACTGGATTTCAAAAGGCCCCTCTACTTCTACGTATATTGCCTCTGGTGTATAGGGGTCTGGATGAGCAAGTACATTGTCACTACGTAGTAGTCTTAATACTTCTTCTCTCTCAGCTCTAGTAGTAACAACACGCATGTAGAGTCTGCGTGGCGGGTTTTTCAATTTGTTAATTAATACCTCTGTTAAACTCCCATATACTCTCCGTAGTTCTCTCACTAGAGACTCTTCCATTCTACCATCCACTGTATACTAAGTGAATAATTATATTAGGATGATAAGTAATTATCTTAGGCATAGGGAATTCACTTGACGAGGTGATGTATATTGTCATCATCAACGAGAATTTCTGAAAAAGACCTTGATGAAGCCCTCATGGAGAGACAAGACAAAAAAGTCGATGAGAAACAGAAATGGGTAAATAGAATTCTCAAGAGTGCAAAACAATACCATAAAATGTGTCCATACTTCGATAAGAGGACAAAAATGTGCTTTTTAACAATGGGCACTAAGTGTGATAGAGAAGGAAAATTCGAGACATGCCCGGTCTTCAGGAGCTTCCTCGAGAAGAAATACGATGAATACAAATCCAAAAACAAGCCGCTACCACTAGACTTTACAGACGTTGTACTATCACCACTATAGAGGGAACACTATTGGAGGCAGAAAAACAATACACGGTTAAAATACCGGCAAACATAGAAGTAGAATACGATAAACAAAACGACATACTATACATACACTTCGACCCGGAAGAAACACCCGAAGAAGAATGGCTAAGCGAGGAGGGAGACGTAATCCTCGGATTTAAAGACAATAAACTCATAGTTATACAAATACTAAAATTCAGCGAGAAAATAGGTGGATACATACTCTAGTGTTGTAGTTTCTTTTTGTTGTTACTGGTCATTGTTTTCTCGTGGTGGTTTAAAAACTTTACCAATTGAAAAAATCCCACCAAAACCCCTACTAGAAACCAGGGAAACATAGAATAACTAGTGGTAATTTGAATGGTTTTTAATTATGATGAATTGTTTCTAGTAATATGAAAACTTATAGTAGTGTCTTGGAAACAGTGTTGGAATAGAACTCCTAATACATTGTGAAACTATATGCCAAGTAGTTGAAGGAGTTTGTATGTTTAATGTGTTTACTCTTTTTGGTGTTTTAGCTTTTTACCTTTCTCTGAAATCTAGTTTTCACTAGGGTGTTTGATTTGAATACTCTATACCCTATTAAAATTAGAGCTGTATGGTTTGACAAAGAGAGAAAAGAAGTTTGTTGGATTAATACATTGAAGCTTCCTTTTGTAGAAGAAGTGGTTTGTTCTAGTGACCCGGATAGAATTGCAAAAGCAATAGTAGACATGGAAATTCGTGGTGCACCAGCTATTGGAGTAGCGGCCGCACTAGCTGTTGCCGCATATGCACATAAAGTATCTACACTATCAATTGATTCATATGAATTCGAAATACGAAAAGCTATTGAGAAATTATGGAAGACTAGGCCTACAGCCTACAATTTATTCTATGCATTGAAGAGAATAGAGAGTGCATTAAACGAGTCGTTGAAGAAGACGAGTGATACATTTAAAATAACAGAGGCTTTGACAAGAGAGGCTGTAGACATCTACTGGGAGGATGTACAAGCAAATATAAGAATTGGAGAGTATGGAGCAGAACTCGTACCAGACAATGCTACTATTTTAACACACTGTAATGCTGGTGCACTAGCTACATCAGCATATGGTACAGCCCTCGCAGTAATTAGAATAGCATGGTATAAAGGGAAGAAGATAAGAGTAATAGCCACTGAGACAAGGCCAATGCTTCAAGGTGCACGAATAACAGTTTATGAATTAGTCAAAGAAGGCATACCAGTAACACTTATAACAGACAACACTGTAGGCATGGTTATGCGTAAGGGACTCGTAGACCTAGTCGTAGTAGGTGCTGATAGAGTTACTCGTGATGGATACGTTGTAAACAAGATTGGAACATATATGATCGCTCTTGCCGCAAAGAGAAACAATATCCCATTCTACGTTGCAGCACCGACAAGTACTATAGACATGTCGAGAACAATAGACCAGGTAGTTATAGAAGAGAGAAGTCCAAACGAGGTAAAATACATATATGGACACCCAATAACACTCCAAGAAGTAAACGCGTTGAACTACGCGTTTGACATTACTGATCCAGACTTAGTAACAGGTATTATAACAGAGCGTGGAGTAGTATATCAACCACTCAGTGAAAACCTTGCAAGAATTATGAGTAAGCAGTAAAGTATTCAAAGCCATATTATTGACTCTTGCTTCTTACTAGCAATTTCTTTGAATCTCAAAGCATTTTCCAACATTTTTACATTATTGAATAAAACAAAGGCTATGCTGTAATCCTCGGAGAGGAGTATACCTGATAATTCTTCAAGGTCTTGATCTGTATAGTTATAGCTATAATTGACTTCACCGGGCCCTTTACCATGTAGTCTCGTATATAGAATTTGCATTGAAGACTTATAGAGAGGCCTGCCTTTGAAGACATCGATTACATGTACCACATCGTGTTTTTCAAGTATTCTAGGTAGTTCTGAATTACTGAGCAGAGGGCCCCGGACCTCCCAGCCTATTATCTCATTTTTTAAATAGCTTTTAATACTCTCAAAGAATACATCAATGTTTCTAATGGCCTCTTGATCACTGGGCATGCTTGAAGGCGTTTGGAGAACAATTATTTCAGCGTTGAGAACACGTGCAACTTCAAGTGTTTTTTCAAATGCATCTATGTTTTCACGTGTTGGCTTTAAATAACCATAGTTTTCCAGGTTTCCACCTGGCTTCTTCTTCATTTTCTTCCATGTTGGAGAAGAGTGTGGATGTGTTATTACCTGCCATGCTTTAACAGTGAATCTGAATTCTCGTGGTGCTTCTTCTCTGAGATTTCTAGCCCAGTCAATACTTGGTAGTTCATAGAATGTATTTTGTAATTCAACAACACTGAATACTCTGTAATACTTGTTTCTAGCTGTGGGGAACCCGCAACATCCAGTATAAACTGTCTTCAAGAAAAGAGCCCTTTAAACGCTTTCTCTACTGCTATATTAAACTACATTAGTTTAAATACTTCGACGTTTTTAACTGGTTCTAGTCTTCTGAGATCTTCTTCAACGAGCGATGGGTCTGCATAGTTACTCCTACTAATGTCAATTATCATTTCGCATTCTCCTAGTTCTTCTCTCTTTAGTACAATGCATTTTGATGAAATTATATCGACGTTTTTAGAGGCTAGAAACTTGGTTATGTCTGCTAGAACACCCATGCGGTCTTCTACTATTAATCTTAGTTTAATTAATTGTGCTGTTATTGGTATTGGTACTAGTTTTATTTCTTTCGAGTTTTTATCGGCAATCATTAGTAAATACATGCCTTCTCTTATATCAAACAATTCTCTAATTGCTGATGGAATGGTGACACGGCCTTTTGAATCGACTTTCACTGTTTCCTCTATCGACATTCCACCACCATTGTGTTTTTAATCAATATCCCCTTTTATTCCTAGAACTGACTCCCATTATATCTCAAAGGGTACTATTGAGAGTACTTTGACATTGTATGGTTTTAAACGCTCCATCCAATTAGAGCCTAAACCCATAATTACATATACATCGACTATTTCAGCCTTGGACTTCATTAACATGTGTAATACTG
>DADP01000006.1 GCA_002495025.1 Desulfurococcaceae archaeon UBA285
GTCTCTAAAACCCTGTGGGCGAGGTGGAAGTCCCTAGAGGAAACCCTCTAGGGACAAACGGATTACATACCTAAAAATACTTTTGTAAACAAGTAGTAAAAGCCCATGGAGAGAGTAGCTGATGTGGGGAGGGTTAGAAACCAGGAGAGTATAATGCCTAATACTAGTTTTAAATTGAGTGCTTGTCTAATGCTTCGATGTCTACCTATTCCTGCTCCAATAATTGTCCCAACTGATATATACGTGGTTGATATGGGCATTCCATAGCCAAACAACATGTATGGAATAGTTGTAAATATCCATGTTGAAGAGGCAGAGATGATGGATGATGATAGAGAGCCTATAGGGTCGAGTTTTGTTATTTTATAAGCCATTGTTTCAACAACTCGTCTGCCAAGTAGTACTCCGCCTAGAATAATGAATAGTGCACCATATAGTGTGAGTAGAAACCTAGAGTCTAGACTCGAGAAGAACGTGGTAGAGCCTACTATTGCATAGTATACACCAGTAGCGTTAGCTACATCGTTGGCTCCAAATGCATATCCATCCCACGCAGAGGCGAGTATGGCTAGTCCTCGTATTCCACGCTCACCAATTTTTACTCTAGAGAAAACGCGTTCTAGTACTATATAGAGAATTGCAGTTAGAGCTATTGCTAGAAGAGGAGATATTGTCCAACTTATAATGATTTTTGATACTACATCTAAATTGAGCTTAGTGTTCTGGCCAAGTATGATCATTGCTAGCCCCACACCTATTACTCCACCAGTTGCACTTTGAGACGTCGACACTGGCAGTCCTAGATAGCTAGCTATGTAGACCCAGATCAAAGCGGCGAGAGAAGCAGATACAGCGCCATAAATATTTAGATTCGATACAACTCCTTTACCAAGAGTTTTCATAACCATATGCCCCTGGAGGATTGCCCCTAGAAGAACACTAATAGAAAACACTAGTAGTGCGCTTCTATACTTTAAAACACCGCCTCCAACAGGGCCTGCAATAGAGTTTGCAGTGTCGTTTGCTCCAATTCCCATAGCGTAAACTGCTGCAAGTGCTAAACCGAGCCCTAATAGTAGTATTTCCACAGTGCCCTCTACCAATTCAGTTTTCTAGATGGTTATATAGACCAGCTATTGTCAACTATATAGACATATATAGAAAAGAAGCAATAACAACTCAGCATTCCTGGCCTTCATCAACATATTCAGGCACGCGCGCATCATCACCAAGTAGTATTTCTATTTTCTAATTAGATTTTAAACACTAACTTAAAACTATGGCGAGATGGATTGATAAGAGTTGGAATATGTATTCTTCTCAAGAAGCAGTAGCAAGTATTAAATTGGAGTTGCAGGTAAAGAAACCATGAAGAATTAAATAAGAGATTTAAAGTTTATATATAGCATAGAAATAACCCCTCCCCTTACATTTAAAATCAAACTCTCCCCTTGCAAGTAGCAAAACATATCTTACTAAAAGCCAATACAATTACTTGAATACGCATACAAAGTTCAATGGGGTTATAAAATGAAACATCAAGTCTTACGTGGAAGGGGAAGGGGGTAAAATTTATAAGTTTCCAAGGGGGAGTATTTTATGGTGATAAAAATGATTACGATTACACAATTAAAAAACAAGGTTATTGGACGCCACGTCTACGGGGAACTCTATGGATGCGATCCTGAACTACTCAGCGATGAGAAATACCTCGTAGAAGTAATAAGAGAAGCAGCAAAAATAGGTGAATTCACACTACTAGATGTAAAAGCGTGGAAAATACATCCCGGAGTAAGCGTTGTAGGAATCGTATTGGAAAGCCATATAAGTATACATACATGGCCCGAGTACGAGTTCGCCACAGTAGATGTCTATACGTGTGGATTGAAGGGAGACCCCGAGAAAACCTTTAAATACATTGTTGAAAAACTAAGAGCTAAACGCTATACAATGAAGTATGCATCTAGAAACTACGAGGAAGAGTAATGAAAAAAGACATTTTAATAATTGGAGCTGGACCAGCCGGCCTGTATACAGCTCTAAATACTAGAGGAGTAGATGTCGTTATAATAGAAGAACACATACAACCAGGCATTCCTAAACACTGTGCAGGAATCGTTGGAGAATACGTTGCCCGATTAGTAAACAATTTATCTAATCGAATTGTCGACGCCTCATATAGAAAAATAGTCTTTACAACACCAATGGGGAAAGCCAGACTGGAATTTAAAAAACCAATAGCTTACCACGTCAATAGGCCCCTCTTAGAACAAGTACTGGCCTCGAGAGTTGAAAGCCTCGGCCACACCATTATATGGGGGCAAAAAGCAAAACCACGTGGATTAAACACTATTAGTATAGGAGATAGAGATGTCGAATACAATAAACTAGTTGTAGCTGAAGGCCCCCTTGGAATATTCAAAAAGAAGTTAATTAGAGAAAAAGGAGAATACCTATATGGATTTCAAGTTCTATGTGAAGCAGACGTAGAGGAAGAAGATGGTTTAACCATAGTGTACAGTGAATACACACCTGAATTCTTTGCTTGGATCACACCGGTTTCAAATGGACTGGTTCAAATAGGCTATGCAAGTAGAAATCCACGCGAGAAAACGCTTTTGAAACACGTAGAGAAGTATACAGGGGTAGTTGTTAAAAGAGTTTTAGAGAGATATGGTGGATTAATACCAGTAAATAAACCACTCAAAAACCCTTTGATACACGGTAGAATAGTGTTTCACGGTGATGCAGTCCCCTTAGTAAAACCCTATACTGGTGGAGGATTATACTATATATTCAAGCTCTCGCCAATACTTGCAAAACATCTCGAAGAAGACACGTTGAGTAAATACATTGAAGACTATAAAACAAGGTTTTACATTGGGAGTAGAATAGAATACTTAGCCACTATTTTCTCTCGTAAAACAAGGTATTTCATACCTGTTTCATTTGTAAACGCGCTCTATAAAATGGGGCTTGTAGAACATGTTGATTTCGACAAACACTATAGGTTAATACTCAAACTACTCGGAGTTATACCAATTCTTCCATTTTCCTTTCTCTATTTAAACACTCGTTGATTCTCTCAGCTATATTTTTCACGGCTGTTAATACCTCGAATGATACTTCTAAGCCGAGGTCAAGGGTTTTCGGGTATATACCTATAATAAATACTTCTTCAACACCAATAGTATTTTTGAGTAGATTTAGAATTAGTGATTGTGGAATACTATGTGTCGAAATAACTAGCCCGTAGTCTTCTATCGAATCACTAGCTACTACTACCACGTCTCCCGGCCTACCATTTTTAAACAATGCCGCGTCGATTACTACTAGTCTACTGGGATGATAGTTTTCGATTTCGCCAATACAGTTTTCCAATCCATACTCGCATTTAATACACGTAATACCATGTCTAGCTAGTTCATTGCATGCTATTAGGCCTGCTTGATCGTCTTGTCTTAGAGGAGAGCCAAGGCCTAGAATTAAAAAATTATTTTGGAATAGACTACAAAAATCATTCAATTTCTACTACCGTGGCGCGTTTGAAGCTCTCTTTAATAGGTCTTCCCACATTGCATCTACGTATTCTTGTAGTTGTTTGAGTAGTTCTTTGTTTTCTGGTCTTAGTAGGTGTCTAAATCTACCTTGTACCTCTACGAATTTCTCAATGGGTTGTTTTAGTGATGGATTTCTAGCAATGACGAGGCTTCTGTCTGTGAGTACATATCCTGTTTCTGGTGTCCACTCCCATAGTGGGAAGTAGCAGGTGTCTACTGCTCTCCTCAAGATCTCTATTGATATGCTCTCTTCGTGTCTCCATCCTCTATCACAGCTACTTAATGCGTGTATAAATGCTGGCCCGTTGACTTCAATTCCCTTTCTTACCTTCTTCATAAAGTCCATCCAGTGGGCTGGTGTTGCAGTTGCAACATATGGTATTCTATGGGCAACCATTATCTCTGCTATTGGCTTCTTGCTTTCTCCCTTACCAGGTAGTACGCTTCCAACTGGTGATGTTGTTGTCCACGCGTACTTCGGGGTTCCACCAGACCTTTGTATACCAGTGTTCATGTATGCTTCGTTGTCGTATAGTATGTATAGTACGTCGTGGCCTCTCTCAGCCATACCGCTTAGTGCTTGGAATCCAATATCGTATGTTCCACCGTCACCAGCAAATACTACGACGTCTACGTGGTCGTATTTTAATCTACCAGTTTTCTTCATTGCTTTAATTGCTGCTTCTATTCCACCCGCTGTTGCAGCGGCGTTTTCGAATGCATTGTGGATCCATGGAACGGCCCAGCTTGTATATGGATAAATCGTTGTTGAAACCTCGAGACAGCCTGTGGCGTTGACTACTATCGTGGGCCCTCTAAAGGCGAAACTAGCTAGTTTAACGACTATTGGAGCTGCGCAACCAGCACACATTCTGTGTCCTGGGAGAAGGGCTGGTCTTCTCTGTTCTGCTAGTTGTCTTAGATTGAATATTAATGGTAGCTCTTTCTTTTCTCCTGGTTCGAATATCCAGATCTTGTATGGTGGTTCTCCTTTTTTAACTGGTATTTCAGGTAGAGTTTTAACTACGACCATTAAGCCCTCACCCCTATAAACCTAAATCTCTCTTCTTCTGGAACATATCCTCTTTCAAGGTCTTTGAGTAGCTGGTTGATCATTTCCTCAATCATGCTTGGAGATAGGTCTCTACCGCCAAGTCCATATACGTAGTCTATGAGTACTGGTCTATTCTTTTCATGGTATAGTGTAGCGGCTATGTCTAGGTATAATGCTCCGTATTGTCCTGGCCCTATTGCTTTATCCATTACGGCTACTAGCTTCGCGTCTTTTAGTAGTTCGCGGACGTCTTTGTGTGGGAATGGTCTAAACGACCTTATTCTCAATACTCCTATTTTTACTCCTTTTTCACGGTATTTCTTTACTACACTTCTAATGGTTCCTGTACTACTACCCATTGCTACTATAACAATATCAGCATCTTCAACCATGTATGGATCTACTAGTCCATTACCATATTTTCTACCAGTTAGTTGATACCATTCTTCGTTTACTTGTTTAATGACTTCAACGGCTTTCTCCATTGCTTTTAATTGTGGTATTTTCATTTCAAAGTAGTAGTCGTATAGTGCGAGATTACCCATGGATAGTGGTCTAGCTGGGTCTAGCGCGTAGTCTACTTCTTCATCGTAGTAGTCTACTTTGACTTTTGCGAGTTTTCTAGGTCCGCCGAGGAATTCGTATACTGCTTGGTCTGGTAGTACATGTATGTTTTCAAGTGTGTGGCTTAGGAAGAAGCCGTCTATGTGGACTGAGACTGGTAGTTGTACCTCTGGGTGTTCAGATATCTTAAATGCCTGTATAGTGGTGTCATAGGCTTCTTGGACGTTCTCGGCGAATAACATTACCCATCCAGCATCTCTCATTAAATAAGCATCTGCATGGTCGTTGTGAATATTGATTGGTGCTGAGAGAGCACGGTTTACAACTGCTAGTACCATTGGCAGTCTCAATCCACTTGCAATATATAGTATTTCAACCATTAATGCCAGTCCCTGAGCCGAGGTAGCAGTAAATGCTCTTGCACCGGCAGCTGCAGCACCTACACATGCACTCATAGCTGAGTGCTCTGATTCAACGGCTACGAATTCCGTGTGGACTTCTCCATTAGCTACAAACTCAGAAAACTTCTCGACAATTATTGTTTGAGGAGTAATTGGGTATGCAGCGACGACGTCTACATAGCTCTGTTTTACAGCGTATGCTATTGCTTCGTCTCCATTGACATTTAGCATAATTTGTTTTTCACGTGGATATTTGGGTATTAATTCAAGTCTACTCATTACTACTCACCCACTTCGGGAACCATGCTTATCGCTTTAACAGGACACTCATGTGCGCAAATACCACATCCTTTACAGTAGTCGTAGTTTACACTTACTTTTTCTCCATCCCATATAATCGACATGTCTGGACAGAACAACCAGCAAATTAAGCACTTTGTACACTTGTTTTGGTCTATTACTGGTCTAAGCGCTCTCCAATCACCAGTTTTAACATCTGTTGATAGTCTAAATGCTACTCCTCCAAGTGGTATTTCTCTCCATGATCTAAGAGTACTCATATCTCTTACACCTCGCGGGCTTCTTCTAGTGCTTTTTTAACTAATAATATGTTTTTCTCTGCTACTGGTTTACTAAATCTCTCGCTAATAGCTTTTTCTACGCTTTCTAGTTTAATCAATCCGATTTTTACAAGGCCGGCTAGCATAGCAGTATTTGTAATTTTTGATTTTAGAATTTCTAGTGCTAGCTTGGATGCAGGTATTAATACTACTTTGTAGTCTCCGCGTTTTATACCGAGTGCTTTAAATACTTGTTCTTCGTCTCCAGTGTAATTTGTAATTATTGTTCCACCTGGTTTTAGACCTGAGACAATGTTTGGTGATAGTAGTGTATAGTCTAATACTACTACTATATCTGGATTATAGATCATACTGTGTATTTCAATTGGTTCATCACTAATTCTCGTGAACGCGAGGATTGGTGCTCCAGACCTCTCGGGGCCGAATGCTGGAAAGCTCTGGACGTATTTTCCCTCATAAGATGCAGCTATAGCTGTTAGATTGCTGGCAGTCCATCCGCCTTGTCCTCCTCTACTATGCCATCTAATTTCAGTGATCAACTAGTTCACCCGTTAAACGAATATAGAGAACCTGGTTTAAATAAATGTTTTTCTAGGTACTACAGTATTATACGGTTTAGATTGTTTATTTACGTGTCTTTACTGTTTATAGAAGTATTTACTTTTTAAATCCAAGAAGTATTAATAAAAACATGGTGTTTACAGGTTTGACGCAACAGAGTGTTATTGGTTTAATCACTAGGTCTAGTAGTAAGTATCGTGTAAACATAATAGTAGATAGATGTAAAGAATGCGGTATATGTATATCTGTTTGTCCAACAAAGGTTTTAGAAAGGTCTAATATACTAAACAAGTATGGATACCACCCACCAGAACCAGTTAATATTGACAAGTGTATTGGTTGCAAGCTATGTGAATACAACTGCCCTGATTTCGCTGTATTTATTGAAAAGGTGGGATGAATGAGAAAAACATTTGCATCTGGTAATATAGCTATAGCTGAAGGTGCAATGACAGCTGGACTTAAATTCTACGCCGGCTATCCGATAACGCCGAGTTCTGAGATAATGGAGTATCTAGCTGAAAAACTACCCAGGAAAGGAGGAGTAGTAATACAAATGGAGGACGAAATAGGTTCAATAAACGCTATTATAGGTGCATCCTGGGCTGGCGTCAAGGCAATGACTGCAACCTCTGGCCCTGGATTCTCGTTAATGGCCGAGGCCCTTGGATTAGCAGTGATGTCAGAGACGCCTATAGTAGTAGTAGATGTAATGCGTGCAGGCCCCAGTACAGGTGTTCCAACAAAAACATCGCAATCAGATGTATTACAAGTTAGATGGGCCGCTCACGGAGACTATATTATACCTGTATATGCACCGTGGAGTGTGCAAGAAGCATATGATTTAACAGTAAAAGCATTTAATACAGCTGAATTATTAAGAACACCTGTAATACTGTTGAGCGATGCTGTAATTGCACACCTATGGGAGCCGTTGACAATCTATGAGAGAGGTGAAATAGAAGTTATTGATAGAAAAATCCCTGTTGAATCAAGTGGAACACCATATCCACCATACAAGCCAGACCCCGATCTAGTCCCGCCAATGCCCGTGTTTGGAAGAGGATTTAAAACAATCGTGGAATCACTTACACACGATGAGAAAGGCTTTTATGCACCAAGAGATGACGCTCAAAAAGCTCTTGTAAAACGCCTTGTTCTAAAAATACTAAAGAGAATAGACTATATATACGAGCAAGAAACAAGGTTTACTGAGGATGCAGAAGTACTACTTGTTTCATACGGCTCTACAGCTAGATCAGTATTAAACGTAGTTTTAGAATTGAGAAAACGCGGCATTAAAGCTGGATTTCTAAGATTAAAGACGCTATGGCCGCTCGACGAAGAGAGGATTAGAAAGAGTAGTAGTGCTAAAAAGATAATTGTTGTTGAAAACAACATTGGCAAAATATACATGGATATAGATAGAATATTCAAAGATAGAGAGGTATATCCTGCACCAGTTATAAGTCTCGATCTCCCCACTCCAAAAGATGTCTTAGAGGTGGTTGAACAATGGCTATAACCTATACACACCCCCTAGATAAACACTTGAGACTAGAGAGAATACCAACACTATACTGTCCTGGTTGCGGTCTTGGAATAGGTCTCGGGGCAATGCTCCGCGCCCTCGATAAGAGGATATCAGAGGGCGTAATAGATCCACGTAAAGTATTCTGGGTCGGCGGTATAGGTTGCACAGCGAGAATGGTCTTCTATGTAAACTATGATGCAGCACATGTAATACATGGTAGATCAATACCATTCGCTATTGGAGCCGTACTAGCAAACCCAGAGTTAAAGGCCATCGTTGTAGGTGGAGATGGAGATATTGCTGGAATAGGTGGAAACCACCTCGTCCACGCGGCGAGGAGAAATATAGATATGATTGTAGTGATGTTTACAAACTTCGTGTATGCTATGACTGGTGGACAAGTAGCACCTACAACACCACGAAAAGTAAAAACAACAACTACACCATATGGAAACCCAGAATACCCAATGAACGCTGTTAAACTCGTTGGTTCACTAAATGCCAACTATGTGGCAAGAGCAAGTGTTACCACTCCACACTACATCGAGCAATTCTTCTATAAAGCACTCGGTATGAGTGGATTTAGATTTATAGAAGTTGTATCAACATGTCCAGAAGTCTATGGTAGACACATTGGTCTAAGAGACCCAGTAGAAATGTACAATGAATTAAAGAAAAGAGTAAAATACAAACACAAACCAAGCCTCGAAGAAGCAGAAATAGACTGGGAGAAAGGCATTGTAATAGGTGAATTCATAGAGAGAAATAATCCATCCTTCATAGAAATCCTAAGAGGTGGACAGGCTTGAAGTATGAAATACTAGTAGTTGGTAGAGGAGGGCAGGGAGTACTACTACTAGGGAGACTACTAGGACTAGCAACTAGTAAATACGCTGGATTATACTCTATCGTTACAGAGAGCTACGCTGCAGAAACACGCGGTGGAGAAAGCAGATCTGATATAATAATAGCTTCATCAATGGAGGAAGTACCATACGTCAAAGTATTAAACCCTGATATAGCTGTATTTATGTTTCCATATAAAATAGAGTACTATAAATCCCTACTCCGAGAACACACAATTGTAGTAATAGACGAAGAATACATATCACCCAACACCTTCCAAGGCTACAAGCTAATAACACATAGATTTAGCGAGATAGCCGAGAAAACACTTGGTACTCGTAGAGTAGCAAACATATTAATTCTGGGTAGAATACTAAGAGAAATAAATGCATTAAACATAGAACAAGTCAAAAAAGCACTAGAAGACATAATACCACAAAACTGGCTACAATTAAACTTCAAAGCACTAGAAGAAGGATATAAACTCCCATAAACAACATTATTTGTTTACTCCATATTTAAACCTGGTTTCCAAAGCCACAATCCTCCTTCTCTTTTCCTAACAAGCTCGGGTCCTTCGAGTTCTATTATAACTACTTCTGCTACAAATACTCTGCCCTCTATTAAATGGCCTGAAACAGTCGAGCCATCTCTTTTACCTATAGCTACATGTATATGTGCGAATGGTTCACCCTCGCGTAGACTTATATTGCCTAGAGCACTGATTAATTCAACGTCTTCATTGACTTCGAATACTTCATATCTCTGAGCGATTCGATCATAATATCCTAGTTTGCAGTTTTTAAGAGATCCGATCGCTAAAACAACTCCAGCTTTAATACCTTTAGTTTTAGCAAACTTGTTTACATATGCTAGGAGTTCTTCGTCTTCTGGAATTCTAAATACGTGGACAAACCCTATTCTATACAATTTACTCAACCCATTTCTTGATTTTCCACGTCATATACTTAAATCTTTCACATTAGCTATCAATGATTAAAACCCAGTCTACTAGGAGATTAATACATGGTGATGAATGCACGTCAGGTTGATTTGATGAAAGGCCTCCCACCGGGCTGATCCTGTAACAAGATATAACCTCCACTGAGAAACAACGTATTGACGAGTTCTTGATAGAGATGTTTCAGTGGGTAACCGCTATTTCATCGAATACCTCAAACTCCCCGAAGAATTCATCATCAATGTGTATTCCTTGAAAACCAGTTTAATATTTATTGTGATTAGTATTGTGTGCTTCAATTAGTTTCTTTAAATAATAGTTTTCTACGAGTTCTCTTTTGAGACTTGATTCTTCGCCGTGGCCTGGAAGTATAATATAGTCCCCTGGTAACAAGGCTATTTTTCTAAGTGAGAAAGCTAGTTGTCTACTAGACCCGCCCGGTAGATCCGTTCTACCCACGGTTCCCTTAAACAACGTGTCACCTGTAAATAAGAAGTTGCCTACTAGTATACATACACTACCTGGACTATGTCCAGGAGTATGAATAATTTTTACTTTTACATCTCCAAAATATAGTTCGCTATCACTACCAAGTAGTACTAGATTTCGTGGCTTTACAAATACATCTCTATACAGGTATTCCCCGTATATAGCAGAGTATTCGAAAATCTCCAAGTCATCTCTATGTAGATAGACATCTACACCGAGTTTCTCCGAGATTTTACCAGCATAGAATACATGGTCGAAGTGTCCATGTGTTAAAACAATGAATTCTATTGTATCGATGTTTAATTCATTTATTAACTCGTAGATTTTAAACGGTTCAACACCAGCGTCTACAATAAATCCCCTACCTCTAGCATTATAGACAATATAGGAGTTAGAGTATAGTGGTCCACCAGTAATCTTTATATAATTCAACATGTTTAACCATCCTTTCCCATGCTCTAGTTTATTATACAGTAGAGACTATATTCAATTAGTTTTAGAGAAAAGTAGAGTAAGAGTTAAATAATAAAAACACTGTGTTTCCTTATGTTGGAGCTGGTTGTTCAACTTGTGTTTTCCCTGGTTTCCAAGTAAGACCTAGTATTCCATCAATTAGTGATAATAGAAAACCTATAAAGAATCCTCCACCCACTACGAATAAACTGAGAACACCGAAGATCAAACCTATAATTGATTCATTCTTGACTTTACCAGGATCTCCACTATTAACCATTAAAGCGCCAATTACTACTAGAATACCAAAAATCAATCCAAGAAATCCCACACCAATTACTAATCCACTAGCCGAAGTAGCGGCTGGTAACTCCATTCCAGCTATAACACCACCGAGGGCAATGACGAAAATGCCGCCAATTATAATGAAGATACCGCCAATTAATAGTAATATAAATGCTGCAGTTGGTTTTTCCATTATATCATCCTTGATAAAAATAATGTGGGAAAAACATATAATTTACCTCCTACAGCAGAAATTATTGTCAACGAGAATTGAATATACTTTGAGAAGTATTGGCTACAATAGATTTAAACCCAGATTGAATTTATTCCATAGTGGTGGGCCGGTAGCTCAGCTGGAAGAGCGCCGCCCTCGCACGGCGGAGGTCCCGGGTTCGAATCCCGGCCGGTCCACTACATAAATGCTCTTGATTCTTTTTCTTTTGCACTAGGTGGTAGTACTGGATGCCACTCGTTAAATCCAGATACAATCGCGAAATATGTATTTAGAAATCTTGTAAGTAGTCTCATAAAGAATGGTTTTCCATTTTTCTCTATTTCTTCTGTGTATACTTCTGCATTAATAGCTATTGCAACCGGGTTTACCATGTCTGGTTGGATAGCTATTTTACAATCGTGGCATACAAGAAGGCTTTTTGAGAGTATTGAGTGCATTACTCGTAGTCTCTCTGTGGGTTCTAGTTTATCTAGTGCTGACTTGTGTTCTGGCGAGATAGCTATTCCCATTGCTAGTATAATTCTATCTCTTTTGTCAAGCGGCATAACAACAGTAAATTTTAGTCCAGGGGCGCCTGGAGTTGTAACTCCAATACCCCATGCAATCCTGGCTTCTGGTGGTGCTTCTAGTTTGGCTACTAGAAATGATTCCTCAATGAGCCACTTTGTAACTAAGTCGGTAATATCCATTCTAACACCTAGTCACTACTATTATTAATATTAATATTAGTTAATAACTTGAATCTACTTGAAGATAGTATTCCACTTGTTTCTAATTAAAAACAATCCCAGTACTTCTACAACTAAGTCTGCTATAGATCCAGGATTAATACCCCGCGAGTAAAACTCTCTATCTAGTTCATTAACAATCATTACCCAGTCCGAGCCAGCATTTACTACCGTATTGTGAACTACTCTGGCTTTATCTTGTATTTCACGTGCAGTTTTCTCACCGTGTTTCAATAGTACTATAGTATCAATGTTTCTACTGAGGAGGTAAAGATATGTTTCTACAATAGCTTTATTTAAATCACCATGTGTGTTCAATCTCTCTCTTAGATAAACCTCGCCTCTAAATCCCTCTTCAAAGCCGTTTATGGCTTCTCGTGCAACCACGTCGAATTTTGCACTGTACTTTAATACGTCGATCAATCTATGATTTCTCTCAATAATCTTCTTTTTATACCTTGAATCCCAGATGTTTACAAATCCATTTGTTTTATCACTTGGTTTTAAATAGCTTGGAGCGGCTTTTCTAACTGCTTTGTAGTAGTATATAGTATCGTATACACTTGTTTCTTCTAGTGATTCTCTAGCAGTTCTCCCTAGTTCATTGAAATTTCTTATTTCACAGCGGATCATTCTACCTAGTGAAACACTCATTAAACTCAATAGTAGTGATGAGCCGAGACAAGTATTGGAATAACCTTCTTTTAATACATCGCTGAGTAATCCATATACGAGGTCTCCAATTACTATTCTTCTATGTCCTCTAAACCCTCTTCTAATTCCTTTCTCGAAGTATTTCAATGAATATATTCCTGTTGCTAGAAACGCTTCGTATTTGAGTTCTGGATTGTCTCTCAATCTATGTACATTTCCTGGTTTTGGATAGCTAGATACTTCTAGTAGAAGAGCCAGGGATAACTGTTCTGCAAGGGTTTTTAAAATATTTCTATTCATGTAGAGCAATTACCTTGATACAACTACTTTCTCTCTGCTAGTACTCTATCTAGTGCTAGTAGAGCAGCTATATTGCCTTTTACTAATTCAACTTTTGTTCTCAAATCTATTGCTTGTTCTTCTTCTTCAACTTGCTCGTTGATAAACCACTGGAGGAATGCTTCAGTTGCTTTATCACCGTGTTTTCTAGCGAGGTCTACGAGACTCCATATTCTCTGAGTGTTTTCTCTTTCCGCTTCATAGAAGTCTTTAACTGCTTCTTCAACACTACTCCAATTCTTCTTTACTGGTGTAACCTCGTATAGTTCTACACGCCAACCCCTTCTAGTAATGTATTCATAGAATTTCAGCGCGTGTTCTAATTCCTCTTTGGCTTGGAGCATAAAGTAGTGTGCAAATCCATTGAGTGCTAATCCCTGGAAGTATGCAGCCATTGCAAAGTATAAATAGGCGTTTTTAAGCTCTTGGTTTAATTGCTTGTTTAAGGCTTCAATTATTTCCTCGTTCAAGAAGACCACCTAGTTAATCTATATTCAACCAGTGTTATTTAAACACATATCACTCTATATTTTTCATGGTGTGTAAATTGCGTGATCCAAGAATAGCAAATCTAGCTAGACTTGTCGTAGATTACTGTGTAAGTATTAAGGAGGGGGAAGAAGTCAGTATAAACGGCTCAGTAGAATCCATTCCATTCATACGGGAACTAGTAAAGGAAATTGTTCAGCGTGGAGGATATCCAATAATACAGATAACAGATGAATCAATAATAGAAGCATTCTATAAATATGCACCTGAAAACGTATTGAGGCACATTAGCCCAATAGAGAGGGAAATGACTCAGAAAATAAATGCAACTATTAGAATACTTGCTCCAACACACACTAAACCACTTGTAGGTGTAGACCCTGAGAAATTGAGAATTAGGAGTATGGCTACTAGAGAGCTCTCAGAAATATTCCTTAAGAGGAGCGCGGTGGGAGAATTAAAATGGGTTGTAGTAGCATATCCAACTCGAGCACTAGCACAAGAAGCCGGGATGAGCATTGAAGAATACGAGGAGTTTGTATTTAAAGCAACAATGGCTGATTTAGAAGACCCTATTACAGCATGGCGTGAAGTAGGTAGAAGACAAGAGAAAATAGCTGAATTACTCAATAAAGTAAAGGAACTGAGGTTCCAGGGGCCGGGTATAGACTTGTACATGCGTGTTGATGGTAGAAAGTGGATTAATGATGATGGTAGAAACAACATGCCTGGTGGAGAAGTCTTTTCAGCACCAATAGAAGACAGCGTGGAGGGATACGTGGAATTCGACTATCCAGCAATTTGGCGTGGTGTTGAAGTAGAAGGAATAAAACTAGTATTTAGAAATGGCAGTGTAGTTGAAGCAAGAGCTACTAGAAACGAAGAATTCCTTAGAAAAATGCTCAGTGTAGACGAGGGGGCAAAGAGGCTTGGCGAGATTGCATTTGGTTTGAACTACAATATAACGAGAATTACAAGAGAGATATTATTCGATGAGAAAATAGGTGGTACAATACACATGGCGCTTGGTTCTGCATACCCCGAGACCGGTGGGAGAAATATCTCTGGTATACACTGGGACCTCATTAAAGACATGAAAAAAGGAAGGGTTTATGCAGACGGCGATTTAATATATGAAAACGGTAGGTTTATTATTGAGTTCTAAACAATCTACTCTACATTAGCGTGTTTTTCTTTCATATCTTCTTCTGTTATTCCAAGTTTATTCATTAATTCAACTACTACTCCATCAAGAAATATCAATGTAGTAATCTCGAATAGTGTTCCCAGTGGTGCTAGTGGTTCGTGTATACCTCTCATCTGCCTCAATAGATAGTCTTCTTCTATAGCTAGTTTTGTTCTACCAGGTATTCTAACAATGACATCGGCTACTTTTCCCAACGGGCTATCTGGATATGTCGTTATAGCTATAACTTTAGCTCCAATAGATTTCGCTGTCTCTGCAACAGCAACAACTGTTTTTGTACGTCCCGAACCAGATACTGCTATTAATATATCGTCTTTTCTCACTGGTGGAGTAATTGTTTCTCCAATAACGTATACGTCGAAATCCATGTGTAGTAGTCTCATTGCAAATGCTTTGACAACGAGGCCGCTTCTACCCGCACCCACGACAAATATTTTCTTACCATCTCTACGAGCTTTTAACAACAAGTCTATCATTGCTTCCTTCTCTTCATCACTAATTAACTCTATTGCTTTTGTTACAAAATCAACTATTTGAATAATTGCGTCTTTAGCTAGACCTGAAACCATTTATTTCCCTAACTACGCTAATGTATTTGATAATTTAAATAATTGATTTATTAGCGAGCAATACAATTATTAATTTAGCCCCGCTCCCTCACACCTCCATGAGATCCCATGCTGGGAGATGAAGATGAGGGAGGGCGGTCGGGCGGGGTACAATTCTAGAATCAATGGGCGGTGGTATTGAGTCAGAATCTCACTGTAATACGCTTATTTGACCCATGGAAGTCACCACTCTGTACGTGTCCTAGAAAATATAGCCTCCACCCCTATACTGGTTGTAGTCATCAATGCGTATACTGCTACGCCACCTCCTATATAGGTTTGAAGAATAGTATCCCCAAAGACGGGTTTATTCGGAGACTACAAAGAGATATTTCAATAATACCACGCGGCTCTATTGTCGAATTGAGTACGAGTAGCGATCCATTTCCACCAATAGAAGAAAAACAATTATTGACGCGTAGAGCAATTGAAATACTAGCACGTCATGGTTTTAGAATACTAATAACTACGAAATCGCATATTGTTGTAAGAGATGTTGACATCCTTGTTAATTCCCAGTCAGCAGTAATGATTACAATTACTACTCTAAGAGAAGATGTGGCCAGGTTAATAGAGCCGGGGGCTCCAAGCCCCAAAATGAGAGTAGAAGCTATTCGAAAACTAGTAGATCAGGGAGTACCTGTTGGAGTCCGCGTAGACCCGGTTATACCATATGTAAATGATGATCCAAACGAGTTGACAGAAATAGTAGAAGTAGTTGCTAGTGCGGGAGCAAAACACATTGTTACATCTACATACAAGGCTAAATGGGATAGTTTAAAACGATTTAGAGAACTCCTCGGAGAAACAGGGTTGAAAATAAATAATCTATACCGGGAAAAAGGTGTTTGGATACACGGATACCTCTACCTACCAGTAGACTATAGAAAACAATTACTCAAACCAGTTGTAGACACAGCGAGAAAATATGGTTTAACACATGCAACATGTAGAGAGGGATTAATAGAATACAATAGAGCACAAAGCTGTGATGGCAGTCATTTAACAATACTAAAACAATTAAAATAATAATATACACTGAGTAAAAGAGGTGATTACATGAATAACGAACACCGGGAAAACCTAGTAGAACTAGCTGAATACGAGGGAAAATGCCCTATTTGCCAGGGAAAACTAGTAATTAAAGACTACAAATATACAGCTCCACTTGTAGGAGACCTTTTAATCTCAGTATCTAAATGTGAAAACTGCGGGTTTAAACACACAGATGTATTTCTACTTTCAACCAATGAACCGAGAAAAGTAGTTTACAGAGTGGAAGAACCAGGAGATGATAGAGCACTACTAGTAAAGAGCTCTACTTGTAAAATAGAAGTTCCAGAACTGGGAGTTACGATAGAACCAGGCATATACTCTCAAGGATATATAACTACAGTAGAGGGAATAATACTCGACGTTATATCAATAACAGAAAGCCTATGTAGTAGTGGCGACGCACCACTAGATAAATGCAACGAAGTACTAGATAAATTGAGAAAAGCACATAGAAATGAACTACCATATACAGTAATACTATACGACTATCTAGGAGTATGCGATATCATAAACGACAAGAAAAAACCGGTTTACGAACCACTAGAATTGAATCAAGAGTAGTACTCTTCATTATACAAAACCAGAACAATTGTATTATTCCGAATAAGTGAACAGTTATATAGCCAATTACAAAATAAAATTCAAAACAACAAAAACTCACATACGTTATTACTATCTCCACACATGAAGTAAAAATTTATACATGGTCATAAACATTTTATAATCTCAAACATTATAAAATAATTTGTTATATCAAACTGTGTGCGTTTTACACTTGTTAACAAAAAATAAAGTTTTTAAGCTCACACAGATAAATGTTATTATTGAAAATAGGGGTGTAGAATATGCCAGAGAAACTAAAATTCTTCGACCTAAAAGCAAAGAAGTATTTCGAGACTGACCAATACGAGGTAGTAGTAAAAGAGACAAAGAGAGGCAAGATAAAGATCGCCTTTGCTGTCAGCCCATACACTGGCAAGAAATTCGCTAGAATACTAGGCCCAGCAAAGTAAACGCGTTGAGTGTTTATTTATATAATTAAAAACTTTTTTCTCTTCTCTATTTCTATTTATACTATGTACCGGTGCATACATGGCTGGGTATTTGCTGTGAGAACTTGTCTTTTAATAAGATGATTTTTTCTAGTGATTCAATAAAGTAGTCTACTTCTTCAAATGTATTATAGAGGTAGTAGCTTGCTCTAACAGTTCCTTTTAATCCAAGTCTATAGTGGAGTGGGTGGGCGCAGTGCATACCTGTTCTCACAGCTATTCCAAACAAGTCTAGGGCTGCGCCTACTGTGTGGTGGTTTAAGCCTTTTATATTGAATGCAATAACACCTGTTTTATCTGCCGGGTTTCTTGGTCCATAGTATTCTATTATGCCCTCGAATTCTTGGAATCTTTTTAGCGTATATTTTATTAGTTCTTCTTCGTGTTTACGTATATTCTCCATGCCTATTTTTGAGAGGTATTTTACTGCTTCTGCTAGACCGATACCCTCTATAATATTTGGTGTTCCAGCCTCGAATCTCCAGGGTAGGTCGTGCCATACAATAGAGTCTAGTGTAACCTCTTTAATGGTGTCTCCTCCTACTTTAAACGGCTTCATTTCTTCGAGTATGTCTTCTCTACCCCATAATACACCTATACCTGTCGGGCCAAGCATTTTATGGCCGCTGAAGGCGAGGAAGTCTACATCTAGTTCTCTAACGTTTGTTGGTATGTGGGGGACGCTTTGTGCTCCATCAGCTACAACTATTGCTCCTACTTCACGGGCTCTTTTAACTATTCTCTTAGCATCATTTATAGTACCAAGTACATTGCTAGCTATTGGAAAAGCAACTATTTTCGTCTTCTCGGTTATTAACTCGTCTAATTGCTCGTATTTGAGATAACCATTGTCTGTTATATCAATGTATTTTACTCTAGCTTTCTTTAACTGTGCTATAAGTCTCCATGGTAGCATATTGCTGTGGTGGTCCATTATTGTAACTACTATTTCATCTCCTTCACTAATATTCCACAATCCCCACCCATAGGCAACAGTATTCAATGCTTCAGTTGTATTACTAACAAAAACAACTTCTCTCCACGAGTATGCATTTATGAATTTAGCTACTACTTCATGTGCTTCTTCGTAGAGTTTACTCGCCTCCTGGCTTAGCGTGTGCAGTCCTCGGTGTACATTTGCATAGTGGGTTTTCATAAACTCCTCCATTGCTCT
>DADP01000034.1 GCA_002495025.1 Desulfurococcaceae archaeon UBA285
TAAAACAGTTGTTGAACTAGTAGAGGGGTTTAGAGAAAGAGTTATATTTATTCCAGGAGTAGTGCACTTACCCACTGTTCCAATCTACAGGAAGATAAATAGAGTAGATATGGGTACAGCTGACAAACTAGCCTCCGCATTTCTAGCAGTATATGAGTATTCTAGTAGACATGGAATACCATATAATTCCATTAATTTCATTCTATTAGAGGCTGGATTCGGATATTACGGGGTAATAGGTGTTAAATCGGGTAGAATAGTTGACGGTATAGGTGGAACAATAGCCTCTAGTGGAACACTAACAAGTGGTTTAATGGACCTAGAAATAGTTGCCGGGGCAGAAACATGGGAGAGATGGGATGTATTTCATGGCGGTATACTCGACTACACTGGTCTCTACGACTTCGAGGATTTCATCGCAAGAGCTAGTAGTGGGGAGGAACCATTTGCAACTCTTCTAGATCACTTTGTAGACGGTATAGTAAAAGATGTTATGAGAGTATATTCTTCCACACCCAATTCTTCATCAATAGTGGTAACTGGAAGACTGGGTAAAATAAGACAATTCGTAGATATACTAGTCGAGAAACTGCGTGGATTTACAATTGAATCGCTCAGCGGACTACCAGGGGCAAAAATATCAAAAGAGGCTGCACAAGGCTATACAGCTATTGGTGCTGGAGTAGTTGGCGACCGTGAATTCCAAGAGTTGCTAGTTTACATGAAGATAAATGAGTCGTGTGGAACAAGTGTAGACTACATTATCCACCCGAGAGCAAGAAACTATAAAGAAAGAGTTAAAAAAGCATACTTGGAAAGCGTTTTCAAAGCAAAGACATGTATTGAAGTAGAAAAACTGGGTTTCTAAGAAATATTTAATTCATAGAACACTATTACGCTGTATACTACACCCTCATAGTTTCTATCAGCAATTGTATAGCCGAATTTTAATGGCTCTCCTGTTCTCGGATCTATAAATGGCTCTACAACTACTTTGAACGGTTTGATATAAGCGTCGTTAGCTAGTGGTCTCTCAGTAATCCACTTTAAGTCTTGAACATTTATGCTCTTTGTTATATTGAGTTTTAATTGTGTCTTAAAGTAGTCTATTGTAGCGTAGTCTAGGAATTCCTCTGTTCCAGTGAACCACATAAACTGTCCAGCTTTACCTTTTTCTTCTCTAGCCCACCATAACATCGCGTCTACTAGCATCTTGTATATTAATGGAGTGTTTTCTGTGTCGTCGAGTTTTGGCGCGATTACACCGCCGAATACATTGTATACTCTAAAGAATTTCTCTGTGTCAACGTAGCTGGCATTTATTCCCATAGAGTTCAATATTGGTACTCTTCCATTTCCAATTCTAATCATCCACAGGCTCTTAGGCCAGTCTACGAGTCCTGGGAGGCCTCTACCAATAAATAATGGCATTATTGTTACTGTATCGTTTGTTTCACCTATAATTACGCCTTCAATGATCATTAAGTAGGTTTTGTTTACCGGGGCATTTAGTAATTTTGCAAGTTGAACTGCTTGTTCTCCACTCTTAGAAGTTAGTATTAATCCAATAATACCTATTTGTGTCTCGTTTATTGTTGAACCATCAGCTGCTGATGCTCTTCCACCAGCTACTGTTATACCATATCCGTAGTCCCACCAAGATATTACTAGTCCATCGCTTGGTATTTCATTTCTCATAGTTTCAACTGCTTTATACCAGCTATTTGAGTAGAAGCCCAGGTCTGAAACACCAGCTTTTAACGTATAGACTATTCTAGAGTTTAACGTGTGCTCAGCATATGCTGTGTAACCCGTGTTTACTATTATGAGTATAAAGAACAATGTCGCGATAAATCTAGTTATTGGACTAATCCTCTTTACTACCACGCCTGCTTTCTTCTTATCTCTCTTAGACTCTAAGCTATAGGGGAATACATATTCGAGTATAAAGGGTATTATTGAAGACGCTGCTAAAACACCGAAATATGATGCTATTCCAATCATGTATACAGCGTTCAAGTAGGAGTAGAATGCTAGTGCAAAACCTATTGCTAAATACGTCTTTTCTGGTTCGCCTTTGTATAGTAAGTAGAAGATGGCTAGTATTGACAACATTAGTGGCGATGCAAAGAACAATGCTTCAATAGTTGCACCCCAAGAGTGGAGCATTCTCATTAAAGTATACTGGTTTATAAGTGGAGATTGATGCTCAGCAATACTCTCAACTAGAGGTGTAACTTGTACAAATCGCAGTCCAAGCGCCCATGCTAGTCTTCCACCAATCGGTAGTAAACCCATTGAAGTTAATGCTATACCGCCAATCAATAGTAGTATTAAAACACCTAGATATCTCGCCTGGTTTAGTAATGGTTTTCTAAGACCCAGATTTCTATATCCCTGTGATAGATAATAGTAGATTAAAGGTAGTAGTGTTGCTGAGAGTAGTGGCCAAGCTAGCCCCTTAATAGAGAACGGATATATACCTAGACTCATAGAGTTTGTTGGCGAGGGTATTTCAAATATCATTGCAGAGATTACTAGTAATAGGTTTGTTAATGCCAGTTCTCTCGTGAAATACTTTCCAGTAATCAAAGGAGATAACACAGCAAATGCTACAACTGTTCCCAGTACGAAAATATATCCTCCCCACAACCATCCAATAAGAGCCATTGATAACCCAGCTAGAATAGTGTATTTAATCCAATTAGTCTTTGTTGTCCTAGTGTTCTTTAATGCTTTTACATAGAAGTATATAAAGAGAAATACAAATACCGATGCCGCTCCTTCTTTTTCAACGTATCCAATGACTGTTCTCTCAACAGCTGATGGAAGTACAGCGAATAGAAACGATGCCGCTATACCAGCTATTCTACTCCCAGTTAATTCTTTTGCAGCGAAGTAAGCTAGTATTGTTGCTATTGATGCAAAAATCACTGGTTGTAGTGCAGCCCATTGTTCAAGTGTTAATCCAAAGTTTTTGACTAAGTGGTATGTTGTACCTATCCATAACGGGAAGAAAGGGTAGCTTGTATAAATGAAGTCTCTTCCCCATGGATACCAGAATACATGTGTATCTGGATTACTCCTTGTAAGTGTATACCATGCTAGAGGGCCGTTTTCATACACGTATTTTGCCTGCCAGTACTCGATATAGCTGTCAAACTCGAAGAATTCAAATCCATTTAGTCCAAATGGCGCTGTTCTAATGAGTACGCCGAGAACTACTGCAAAAGCAATTAGTAGACCTGTTATTATAGTGGTTAGTGTTTTACTAGAAGAGACTTTAAATACTAGTTCTGCAATCGAGTAGTCTATTTTCCTCGCCGTATTTCTCAGTACAAGCATTTAACGCCACCTACTTCCACTATTGGACCGTAAAAATATAGGATGGATAAGAATAAAAAACTTACTTTGAACAATTTAGGGGATTATAAGAGCTAAGAGGCCTTTCTGAGCGTGTTTTCTATTCTCGGCTTGATCCCATACAACGCTCCATCTGCCATCTATTACCTCATCTACTACTTCTTCTCCGCGTTTTGCTGGTAGACAGTGCATGAATATAGCGTCTTTCTTTGCGTGTTTCATTAAGTCGACTGTTACACGGTATGGTGTTAAGTCTTTTACTCTCTTCTCTCTTTCTTTTTCCTGGCCCATGCTTACCCATACATCTGTATAGACTACATCTGCGTTTTCTACTGCTTTGTATGGGTCTCTCTCTATTTCATAGCTTCCAGATGCGTATTCCTCGAATAATTTGACTACACTTGGGTGTGGTTCGTATCCTGGTGGAGAAGCGATTGTTACTTTTCCACCTAGTATTCCAGCAGCTAGCATTAAACTGTGTAGGACGTTGTCTCCGCCGTCTCCTACGAATACTATTTTTAGTTTTGTAATATCTCTACCTTTTTTCTCCATGATTGTCATAACGTCTGCTAGTGCTTGACATGGATGGTGTAGATCGCTCAGTGCATTTATAACTGGTACACGGCTGTATTGTGCTAGTTTTTCTAGTTTCCAGTGTTCATATACTCTAGCTGTTATTCCATCAACATATCTAGATAATACTCTAGCTGTGTCTTCTATTGTTTCTCCACGTGCTAATTGTAGTTCACTGGCACTTAGATATAATGGGTTGCCTCCAAGCTCTCTCATTGCTGTTTCAAAACTTATTCTTGTTCTAGTACTTGGTTTTTCAAATATCATAGCTAGATGTCTACCTGGGAGTAGAGGTATTATCTTCTCTCCAGCTAGATATCTCTGTTTTAAACTAAATGCTGTATCTAGAATGAATAGTAATTCTTCTTTTGTAAACTCTGTTAGAGTTAGACAATGCCTTCCCTTTAAACTCGTGACCATACCTCTCTACCCTGTATATATATAGAGGCTAAATTTAAAATCGTGTGCTCCAACTATTCAATATATAATTTTAAACGCGTACACCACGTATTTAAATCAATAGTGGTGTAGGTTGATAAATTGATAACTTGTAGAATTCTATGCGAGGCATTAAACACTATTAAATCACTGGGTTTAGATGAGAAAATAACTTATACTGTTTTATTCATGCATAGAACAGGTTATGGAAGAATAGCTATTACAAAGTATACAGGTCTCCAAGAGAGACGTGTGAGGAGAGTTATTGAAACCATAGAGAGTTCTCCACTTACAAACCACATTATACAAATAGTTGATTCACTAGATGTAGTAGAATTTAAAACCACTAGTAAACACTACTATCCAGTTCTCTACTCGGGGCTAGAACAGTCTATACTAGACACTATAAGAAAAAACATTGTTTTATTTAGAGATTACATTGTTATTTTAACAAGCGACCCATGGAAGCTAGAGGTTATAGGAGTAGTACATGACAATACACGTGAATTTCCAGGTCTCCCAGAGAATTTGCGTGGGGTATACCTTAACAAAATAGATTTTGTAGAAAATAAGAATGGTGTATTAATTTATTGGAGGAAATACAAGAGGTTTATTGATGATGCAGTTGTTTTAACAGCTATTACTCATCTCTGTAAAATACTAGACATTGAACACGACAAGTAGTAATCAGTAGACCCCGTTATAATTATACCCCGATACATCTCTATTTCTACTAGTTGCTGATACAATGATTTTGCTGAAAATCCAGCCAGTATTAAAGCGATCACTTTTAAACACCAATTCTAGTAGCTAGTATGTGTATTCTCCAAGTAGTGAATTTCCTGTGATCAAACTGATTTATATTAACATTCAATATGAAGAAGTCTAATATTATTTATCTTCTCTATTTTGTGTAGTGTATACTGGTATAATGACCCTAGAACTATTTACTTCAATTATTTCATATTCAACACCATAGGCTTTTTCAATAATTGATTTATTTTTATAGAGTTCGTGTTTCCATCCATTGAATAGTAATTCACCATTTTTCAAGACGAGAAAGTATTCACACGTATTTGATGCAAAAACCGTGTCATGTGTAGACAGTATAATGCTATAGGTTTTAGATAGTTCTTTGAGATAGCGTGAAAGCCACGTCTTCCACTTAACGTCTAAGTGGCTGTCTGGTTCGTCGAGGAGTAGTATTTTTGGTTTTCTAACTAGTGCAGCAGCTAATACAATTCTCTGTAGTTCTCCCGCGCTGAGTTCTCTAAGACTCCTGTTTAAGAGGTTTACTACACCGGTTTCCCTCGCTACCTCCAATACTTCTTCTACATCTCTTTTTGAATCATAGAATGAATTTGATAATGGATATCGAGATGTAATTAATAAATCTATTACACGTGCGCCCAGATATCCACTTGTAGAATCAAGTATTGAAACATATGCTAGAATTCTTCTCAGTTCTCTACTCATTTTCCTAGTGTTTACACCGTTGACAAATACTTCTCCCTTGTACTCGATTAAACCAGCTATGGATTTCAATAGTGTTGTTTTACCAGAGGCATTTGGCCCTATTATACATACAACCGCGTTTAACGGTATTTCAGTATTAACGTTTTTCAATGCTTCTATGTCTCCTGGTTTATAGATAACGGTTAAATTGCGTATTTCTATCACTTAGACCACCTTGTAAACCTTGAAATCAATAGAAGTAGAAAGAATGGTGCTCCAATCAATGATATTATCGATCCAGCCGGTATTTCACTCGATACAATAGTAGTTATTGAACGCGAAACTGTGTCAGCCAAGGCTAGTATTACCATCCCAATAGTGCCTGAAAAAGGAATTGTCAATCTATTATCACTTGTTTTAAGTAAAAATCTTGCAATATGTGGTGTTATCAACCCGAGAAACCCGATAATACCAAATAGAGATACAATAATACTCGACGAGACGCCCGCTACTAGTACTCCTAGAAGTCTTGTTTTACCAGGATCTACTCCTAGTTGCTTAGCGAAATCGTCTCCAAATATTACTGTATTTAATTTCTTTGCAAGGGTGTAGTAAGTAATCAAAATAATTAATAGTGGAATATGAACGTATACTAGTTTACTACTATCTACTATCGAGAAACTACCAGTAGTCATTAGAGAGGCATATGGGTATTTAACAATAATAAAAAACAATATAAATGAAGAAGCACCAGAAAATAGTGTTGCTACCCCAATCCCCGACAATACATATGCAATATCACTACCCGACAACTTCTCGGCAATTAAAATAGTTAATCCAAGAGCAGTTAAACCCCCAATTATACCCGCTAAAACAATGAGAAGGGGGTGGTATGTATAGAAGTAGACTGTCATGTATACTGCAAACAATGCACCACTACCAATACCAATTACGTAGTGATCCACTAGTGGATTGCGGAGAACAGACTGCAATATACTTCCAGAAGCTCCAAGGATGAAACCTGACAGGAGAACATAGTATATTCTCAACAATCTATACAATTTTATAGAGGCTGGCTCGTTGAGAACATTATAGTAAGTTGAGAAATAAAGAAATGAGAATACTAGTATTGGTAGTACATTAAACAAAAAGATTCTACTACGACTAGCAATCAAGCTATATGTGTTATCCGAACTAGCTGAATCAACTATTTTACGCCTACTCATTTCAACCACTAGTTATTAGAGTATTTTCCAATTGGACAAAGTGACCAATAATACTTTACTTCTATACTGGAATAAAAACCCAGCAAGAGAAAACGTTTATATGAAATCAGGCACACTATACCCAGTACTAGAGCACGTAATACAAGTATAGCAAAGAATTCGAGAATACCATTAAAAAGGTTTACGAGGAAGACGACTCAGGCAATGGATCCCAGAGAATTTTTGCACCAGTAATAGCAATGTATTCTAGTCTAATCGAGATTAAACCGGTACTTCCTGACGAAGCATCTACTCTAAGAGTTATTTCTACATTGTAATTACCCTCTACAAAATTATAGAAATACCGTGGAAATACAACATAACCTGTTACCACTACAATATCTCCACCACTACTACTAACCGAGACGCTACCTGGGGCTGAATATATAACACCAGTCTTATTTGTTAAAATTAAGGAAATATGGGGTGAAAACGCAATCTGATGGGGTTTACCACCTCCACTTGTTTGAACCACGAATTTATAGAATATAGTAACAGCATCCGTGGCATTCGATATTTTTGTTATATTGTAAAATGTAAGTATTAGAGTTAAATTGGATATACCTTGCGATTGCCCCTGCTCTTTCGATCTTCCTATATCCAATAATTCAACAACTACATTACCATCTTGAGTCTTCGTTGTGTTTTTTGCCACTATGGCTTCATTAACTGTACTATTATCTAGATCCGCAACGAATTCTGATTGAGGGGGTATATTTATTTCCTTCCAACCATATGTTGATGGATCGGTAAAATTGCATTTATGATATATCCATTTCGTACCATTCTTGTAAATTAAAATAATTTCTCCTTCCACATTGCCTTTTACGCTGTATTCTATACATGATTGATTGCTTGTAAGTCTAGTTGTACCTACTATGTTTTGAGAAGATATAAATCCAGGTACCGAACCATATATTACTTCTATTATGGTTTTACTATATGCCTGTTTCTCACACTCTGATTTTACTTCGAAAACATTTCCACGTTTTGTGACTATTGCTACAGGTGCATCACTAAGTGTATATTTAATTTCGTCTCCTCGATGAATAATTTTTTCGTTTTCATAAGGTTCTCTATACTCGAAATTCGAATTCCATATCCTCACTACTTCTATGTCTATTCCTCCTGTGTTTCTAATTATACAGTTACCTGTATTTGGATCCATATTTGATTCGTAGATTACACTGATTTTTTCTAGTGACCTCTCCGATTCAAAAGCTATTCTCTTAGCGTATACATCTGATGTCGTGAATTGGAGGCGCACAATAGAGTAAAACATTGCCGTTATAGCTAGGAGCATAACGCCAGTAGCTATTACAGCTCCTATTATCTCTGCCTGTCCTTTTCTACGTCTATGTCTTTGAGACATACCAACTCCTCACCTCGTAGAGCTCGTTGTTAATGAATGAAAAAACCATGAAGTATCCACTACTTGGAAGCTGAGTTTTATCTATACATATTAATAGTGGTTTTTGTATTAAAATGTATGCTCTAATACCTTGATCGGTTAGGAAATATACATTTATAGCTCCTTTTACTGGAATAGGATAGTATTCACCCTGATATAACCTATAAACTCTACTTGCTTCAACTCTCTCTAATCGATAGACACCGGGGAAAGCTGGAATAATCGCGTTTGAAAAGTCTTGTTTTAAATCTTCTGAGAGTAATCCAAAAGCATATAGTCTATAATCAGGTATACTCCTCAAAATACCTAGACATGTATGGGTTTGATTTTCACGTTCTACATATAATACAAGGCTTGATTGGTCCTCCATGAGTATAGTTTTCATTTGATTGATACTTGTAAAACTAGTTACATTAATTAAAGTTACACCTGCAAATGTTACACCTATAACTAGAACTGCACCGATAAGTATCATTACCCCAAGTAAATCAGACTGTCCAAGCACAACATGTTTTACCAGTGTTTTTCCAGGCAAATTTTACACCATAAATCTCTAAATCTCAATGTATAAGCAAAAGACACTTGTGATACGATTCCACTAATTGTTTAAATCTATTTGCTACCTAATATTTGTTGTAAATTCTACTTGTAAATAAATTAAAAATAAGCTGGCGTCAGATTTATTTTATTTTCCATGTGGAACGAGAAATATATTATTCTGTTTTACAACAATTAATTACTCTTAGTAGTAGATAGAAGGAGATAGTATGGTAAATCAAGATATCTATATTGTACTCGACTCGCCAGTCTATTCTACTGGAGAATTGGCCGAGGTATACATTGTCTCTCACGCTACAGTCGAGGAAAAATTAGATGTAGAGTTTAGAGATTACAAGGGTGTTTTCTCGAAAGCTAGTATCAAGCTAGAACCAGGTGTAAACATTGTATATACACTTGAATACCAGACACCCCGGATACCCGGTCGATATGAAATCAGATTAGTGAGTGGTTCACGACTACTAGATAGTGTTAAATACATTGTGTACGGTGATGCACTAGAATCTATTGATAGATACATAGTGTTAACATGGCATCATCATCAAGCACCAGGCTATCTTCCAAATGGGAAATACCGGTATACCTGGGCGTTTAAACATGTTGCAGATGAGGAGCTGGCGCCATATGGTAGAGGTCCATATCACTACCACGCTATTATACTCGAGAAATACAGGGATTACAAGTGTACATATAATCTCAGCCCCAGTCTTCTAGCTCAATGGCATCAATTAATTACACGTGGAGTTCAATTAGAGAATGGTGAGTGGATTCCATCGAATTCTAAAACAGCTGAATTAGTCTTGGAAACACTTGAATTATATAGAAAGAGCGTTGAGAGAGGGCAGATCGATGTTTTAACAAGTATTTATGCTCATACAATAGGTGGATTTCTCGTCGACTACTTGGGGATGAATGATATTGTAAGAGATGAAGTAGCTTTTGGAATAGAAGTAACAAGAAGCATTATTGGAGTCGAGCCGAGAGGTATTTGGACTCCTGAAATGGCTTTCTCCATGAAAATGATTGATATATACAGCGAGTTGGGGTTAGAATACACGGTTCTCGACGGGAAATGCCATTTTACTGGTTCACAGGGAGATAAATCAGGACACTTAGAACCATATATTGCTAGAGGAGGCCACGGCGAGATAATAGTGTTCTTTAGAGATACTGATTTAAGCAACCACTTAAGCTTTAAAAACAACTTTAAAAACGAAGCTCAAGCGTGGAGAGCAGCATATGAACTAGCATATTTAATCGCGGAGAAAACTAGAATGGGCGGTGTATTAACAATAGCTCTTGATGGAGAAAACTGGATGATATTTGCAAGTAATCCACCACTAACAGCTTTCTACTATGATAAGCTAGTAGAATATCTGGTTAAAATACAGTCAAAGAATTACTTTGAAACAAGTAATCACAGGGAAATAATAAATAAATACTCAGCTAAAAGAATACTCACACACATACCCACAACAACGTGGCTATGTGGTTTTACAAAGTGGAATGGAGAAGTAAGGAGACAACCACACTACTGGGAGAAAGCCAGGAAAACATATCAAGAACTGAGAAACTACGAGGAAAAACATGGTAGAGATGAATACTCACAGAGAGCGAGATGGGCCCTCTGGCATGCACTAGATAGCGACTATTGGTGGGCAGAATTCTGGGATCCAACATACATTGATACATGGTTGTGTGAAGTTCAAAGACACCTCTTAGAAGGCGAACGTGTAAAAAACAATTTCTCCAAGACAGCCCAGTTAACAATAGAAGAATGCCTTGAACAAGCAATTACAGGAGAGTAAGTATAAATCACTCAAAAACAAAAGTTAAACTAGGAACAGGTGGTTTCTTGAAGTTGAAATGCCCTTATTGCGGCTTTGAAGGAGACTCTTCAGAGTTTAATTACCTATATGAAACAACACTCTATGTGGTTAATTCAAAAATAGAGAGAGAAGAAAGAGAAAGATCGATTCTAGTTGTATGTCCAAAGTGTAGACAAGGATTTCTCCTAGAAGATCCATATAGAAAATTCCATGGAGAATAATCGTCAAGCATGAATTAAACTATAACACTACGTCTCTCCATAAAGTAGTTGAAGTAGTTTTATTATAGATGTAATCAACTCGGATTTTAGAGGTGTAGAGTGAGTTGAAGGAAAATCTATGTAGTGATAGTAATACTATGCGTCTACTTAGAAATGTATTATTGAGTAGACTACTACTTCTACAACGATTACTCGGCGCTAAATACACATCTATTCAAGTTAAATTCGCTGGTAGAAAACTCAAGTTTACTATCCCATTGGATTACGTTGATTGGGCCTTGAAAAATCTAGAACACGTATTAATAGACTGTGATTACTATGGTGTATCATGGGCTATACCGAAGAGCGGATATCGTGTCCTCGATATCGGGGCTTTTCTAGGTTTCTATACTGTATCATCGTCTGTCCTTACTGGTTTGAGTGGTGTTGTCTACGCGGTAGAACCTAATAAAAGAATACTTCCAGTTCTACACAGTAATATAGTTGTAAATAATGCTTTTAACACTATTCTAATCCCCCACGCTGTATGCCCGAGTAATGGTTTTGTAAAACTATATATTGGTGAATACCCTGCTGTATCATCAATCATTCGTGAACACGTTGAATACTATACTAGTGTAATAGAGTCCATAGAGGTGAAATGTGTAAAAATGAGTAGTTTACTACGTAGTATTGGATATCTCGATATTGTAAAACTAGATTTAGAAGGACTAGAGAAAAACATACTGGTGGAAAGTATTGACGAGTTAAAACGCGTTGAAACTATTGTAGTAGAAGTTCACTTAGACCAAGTTGATACTTTTGAAGTCGAAGAAGTCTTGTATAGAGCTGGTTTCAACGAGATCGTAGAATACACGTCGAGTGAAATGCCCGACCAGGTAATAGTTTACGCGTCAAAAAGTAATAAGAGAGCTGAGTAAAAAAGAATTATTTACTTTCTAAACCCGGGAAATAATGGTCCCCTAAAACCCTGTTCTCTCAGCTTCTCTTCTATTGCAGATATAACTTTTCTAGCTAGTTCTAGACCTCTATACCCCTTTCCCCAGTATTCACCAATTATTTTTTCAATTTCCTGGTCTGGAATATTGACTCGTGGATTGCTTCTCCTTAGTTCTCTTATTTTACTCATTACTACTTCTTTTAATTGTTGTTTTTCTCTTTCATGTATTTGTTCCCTTATTTTACGTGCTTCTTCTTTGTATTTCTCTACTAGTTCTCTCATGGATTTTACTTCACCCATCTGTATTTTTGCTTTGATTGTTTCTCTCACTCTAGCTGGCAGGGCCTCTATGGCTTTTCTAACTACTTCTTCGCGGGGCTCTACTAGGTTTTCATACGTTGTCTTTATGAATTGAACAAACACTGTTTTTACGAGTGTAGTGTATGCTCTTACATATCCTCTATAAGCCCAGACTGCCAGTCTAAATGCGAGTGTTGTATTTCCACCCTCTAGTGTAGTAGTGGCGTTTTCTAGTTTCTCGTCCGCCCACTCAATTACTTTTACTACAAGAGTAGTATTGTATCCCTTGCTAGACGCGTAGTCTACAGCGTTTAATACTATATTCTTTAATTCACTTGATACATTGATTACTGCTTTTACTGTTTCTTCTGTTATAGTCTCGTTTTCTCCTAGATTACTCCTTACTACTTCACCTAGTACTGGATGAGCGTATACTGGTATGTGCGAGTAGTGTATTGCAGCTGCATAGGCGTATACTTTTGCTCTGTGTGGTTGTTCACTACTTGTATTCAATGCTCTCTCTAGAAATCTATCGCCGAGCCTCATTGATACATTAGCTGCTGTTACATTGTATTGTAGCTCCCACTCGTATAGTGGATACGTTATATTTCTAATTGTATAGGCGAATTCTAATACCTCGTTGAAGTCCATGTTGAATATAATACTAGTTCTAATCCTACCCCATCCTCTAAACTCGAATACTGGCATGTCTCTTGGTGGTTCTTCTGTTGTTACTGGCTCGTTTGGTGGTTGAGGTGTTTCGGCATGTATTATTGCAACTAGTGGTGTTATTAGTGTAAATACTATTAATAGACTTAGAGTTATACCTACTACCTTCATTTTTCACACCCAATTACAGAGTAGGGTGTTTGTTTAAAATAAGGGATGTGTTGAAACAATAATTGAAACTAGGATTGATCCTTGTTTCTACTAGTTCCAGATCGTTTCAATCAATTGAAACATCTACTTGTCTTTCTCCAATAGTATTTTCTTTACTTTCTCCATGAATTTCTCTCTGTTTACAATAAATCTCTCGTGTTGCCCCTCTCCAATCAATATATCTTTGTAGTATGCTTTTACTTCGAATACCAGTCTCCTTCCATCAACCAATACGAGTTTTGATTCAACTCTGACAACGCCGCCTATAGGTGCTGGATTTAAGTGTTTAACAGATATCATAGTTCCTACTGTTGTATACTCGTTTGGAAGGTGTTTTTGAACGCAGTTTAAACTCGTTCTCTCCATGAATAAAATCATGCTGGGCGTAGACAATACAGAGACTTCACCGCTACCTATATGTTTAGCGGTGTGTTCTTCTGTAACAATGTATTCTTCAATACATGTTAATCCGGGTTTTAATTGGAGCTCATCTATTTTACTCATCAATACCACCTATACTATGTAGGTAGTATATTGTGTTGAGTTTAAAAGAAAATTTATTCTCCTAGAGGAGTATTAGAATCATCTTGTATGAATTCACGTTTTTCTTCTCTCTCCTGTCCTTCACTAGTAGTTTTCTTTGAACCAAGTATTTTCTCTAGTGTTTTCTCGTTTACATTGAATACTTGTTTGGCAATTGCAGCTATATAGTCATCGCTTGGTGTTGACTTTGGGAAACCTATTCTAATAGCTATTGCTTTCTTTAAAGCTTCTTTTTCCTCTCTAGTTTTAACTTCGCCCTTGTATATTGCTTCTGCTAGTTTAAATGCTATAAAGAATCTAGCGTAGTTTCTCACAGTTTTCTCTTCTTCGGGGAATGCTTCGAGTACTTTGTGTAAAATGTTTTTAAATTCGTCTTCCCCGAGAAAACCAAACATTAGTTTAGTTAATGGTAGTCTTAAAAGCCTCGCTATTGTATTGCTATCTACAACTCCAGAAGACGATATCTTTTTTAATTTCTCTCTTGCTACTTCGAGATTAGAAGACATTATATCGTTTAATGCTTCTTCAAGCGCTTCTTCAATATAGAAGATTTTACTGAATAGTTCTGGGTAATCCTGGTCTAGTTTTAATCCATATTTTCCTATTACATATAGAGTAGCCATTTCCTTATCGTATAAATCCGGTGGCTGCGACTTTCCCCTTATTGGCTGTATTTTCCTTGATTCATACATGGATTTCAATACGTTTACTGCTTTTGCTCTATCTATACTGTCTAGTTGCTTAGTTAACTCGCTTAGAATAGCTACTGCTGCCTGTATTCTATTCTTGTGTGGTGGTTTCATTTTGATCCTCCATTCTACTCAGTTCTCTATTTATAAATCTCTTAAGCCTCAAGTCGAAGCTTGTACGTCCAGTGTAAACCCTTATACTCCCACGTTTTCCCCTACTATATATTATTTTTATAGTTGATAAATCTGCAATGTTTTTGTCTAGTTTAAGTATTATTTCGTATTTTGATTTTTTCTCTCGTATTTCACAGTATTTAACTAAAATGTTTTCTCTCTTTAAGTAGTATGCTATTTTCTCTACTAGTCTAGCTATATTTGTACTAGTCATGGCTTCCACGCAAATCTTATTTTAACCAGGCCAAGTGTTTCGAGTATTTCAATATACCATGCTGCAAGCTGTGTAAGTAGTACTTGCATTGCCTCTTCACACGATGCGTTTAATCCATATACTTGTTTAAAGACTTCTATGCATAAATTACAGTCAATGTTTTTACTGTGAATGCTTTTAATGTATTCAACTAGTTCATTAAAGGATTGTTGACTAGTTTCTACTTTTCTCTGTATTTCACTTAGTATGCTTGTTGATGGTAGTAACTGGCTACAGTCAAGTCCTCGCTCTCTACATTTTTTCAAGTACTCGTAGAGAAACTTGTAGTTTTCAACGAGTCTACCACTGGATAAAAATAAATCTCCTAGCAAATCCCCGCCCCTAGTATAGTAGCAAGTCTCTCTCTAATTTCCTCTTTATACTTGTCGTCTACTGATTTATAGAGTTTTGCAACTGCTTCTAGCAAATCGTTTATTATTACTTCAATTATTGCTGCTTTTTCATACATTTCGGCTTGTTCAATAGCTCTTGCTAATACAGTATCGCTTGGATGCGCTATTCTCTTAACGTATTTTCTAACAGCTGTAGGTGAAATACCGAGAACTCTAGCTAGCTCGGTTATACTCCTTGTTGAGAGCATTATATCAATTATCTTATACCTTGCCTCTTTACTAATCCAGTGTACGGGAAATTCTGTTTCCAATGCGTCATCCATATAAACAGCACCGTCCTTTATCCTCAAAGTGTTAAGTTTATAGAGGTTAAAAACACTATGTTATTTTAATCAATTCAAGGTGTAATTAAATGCGGCAAGTAGCGATCCTCTACAATGGAAAAATAGATGTCGCGGAATACCCGGGGGTAGTATTGAAAAACCCTGTTCTTCTAAAACCAATCTATGTATATATTGGTGAAGTCGAGAGAAGTATTTTAACTGGAAAACTACCAGTAAATAAATCTATAATTCTTGGGTGTACTGGTGTAGCAAGAATTATTGAAGTTTATAGTGGTAGCACCGAGTATACTGGAAGAGTATTCACTATCTCCCCGTTTGGAGCTCAGGGAATACTTGGTGTAGAAGAAGATGGATTACTCTCAAATTATAGTTCAATACACCCCTCATACCTAGATGAAATAGTACTCGAACCGAAACCAATAGATGCAATTAAACCACTTGTTAAACACGCCGAGACACTATCACAGAGAGTGATGGAACCAGTATTAATTGAAGGATGTAACCTGGTATCACTAGCACTTGGATTATCACTGAGATATAAGGGAATTGAACCAGCATTCTACTGTGAAAACACTGCTCGTAGCGTTATACAGTTTGGTTTTAGAGTATTTAAACACCCAAGTGAACTGGTAGATCAATGGGGGTCAATAGTATTAACCAGCCACGACCACACGGCCAAATACAAACTACTGAGTCAACTAGTCTACAACAACATAGTAGTATCACCACTATCGTTTACAAACTGGATACCTCTTACAAAGAGAGAGGGAGTATACAATGTAAGCATTGCATATAGAGATAGTGTAGTAGATAATACAGTAGTGAGAAGAGTATTAGACACGCTCTCAAAGAGTATTAGAATTGTAGAAGTAGATGATTTAAAAAACGCTATTGGACTGTTTCCACCACGTGGTCTTGGATTAATACTCTCATTGAAGTAAAACTAGGCTTCTTTTATCAATTTTCCAATTCTCGCTATTCCAGCTTCTATCTGCTCATGTGATGGATAGCTGAAGCTCAATCTCATACTGTTTTTGCCTGTTCCATCAACGTGGAAGCTACCGCCGGGGACGTAGGCGACTTTGTATTCTTCTATGGCCTTGGGTAGTAGTTTGCCGGCATCAAATCCAGTCTTGTATATATATGCAAAGACGAACATTCCACCTATTGGCTTTGAATACCAAGTGTAGTCGGGGAAGTAGTCTCTAATAGCTTTCAACATAGTGTCTCGTTTAGACTTGTATGTAGGTACAGCTCTAGATACAACTTTTTCTACTACACCGCGTTTAATGGCTTCAGCTGCTACCAACTGTGTAAGTGTTGATGTATGGAGGTCTACGTATTGCTTAATCATTTCAATTTTTCTAGCAATATCGCCGGGTGCTACTATCCACCCTACTCTCAATCCAGGAGCTAGTATTTTACTCACTGTTCCAAGGTATACAACTCTATCTTCTCTATCCATGCTTTTCAGGGTTGCCCTGTCTACTCCGTCTTCAAATACTAGGAAGCTGTATGGGTCGTCTTCAATTATTAGTAAATCATATTGTGATGCTATTTCTAGTAGGTGTTTCTTTCTATCTATAGTCATTGATACTCCAGCAGGGTTTTGAGCTATAGGGATAGTGTAGATAAACTTTATTTTCTTTCTCTCGTCTTCACCTAGTTTTCTTAGTTTGTCTTCTAATTCCTCGGTTTTCATTCCATTATCGTCTAATGATATACCAATAAATCTTGCACCAGCGTTTTTAAATGCACCTACTGCTGCTAGGTAGGTTGGATTTTCAGATATTACAATGTCGCATTGATCAATAAATGTTCTTGCAACAAGGTCTAGCGCAGACTGGCTACCAGTTGTTATTACTACGTGTTCTGGATCGCACTTTATACCCTTTGTAGCCTCTAGGAATTTACATATTGTTTCTCTTACTTCTGGTATTCCCTTTGTTTCACCATATTGTAGAGCTATATTTCCATATGATTCAATAACGTACTTGGCTATTTCTGCCAGTTCTTCCCGTGGAAACAAATTGGGGTCTGGTATTCCACCAGCAAGGCTTATTACATCTTTCTTTTTCGATATTATTGCTAGCAGTTCTCTTATTTCTGAAGCCTTAATACTCTGTGCTAGCTTACTATATAGTCGGGTATAATCAACCACAGATACCACCCCGGATTATAAGTATGGATATGTAGGGTATATAAATATTTATACAGGTATAGCTGTGTATGGAGTTGAATACTATATTGAAAAATCCATTAAGGGTAAAAGCGAGAATTGCATATGTATATCCAAGTTTATACCATGTAATGATCTCTGGTCTAGCACCCGACATTATATACTACTACTCAAATAAACGTGAAGACACCTACATAGAGAGATTTACATGTTCAAAACTCACAGGAGTTGAACCAGAACCAAGAAGTTTAGAAACTAAGAGTAGACTTCGAGACTTCCCATTGATATTAACAACTCTACACTATGAACCAGACATTGTTAATTTAACTAGGCTATTAATAGCTGGAGGCATAGAAGTCTTCTCGAAGAACAGAGAAAGCGTAGTAATAGCTGGTGGACCAGTAGTAATGGAGAATCCAATACCCTACAGTGATATTATAGACGCATTTGTAATTGGCGAAGTAGAAGCCACTCTTAATCAAGTAGTCGACTTGTGGATTGAATACGGAGATTCCAAAAAGAGGTTTTTAGAAGAACTCGCCGAGTTAGAATACGTATATGTACCCGGTGTCAAAGAAGGCGAAAAAATAACTAGAGCGTATGTTTCAAACCTTGATGAAGCATTCTACCCAGTGAAACAAGTCGAAAATACAGAAGTAGAACCCGTATATGGACGTGGATTTAAACTAGAGGCTTCTAGGGGATGCCCATTTATATGTGGTTTTTGCATGGAGACCCGCGTATTCCAGCCGTATAGAGAGAGGAGTTTATCCAGGTTGAAACACATTCTTGAAACTGGTATTCAATACACTAGTAGTGGTAGAAGAGTAGTTGTTTTCTCTCTATCCTTTCCTGTTACAAATACACACTATCAATTCTTAGAATACCTAGTTAGTGAAAACTATATTGCTTCACTACCATCTCTCCGTATAAATAAATACCTTGAGAAATCACTAGACCTCATTAAACTCCTCGGCCAGAAAACACTAACTCTCGCGCCAGAATCACTCTCTCATATTAAACACTCTGTTTTCTTCAAGTATCCAGGAATGCTAGATTACATTAAACAGTTTATTGAATCGGTTATCGACTCCGGTTTCAATTTAAAGCTCTATTTGATTTATGGTGTGAAATATATTAGTAGAGATGAAGTTGCCCGAGAAATAGAATATCTGTATTCAATAGCAAAATATGCAAAGTCAAAGAATAAAAAGATAACTATTGGTTTAAACCCTTTGGTGCCCAAACCCCACACTCTCTTTCAATGGATTGGAATGTTGAAAAAAGAAGAATTACTAGAGGAATTAAAGCTCTACAAATCGAGTCTCAAAAGCCTTGTTGAAGCAAGAGAATACGATATAGATTGGAGTATTATTCAAGCTCAATTAGCACTCTCACCAAAACCACTCGGCGAGTTTATCTATAAATGGGCTGTTCATGGAGGGGGTCTTGCAGGATGGAGGAGAACTATTAGAGAAACTGGTTTAAACTATAGCTATGTTTATACTGGGTTTAAACCAGGAGAGGGCCTTCCATGGGAATTCATTGATTTAGGAGAAAAAACTAGGATTTCAACCTACGCGCAGTTTGAAGTAGTTAAAAAACTATTGGGGTTTAATTAGTGGTCTATAAGCTATACCGTAGTGTATTAATCCAGCTTCTCCATCCTCCATTATTCTCCTCAGTACAGGCTCCATGAGCATACCGCTTTGCAATTCTTCGGGGAGGACATCGGTTAGTGGAGCCATTATTCTCGCGTGTGATTCTATTGTTTCAAGTATTCCGAGAATTACTGGTTTTCTTTCTTCAAATCCATCCATCGCATTGTAGATTATAGTCCAAGTTATAAGTCTTGCTTTTTCATTTATTAATGGTATTTTCTCTATATTGCGCGATCCACAGTACCTACAGATATCTGATGGTGGATACGATGTTCTACCACAATCTCTACACTTGGTTGCAATTAATTGATATCTATTTATTCTATTCCTCCAGGATGGGGGAATGATAATCCTCATATAGACCACCTCTACTCTATTCTATTAATTAAACCTCTAAACTTAGCGTATTTAGCATATGATATGAGTGTTTTACGTTTCAAGTAGTCTTCAACTTTTGGCGCTTTATCTTGTCTCTCCAATACTTTATCAGTTACTACAATGCTATAGGCGTCTGAGCCGGCACCGCTTCCAAATGGTGCTAGTAGTATTCTCTGACCTGGTTTTGCCTGGTCTAATATCTTGGATAATCCTATTAGAGCTGATGAATTGTAGCTATTTCCAATGTATGGAGTTACAAGTCCCGGTAGAACTTTCTCTTTTGGAAAACCAAGCATTCTCGCTACTCTCAATGGAAATGTACCGTTTGGCTGGTGGAATACAGCGTAGTCAAAGTCTTCTGGTTTCAACCCTGTTTTCTCAAATAATAGCTTCACTGCTCCAACAATGTGTTTAAAGTAGGCTGGCTCACCTGTAAAGGCCTCTCCATGTAGTGGATACCTGGAGTGAGCTCTCCTCCAGAAGTCTGGTGTGTCAGTTACAAATGTAGCACTAGCTTCAAAGTATGCAGCTGCTTCTTCTCGCGGTCCAACTATTAGAGCTGTTGCTGCTGATGAAGCAGTAAACTCTAAGACGTCTCCGGGGTTGGCCTGGGCTGTATCGCTACCAATAACTAATACGTATTTTACTAGTCCAGATGCAACTACTCCTATACTTGTTCTCAATGCTTCACTAGCAGCTCTACATGCAAACTCCCAGTCTGTAGCCATGGTTTTAGGAGTTATTCCAAGCGCCTCGGCTATAATTGTTGCAGAGGGTTTTACAGCGTATGGTTTGCTCTCTGTTCCAAACCAGACTGCTCCGATTTCTTTTGGATTAATACCAGCTCTCTGTAAGGCGTTTCTAGCTGCCTCCCAGCCCATTGTTACAGCGTCTTCATCTCTACCAGCAACGCTTTTCTCGACAACGTTTAATTCTTCTGGTTGTTCTGGGTTAAACCCCCATACCTCTGCGATTTCTTTTAAACTAAGCCTCCATCTCGGTATATATGAACCCCAGCCGATAATTCCCGTCTTCTCTTCTGGTAGCAAATCAAAACACCCTGATTTTACTATAAAATACGCTGAGGTATAAATACGTAATGAGTGAAGTAAATGATCAGGGAGATAGGAAAATATAGAGATGGTAGAATAGTATACTATGTAGACGATAAAACACCTTCATTTGGATATATTGCATTTGGAGTTATCGACCGCGGAACAAACGTACTACAAGCAAGACCGACAACTATATGCCCCCAGAACTGTATTTTCTGCAGTGTAGACAGCGGGTTGAAGTCGACTCATAGATGGGCCGAGTACATTGTACATCCAGATGTAATAGTTAATGGAGTTGTAAAAGCACTAGAAGTTAAAGGGTGTAGCGTGGAAGTACTTCTAGATACAATTGGCGATGTTTTAACTTATCCATGGCTAATTGAATTAATTAGAAAACTCAGAGAAATCCCTGGTGTGAAGTCAATAGCGCTTGAAACACATGGATTTTTACTGTCAAAACAACTAGTCGACAAGTTGAGTAATGCAGGATTAGACAGAGTAAATCTGAGTATTGAAACACTAAACCCTGATAAAGCCAGGTTTCTATATGGTAATCCAGCATACGATCTACGTAGAGTTCTAGAGAGCATTGAATACCTCGTTAAAGAAACACCTATAGACCTACATGTAACACCAGTATGGCTACCTGGAATCAATGATGAAGACCTAGTAGAAATAATCAACTGGGCTTTAAAAATCGGAGCTGGAAAGAAGTGGCCTCCTCTGACAATCCAGAAATTCAATAAACACAAATATGGACGTGGATGGAATTTAAAAGAAGTTTCATGGAGTGAATTCTGGAGATTTATAGAGAAGCTTGAATCTACACTGGGAGTTCGACTACACTGGACTATGGATGAATGGGGCATGCACTACGCGCGTAGAGTAGAACCACCATTTCACAGAGGAGAACTCGTAGAAGTAGAAGTATGGGGTAGAGGCTGGCTTAGAAGAGAATATCTTGGAGTTATAGGAGACAAGTCTTTAATTGGAGTATATACACGTAGACATCATCTAATACCCGGAAGAAGATATCTTGTAAGAATAATTGAAAACGAAGATGGATTATTAATTGGGATAGTAGAAAAAGCTATTTCTTAGCATATAGCCAGCAGGCTACATATCTACCCGGTGCTACCTCGATTAATGGCGGTTCTTTTGTCTTACATAACTCGGCTAGTTCTGGGTGTTTATCGAGCGCTATACATCTCGGGTGGAATCTACAACCAGATGGTACATTTATAGGTGATGGTACTTCTCCCTTTATTGGTAGTTCTTTGATAATAAATCTTCTCTGTGGGTCTGGTTCTGGAATGGCTTCTACAAGGGCTTTTGTATATGGGTGATATGGGTCTTCAACTACTTTTCTAGCATCTCCCATTTCAACTATTTTTCCAAGATACATTACAGCAATTCTATTTGATATATATCGTGCTAGTGCAAGGTCGTGGGTAATGAAGATATATGTTAATCCAAGCCTCTTCTTTAAATCCATCATTAATTGCAGTATCTCTGCTCTAATAGATACATCTAACATTGATACAGGCTCGTCTGCTATTACTAGTGATGGTTTTAATATTAGTGCTCTGGAAATTACAACTCTCTGTCTTTGACCACCCGACAACATGTGTGGATATCTCCACATGAATTCTTCTGGGGGAGTTAGCTTTACTTCTTCAAGTGCCTTGGCTATGATTTCCGTCCTCTCTTCTTTTGTAGAACTAATACCGTGTATGTCGAGTGGTTCTTCAAGGATTTCAAATATTGTTCTACGTGGGTTGAGACTTCCAAACGGGTCTTGCCATATCATTTGAATGTCTTGTCTGAATGGTTTAAAGTACTTATCTGGAATAGAGTATAAGTCTATGTGTCCGTGTTCTGATAGTTTCTTTACCATGGGTAGTTTTACTACATTTTCTATTTTCTTTGATGGTAAATAGCCTATTGAACCCTCTGTTATCTCGTTTAATCTAAGTATGCTTTTACCAGTAGTTGTTTTTCCACAACCAGATTCTCCCGCGAGAGCGAATACCTCCCCTTCTTTTACATCAAATGATACTCCATCTACTGCTTTTACATATAGTCTTGGTTTGCCTCTTAATACATCAATAAATGACCTTCTAATTGGGAAGTAGACTTTGAGATCGCTTACTACGAGCTTCGTGTCTTTACTATATACGGGTTTATATATGTTTTCGCCCACAAATCCCCACCTCTCTAAGCATATAGCCAGCATGCAACATAGTGGCCTTTTTCTACTTCGATTATTGGGGGTTCTTCTTTCTTACACTTGTCCATGGCGTATGGACATCTCGGGTGGAATCTACAACCGGGTGGTGGGTTTATAAGGTCTGGTGGTGTTCCAGGTATCCATGTTAGATCTTTTATTTCTCCTCTGAGTCTTGGAATACTACCTAGTAGGCCTTTTGTATATGGGTGTTGCGGGTTATTGTATACTAAGTCGCTTTGACCATACTCTACTATTTTTCCACCATACATTATTGCTACTTTATCTGCTAGTTCAGCTATTAAGCTCAAGTCGTGTGAGATTAGTATTATCGAGGTCTTTAGCTCTTGTTTCAATTTCTTCAATAGATTCATTATTTGTGCTTGTACAACCACGTCTAGAGCTGTTGTTGGCTCGTCTGCTATTACTAGTGGTGGGCTTAGTGCAAGTGCCATTGCAATAACTACTCTCTGTTTCATTCCACCACTTAACTCGAATGGATAGCTCTTTACTCTCCTTGGGTCTATACCCACCATTTGTAGTAGTCTTTCTGCTTCTTTCAATCCCTCCTGCTTGGTATATCCCTTGTGGACCATGAACAACTCTGCTATTTGGTCTCCCACTGTGTATACTGGGTTTAATACGTTCATTGCTCCTTGGAATACCATTGATATGCCCTGCCATCTAACTTCTCTTCTAAATTCTTCCTCGCTCAATTTAGTGATGTCTCTGCCCTGGAAGATTATTGATCCACCAGCTATTTTTCCCGGGGGTGGTACTAGTCTTATAAGACTAAATGCTAGTGTGCTTTTTCCACAACCGGATTCTCCAGCTATACCTAAGCTTTCTCCTCTATTTAATTCAAAGCTGACATCGTCTACTGCTTTTACAACTCCTTTCAATGTATAGAAATATGTTTTGAGGTTTCTAACTTGGAGTAGTGGTTCACTCATATTTACACCTCATTAGGGGGTTGTAAGAGTGGTGTGTTTTACATGTAGATTTAAATAGAAAAACATTTTGATACCCCCTACAGTGTTCTCAATCTCGGTTCTACAATTCTCTCTATTGCCAGTCCTAGTAGTACGAATGTTAGAGATGTTAGAGATATCATTATACCTGGTGGTAGAATCCACCACCATACATCAAATCTATTTTCTGCTCTTGCACTCGCTAGTAGTGAACCCCATGTTGGCCATCCATGTCTTAATCCTAGAACGCTGAGACCTGCTTCTGTCAATATTGCTCCTGGTACGTTGAATACTAGTACAGCTGCTGCATACATTAGAACTTGTGGGAATATGTGTTTAAATATAATTCTAGTGTTTGATGCACCCAGCGCTTTTGCGGCTTCTATATATGGCTCTTCTTTGATGCTGAGTGTCATTGCTCTAACAGTTATTGATACGCCACCCCATCCGAAAATGACGAGTACTCCGATATATGTAAGTATAATGTAGAGAGATTTTGCTTCGCCAGTAAATGTTTTTTGTGCTACAGATCCAACTATAATTAGAATTGGTAGTGTTGGAATGTTTCCTATGACGTCTACTATTCTCTGAATGATCTCGTCGATTAGTCCACCATAGTATCCACTAATTATTCCAACTATTACTCCAATAAATACCGAGGTTACTGCTGTTACAAAACCTATAGAGAGAGCTATTGGAGTTCCATATAATACAACCGTTGCAATGTCTATTCCTTTATCGGCTGTTCCAAGTATACCATGACATCCACCTTTAACTATTATACCTACATTAGCATCTAGTGACTGCGGCGGATTACTAATACCATAGTATGCCACAGCAACTTCTACTCTATAACTACCTTGTAGAGTTTCAAATGTTATCTCTGGTATAATTAAACTAGGTGTTGATGTAGCTGATTCAATAAATTTCTTTATACCACTCGATAGAACTTGCAACTCGCTTCTTATATCTTCGGGTAGGCCGGCTGCTAATCCTAGTTTATTTGCATTTTCAATCTCGGCACTTGCATAACTCATCGCTGTTAAGTAGTCGCTGTATGTTACAGTGTTAATGTTGTTGATAATCCATGATATATTGTTGAGAGCTCTGTCAAGGCTTTGTATTATTCTATCTTTGAATACTTGATTATCGATTTCTACGTTCATTATTCTGTTCTTTAACCCAGTTATCTGGTTCTTGTATCCTTCGAGAATCTTTGTATCTCTAGATAGGGTTATTCTATAATTTGCTGGTTTAACGAATAGAGATAGTGTAGACATGTATTTGTTTTCTAGTTCTGTTCTAATAGCTGTTCTTAATATGCTCATAGCGCTCTGCACATATGTCTCGTTTGTACCAACTATTTCTTGTGGTATCGTAATGTTGTATTTCTCTACAAGGTAGTTTATTACTTCGGCTAAGTTGAATGTCTCCTTGGAAGTTTTAACAGTTAGTTTTGAACCACAAGTTGCATTTTGACTTCCAGGTTGGACGGCAACGTTCCATGCGTGTATAATTATCCCGTCTGGTCTTTCAACAGTAATCATTATTGCTGGAATCTTAAATCCTCCGTTTTCACATAGCAGTGGCATTTCTCCTTTTACATATAGGTCTTTTGGTAAATCGTTAACATCTAATACGTAAGTATGGGTATATGTATATTTTACAATGCTTCCATTTACGTCTGTAGAAGATGGTTGTGTAAAGTATACTTGTGTTGTTTTAGATGTTTTGAAGCCCAAAGTGTTTACCCAACATGGTGGTACAACTACCGGGTTGTCTTCCCAGTATGTAGCTGACTCCCACTTAACGAGGAATTCAGGTGTTATTGTTACAACTGCAACTACAGCCATTGAAACAAGTACCAATAATAGTATTAGTGCTGCCTTTCCGGGTGTTTGCCTCCATATCTCTTTAAATGCTGTTTTAATAGACCCGAAGATCTTACTTATTCTACTATTGGATTTCCCCGTTGCCATACTCACCCACACCTCTCTATCTAACGCGTACTCTTGGATCTATTATAATGTATAGTATTTCCAAAATAAACCTTGCCGCTAGGTAGACACCTACATATATTACTGTTAATGCTAGAAGTGTTTGTGAGTCGCCTTCTGTTATTGCCGCGTAGTATAGTGTACCCATTCCAGGCCAGTTGAATACCGATTCTGTTATAATCATTCCTCCAATAGAACCTGCTAGTGCAAGTATGACGCTTGTTATTACTGGGGCTAATGATACTCTTAAAATATACCTCCTAGTTATTAATTTCTCGGGTATGCCCCTAGCCTTTGCAGCCATGACGTAGTCTTCTCTAATAACACGTAGCAACATTGCTCTTAAACTATATAGCCATGAACCAATACTCCAGATTACAAAGACTATTATTGGTAGTGATATATACCATATTAGTTGAATAAAGTTATTGAGTGGATCATTCCAGAAGTTATTGAGAACGCTAACTACTCCTCGTAGGTCTCTTGGAAACCAGTTCAAGTTATATGAAAATACTTGTATAAATATCATTGCAAGCCACCACAATGGTACAGCTGTTATA
>DADP01000030.1:0-407 GCA_002495025.1 Desulfurococcaceae archaeon UBA285
TTATTGTAACTACTATTTCATCTCCCTCGCTAATATTCCACAATCCCCATCCATAAGCAATAGTATTCAATGCTTCAGTCGTGTTACTAACAAAGACGACTTCTCTCCACGAGTATGCATTTATGAATTTAGCTACTACTTCATGTGCTTCTTCGTAGAGTTTACTCGCCTCCTGGCTTAGCGTGTGCAGTCCTCGGTGTACATTTGCATAGTGGTTTTTCATAAACTCCTCCATTGCTCTTATTACTTGTATAGGTTTTTGAGTAGAAGCGGCATTGTCGAAATATACTATTGTTCTATCACCTATTTTCCTCTCGAGAAAGGGAAAGTCTTTTCTTATTTCTTCAACGTTAATCAAGTACAACACCCTTAGGGGTAATATAGTGCTAGGAGAATATTATTTTTTC
>DADP01000030.1:451-19580 GCA_002495025.1 Desulfurococcaceae archaeon UBA285
TGTAGAATAATTGTTTCTCCTCTGCTAATCCAGCCGCTGTGTTCGTGTATATGGCCTGTAATCCATAGAATTGGTTTTATTCTATCTAGGTATTCACGAAATACTCGTGAACCAGTATTTACACCGTTTACCTCGTCGAAGAAGCCATATATTGGTTGATGTGTAACTACTATTTTCACATGGTCTTTAAACCGCTGTAGTGATAAATACATGTTTTCAACTAGTTCTCTGAGTTCTACCTCGGAAAACTCGATCATAGTGTTAAATGGTGTGATCCCGCTACCCCCTATACCAGAGAATACAACACCATTTAACTCCAGAGTGGTTCCATGCAGGTTAACTATGTTTCCACCAATATTTCTTACATTGAGGAGCTCTACGGGGTCGCAATTACCCGGTATAAACAACACCATTGTATTAAACAACTGCCTGGTTTTCTCTAAAATCTTCACGGCTGTATCAACAGTTTTAAAGTATGTGAGGTCTCCAGCAACTACTACTACATCTGATTTAATTCCCCTATCTACTAGCACCTCTGCTAGTGTTTTCAATTTGCTTATTTTCTCGTGGATATCACTTAAAGCAAGTATATACACTTCAAATACACCGTTCAACTACTATTATGGATTATGATATAAGAGGAATTATAGTTGTTGGATAATTCAAGAAGAGTATATAGCAGACTGGTGTTTACTCTTGGTTAAATGTAGTTTTTGCGATAGACAAGCAGTATATGTAAATAGAATTAGTGGGCTTGCCTACTGTAGAATACACTTTATTGAGTATTTCGAGCGGAAGGCGAGAAAAACAATTAGGAAATACAATATGTTGAATCCAGGAGACCACGTCGTTGTAGGTGTTAGTGGTGGAAAAGACTCAATGGCTCTCTTACACTTCCTCTTAAAACTAAAAAAGAAAATACCAGGATTAGAAGTTACAGCTGTACTTGTAGATGAAGGTATAAAGGGCTATAGAGAAAAGACCATACCAACACTTGTAAACTACGCTGAAAAACACAGTGTTAAATACATCATTGCTAGTTTCAAAGACTATATTGGCGCTACACTAGACGAAATAGTTCAAAAGAGTTTTGAATTAAAACTACCCTACATGCCCTGTAGTTATTGCGGTGTATTTAGAAGACATGTATTAAACACTGTAGCAAGAGAAGTAGGAGCTACGGTTTTAGCAACAGCCCATAATTTAGACGACATGGTTCAAACATACTTAATGAACTTGATTAATAATAGCTGGGATAGAATACTGTCACTAGCACCAGTAAGATCCTCTAGTGAAGAATACATTGTAAAGAGAATTAAACCCTTCTATGAAATACCCGAAAAAGAAACAGCATTATACGCTCTACTCAATGGACTCATACAACCAGAATTCAATCAATGTCCATACGTTAAATACAATGTTAGATTTACAATTAGAAAACTAGTAAATGAACTCGAAGACAAATATCCAGGTTCAAAATATGGTCTGCTTAGAAGCCTCCTTGAATTAATAGAACTACAAAACAAAGTTGAACTAGTAGAGAAAAAATTCATGCAGTGCGCTATATGTGGAAATCCATCATCCCACCCAGTATGTAGAGGATGTGTATTTAGAGCACAACTAGGCTTGTTGAAAAACGAAGAGAAGTTAAAACTAGATGTTTTACTCAGAGAAAACCCAGATGTAGCTAAACTATTTAAACAATCAGGTAGTGGAAAACAGCTTCAATAATATTATTATTTAGGTGTATTCTCTTAATTAGTAGAGTTTACGGGTAATTCAATATAGTGGTGGAATACATGGATATTAGCACGCTAATGCCTTACTTCAGAGAACTAGGAGCTCTTGGACTATTCCTACTTGCACTAGTATCTAATGCAATACCATATTCAACAATACCATACTTGGTTGTTATAGCTCCTTCAATTCTAGCACGTCTTAGAGGACTAGACTTGCTAATAGCAATTCTAACATTGTCAGCTGGTGCAACAATGGGAAAGCTAGTTGTATACTTCATTGGTAGATCGCTTGGTAGAATAGAGAAAATAAAGAATTTCACTTGGAGTTCTACAAAATTCTTTTCAAAACACAAAAAATCAGTATCTACACTTATTTTTCTAGTAGCTGCACTACCACTTCCAGACGATGTATTTTATATTCCAATAGCCACTGCTAGATACAGTATAATATACTTTACAATAGCATTGTTTCTAGGAAAGCTTGTAATAACTATTTTAACAGCATTATATGGTATATCGTTGGGGTTTTTACTCGAAGAAACAGCTAAACTACCAGTTTACATTAGTATTCCAGTAATGATTGCTGTGACAATCGTGTTAACTATACTAGTAAACAAAATAGACTGGGCTGGTGTAGAAAACACATATATTGAAAAAGGCGTTTTACACGCATTTCTCTACCTCTTAAAATCAATTATAAAACTATTGTTTATTACACCATTAGTTAAACTTATAACAATCCTTGAAAAATACTTTTAGTGGAGATGAGGAGGAACCCGGGAGATAGAGTTTAAAACGATGAATTGAAATATAGAATGCGGGCACCGATCCGCCTCTAGATCAAGCTGGCAACAAGAAACACCATAAATACTGTTAAGAAAACAATGTTTTCAAATCCTATAAGTGAATAGATGTAACCTGATAATAGAGTTGCAAATAACGCGGCTGATTCACCAAGTAATAAATAAGTTGTTGATTCAGCGCGGCCCAGGCTTTCTACATAGAGAGAATAGAACAATATGTCTATTACACTATTCAAATACAGTATTAAACTCAATACAACAACTGGTATGAGGAAACTAGTATTTACTAATGGAGGTAGTAGAGCTAGAGGTATTAATCCACGTAGAATTAAACGTTGTTTAATACCATTCGCTCTATTTGACTGGAGTATAAATAATGGGATTAGTAAACCCCTAGCAAGAGCGTAAACACCAAGAATACTCGTTGATACATAACCAAGACTTCTCAAGTATACTGGTAATTGAACTAAGAGAAAGCCATTTGACAAACGATATAGTGTTAAACACGCTAGAACAGTAAAGGGCTTTCTCGGCTTCTCTCTTCTAATAGTTTTTCTCTTAAAAGAACTTATCAATACCCTGTGATCTCCACGTAGAAGCTCATAGATAAATAAATTGTTAGTTATAGAGGACTCTATTCTAGTAATTCCTGCTTCTATTCTATAAAGTGTTCTCTCAATTCTCAGTGGTGGATCTCTTACAACTAGAAATGATAGTAATACAGGTAGTCCAATAATAGATATAAACATGTATAGATTGCCAACTATGAAGTCTGAAAATACGGAGAGAAAACCTAGAAGAATGAATTCAAAAGCTCTAGTTGCAATACTTCTCTTAACTAGTAAATCCTCCCAGTAGTAGCTAGGATTGTGTTCATGAATATATGCTGTTACAGCTGTTAGCGAGAAAGCTTGGAGAATAGAGTATGAAATATACATTATATACAAGTGTTGAAGGAGACGTGTATTGAAAAATACTTCTAGTTCTACTCCATAGGTAATGAGAGAGATTGTAGCAAATAACAATTGTATTTTTATAATGCCTTTATCGCCTAGTCTACCACCAATATACAAGCTAAACAAATAGACTACATATCCAATAGTGTTAAATACACCTAGTTGTGTTGGCGTTACTCCTCCAATAGTGATTGCAACTATATCTGTAAATATATCCATGGCGCTTCCAATTGCAACTACTAGTGCTAGCAGTAATAGTGTATTCATTTTTGTTTTCCCACCTATTCATTAAACTATGTATTGGAATTGTTTTAAAGGATGATATTCTAACTCCAACCCTTGAACTGGTCGTATCTCAAAATAGCTAGTTTCTCTCCATTGAAGTAGATGCCTGGTTCAATATCTACAACTCTTCCTACTATACTGTATTCTATTCCATAGTATTCTAGTTCACTTACTACTTCGTTGACGTGTTCTTCTCTAACACCCATTACTACTCCGTATTCTTCGCCGCCGTTTAAACAATACTCGAGAATACACCTAGTGTTTTCTCTACAGTGCTCGTTTAGTTCTCTATGTGTAAGTGGCGGTTGTTCTATTTTAATTCCATAACCGCCTAGTTTACTGAGATAGTGTAGTGTATAGCCTAATCCATCGCTTACATCCATTGTAGCAGTTATTGCTCTATAGTGGGTAGAAACCAGGTATCCAATTTCAATTCTTGCACGTGGTCTTTTAGTAGCTGAAACAACCCATTCCTGCTTCAATGCTTCTTCAAAGCCATGTTTTACAACATAGCCCATTGCACCATATACTCCCGTTACTATTACTCTATCTCCTGGTTTCAACCCTCTCCTACTTGGAGGGTTTTTTATACTTGTAAAACCCGCTACTGTTATTGCTATCCATGGCTCAGAACTATTATTGGTGTCTCCTCCAAGAACTCTAATATTGTAGAAGCTACTAGCCTCTCTTAATCCATTTATGAATTCTAGTAACTCGTTGGTTTTCCACTCACTGGGTGTTCCAAGAGCGATCATGGCGTATAAGGGTATACCACCCTTAACTAATACATCACTCACTGGACCCGTAAATGCAGCCCATGCAACATCATCCAAGCTCCTCCATGGTAGTTTCAGGGATTTTACTGTATAAGCATCCATAGCCATTATTATACGAGGGCCTCGTGGAAGAATATCACGCGCGTCATCGGGATAGGAGAGGTATTCACCATAGGATGGTCGATGAACTAGTCTACTCGCAATTAAGTCTACTATTTCTTCTTCTGTTAGAGAACCCAGTTCTCTATTGTACTCACTAGTCATACAAGTACACCCTGACTACATCGTTTTTCTCATATCCCTCTAGTTCTTCGGGTATAACGATGTATCCATTTGTCTTTAAGAGACTACTAATTACCCCGCTTCCACGCAACATATATGGTTCTGCATGGAATACTCCGTTTTCATCTCTAACAATAACACGGATTAGAGATGTATAGCCAACGTTATTAGGTGTTCTCTTGTCGAGAACTGCATATATGTATTTTCTCTCAAATCCCTTTAATCCAAGCCACTTTATCAGCGCATTACGTAGTATTAACTCGTACCCGGTCCAAGCAGCTACTGGATAACCCGATAGTGATAACACTATTTTTCCCCTGTATACAAACGAAGTAGTAGGTCTACCAGGCCTCATTTTAACTCCTCGAAATACAACTCGGTCTGCTTGTTCAATAATTCTTGAAATAACATCTGACTCGCTTACCCCGGTACCACCAGTTGTTATAATTATGTCGACGCCGCGTTCAACTTCTCTATCAAAGACTTTTCTTAGAGCTTCAACGTTGTCTGGTATTATACCAGTATAGTATACGTCAAATATGCCGTCTTTTACGAGTGATGAGTATATAGTGTAGGCAGATGAATTGTATACCCTGCCATTAACAACCCTTGATCCAGGTTCAATCAATTCGTCTCCAATTGCTACAATTGAAACCCTTATTCTCCTATAGACAAATATATCCATTAACCCACTAGCAGCTAGTGCTGTTACAACTGCTGGTTTTACTACTTCCCCTTTTGACGCCAGTAGATCTCCTTTTTTAAAGTCTTCACCTCTTAATACAATATTTAATCCTTTTGGGGCTTGTCTGTAAACATATATCTTGTCGCCTATAGACTTAACGTCTTCATCCATTAATACAGCATCAGCTCCACATGGTAGAAGCGCACCGGTGTGAACTCTAATACTAGTACCTGGTTCTAGGCAAATATCGCTTGGTGTTTGACCCGGCCTTAAAACCCCTATAACTCTGAGTTCTACTGGGTTGTACTGTGTTGCGCCAAGTGTATCAATACTTCTCACGGCATATCCATCTACCGCTGTGGAATCCCTGCTTGGCCTGTCTTCTAATGCATATATGTCTTGTGCTATAATTCTACCAGTTGCTTGTGTTAACTTCACGCTTTCTACGTCTAGATTAATTGTTTCTCCTAGTGTTCTACTCAACGAGTTTATTGCCTCGGAGAGGCTCACTAGGTTTTTCAACACAATAACCACCTTGTAATCACTCACTGGATTTAACAATAGTTGTAAACACTACGAGTAATATAATAGAGCCGAGTATTAATTGCTGTATTGAAACCGACTCGCCTAGTAGTATATATGCAAGTAATCCAGCACCATATGGTTCTCCAAAACTAATAGAAGACACTATAGATGCAGGGTATTTGCCTAGTAGGTAGTTCATTAATGTATGTCCAAGTATCATTGGAATAACTGCGAGTAGGACGAGGTATACAATAGTAGATATACTCTTCGGAATAATCTCTACTCCACTAGCTACACTTACAACTCCAGTGATAAGTGTAGCAGTCGAGTAGACTTTTATAGCATAAATAGTTGTTGGCTCTTTAAGCCTAGACCTCACATGGTATCCCGCTACAAAGTAAATAGCGGCAAATACACCTCCCAGTAGAGCTTCAAATACACCTAGATTAAACCCGATATCACTAACACCCAAGTATACTCCAAGCAGTATTGATGCAAGTATCAACCCAGCAACTTGTATTACTCTAGGCTTTCTAGAGAAGACAACAACCTCTATTATTAGAGAGTATATAGGGTAGAGAGTAACAAGTAGTGTACTCGTATAGATTGGAATAAGAAATAAACTATGCATCCAAACCAAGAAGTGCATTGCAAGAGCAAACCCGGCAATAAAGTGGTGTATTGTATACCCACTAGTATAACCATGATTGTTTTTGATTTTCAATAGAGTAAAAAGTATTATGAGTGAGAATAGGAGGCGCCAAAATGCACATGTTTCAGCACTAGCACCCGACAGTCTAACTAATACACTAGCAGAGCTTATTGACAACCATATTATAATTGTAAGCCCTAGTAGTGTTAGTTTTCCACGTAGCTTCATTGTAGATAGTTGATTCATCTACATCTTCCTGAGTTTGGGGAATCCAAGTATATCCATTAACTCTGAGAGGAGTATTAAAGTCATTACTGTAATAGCCGCTCTCGTATACTTTTTGTTTTCATCTTTCTCCGAGACAACAGGGTATTTCTCGTAGAATTTATTGAAGTCTAATGCTAGGTTTAAAGCATACTCTAATATCTTGTTGGGGCTCATTTCACTATATGCCTGTCTCAGTATACTTGGATATTTGAATATGTCTTCTACTAGTTTCTTTTCTTCAATTGTGAGTTCAGTTCCAACTATTCTACTAGTTAATCCAAGTGCTTTTTCAACGACTTGTCCCGGGTTGTCGAGGAATTCCAGTCCCCATAAATTCCTTACTACTCCCTGTGCTCGTACAAATGCATATTGTATTATTGTACCATATTCTACTTCGCCTATTTTCTCCGGGTTGAATACTAGTACTTTAGATGGGTCTACAGAAACCAGTATTGCTCTTACATTTGAAACAGCTAGTTTTTCAGCTATTTCAACTGAGTCTTCTAGTTTTACACTTGACTGTTTCTCGAATAGTTTCTTTAAAATATTTGTTTTAGCGTCGACGAGCATTTCATCGATTGTATAGTATACTCCTCTCCTACCACTCATTCTCATTCCTTTTAAGTGTACCATTTCATATGCAAAGTGGTGTAAATTATCTGCTTCCTGCTCGTATCCCAAGAGGTATAGTACTGCTTTTAATTGTTTCTGCTCACGTGTCTGCTCAATAGCTATTACATTGTATACCCTCCGCGCACCCAGTTCTCTAAACTTGTAGAGTGTATAAGCAATATCACGTGTAACATATAGAGTTGTACCATCACTTCTACGTACTATAAACCTTCCAGCTCTATCGGGATAGAATAACTTCAATACTTTTTCATTCACTTCGGCTGCATAATCCAGGTTTACTTCTATAGCACCGCCTTCAATTGTTTTAGCATAACCTTTTTTCAACAACTCTTCTACTATTTCATGTGCTGTTTTTACTACTTCGGGGTTTGATTCAAAGTCGAATCCATTAAAGTATATTCCTATACTACTGAGTGTTTCCTTGAACCCGTTTAATACGGGTTCTATAACTCTTCTAAATAAGCTTATTGTCTCAGAATCTCCACTCTCAGCTAGCTGCATCAACTTGTTTATTTCTTCTTCTGCTTCTCGGTAATCTCTAATACTTGCTTTGAGTGCTGAGTGTAATTCAGGATATTGTATTGCAAGTCTGGCTTCGGCTTTTGCGAAATCTATGTATTCTGAGAGTTCAGCTTTATACTCTTCTATTAGGTTTTTCAACTCGGTTATTAAGGGGTTTTGAGTGGTTTTACTAGTTTTCTTTATCTCTCTATAGATATCTCTTATTTTCTTTATGTTGAATCTATAGTTTTTCCTCCATGATATACTACAAAATTCAAAGCATAGTTCTCTAGGGATTCCTTCTAGTCTGCCTTCGAGGCATGGATTACATAAACTACTTGTTTTCTCGATGATTTGATTGATTTTATCTCGTAGTTTCTTTTCTAGTTTGTTTTTCTCTATGAGGATGTTTGTAAGAGCATATATTGCTCCATACCAGTGGTCTGGTTTAATACTGCTTGGTATACTGATACCGCTGGATTCAACTATTTTAGCACCATATACTAGTGTTGCTACTTGTCTACCCATATCGTTTACGTAAAACCTTGTCTCCACATTGAATCCTAGTTTACTGAGTAGTCTTGCAAAAGTATCTCCTACAACACTATTTCTACCGCTACCTATGTGGAGTGGGTGTACTGGGTTGGCACTAGTATGTTCAACTACTACTTTCTCGCCGTTTCCCACTCTCTCTAGTTCTCTAAATATCTTCCCGGTAAAGTAGTCTTCTACGAGTTTTCTAAGTATTCCATGGTAGTTAATAGTTATATTCAAGTATCCATTTACAAATTCTACTTTTTCAACCCAGCATTCATCACGTGTAGAAGAATATAATTCAGTTGCAAGTAGAGAGCCTATTTCACTCCACTTTGAACGCTCAGTGTTTTTCAGTAGAGGGTGGACTGCTATTCCAAAATCACCCATTTTGGGGTCGGGGGTTGGAGCAATCTTTAATCTACCAGTATTAATCAAGTCAACTACTATTGATTTATCAATACCTAACACTCTTGCCACTACTTCGGGTAGTTTATCAACTACACAGCGCCATGATTCACTCATAGATGCCCCCAGTGCTTCTAAACGTGAATAATAATTAAGGAGTTATTAAGGCTCGTAGAGGAGTTAAATACTCTGGTTTAAAAAGATCTGAGGGAAGTAAGACTATTGTACTCCAAGCACTTCTTCGACTTTCTTGTAGAATCTAGTCCACCATTCTTCAGCGGCTGCATACATATCTTTCTTGAATAACTCAGCCCACTTGGAGTTGCCGTATTCTTCAGCTGCTTTAGCCATGAATTCAACTATGCGTTTTGAATCCCACATTTTCGGTGTTGCACCAGCGAGTTTCTGGTATTTGGCTATCTGTATATAGGTTTTCTTTGCTCTATCTAGAGCTCCAGGTAATCCATAGTACTTCTCGAGTATAATGGGCATTGTCTTCTCAGCCCATCCCCTGTGGAATCTACACATACCTAGATTTTCAATCATTAATTCATAGAATGCCCTCTCTAGTGATTTAACAGCGAATTCTTCTGGCTCCATGAATACTCCACTATATACAGTCCAGTATTTTCCAAGTACGTATAGTGGTGCTACTAAGCCGGGTGTCCAATAATAGTTTGGCGATATATGTCCATTCTCACCGAATACAGCGTAGACCGGTAGATCGCTGAATTTAATCTTCCTCGAAGCTACTCTATCAGCATACATAACATCGAGTATTTTAGCAGCATCTCTAACACCTCTCTCAGCAATGAGTCTTAATAGTGGATTTGCACCAAATGCTAGTTTCTCTACTAATTCAACAGCTAATTTCGCATTCCAAGCAGAAGTTTCTAGTGATATCTTCTCAGGGTCTAGTACGGGTGTACCGCTAATACCTACTTCTTCTGGCTTTAAGAGGCCTCTGCTTACAGCTTCAAATATAAAGCCTATTATGTATCCTAGTTCAATCGCGTCAAACCCGTAGGCGTCGGCTACTTCTACTACTCTCTCAGCGTCGTGTACGTCGAATACTCCAATGAATGGACCTAGACCATTGTATGGCTCGTAGTCGCTCTTATATTTTCCTTTTCTAACTTTCTTACATGCTAGTGGACATGGTTCTCCACATGTCTTCCAGCTCTTAGTGGCAATGGCTTCTTGGTTGAACTTTTCCCACATATACTTCATTATTAATCCATGTAGTTTCTGTCTAACCTCTTTGCTTGCATATATCATATTCCAGTGTAGCATTGGTGTTGTTACTCCTAGGTGTGGATAGTTACCGCCAAATGTACCTCCAGTATTGAGTTTTGAATCATATCTATACTTAGAACCCGTCTCGATAACTATTTGTGGATATGGTTTACTCATTAACTCTGTATATAACTTGTTTAAAGCCGAGATATCTAGTAGTTCAGCTGGTTGATTCTTTGAGCGATCATAGGTTCCACCATATACAACAGCTACTACACCATGTGCTTTCAACAGTACACTTCCACCACCAGCTCTAGCAGCAAAGTCTTCGCTTCCATAGTCTATTCTACCCTTTACAATAGTTAGTGATGCCAGTGCACCATTATTTGAGTAATACGCTGCTGGACCCACTAGTATACTCCTACTTGAATACTTAGTATAGAAGTCTCTATACTCGTCTAGCAAGTATTCTTGTAGTGCATATATTCCACGGTGTCCTCTATACTCCCTCCATATACTAAATAGTTTTTCTTGTTTAATCTCGTAGAACTCTACTTTTGGTTCTCCACTGCCTTCATCAAATACTTTTACAATTAACGGCTCACTACTCTGGCCTATAAATACTAGTGCATCAGCATTTACATTGAATTGAAATGCTGCTCCACCCATAGCAGATACGTGGAGACCATGTGTCATCGGGCTTCTAAATACAGCTATAAACCTGTGTACGCCGTAGAGTTTTGTACCGGCTAGTATTCCCGCTCCGAGAACTAGTGCATTGTCTGGGTGGTAGACTGGTTTTCTCCAGGATTCAAATCTCTCGAGGTGTAGTTTTACTCCTAGTTCTACAGGCCCCATTACTTCATCTATACTGTATTCTTCAATCCAACTAGTTTTCTTTGACGTGTCAATAAAAATAGCTCGATAAGTCTTCTTAGCACTATTCAAATCAATCCCCATAACTATTCTTTGAAGACAAGCTTTTAAATTTAGATTTTGAGGTCAAATGAGTACTCAATGTAGATTTTTAAACAAACAAATAAATGAGAAGACATGGTTTTTTACTAATGAAGTTTTTAATGAAATTCTATTTAAAAGCATGGATTTTATAGTGATTAAAAGACAGGGTAGGGATGTAGAAGTGAAGATTAAGACTCCCCTCTTAATAGGAATTGGGGTTATAATAATAGTATTAATCCTAGTAGTAACTCTACTACCAAATCTAACCCAGAAACCAACACCTCAAAGAATTCTTGTTTATGCATACAATGATAAAATCACTGGAATAGACCCAAGTATAGAAGATGACACTGGCCTCGTCGTGCTTGGATCAATATATGAAACACTAACATACTACGATTATAAAACAGGCGAGGTAAAGCCAAGACTAGCAGTTAACTGGTCTTCAAATGAAGATGGAACAGAGTGGATTTTCCACCTTAGACAAGGCGTTGTATTCCACGATGGAACACCATTTAATGCAACAGCTGTCAAACTAAGTATTGAAAGAGCTAGAGATATTTATCGCGAGACTGGTAGAGGCATGGGTTATATATGGGATGCAGTAGAAGAAATCGAAGTAATTGATGAATACACTATTAAATTCAAGTTGTCTTACCCCCAGAGATTAGATCTATTGGCAAGTGCATCTTACTCAGCATATATTTTCTCTCCAAGTGTACTGGAAAAAGCAGGCGTTGACAACTACATGGACCGGGCTCTAGAAGAATGGTTTAATAATGGAAACGCTATTGGATCAGGCCCCTATAAACTAGTATCATATGATCCACAGAAAGAAGTCAAATTAGAGAAGTTCAAAGAGTGGTGGGGTTGGAGTATTATTAAAAACGATAATGCACCCGACGTAGTAATAATAAAAGTAGTCGTTGACCCCTCAGCACAATACAATGGACTACTAAGTGGCGAAGTAGATATTGCATGTAGTGTACCACGAGAAACAATAAAATCACTACTTGATAGAGGATATAAAGTAATCAATTTATCAACATACCATAACTTCGTATTGTTCTTTAACACTAAGAGATATCCAACTAATATAACAGAGTTTAGACTAGCAATTGCACACGCAATAGACTTAAATAGAGTTGTTTTAGAAGCCCTTCTAGGTATAGGTAGAGTAGCTAGTGGTGTTGTACCACATGGTTTCCCGGGACACATAGAGGGATTAACATATGAGTACAATCTAGATAAAGCAAGAGAAATACTAGCAAAATCCGGCGTGTCTACACCTATTAAAATAGAACTATTATACCAGGTAGACTATGAAGAAACAAGAGCGTTTGCAACAATATTCAAAACCATTATGGCAGAATTAGGTATAGAAGTAGAGTTAAATCCACAAGACTGGGCCCGTTTAAAAGACATAGCTAAAGGAGTATGGGAAAACCCAGAGGAAACACCACACCTCATAATAGCTGATTGGTGGCCTACAATACCATCGCCATTTGACTTCCTATATACAATGTTCCACAGTGAGTCAAAAGAGTGGAATTTCGCTGGTTTTGAAAACCCAGAATTCGACGAGCTAATAGAAGAAGCTTGGTTGACAGAGGGAGTAGACTATAGAAAAGCAATAGAGTTGTATAAAGAAGCACAATTAATACTCTATAATGAAGTAGTAGCTATTGGATTATGGGATGAAATACGCCCATATGTATATTCAACTCGAGTATATATACCCGAGGACGCTTTAAACCCACTATATACATTTGTAATTAGATTTGAACTAGTTGAGGTAAGGTCATAGAATTGCCAATAAGCCTCAACTATGTATTAAAAAGAACTTTTTTGTCTATTCTCATAGTTATTGGAGTAATTGTTTTTACATATACACTACTCATAATTACTCCTGGTGATCCAGCTGTAAAATGGGCCGGCAATCCACGTGGCCCTAAAGCACATGAAGCAGTAGAACTTGCTAGGCGCGAGTTGGGATTGGATCAACCAATATATATTCAAATAGCTAGATTCATATATAATGTTTTCACTGGAAATCTCGGATTGAGTATTGCATATAAAATACCTGTTACACAAGTTGTATACTCAGGGTTTACATCTACACTTGAACTCCTCTTGTTTACATATATACTCGCTGTCCCTGTAGGAGTATTGTTGGGGTTGTATTCAGCTCTTCGTAGAGGAAGTAGTATTGACGGGTTTATTCAATCATTTAGTGTTGTATTAGCTAGTACTCCAACTTTTTGGCTTGCAACTATAATTGTACTCGTAATATATTCTACCACGGGTTTTCTCCCATATGGGCGTGTTTCAAGTAAACTAGAAATAACAACTGGTTTTCAAAGTATCACGGGGTTTTACTTGTTAGACTCATTGTTACAAGGGAATATACCGGTTTTCCTCGATGTATTAACCAGGCTTATTCCACCAGCACTAGCAATATCTGTCTATCCACTTGGAGTTATTACAAGAGTTACTCGTACTTTAATAGCAGAAGCACTACTTGAAGACTATGTAAAAGCGGGTGTTGCATGGGGTGTTAATAGAACAACTATACTCAAACACTTTGTATTTAGGAGTATTATACCTCCAATAATACAGACATCTGGATTAGCCTTTGTCTACAGCATGGTTGACGCCATGGTTGTTGAAAGCCTTGTATTTGGTAGACCGGGGCTTGGAAGTATACTTCTAGATGCACTACATAAAGCAGATTTTAGAGTTGCCTTGGCTCTTGTAATCTACTTGACAATATTCTACATTATTGTAAATACACTTGTAGATATAATACAGGCAATAATTGATCCAAGGGTGAAATTGTAAAGTGGACTTATCACGATTAATACAGAGAAATCTCAAAAAGACTCGTTTTATAATTGGCGTAGTAATTACAACATTTATATTATTTCTCGCATTGTTTTCACCATGGATAGCACCATATCCTCGTGAAGGATATGGATATGTACCCTTGGAATACGAGAATAGAAAACTCCAACCACCTTCATTAAACCATTTATTTGGTACAGATGTGCTTGGTAGAGACTTGTTTTCTAGAATAGCTATTGGTGCTTCAACAGCTATAATTCAAGCATTTACAGTGATCTTTTTGAGTCTATTAATTGGACTCTTCGCGGGTATTTCAGCAGCTTATTTTAAAGGCGTTGTTGAACTAGTATTGAATTATTTAATAGAGCTCTTTATGGCTATACCAGCTATAGTAATAGCTTTGTTTTTAAGATTGAGTACGGGGCCGGGACTCCACGTAGTTATTATTTCACTAGTTACAACGTGGTGGGCGTGGTATGCAAGAATAACATATGTATATGCTAAAAGCATTGTAGAAATGGATTATGTTGTCCTCGCAAAATTATCTGGTTTAAGTGATTTGAAAATCATTGAAAGACACGTATTGAGAAATATCATCCAGCCCATTACAGTCCAGGCGATATCAGACCTGGGAAGCGCGCTTCTCGAAGCATCTGCTATAAACTTCATGGGGCTTGGACTACCACCAGGACACCCAGACTGGGGTGTTATACTCTACGAGGGTATTACAAGTCTCAGTCTTGAAGCATTTATACGTGCTCCATGGCTAGTTGTATTTCCCGGTTTATTTATATTGATTACAACACTAGGGTTTACTCTAATAGCTGATCCTCTACGAGAAGACCTAGATCCAAGGTTGAGAAGAAGGTGGAGGCTGTGGTTCTAGCAGTAAAAACAGTGAATTTGAGAATTGGCTACCTCGACGAAGAAGAAGAAAAAATACAGTGGGCTGTTAGAGGAGTAGACTTGGAAATCCAGGAGGGAGAATCATTTTGCCTTGTTGGTGAGAGCGGTTCTGGTAAAACAACACTTGCAAATGCAATAGCCGGCATTCTCCCACCGCATGCTGTAACCCAGGGTAAAGTATACATATTTGACAAACTAGTAGTTGATGACTCCTCAAGGAATTATAATGGAGTAAGAGGCCGTATAGTTAACTACATACCTCAAAACCCAGGTACAAGTTTAAACCCGTTTTTAACAATAGAAGACCACTTCTACTATGTACTGAGAGATCTATACAAATACGATAAGAGTAAATCTAAAAGTATAGCTATTGAGACACTGAGTAAAGTTGGATTAACCAGTGAAATACTAGACTACTACCCCCACGAACTAAGTGGTGGAATGAAGCAGAGGGTATTAATAGCTCTTGCACTAGCATCTAATGCTAGAATTATTGTTGCAGACGAGCCAACATCATCTGTAGATGCATCTCTAAGAGCCGGTATACTTGGTCTTCTAAGTAAACTAAATAAAGAGTATAGAGTAACATTGATTATTGTAACACACGATATTAAAATGACTAGTGCTATATGTAATAGAACAGCTGTAATGTACTCGGGAGAAATAGTTGAAATAGGTAAAACAAGTATTATACTCCAATCTCCCAAACACCCATATACTAGAATGCTAATGGAGTGTGTTCCAATACTAGGAGTTGAAAAACCCCTAAAACCACTACCAGGAGAGCCAACTCGCATATTCGAAGATATCTCTTGGTGTTCTTTTAGAGAGAGGTGTCCCTACGCCAGTGTAGAGTGTAAAACAACACCATCAATGATACCAGTAGGAGACGATGAAAGCCACTTTGTCAAGTGCTGGAGATTCCACGAGGTGGCCTAGAAGTGAGTGAAGAAGTAATTAAACTAGAGCGAGTAACAGCTGGTTATAAAGTAGTAAAGGGAGCACTATCAATCTGGAAACAAGTAAATGTCGTACTAAGAGATATAAGTTTCAGTATTGGTAAAAGCGAGAGACTAGCAATAATAGGCGAGAGTGGTTCTGGTAAAACAACACTATTAAAAGTAATACTCGGACTTCTCAAGCCAATTAAAGGCAGTGTATTACTGTATGGTAGAGACATCTATAGAATACCCGACGAGGAAAGAGAGAAAATATTGAGGAAGATAGGATATGTTCCACAAGACCCATACAGATCTCTCAATCCTGTTTTAAAAGTTAAAACTATAATTGGAGAGCCACTCGAAGTAATTGGTGAAAACAAAGAGAAAATTGAAAAGAGAGTTGTAGAAGTTGCAAGATTCGTAGGACTTCCTTGGAGCGCACTAGATGACACCCCTGAGGAACTCAGTGGTGGAATGAGACAGAGAGTATTAATAGCGAGAGCTATTATAGCAAACCCCGAAATACTAGTTCTCGACGAGCCAACCTCTGCACTAGACGTCTCTATACAAGCACAAATATTGAATCTACTAAACAATATATACAGTAACTTCAAACCAACAATGATTACTGTAACACATGATCTAGCTGTAGCTCAATACCTAGCTGATAGAGTAATAATATTGAAAGATGGATGTATAGTTGAAGAGGGAAAGCTCGAAGAAGTACTGTATAATCCAAGACACGAATACACTAAAACACTTGTTTCCAGCTACCTATATACAACTACAACTAATAGTGTAAGCGGCTTTAACAATAAAAGCTAAGTAGCTATATAACAATGTAGTGTGTATAAACAGGTGTTTCGTTGCAGCAACCAGTATATGTTACACCAAGACAATACAGGATCTTAGAGTTGCTTGTTAAGGGAGTTAATCAATTACACGATATAGCAAGAGAACTAGGTGTAAAACAAGAAGATTTAATGAGAGATCTAGCTGAGCTAGAAGCAAAAAAACTAATAGAACTAGATAGAAAGACAGTTAGATATTATACTCCATCAGAAATCGCAAAGCAATACTTGAAAAACGGGTTTCCAGAGGAAATAGTCTACCAGTATATACAGAAATATATAGGTAAATCAACAAGCGACTTAGTAGAAGAACTCGTCAATAAAAACACAGCACCGAGAGAAGAAGTATTAATTGGACTACAATACCTCGTTAAAGGAGGATGTATTGAAATCGAGCGAAAGACATTGAAGTCTATAAACCAGGAAAAATGTATTGAAGTAATTAATCAAACAAATGAATTGAAAAAAGCACTTCAAATCCTACTAGAAGAAGGCTCAGTAAGCGAGGAATTATTAAACACTTTAAAACGACGCAAACTCGTAGAAACAAGAGAGAAAACAATAATTACACTTAGAAAAACCAGTCTACTCGAACAACTCTGGAGTATTGGTTTAATTAAAGAGAAAACATTGATAACAGTTGTCAAACCAGAATACGCTGTCGAACTAGATAAGTACCTGGTAAAAGAGTTTGATTTATCAATAGAACCACCATCACCACCAATATCCAAGAAACACCCATTTATGCAGTTTATTGAGGAGTTGAGAGAAATAATGATTAGTATGGGGTTTGAAGAAGTCAAAGGACCACATGTTGAAGCAGAACTATGGAATTTCGACGCATTATTCCAGGCTCAAGACCATCCAGCTAGAGAAATACACGATACATTCTTTGTGAAAACCCAGAGAAAAGCTACACCACCAAGCGACATTATAGAGCGTGCTAGAGTAATACACGAAGCAGGATGGGGCTACAAGTGGAGTCCAGAGAGAGCGATGAGACTAGTACTTAGAAGCCAGACAACAGCTGTTACCGCGAGAGCTATTTATGAAAGAGGGCCTGGAGAGTATAGAGTATTCACAATAGACAGGAATTTCAGACCTGAAAACCTAGATGCCAAACACAGCATGGAATTCCACCAATTAGACGGTGTAATAGTTGGTAGAAACGTAAATTTCAAACACCTCTTATACTTCTTCAAGGAGTTAGCAGCAGCTCTCGGCATTAAAGAAGTATGGTTTAAACCCGGCTACTTCCCATTCACCGAGCCAAGCGTTGAGGGATATGTAAAACACCCAAAACTCGGCTGGATAGAGGTATTTCCTGGTGGCATGTTTAGACCAGAAGTAATGGAGATACTAGGTGCAAAAGGCTATAACGCGGCTGCATGGGGTATTGGTGTAGATAGACTAGCCATGGTTGTACTCGGAGTAGACGATATAAGACTACTCTTCGCGAGAGATCTCTATACACTTAGAGAAATGAGAAATCCAGGACTACCATTCTTCACTCATAAAACAAGTGGTAGAAGTGTAAAAGTTGTTCCAGTACCACTCTAGGTAAAGGTATGTATTTTGTCTATAAACCCTGATAAAGCAAAATTCTATACAACAATCCTCTTCAATACACTATTGAATAAAAAACATAGTTACGACAAAGTATTTAGTGACATAGTTAGAAGATATAAACTGACTCCACGCGAGGCATCACTATACTACAAACTCTTCTATAAACTAGTAGTCTACTACCACACAATTAGATTTCTATCTAGCTATCATGGATTCGGCCACAATGTTCCTGGAATAGTAGAATACTTGTTTTCAAGGGCTTTTGACTTAGATAGAATACTAGATGAAGCACGCGAGCTCTCACACTCATTGTCGTCAATACTAAAACTATCAATACTACATGGCTATCCATCATGGTTTATAAGAGATTTATATGGAAAACTACCAAGCAACGAGTTAGAAAGCATGTTGAAGTCTCTCAACGAGAAAAAGAGGTGGCTTCGTGTAAATACATTGAAAACAACTATAGAAGACGCTGTTGAATGCCTCGAGAAAACAGGTATTAGAGTAAAAAGACACGAGTACTACAAAGACGTTTTGCTAGTAGAGGATCCATTTGTAAAAATAGGTGTTAATGAATGCATTAAAAAGGGCTATGTTATACCACAAGACATTACTTCCTATACTGCTATTTCACTAGTTACTAGTCAAATAGAAGACTTTGTAGATGCATGTAGTGCGCCAGGTGTTAAATTAATACAGGTTTACTCACAGTTAAATCCACGTAGATTAGTTTCGGTAGACATCGATTTTGATCGGCTCACTACTACTAGAAA
>DADP01000030.1:19628-20528 GCA_002495025.1 Desulfurococcaceae archaeon UBA285
GTTGACGCTCCTTGCAGTAATACTGGTGCTATTTACGGCGATCCAACAGTTAAACTATACATTACAAAGAAGAAAATTCAAAAACTGAGTATTCTACAAAAGAGAATTCTAGTAAACGCCTTGAGAAATGGGAGAAAGATATATTATATGACGTGTAGTATTCACCCGCTTGAAGGAGAAGAAGTAGTAGACTATGTAGTTAGAAGACTAGGCCTCCGTGTAAAATTCGGTGAAATCCCCATTAATGACTTCATAGATAGGGGTTATCAAGGCTATACATCTTCTAATTACACTCGTAGAATATATCCACATAGAATCAAGGGCCAAGGATTCTTTCTAGCTCTACTAGAGGTTGAAAAACATGGATTATAAATTAAGTTACTTCTACGGAGTCTACCCTGGTAGAGCACTAGGCAACCTCATACTATTAGACCCTCTACTACCACCGAGGAAGTGTCCATTAAACTGTATAGTATGCCCTCTACCCAAACCAAAAACTTCTATGTATCAAAGTGGAATAGAAATACTAGTTAATGACGTCTATGAAGACTTGTTATCATCTATTCCAGAATCCACGTATATAGATGGTGTTTTAATTTGGGGTTATGGAGAACCATTATTAACGAGAAACCTCGATGAACTACTACTACATGTAAAAATACTTCTTAGAAAACAAGGTTTTCAAAGCAAGACGTATATACATTCTAGTTTAATACCACTAGTTAAAACATGTAGTAAACAAGAAAACACTGAGCAAACTAGTAAATGCGTTGAGTACTCATTGTTAATAAATCAGGTTGAAGGATTCCTCGTACCCTTTATATGGTATGAAAGCGAAAAATACCTGTTTGGATGGCCCCGTGAAACCGGGTTTTCAAACTATATTAACACACTTAGAGA